>CAZAGG010000006.1:0-186 GCA_964484565.1 uncultured Rickettsiales bacterium | reverse complement strand
CTACGGGAGGCAGCAGTGGGGAATATTGGACAATGGGCGAAAGCCTGATCCAGCGACGCCGCGTGAATGATGAAGGCCTTCGGGTTGTAAAGTTCTTTTGGCAGGGAAGATAATGACGGTACCTGCAGAATAAGCCCCGGCTAACTCTGTGCCAGCAGCCGCGGTAAGACAGAGGGGGCAAGCGTT
>CAZAGG010000005.1:0-165024 GCA_964484565.1 uncultured Rickettsiales bacterium | reverse complement strand
GCAAGCTCTTCCACAAATACATCTCAACTCCTCTCATAATGTAGGGGAGTAAGCCATAAAGGGGGAAGGTTTTATTTGCACTTAAAAACAAAGTTGCTGATGCGGAAATAAATAGAAAATACTATAATTGCTGTCATTGCGAGCGGAGCGAAGCAATCTAGGAACAATGTCTTTTTCTGGATTGCTTTGTAGGATTTCATCCTCCGCGCAATGACTCTGCGTTAAATATGGCACTTCCAAAATGCAAATCTAATTTGGAAACACTTTACATGTTTCTAAACATCTTCTTCAGTTGTTTCGGAAAGAATGCGAAAACCCCCACAGAATCGCTTTTGATTGCTTCGCAATCTTAGCTCTTCCGCTCCCCCATAAAGGAGGAGCACTTTTAAGATTTATCCCCGACACCTAACACCCGACACCTGAAACCCGAGCTAATGCAAATTCTGCAAAAAGCTGTTAACATTACGAACCTCTTGCTTTATCGCACTTAACATATCAACTTTTGCAATCTCGCCGTCTGTATAGTTCGCCTCTGCTTTTTTACAGATATTATAAAGTCGCATTGCCCCCAAATTACCAGATGAGCCTTTAAACCTATGAGCCGCTGATTTCCACGTTTCAGCTTGATTCATTGTGGTGCTGCTTTCAAGAATTTTAATCATTTCATCTGCTTGCTGCATAAATATCTCTGCAAGAGCCTTTTCTTCTTCAGCATCGCCATCTGTAAACATTCTTAACTGTGAAATATCGACTGCTGGCTCTTCATCCTTTTTTACTAGTTCTTTTTCCGATATTTGCGGCGTTGTTATTGAGGCGATAAAATCGTTTTCATCGCTTAACAAAAAGTGTTGCTCTAGCACTTTTCTGACGTGTTCAGAGCGTAAAGGTTTGCTTAGGTAATCATCCATTCCGCATTTAAGGCATTTTTCGCGGTCTCCCACCATTGCATTTGCTGTCATTGCAATAATCGTTGTGTGGATTGGTGTTCCCTCTTCTATCATCCTGATTTTAGTGGTTGCTTCATAGCCATCAAGCTCTGGCATTTGGCAATCCATGAAAATTATATCATAGTTTTTACTGCGATATTTCTGAATAGCTTCAACGCCATTTTCAGCAAGATCTATATTTCTAAAGCCAAACTTGGTTAGCAGTTTTTCTGCAAATATCTGATTAACTCTATAGTCTTCAACTAGCAATACTTTAGCTTCTGCTATAGGTATTCTAGTATAATTAAAGAGGTTTTTATCTAATAGCTCTGGTCTATCTAGATGCTCTTCAACAGAGCTTGCATCTGCAACTTGAAGTGGAATATTAAACCAGAATGTCGAACCCTTACCTTCGGCACTTTCCACGCCTATATTTCCACCCATTAGATTGACTAGCTGTTTTGTAATGGCTAGGCCTAGACCCGTTCCGCCATATTTTCTGGTAACTGATGTATCTGCCTGTGTAAACTTTTCGAATATCTCTTTTATCTTGCTTGCAGGAATACCCATACCAGTATCTTCAACGCTCACATGCAGCATTTTACCTTTTATGCAATCTTCAACACATGCAGATAATCTGACATATCCTCTATCTGTAAACTTAATTGCATTGCCGAGAAGATTGGTAATAATTTGACTGATACGCCCAGAATCTCCCCAAATGAATGATGGAATGTCTGGCTCATATTCAAGAATTAAATCAACACCTTTTTTATCACTCTGAGCACGAAGAAGATTTGTTGTGTGGTGAAGAACATCTATAAAACTGAAGGGAATTCGTTCTAAAATTAAAGCTCCAGCTTCGATTTTTGAGAAATCAAGAATATCATTAAGAAGCATGAGCAAATGTTCAGCCGAGCCATTTATTGTTGTAACAAGTTGCTTTTGGTCGTTGCTGAGATTAGTATCTGATAGCAAGTGAGCCATTCCCAAAACGCCGTTCATAGGAGTTCTGAGTTCATGACTCATATTAGCAAGAAAATCACTTTTTGCTTTGTTTGCCTCTTCTGCTTTTCTTAAACTTTCCTGTAAATCTCTTGCCGCTGCTTCTGCCTTTAAATTAGCCCTTCTTAGCTGCTTCATCGTTTCTCTAAGTTCTTGCTCAGATTGCTTTCTTTCCGTTATATCTCGCTGTATCGCTGCAAAGTGAGTGATTCTTCCATCATCATTTTTAACTGGAACAATGCTCACATCAACCCAATAATCTGCGCCATCTTTACTTCGACTTGGAAGTTCGCCTTTAAAAGGAATTCCTTTTTTGAGTGACATACTAATTCTTGCAAGAGTTTTTAAGTCTGCATTTTCCGCATTTTGCAGCATTTTAGGGCTGACACCAATAACTTCGCTTGATTCATAGCCAGTTATTTTTGCAAACGCATCATTTGCATAGATAATCTCAAGATTATTTATATCGTTTCCATTTGCTTTGCTGATGATAATTCCATCGTTTGCGCTACTAATTACGGTTTGAAGTAATTTAGCTTTTTTCTCAAATTCGGCTCTTTCTATACTTTGACCTAACTGTTTGCCTATATTTCCCATTATGTGAAGGATGGTCTCATCTGGAATATGAGACTCAGGAGAGTAAAACTCCATTATCGCCACCGCTTTTCTGCCTATAAAGATTGGAAAGGCAAAAGCCGCACTTAGCCCAGATTGTTTAGCTATCTCTTTTCTCGAATATACCGACGACATTGAAACATCTAATATCCACATAGGGGTTGCATCGCTATATACCTCTCCGATGAAGCCTTCGCCCTGTGCAAATGTCATTGCATCAGATACAGCCATGAATTCAGCATATTTCTTTTCGTCACTAACCTTCCAGACATCCATGCTGATGAGTCTTGAATTATCTTCTGAATATATATAAACGTGACCCACATCCCATTTCATATAATCGCACACCCCATCAATTGCTACCTGAAGGCTATCTTTTATCGAATCCGCTTCATTTGCCGCCACTGCAACCTTTTGTTGCAAGCGCATTAATTGCATGGTTTTTCTGACATTTTCTATCATTGGTCTAAAAACAAACCACCACATTCCAGAAACAACAGCTATTGCACCAATAAAAAGTGCTATTGATAAAATATTGAGCATTCTAAGCTCTGATTCATTTACACTTTCATATTCTTTAACGATGTAATCTAGGGAGTTTAGTAATTTTCCATTTGCACTGTCTTTGATAAATAAATAGCTTAAGTTTGATCCACTTAACTCTTTCTCATTCAGTTTCAAAAGCATATGAACATGCTCGTGCAGTAATCTTATATTTCTATCTACGTAATGCGGCTCTTTAAAATATATATTTAATATATCCTTATTCGAGTTGGTTACATTTCCTATATGTGAATCAGGATTAATTAACTCCTCATGCGCTGCTAACATTTGCTGGATATTTACATTAAGTTTTTGCTTGATATTACTTCGAGATTCAGCATCTTTTGCATTAACCAACTGCTCTGATAAGAGAGCTGTTTTTTGTAAATACATTCTCTGTTTTCCGCTAACATTAACCATGTTGGCTGCATGGTCTTGAGAATTCATAAACCTTGATAGCAAAATATAATTTGCAGCAAGTATCATGACTGTAAGGCTGACTGCTATGATAAATAGCTTTTTGATTTTGACTGTTTCATTCATGATACATCATCCTTTTTTGCGATGGTGGAGTGCACTGTCTTCAATATAATGCTGCATTTTTTCTTTTCTAAATGGCTTAGCTACAAATCCAGATGCACCACAATTCAGAGCATTAGTAATGTTATCGAGATAACTGTTTGAGCTAAACATTACGATATATGCGTCAGGATCAATCTTGATTATCTGTTGCAACACTTGAAACCCACTTACATCTGGAAGCCCTATATCAAGGAATACTATATCTGGTGCATATAAGAGATAATTTGATACAGCTTCTTCGGCATTCGCAGCAGAAATGATTGCGTAGTTTTCCTTAAAACAATTTGATACGATTCTTTTAGTAAGTGGGTCATCCTCCACAATCATTACATGGGCTGGATCTCGAGCAACTCTTAGCTTTCGGGCTTCTTTAAAAACATCTTCAAATGCACTAAAATCATATGCATTACAGTCTATATCCTCTGCCGAGTTACTATCACTTTCTATCGCTGGAATTTGCGGAACTTCTCCAGTTTTCTCAAAAAGAAGTGCTCTGATTACCCTCCAATCTCGAAATAGATCATATATGTGTATATCATTAGGAATCGCATTACCTTTGCCTGATTCACCAACTCTTGAGTCAACATCCATAAGCTCATAAGCTAGATCACATAGTTGCTCGGCAAATAATTCTCTGCTTATCAGGAAAATATCATTGTCTGAGCAGTGAACAATATCGCACTCTATGTTTTTATGAATTGCCTTTAGTTTATTGATTTCAATCTCGCTAGATTCGTAAGTTGAATCATCTTTTGCTTTGATATGAAGGCATCTCCAGTTTTCGAGGCTTGCTGGATCTTTACATATCGATGTTGCAAGATTCTTAATATATAACTGAGAATTATTGTTGTAGACTCTCATAAACAAGCTCCTATGCGTTATGGATTAACTGCTTAATGGTTGGGCAACTATTGATGTATTGATAGAGTTTTTCGCGGGTGAAAGGCTTTGCTATAAAGCCCTTTGCACCTTTAGACATGGCCTGCCTAACGTTATCTATGTCACTGTTTCCGCTTAACATTACTATGAATGCTTCGGGATCAATTTGCGTGATTTTCTCTAGTAATTCATGACCAGTTACGTCTGGAAGATTAATATCAAGAAAGAGAATATCAGGGGCAATTGCGATATATGTTGCGATTGCAATCTCTGCATTTTCTAGTGCTGTGAGCTGATAATCTTTTGCTAGAACATTGCTAACCAGTCTTTGCGAGAATGGATCATCCTCTATAATCATTAGTGATGGTTTTGCTCTTGATTTTCTCTGGT
Organism: uncultured Rickettsiales bacterium; assembly: GCA_964484565.1. Taxonomy (GTDB): domain Bacteria; phylum Pseudomonadota; class Alphaproteobacteria; order Rickettsiales; family CAZAGG01; genus CAZAGG01. Next base: position 160,084 of record CAZAGG010000005.1, on the reverse strand, counting down.
TTGAAATGTCAACGGCCTTAGAACTACCAATGCTAAAGCCGTTTAGAATATCATTTCTTCTTTGCTGCGCGCTTTCAATCTGCCTTTGCTTTTCAATCGCTTCTTGTGCTTCACGTTTTTTAAGCAGTTTAAACTCTAATATTCCGATCAGCTTTGCTAACTGATCGTTCATCATTTCATATAATCTAGAAGAAAGTGCAACTTCTTCAGAACCGCTTTGGTTTGCAGCCGCAACTATTAGAGCTTTTGCATCTTTGGTAGGGATGGAATGTGCGAGAAGAAAAATATCTCCATCTTCACATATATATATGTTGATTCCATCATCAAGAATATATGCCGTTGAAAGCGAGATAATAACATCTGATATATTCTTTATCTTTTGTTTATCTTTAATTTTTTCTGCTAATTGAAAATGAATACATCTGGTTGAGTCTGGTTTTATGCGAAATGACTTTAAAACCTTTAACAGCTCAGTGTCTGCATATTCATTTACAACTACCATATATTTACCTTTGAATTTTGAGTTTAATTTTAGATAAATATTTGCAGTAATCGTGCCAAATTATTTTAATGTTATAAATCAGCTGTTTAATTAATTTTACGCATTTTTTAGATGAAAATTTCGTTTGATTATGAGAAAAAATAATGGTATATTCTCATTTTAATACGTTCTATTTTGAGAAAATTCGCAAAATATGTCTGATAAAGTTTTAATTGTTGACGATGATAAACTTCAACGCGAAGTCATTAGCGCAATCACCAAAAAGCTGGGTTACACCCCATCCACCGCTAAGGGAGGTCGAGAAGCTATAAATATCATAGAATCAAGTGATATTGACGATATAAGCGCAGTTTTGCTTGACATATTCATGCCAGATCTTGACGGAATTGACACGTTAAAGGCCATAAAAAAGACTAGGCCAGACCTTCCAGTCATAATGTTAACGGGCAGTGACGATACAAAAGACGCGGTAAAATCTATCAGATATGGCGCAGCCGATTTCATTGTTAAACCAGCAGATCCTAATATTCTTGAGGTTACGCTACGAAACGCCATCAAGATGTATACCTTATCGAGAGAGCTTGCTCGCCTAAAACGTGACAAAGAGGGAGCACTACTCTTCACCGACTTGATAGGTCATAATGCTGGCCTGAAGCCCGCTGTTTCATATGGCAGAAAAGCAGCAGCATCAGATGTTCCAGTGCTCATCACTGGAGAAACTGGAGTTGGTAAAGAGCTATTCGCACGTGCAATTCACGGCGAATCAAGAAGGGTTGGCGCACCATTTGTGGCGATTAACTGCGGTGCAATTCCTGCCAATCTTATTGAGAGCACTTTGTTCGGCCACGAAAAAGGCTCGTTCACAGGTGCATTAACTCGCTCGCTAGGAAAATTTCGTGAGGCAGAAGGCGGAACCATATTTTTGGATGAAGTTGGGGAACTCCCGCTTGATGCTCAAGTTAAGCTACTGCGTGTATTGCAGCAAAAGGAAGTCGAACCCGTCGGTGCGGGAAGACCCGTCAAAATTAATGTAAGAATAATATCTGCAACTAACCGCGATTTACGTTCAGATGTCAGAGCTGGCAGATTCAGAGAAGATCTATTTTTTCGACTAAACGTTCTGCCAATAGTTGTGCCGCCACTCAGAGAGCGCATGAATGATATAATTCCCCTTGCGGAATACTTTATCAACCGCTTAGCCATAGTCGATTTATTGCCCCCAAAGGAGCTTGGTGCAGATGCAAAGGAATATCTTGAGTCATATTTCTGGGCTGGAAATGTGAGAGAACTTGAGAATTTAATCCACAGACTCTTAGTCATATGTGATAACGATATTATCACAAAAGGTGAAGTCGAAAAAATTCATGATTGGCATGAAAAAACGCCAGATAGCAAGGAGTTTTACTATAACAGCAATCTACGAATTGATATTATGCACCCCAGTGGAGAAATGAAAACCATGCGAGAGATTGAAAATGAAGTTATGCAACGTGCATTAGAATATTTTGATGATAATATAACTCGAACTTCTGAATCACTAGGCATTGCAAAATCAACATTTTATAGAAAAATAAAAGAATAAAAAATGAGCAATAAATCCCTATACGAAAGAATTGGCGGAGAAACAGCAATCTCACAAACCGTAATTAAGCTATACGATAAAATCCTTGACGATCCAGAACTAAGTCCGTTTTTTGAAAATATTGATGTTGATAGGCTTAGAAACAGCCAAAAAGCCTTTGTTACCCTAGCTTTCGGCGGAAACAACCATTATACAGGCAAGAACCTTAGAGCTTCTCATCAAAACTCGGTTAAAAACGGCCTAAATAATAAACACTTTGATCTGGTTGTAATGCATCTTACAAACTCAATGCGCGAACTCGGAGTTAGCGAAGAACTTATCAAAGAAGCCACCGATATTGTCGAAACAACCAGAACCGATGTTTTATGTTTGTGAAGGGTAGTTATAGCTAATTGATTGAGGTTTTCCAGTGATTTTTAGTAGCCCTTGTTCTGAGTTTAATCGCTGCAGGGTTTGTTTGCCTAAATAAACCGCACTTTTTGAAGTGGGGTTGGTTTGTGCATTATGATTCTCGACTGCTTCGAGCAAAATGTCATCAACATTCATCGAGTTAATATTCACGCCTGATAAAGCCTGTGGGTGTGCTGGCAAGCTAAGAACTTGACCCAATACGTTGAGATAATTATTGATGTTAATTGTATTCCTACCCAATTGAATCTGCTGTCTGTTTGGTAATTGACTCTTAACGCGAGTGGCAAGGTGGGCAATTGCCTGATGTAGTTTTTCTGCGGTTGGGTGAAAACCGATGGCTTGAATGATTCGGTGCTCCTGTCTTGACTTTCTAGATTCGTCTGTTTCGCCAAATTGTTGATTTATATGGCTTGGATCTTTTTCTATCGCTTCAATAAACTCAGCGTATAGATTTTTATCTTCAATACTTGGAGTTCCATCATACTTTCCTTTATGCTGAATTGTTGTGAGCTTGCTGCCATCCCATGTTACCTCAATGGTTGAGTTTGGAATGCCACTACTATCTCTAATTGAAAGAATGTGGGTTGATATGCCGCCTACTACTCCATCTAGGCACTTTTGTGCATAATTGCTGCTGGTTCCCACGCAGTGGTTAAGATGGCTGCTTTCACTTCTCAAATCATCAAATGAGGTTAGGGCAATGATGTGCTTTTCTTCATTACCATAATGACCATTAAATAGAGGATGCCAAACACCGCTTGACTTAACATCTGCGATTGCATCTGGCATTTGTTGTGCGTGCCAACTAGTTATAAAATCACAAGCCCTGATAATTCTTTCAGCTTCAGTTGGCTTTTTACCATCTACTTCTGCATCAATTGCGGCAAGAACTAACTGCTTTTCCTGCTTGTCGAATTGCTCTATTTCGAATGAATTTAATATCCTCCTTTTTTGCTCATCACTTGCACCTTCATATCCCGCTTCTAGCAACGCATTGGGTAATAAAACCCTGCGGCTAATGTCTTTGTAAACATCGGTGAAATTACGATTTGCAATGGTTATTTCAGATAAGGCGTTAGGGCAATTAGCTAACATTTTATCAAAGCAGCCTTGTTTTTTTGCTACCTCAACCAGATATTTTACGATTTCAATATTATTATGCTCGCAAGCCTGCGCAAAACCATTATCCACATCAGCTTCTAGCATTCTGTTTAAGCAGCCTTGTTCTTTTGCTGCCTCAACCAGATATTTTGCGATTCCAACATAGCCATAAATGCAAGCCCAGCTGAAGCCATAGAAATTATGAGCTTCAAGCATATCACTCAAGCAATTTTGCCTTTCTGCAATCTCGGCAATATACTCGATAGATCTCAAATCGCCCTTTTTGCAAACATACCTAAAACCATGACAAACATTAACTTTCAGAATATCACTTAAACAACCTCGCTCTAAAGCTTCCTCAGCCAAATACCCTACAATATCAAGACGCCCACTCTCTAAAGCAGCGTTAAAACCTTCAGTGAGCATATCTTGAAAAAAAGATTTTTCTTTTGTTAACTCAACCAGAATTCTTACAACAGAAATATCAAATCTATTACAAGCATATCTAATATAAGGGGTATATTCATCGGCAAGAAGCAGAGATATACGATCCTTACCGATTAAATTCAAGGTTACTATCAATTCATCAGTGTTTTCTCTTGCGAATTGATCTTCAAACTGCGCTATTAAAGTATCTATTTCGGCTGTCATTAGTTACATCAATCATGGTTAATATATGAATACACTTACATCTTATATATTAACAATATTAAACTATTATGACAAATTATCAGAAAACGCATTAATAAATGCCGACATTCTCAAGACCTAAGCAAATAAAGAGCCGTTATCTTTTGGGTTTTCGTCGTTTCTTTCTAGGAATAGGGTTTGGTTTTCGCCCCAGTTTTGGAAAGTTAACATACCTGAAACGCCTGTTAACTCAGAGCCATTTTGAAATAGCGTTATGATACTATTTTTGATGTCATCTGGTAAATGATTCGAACACCTAACAACAAGATCAAATTGCTTGGATAACACACCTTGCTTCTTGAAATATCCATCAAATTGCATTTCTCCTAACTCACTTAAAGATAACTCAAAAATGAATCGTGAGCCGCCTTTTTTGCTGACCGCTCCACCTTCTCCATCTTGGTTATCATCAGAATCTTTCACATAAACTTTGACTGGTTCAATTTTATTCTGATCAAATACTGGAATCATCCAAGACTGCCAGTTTCCACCATTTCTATCTTGAACTGGGGTTGCGCCCGCTTGCGATAACTCTGCTAGAATTCGGCCTATCAATTCTTTATCATCACTTGCTGCATTAATTAATTTAAGCGTTTCTTCTCCTAAATATTTTTTTGCAGAAGCACTACCCATGCTTTTATTAAGAAGAAGGAAGAAGATTCCCGCTGATGCGAGTTTTGAATTAAAATTAGGCAATACTTCCTTGAGCGCATTCTGGGCAGATATTATATTTGCAGAGCTTGTATCACTTGCAAGAAACTCTTCGATTGCTTGAAAGGACTTCCCTCCCCCTAGATCTTTAGCTTCATTAACCTTTTCACCTATATCTGACGCCGATATTTCCAGCACGAATGATATTTGTTTTCCAATATCTTTTGCAGGTATAAAATCTTTAATTCCAGCAACTTCGCTTGCACTAAACTTAATATTACCCATTGGAGTTGATGCAATAAAAGTGCTCTGCACAGGATTTTCTGGATTTTTTGCTACTGAAATAATTTTTGCAGGTATTTGAAGAGAGTTATCGCGCAGCAAAATTTTATCTGTATTTTGTACGTTTTCAGGCATTGCAATAATCTTTGCAGGAAGGCTTGCCAGTTGAGGCTGCAAAATATTAGAAGATAAAAACTTTACTATTGCACTCCTTACACTCTCACTAACATTCTGATTTTTTGAAACTTGTTCTGCAACATTGCTTATACTTGCTTTAAAATTTTCATCAGTTGAAATAACCACACTTTGAATTCTTGAGGCATCATTTAATTTCTTAACTGCATTCTCAGCTTGTGTAACAGAATTTACTTTTGACTGCGTTTCTGATGTTTGGTCTTCTCCTGATTTTGCTGGCAATGTTCCTGAAAGAAGTGTTTCTATCTGACTTGGCAAACCACCATCGTTCTTAATAATTTGAGCACCTAAAGGGCGTGAATAAGTTATCTGAACTTCAGCTTTTTTTTGGTTGGCCATCTCAGTGTCATGGGTATCAATAATATAATCAGGCGTATCAATATGAATGCCAGAAGCAGGAAGTTTATTACTTTGGTTGGGTGTTGTTGGATTTTTAGGGTTATACTCCTGCTGGCCAGAAGATGAATGCTTTTGCTCTTCTCCTGAAATTTTTTGTTGTTGAATTTGTTGAGCTTGCTGCGTTTGCTCTTGCGCAAGAGATTTTGGTGGCTCTAACAGCTTACCTTCAATTGCATATAACTTGAATGTAAGTTTTCCCGCATGTTCTTCTATTTTAAGAGTAATATTAGCATCAGGTGCAAGCGGCAGATCAGTTTTAAAACTAAACTCACCCTTTGCAGATTTAAAAAGGTAATTTCCTTTTTGATCTTTCCCCGCAAGATTACCGCTTAATAACGTTCCCACTGGTAAAACCATCAAAGTTGGAGGAGGAGTATTCACAGGAAAAATACTAAGGTTAAGCGGTGTAGCATTCACCGCCATCGCTCTTGATAACATTCCAATCAGGGGAATTTCTGCCAGATAATGCTCCCTTTGGGCTCTTTAAAAGAGCTTAATGCTTAATAACTCCACTAGAAACGTTTATTGCTTCATCAGCGTCAGATGCAATTTCAACTTTCGGCGGAGGGTTCCACTCAATGGTCTGCGGTGCTTCAGTTAATGCAACCTTTAACACTTCGTCAACGTTGCTAACAGGAATTATCTCTAGGCCACTTTTTACATTCTCAGGGATCTCCGCAAGGTCTTTAACATTATCTATTGGAATCAAAACAGTTTTTATGCCACCCCTTAATGCGGCAAGTAGTTTTTCCTTCAAACCACCAATTGGAAGAACTCTGCCGCGAAGGGTTATTTCACCCGTCATTGCAACTGTTCTTTTAACTGGAATTCCCGTTAATACCGATACAATCGAAGTGCACATCGCTATGCCCGCTGAAGGGCCATCCTTAGGGGTTGCACCTTCTGGAACGTGAATATGTATGTCTTTCTCGCTAAAATCTGTCGGCTTAATACCAAAAACAGTTGAACGCGAGCGTACATAACTTATTGCCGCTTGAACAGATTCTTGCATAACATCACCAAGTTTTCCAGTAATTGTAGTTTTACCTTTACCAGGTGTGGTTACTGATTCTATCATTAGAATATCTCCACCAAATTCTGTATAAGCAAGACCTGTAGTCATTCCTATCATATCAGAATCTTCAATCTCCCCGAAGGTGAACTTACGAACACCTGCATATTGCTCTACATTCTTAGCAGTAAGTTTTATCTTTTTCTTATCGCCCATTAGAATTTCTTTAATTCCTTTACGGGTTAGATTCGCTATTTCGCGCTCAAGATTTCTTACTCCAGCTTCACGAGTATAATGCCTGATTATAACCCTTAGAGCTTCTTCTGAAAGATTCCACTCATCTGCTTTAAGGCCATGATCTTCCATCTGTTTTGGAATCAAATGACGCTTTGCAATTTCCACCTTCTCATCTTCAGTGTAGCCAGATATTCTAATCACCTCCATCCTATCAAGAAGAGGTCGTGGCATGTTTGAAAGAGAGTTTGCGGTTGCAACAAACATCACATCTGAAAGATCGTAATCAACTTCAATGTAATGATCGTTAAACATTTTGTTTTGCTCAGGATCTAAAACCTCTAGTAATGCGGAAGATGGATCTCCTCTAAAATCAGAACCCATTTTATCTATTTCATCTAGCAACATCATTGGGTTAGAGCTTTTAGCTTTCTTCATCGACTGAACGATTTTACCGGGCATAGAACCAATATATGTTCTTCTATGACCCCGAATTTCTGCTTCATCTCTCACACCGCCTAAGGAGATTTTGACAAAATTCCTTCCAGTAGAGCGCGCAATCGAACGCGCAAGAGAAGTTTTACCAACACCCGGTGGACCAACAAGGCATAAAATAGGACCTTTTAGCTTCTTAGTTCTTTCCTGAACGGCAAGATATTCTAAAATTCTATCTTTAACTTTTTCTAGCCCGTAATGATCTTCATCCAGCACTTGTTGAGCTTTTTTAATGTTGGCCTTCACTTTGGAATATTTCTTCCAAGGAATAGAAACCATCCAGTCAAGGTAATTTCTTATAACCGACGCTTCAGCAGACATGCTACTCATATTGCGGAGCTTCTTAAGCTCTGCCATAACTTTTTCGCGTGCTTCATCGCTAAACTTTGTTTTACTTATTTTTTCTTCTATCTCAGATAGTTCATCTTTGCCATCTTCACCTTCACCAAGCTCTTTCTGAATCGCCTTAAGCTGCTCATTAAGATAATATTCTCGCTGAGTTTTCTCCATTTGCTTTTTAACGCGACTACGGATTCTCTTTTCTGCATTGAGAACCCCAATTTCGCCCTCTAACAATGAGAATATGCGCTCTAATCTCTCTGAAGCTGACTTCATCTCTAAAACTTCCTGCTTATCTGGAACCTTCAGTGAGATATGCGAAATAACGGTATCTGCAAGTTTAGTAGCATCATTAATTTGCTGAATTGAAGCAAATATATCTGGTGGAATTTTCTTATTTAACTTAACATATTGCTCAAATTGACCAACCAAAGAGCGCATTAGAGCTTTAGCATCAGCTTCTGAGTTTTCAAATTCTTTAAGCCTCTCCGCCTCAGCGTGTATAAAGCCGCTTTCTTCATGAAAAGCAGTAATCTCCCATCTGGAAGATCCCTCAACTAATACTTTAACTGTGCCGTCAGGCAGCTTAAGCAGTTGCAACACAGAAGCCAAAGTTCCAACCTTATAAAGATCTTCAGATTTTGGCTCTTCAACAGATGCATTTTTCTGCGCCACAAGTAATATTTTCTTCTCGGCTCTTATTGCCTCTTCAAGCGCTTTAACTGATTTTTCTCTCCCAACAAAAAGGGGAACAATCATGCCTGGGAAAACCACAATATCCCTTAAAGGTAGAACTGGCACTGCCTGAATTTTTGACTCTTCCATAAACCCTGCTCGTTATAGGCTTTTCTATATAATATCACCTATATATGGTTACGGCAAAAGAAATTACCAGTGGGATAGTAAAAATTCATTCTGCGCAATTAATTTATTAAGCTACTCCTTGCAATTTATAACAACTGACTTTATAGCTTAATCTATAGAAATTAAATCAAGGCTTATATCAGGAAGGTTAGGATAATATGGAAAAATCGGCAGATAAACAAAAGGCTTTAGAGTCAGCTTTATCACAGATTGAGAAAGCATTTGGCAAAGGCTCTATCATGAAACTTGGTCAACAAGAAAATGTTGATGTTGATGTTATCTCTACAGGTTCTTTAGGCCTTGATCTTGCACTTGGCGTTGGTGGCCTTCCGAGAGGCCGCATTATCGAGATATTTGGCCCTGAAAGCTCTGGTAAAACAACCCTTGCTCTGCATGTGATTGCTGAAGCTCAAAAGAAAGATGGCTCATGCGCTTATATCGATGCCGAACATGCTATGGATCCTGTTTATGCAAAGAAACTAGGCGTCAATATCGATAATTTACTTATATCTCAACCAGATACTGGCGAACAAGCTCTTGAAATCGCAGATACGCTAGTTCGATCAGGCGCGATTGAAGTTTTGGTTATCGATAGCGTTGCGGCACTTGTTCCGAAAGCTGAACTAGAAGGCAACATGGGTGATTCTCATATGGGTTTGCAAGCTCGTCTTATGAGCCAAGCTCTTAGAAAGCTAACCGCATCAATTTCAAGAACAAATTGCATGGTTATATTCATCAATCAGATTCGCTCTAAAATTGGTGTTATGTTTGGCAATCCAGAAACCACAACAGGTGGAAACGCACTGAAATTCTACGCATCAATCAGGCTAGATATTAGAAGAATCGGAAGTGTGAAAGAAAAAGAAGAAGCAATCGGTAATCAAACCCGCGTGAAGGTTGTGAAAAACAAGGTTTCTCCGCCATTTAAAATCGTTGACTTCGATATTATCTACGGAGAAGGCATTTCAAGAATGGGTGAAATCATCGATATTGGCGTAAAGGCGGGAATCGTTGAAAAGTCTGGTTCTTGGTATTCTTACAATAACAACAGAATCGGACAAGGCAGAGAAAACGCCAAGCAATATCTGCGCGATAATCCTCAAGCTGCGAAAGAAATTGAGCAAGCAATCAGAGGCAATAAAGATGTTGATTTGACCGCTCCATCTGATGCAGAAGCTGAAGAAATGGCATAATTTATCGCTTTTTTTGTCCTTTAAACAAAAAAAATGTTATTTTAACTGCTTAATTAATAACTTTTTCACTTTCAGACCATATAAATAGTTTAATGACAGAAGATCTTATTGGATATGGCAAACTTATTGATGACGCATTAAAGGGCGTTGTTAGAGAAGTTTTGAGTCTAATTCAAGACTACGGCCTACCCGGAGAACATCATTGCTACGTTTCATTCTCTACTAACTATCCAGGGGTTGAAATTTCCGATTTTCTTAAGGAAAAATATCCCGATGAAATGACAATCGTTCTGCAACACCAGTTTTGGGATCTTGAAGTCGAAGAAGATTATTTTAGCGTTGTTCTCAGCTTTAATAAAACCAAGCAAAAGTTAGTTGTTCCTTTCGAGGCGTTAACAGCATTTGCCGATCCGAGTATAAAGTTTGGCTTGCAATTCCAATTGCCTATGGAAGATAGCATGGCAGAAACCCCATTATTTTCATCATCATCAGAAACAACTGGCATTGCTGGCAAAGCAAGGGAATCAAAAACCGCAGAAGTTATATCTCTAGATTCTTTCCGCAAAAAGCAACAATGAGCCTAATAATTGCCGCATGCCTGACTTGGCTTTTTATTCTAGTTATCTACCTTGATTCTACTAAATACCTAATACCGAATTGGCTAGTTTTATTGGTGGCAGCAATGTTTCCCCTCGCCTATTATTATAAAATAAGCGCGGTATATGATGACTGGCTATGGTCGATAATAATTGCTGCCGCAATGTTTATAGGTGGATTCATCATCTTTGCACTTCGGTGGATGGGCGGCGGAGACGTAAAACTCCTTGCTGCATGTGGTCTGTGGACAGGCCTCGAGTTTACGGTTGAATTCCTCATCATTACCGCTTTATTGGGTGGAGTTCTTGGCTTTTTGATATTGGTCTTTAGACCCTTTGCACCTTATCTATTTGGCAGGCTTGGAATATATAATTTGCCCCGAATTTTAGAGCCAAAAGCTCCAATTCCATACGGAATAGCCATCTCTGCTGCAATGATATATCTGATATGGTTTAAAGATAACGGCATTATATTATCAATTGGATAGATTTCCCTCTTGACTTATAAAAAGCATTCTTTATCTTGCGTGGTTCTTGATTTTAAGGGGTTATTATAAAATGGCTAAAAAGAATATTGCACTTATTAAACTTGTAAGTTCCGCTGGAACAGGCTTTTTCTATGTTAAAAAGAAAAATCCTAAGAAGATGACCAACAAGTTGTCTTTCAGAAAATACGATCCAAAAGTTCGTAAGCACGTTGAATTTAACGAACAAAAAATGAAGTAGTAGTCTCGCTTAATCTTATTTATTTTTGCTTCTTCTGCTTTTGTTGTTGCAGTTGCTTTTTCTCACATAATCTTTTTACGTTTTGAACGGCTGCTGAAAAGCGAGATAGGGAATATCCATCTTCAATCTGGCCGCCATTTTGGGTTATGCCGTTTATGGCCAGTGCCTTGCCTGCTGACATTTCTTTGATTGCCTTATTATCTTGCGCTTCAGTAAAAGCCCAAGCCATGTCATTCTCTGTAAACATTCTAAACGACTGGCCGTCAATAACCATAGTTGCTTCAGAGCCTTCTTTAAACTTTACCCCTGTTTTAAAACTAATCTCTAATGTTTTACCATCTTTTGTCGCAATCATTGCGTAAGGATCAACCTCGCTTTTTAGAGCACCCCTAGCAACAGGCTTTGAAACTGCATAACAAATCTTTTGCAAACTGCCTGATTTCTTGTCTCTTACTTCTTTCTGCAATACATCCCAATCGCCGCTTGATGTAACCAGCTCTAAAGCCTTTGCCTTATCAGCAATAACAAGCAAAACAAACAAAAGTAAAATGGCTAGATGTGAGCGCACTTAGTTATTCTCCAAAACATAATTTATAACTGCCAGATTCAACTCGAATAGTTATAGCATCATTGCTAAACTCCTCAATTTTCTTCCTTAATCTATACACATGAGTTTCGAGCGTCGCCGTATCCATCTTCTCACTATCATAACCCCAAACAGAATTTAGGATATCATCCTTAAGAGAGCCATTAACTGAGCTGTGTAGATATATCAACAAATCACATTCTTTCTCAGTAAGCCTAAGCTCTTCACTCTCCCTATTCCTTAATATGCGCTGATTTTTATCTAATCTAAATTCTCCAGCCTTATCAATCTTCACAATACTTGCATGTGATAGAGTAAGCGAAACTATATCGCTCAAAGATAATGGATATTTTAATTTATCGCCATCAATAACAAAGTCTGCATTATCCCCCTCTAAAGTCAGAACAACATCTTGCTGTTGATTAGAATCTTCTATCACATCAGATATTGCACGTTGAACGTAAGGAGGGATATTCTTCAATAAAATTGAAATTGTCATAAAGTTGTTGTATCATCTAGCCTATTGTGAACTGCATATAAAGATACGATTGGTGGCCTGCATGTCAAATTCAAAAAAATCTCTGCTTAACTCAAAAATAGTTGAAGTAGATAGAGCCTTCACTGAACTAAGAAAAGCAAGACCAGTTGCAGTGAGCATTAAGGGTGATTTTTATCTTGTAATGTCTGCCGAATTTTTTAGCAAAGAACGAATTGAACTTCTCGAATCTCTTAGCAAAAAAGAACCTTTTTTGCTTATCACATCTGTAAGAGCAAGCAAGATTGGCGCAGGCGCAGTCACCACAAAGGATGCAAAAGAGGAAAATCTGCTCAAGGTTGAACTTAAAAGCAAAGTAAAATGGCATAAGATTCAGGCAAATCCTTTATTTAACCCACTTGATGATCTTGAAGACAAAAAGGTTTTATTTAAAAATTTCGATTTCATATTGATAAACAAAAAACTTAATCCGCTAACTAAACTTGCCAAACTTGCAGAGCTGCTTCCCGCTGTGTTTGTTGCCCAGCTAAAAATCAAGTCACAAAAGAAGTTTGAAAAATGGGCTTATGATAATTCAATACTAACTGTCAGCGGTAAAGATATTGAAGAATATGGATCAAATCTTCCTCATGACATCGCAATTACGACCGATGCAATGGTTAAATTAGGCAATTCTGGAGAAGCCAGAGTGGTTATGATTCGCCCACAAAACGGTGGATATGAACATATGGCAATTGTTTATGGAAATCCAGAGTCATCATCTGAAACCCCTTTGGTAAGAGTTCACTCATCTTGCTTAACTGGAGATGTTTTGGGAAGTCTAAGGTGTGATTGCGGTGATCAACTCAAAGAATCAATCAAAGCAATATCTGATAGTGGCAACGGCATTTTAGTATACGTCAATCAAGAAGGAAGAGGCATTGGAATCGTCAACAAACTGAGAGCTTATCGTCTGCAAGATCTTGGTGCAGACACTATGGAAGCCAATGAAATGATAGGATTTGGAAGCGATGAACGCGAGTTTGAAATCGCAGTTCGAATACTCAACTTATTTAATGTCAAGAAAATCAGGCTGCTAACTAATAACCCGAACAAGGTTAAAGATATTGAATCTATGGGAATAAAGGTTGCAGAGAGAGTTCCATTAGTAATTTCCGCAAATGGAGTAAACGACTTTTATCTTCAAACAAAAGTCAAAAAAGGCGGACATACCTTAAGGGAAGTAAAGGGGAAGTAAAAAGTAAATAAATGCAATCTGTTACTGGAAAAATCTCAACTCTATTTCACGGAACCGAGCTTTTAAAGAGAATTGCTTCTGCCGTTATTCTTGCTCCACTTGTGCTTTATCTTATTTATTCGGGTGGATATGGTTATTCAGTGTTAATCACTCTTGCAATGCTCCTAATGGGGTGGGAATGGGTTAGGCTGTGGTCGAAGCCAGCCGTTTCAAAGAGGGTCTATGCGGCGTTTTCATCAACCTGTCTTTTACTTACCGCAACTGCAATTGCCCATTATCACGAAGCATTTTTTCTAGAAGCAATGATTGTTGCATTAGTTCTAACGGCGATATGGTTCTTTATAATCTTTATGCGCTCGACTGGAAATCCTCTCAGGTGGGGATTTTTAGGAATTTTATATGTCACCCTACCCTGCATATCATTACTTTTCATAAGAAACTATGGCGATGATAAAACTGGAATGATGCTTACTTTCTATTTAATGGCCGTAGTTTGGGCAACTGACATTGGTGCCTATTTTGCGGGTAGAATTATTGGAGGGCCAAAAATTGCTCCAAAAATTAGCCCAAAGAAAACATGGGCTGGATTGATAGGCGGATCAATTCTCGCTGTAATTGGCGCGTTATTTGTGCTTAAACTCTCTGATTTTCAAATATCCGCATGGCAAGTTGCCCTTGCATCAGTTTTACTTGCTGTCGTTTCTCAAATGGGAGATTTCTTTGAATCATGGGTAAAAAGATATTTTGGTGTAAAAGACAGCGGCAACATAATACCTGGTCATGGAGGAATTCTCGATAGGGTTGACGGACTTCTTTTTGCAAGCGTTTTATTAGCCGCAATAATAACTATTGGATAATTATATTATATTATTTTTTATTTTTATCTTCATTGACGCTATATTATGCATCAGACAAAACCTTCCCCCTTTATGGGGGAAGGCGAAGGATGGGGGTCTTGAATAGTAGCCAGTCGTCAGTTGTCAGTTGCCAGCATGTAGTAAAAAATCTGACTTCTGACTTCTGACTTCTGACTTCTGACTTCTGACTTCTGATTTAACCCTCCCCCATAAATGGGGAGGGGATAGAAGAGTAAATTAAACTAGTAAACACTACAGGATAATAAGAATAATATATGAAACTTTACACTTATTTTCGTTCATCGGCATCTTTCAGAGTAAGAATCGCGCTCGAGATTAAAGAAATCGAATGCGAATATGAGTATATCAACCTCCTAAAGGGAGAGAACTATTCAAATTCAGACTATAAAAAGATTAATCCACAACAATATGTTCCATCTTTATTGCTTGATAATGGCAACGTGATTACCGAATCTCTTGCAATCATCGAATATCTTGATGAAACATTTAAAGAGCCACAGCGATTACTTCCAGAAGATTATTTCGAGAAAGCATACGTCAGGTCACTATCACAGATTATCGCATGTGATGTGCACCCACTCAATAACAGAGCCGTTTTGTTATACCTAGAAAACGAATTTCAGGCGAACTCAGAACAAACAAAAAAATGGTATCATAATTGGCTAAAGCGAGGTTTTGACGCATTTGAGAGCATTCTTGATAAGCATAAATTATATGGAGATTTCTGCCTTGCAAATCAGCCAACCATTGCGGATATATGCTTGATTCCACAAATTTATAACGCCAAAAGATTTGAGTTTTGTATGGATGAATATCCAATAATTAACGCGATTGAAAAAAACTGCTATAATCTGAAAGCCTTTGAAAATGCCGCCCCCCATAATCAGGGAGATGCTTAATGGATAATAATCAAGATAAAAACACATCAATCGTTCTTGCAGCAGGTGGCACTGGTGGACACACATTTCCAGCCGAATCGGTGGCCAAAGAACTAATCTCAAGAGGATATAATAATATTCACCTCATAACCGACAGCAGGTTCAAAAATTATTCACAGAAATTTGACGGTGTTAAAATACATTATGTCAAGTCGTCAACTAATCCTAAATCAGTGATAGGAAAAGCATTAGCAGCAATTAAAATTGTATATGGAATAATTCAAACATTCTTTTTATTTCAAAAGATTAAACCTTCAATTGTAATTGGTTTTGGTGGATACCCATCTTTTCCTGCAATGATTGTGGGGGTTTTCTTATCGAAATCAAAAACTGCAATACATGAGCAAAATGCAGTTGCAGGGAGGGTAAACGCCTTACTTGCGAATAGGGTCGATCTATTTGCATCATCATTCGAGCAGGTGAGTAAAATTGACATGCGCAAAGTTAAATTTGTTCACACTGGCAATCCTGTAAGATCAGAGATTGTTGCTATTAACTCAATAGATTACGCTGATTTTTCAGGAGATGGAAATTTCAACATTCTAGTCACTGGTGGCAGTCAGGGAACAAGCATTTTCAGTCAGATAATTCCCTCTGCAATCGCAACGCTTCCAGAAAATCTGCGAGAGAAAATCACAATCAGTCATCAGTGCCGCAAAGAAGATTTAAATGTGACATCTGGAATATATGAAAATTTGGGCGTAAAAGCTGAAGTTGCAACATTTTTTAATGACATTCCAACAAGACTCTCACAGGCGCATCTAGTTATATGCAGGGCGGGCGCATCATCGATATTTGAAATATTAGTTGCAGGAAGACCCGCAATTTTAGTCCCCTACCCCTTTGCAAAAGATAATCATCAGGCCGTGAATGCTGAAATTATTGAAAATCACACTGCTGTATGGGTGATGAACCAAGAATCTCTTACTGCTCAGACGCTTGCAGCAAGAATCGAAGCAGCAATGACCATTCCCAATGTATTAAAATTAATGGCATCTCGCGCGAAAAATATAGCCATTCCAGACGCAACAAAAAAAGTTACAGATAATATATTAAATTTGATATTGACATAACGTCAGGAATATTGATACTCCGCTACTCTATTTTTGATTATATTATAACGAGTTTTAGATAAGATAATGAAAACTTTCTCAGCCAAACCTTCAGACATAACACGCAAGTGGTGGGTCATTGACGCAGAAAACCTTGTTTTAGGTCGTCTCGCATCTGTTGTTGCTAACGTTCTTCGTGGCAAAAATAAACCAATTTTCACTCCACACATGGATTGCGGTGATAATATCATCATAATCAATGCAGAGAAGGTCAAGTTGACTGGAAAGAAAATGGAGAATAAAAGATATTATCGCCACACTGGCTATCCAGGTGGGATAAAAGAAACATCACCAAAGTTTATTCTAGGTGGTGCACATCCTGAGAGGGTTATCGAGCTCGCAGTTACAAGAATGATGAGTCGCGGCCCTCTGAATAGAGATGTTCTTAGAAAATTACATATATATGCTGGAAGTAACCATCCGCATGAAGCTCAACAGCCAGAAAAGTTGGATGTTGCAGCTATGAATCCAAAAAACGCCAGATAATTTTAGAGAGAATGTAAATGCAGGCAGTTGCACAAGATACAAGCAAAGAAAGAAAAAGAGTCGTTGATCAAAAAGGTCGCGCTTACGGAACAGGCAGAAGAAAAACTGCTGTTGCAAGAGTTTGGGTTGGATTAGGCAAAGGTTCAATCAAAGTTAACGGCAAAGAGATTGACAAATATTTTGCTAGACCCGTTCTTAGAATGATTATTAATCAACCTTTTGCTGCTATTGATGCACTAGGTAAATATGATGTAAATTGCACAGTAAAAGGCGGTGGATTAACTGGTCAGGCTGGTGCTATTCGTCATGGAATCAGCAGGGCGTTAGACAATTTCGCGCCTGAGCATCACGTTACTCTTCGTAAAGGCGGCTTCCTCACACGCGATAGCCGTATGGTTGAGAGAAAGAAATATGGCCGCATGAAAGCTCGCCGTAGGTTCCAGTTCTCCAAACGTTAGTTTTTTTGTTTTTCTATTTTTAGCATATCGTTATAAACGTTGGGGAGTCATTCGACTTCCCAATTTTTTTTAAAATACAATCTACACTACATTACTTTAGGTTAAAATTATGACAGCAATTATTGATATTAAAGCTCGCGAAATTCTTGATAGTCGAGGCAATCCGACTGTAGAAGCGGATGTTACACTGGAAAATGGTGCTTTTGGCCGTGCGGCGGTTCCTTCTGGCGCATCTACTGGCTCAAAAGAAGCTATTGAGCTTAGAGATGGCGATAAAAAACGTTATCTCGGTAAAGGAGTTTTGAAAGCTGTTGAAGCCGTTAATGGCGAAATATCCGATGTTCTTCTTGGTCTTGATGCCGAAAATCAAGCTCAAATTGATAATCTAATGATTGAGCTGGATGGAACAGATAATAAGGCTCGCATAGGAGCCAACGCAACTCTTGCAGTATCAATGGCAGTTGCACACGCCGCCGCAGTTAGTAGTGGCCTTCCATTATACAGATATCTTGGTGGAGCGAATGCAAAGACTACTCCTGTTCCGATGATGAACATTATCAATGGTGGCGCACACGCCAACAACCCTATTGATATTCAAGAATTTATGATTATGCCTGTCTCTGCTTTAAGCATTAATGAAGCAATCAGAATGGGTGCAGAAGTTTTTCACAACCTAAAAAAACTGCTTTCTGATGACTCACTTTCAACCAGCGTTGGAGATGAGGGAGGCTTTGCTCCAAATATTGAAAGCTCCGAAAAAGCCCTTGAATATGTTACAAAAGCAATAGAAAAAGCTGGCTATAAATCTGGCGAAGATATTGTTATTTCTCTTGATGCAGCCGCCACAGAATTTTACAAAAATGGTAAGTACGAACTCGAAGGCGAAGGAAAATCATTAGATTACAGCGGCATAATTAAATACTATGCAAATCTTGTATCAAAATTCCCGATTGTATCCATTGAAGATCCAATGTCAGAAGATGATATTGATGGATGGAAGGCGATCACAAGCGAACTCGGCAAGAAAATCCAGTTGGTTGGAGACGATTTATTCGTCACCAATCCTACAATCCTTAGAGATGGAATAAAAAAAGGTTTAGCTAACGCTCTTTTGGTTAAGGTGAATCAAATCGGAACCCTAACCGAAACCTTTAACGCCATAGAACTTGCCCACCGCGCTGGTTATCGCTCAATTATATCACACCGATCAGGCGAAACAGAAGATTCAACAATTGCCCATATCGCAATCGCATCAAATGCTGGGCAGATTAAAACTGGCTCTTTATCACGCAGTGATAGAATTGCAAAATACAACGAACTAATAAGAATATCTGAATCACTTGGGGATATGGCAATTTACGCTGGAAAATCTGTGCTATTGTGATACACTGTCACAATGAAATTTGCTATGTCAAATAAACAGCTAAGAAAACTGCCAAAAGTTGCTATGACTTTTGCAGCCTTTATGTCGTTTTGCTATTTGGGTTATCATGCCCTTGCTTCTGATCGAGGCTTGTTAAAAATGATAAAACTCAATCAAGAGATAGAAAAACATAGTTTTGAGCTTTCATCTTTAAAATCAGAGCGAACTTCTCTTGAAAGGCGCGTTTCTCTGATATCTAACTCACCACTTGATGGAGACATAGTCGATGAGCAAATCCGCCTCAATCTTGGTTATGCTGGCAAAGATGAAGTAATGGTTTTAACTGTTGGTAAATAGATTTTTGAAGTTGAAAAACTAAACAACTTACTGTTATGAATAATTAATCAAAAAATTAGGCATAGCAACCATGATTAGAATAATCTCTGTTTTAAGTCTTTTAATGTTTACGGCATTTGCGGCAAATCTTGCTAATGCAAATCAAACTAAAATTGATGACAAGCAACTTCGCGCACTTGCAAAAGAGCATAATATTACCCCAATTAAGCCTGCGAAAATAAGCAACCCTGCAAAAGTTGCTCTAGGTAAAAAACTCTATCACGATACTATGCTATCTGGAGATAACACCATATCATGCGCTTCATGCCACATGCTCGACAAAGGTGGAACAGATCAACTAACAACCTCAAAAGGCATTAAAAGTCAGCTTGGGCCAATTAATTCCCCAACGGTATATAATTCTGCTGGAAATTTCGTCCAATTCTGGAATGGGCGCGCCAAAGATCTCAAAGAGCAAGCTCTTGGCCCTGTCGAAAATCCTCTGGAAATGGGGGATACGTGGGATAATGTGGTTAAGAAAATATCTGAAAATAAAGAGTACAAGGCGGAATTCGATAAATTATATAAGGGTAAAATAACCAAAGAGAATGTGGTTGATGCGATTGCTGCATTTGAAGAAACTTTGGCAACACCTGATTCAGATTTCGATCTGTTTCTAAAAGGCAAAGATGATGCAATTAGTGCCGATGCAAAGCAAGGATTTGCATATTTTGTAGAAACTGGATGTGTAAGCTGTCACAATGGTTCAAATCTTGGAGGCAACTCTTATCAACCAATGCCAGAATCTTATTTTAAAGAACGAGGAGGAAAAATCACCGATGCTGATTTAGGCAGATTTACAGTAACCAAAGATGAATCTGATAAATTTATGTTCAAAGTTCCTATGCTTAGAAACATCGAGGTAACTCCCCCATATTTCCATGATGGCAAAGTAAAAACACTAGATAAAGCTGTTAAGCAAATGGCGAAGCATCAGTTAGCTACAGATCTTGATAGTGATAAAACCAAAAAGATTGTGGCTTTTCTTAATACTCTAACTGGCAAATATGAGGGTGTTCCTCTTGATGCTATGAAGAAGTAGTATAGAACCTATCACACTAATATTTAAGGAATATGATTATGTATAGAAAATCTACTTTATTACTTGGCACCCTTCTATTGGCTGGCTGCACCACTCCAACAACCGTTTTAAAAAATGACAAAACAGGACAAGTTGTTCAATGTGGCGGTTCTGCGACGGGTTCAATGGTTGGAGGAGTAGTTGGCTATCACATTCAAAAGTCTAACGATTCTGACTGCACAACTAACTATATGAAACAAGGCTTTAAGGTTATTGAGCAAAAGAATAACTAGGCTCTTTTATCTGATTATTTGAGACAAATAACTACCTAACAATGCCTAAGCAGACATCTCTAGCATTCTTTCCAGAGGTTTTCTTGCGTTATTCATTAGGTTTTCATCAAGAATAATCTCTGGAGTTTTGTTTTTCATGCAAAGATATAGCTTTTCCATAGTATTGAGCTTCATATATGGGCAGTTGTTACACGCGCACGCATCTCCAACACTTGGAACGTCATAAAAAGTGCTGCCCTTTGATTTTTCTTTCATTTGGTGAATTATTCCCGGTTCGGTTAGAACTATGAACTCTTCCCCAGCATTCTCAATGGTATAGTTTAGCAGCGATGACGTAGAGCCAATATGTTTGGCATATTTCAATATTGCCTCTGGGCATTCAGGGTGGGCAATGATATGCGCGTTTGGATGACGAGTTTTCAACTTAATCAGCTCTTGCTCTGAAAATCTTTCGTGAACAATACACATCCCCTGCCATAGAGTCATTTTCCTGCCAGTTTTGCGGGCAAGATATGCCCCCAAATGCCTGTCTGGCGCAAATAATATCGGCTTATCTTCAGGAATTTGCTTCACTATTTTCTCTGCATTTGTGGAAGTAACGATTATGTCAGTCATAGCCTTAACTTCAGCCGAGCAATTGATATATGTAAGCGAAATATGATCAGGATGCGCTTCACGAAACTTCTTAAAATCTTCTGGTTGGCATGAATCTTCTAAAGAACAACCAGCCGCAAGATCAGGAAGCAATACGGTTTTAGAAGGACTTAAAATCTTTGCCGTCTCCGCCATAAATCTAACGCCGCAAAACACTATAACATCAGCATCAGTGCTTGCAGCCTTTCTGGATAAATCTAGAGAATCTCCCACGAAATCAGCAATATCCTGAAGCTCTCCTTCTTGATAATAATGCGCCAAAATAACTGCGTTTAATTCTTTCTTGAGTTTGGTAATCTCGTTTTCAATATCAAGGAGCATAGCCTGCTACATTTCACTGTTTATCTGTAAACAAATTTGAATTTTCTGTATAAATAGCATTCTAAGTAAGCTATAAGCGTAAAAATACAACAAACATACTAGAAAACATTTAACAAAACATGGAGACTTTTAACAACTGATGAAGTGGTTTGCAACAGAATCGTCACTTTCTCGTGATTTTACTTTGATTTCTGCTGTCATCATCGTTGTGGTGGTTGCCTTATCTGCGGTTTTATCTTGGGAAACCATATCTTATCGTCAACAAACCATCGAACAAAATCTTGAAATTGAATCCGTCAGAATAGATAAAAGCACGATTATCGCACTTGATAATGCATCTTACATGATTGAATCAATATCCAGACAAATATCGTTTTCTGGCGCATCAGACCTCGATGAACTTTCTCAAACCTTCCATTCTTTTGATATAAATCCTAAGCTATATGTTTTATTTGCGTGGATTGATAATCAAGATAAACTAGTTGTGAGAAGTGATAGTGGAAAGCTCACTAAGCCCGTTGATGTTAAAGACCGTGACTACGTTTTAGAAACTAAAAAAGAGCCTTGGAAAGTTAAGATTGGCGCACCCGTTCAAGGTAGGGTTACTTACAGGTGGATTTTACCTATCGCAATGGGAGTCACTGACATAAATGGGGAATATCTTGGCACTGTAATGGTCAGTGTGGATATCAACGGGCTACGCGATGAAATAAGAAATATCGTTACCACAGAAGGCCTAAACTTCGCAATTCTTAGTAATGCTAACAAACTAATATCTATACACTCTGCAAACCCTGCAATTAATGAAGAAAGCATTCCTGATAATATATTTGAACTTACTAAAAATTCCCGAAGTGGCATTTTAGATAGTAGCTTTAATAATCCTTTTTCTTACTACGAAAAATCTTCAAAATACCCCTACACTGTCTTGGTGGGCTTTGAATTTGGCAATGATATAAACACGAACTTAAGACTTCTTCTTCCTAAAGTTGGGCAAGTAATCATCATCGGTGCGTTCTTGCTATTGCTGTTATGGATGATGCGCCAAAGGGTTATAAGACCAGTTGTAGAAATATCAACAGCGGCTGCGAAAATTGCTAAAGGTGATACAAATGTTAAAGTTCAGGTAAGCGGGCCATATGAGATCAGCACTCTTGCAACCCAAATTGGCAATGTTTATAAGTATATTGAAGAGCTAAAACTAATCGAAAAGCTACTCAGAGAAAAAACCAGTGAATTAAAGCGTGCTAAAGATGAAGCCGACATGGCCAGCCGCATGAAGTCAGAATTCCTTGCTTGCATGAGCCATGAGCTAAGAACTCCACTTAATTCAATAATCGGGTTCTCCGAAGTCATGAAAAAGCAGATGTTTGGGCCTATAGGCAATGATAAATATGCTTCTTATTCACACGATATCAATTCTTCGGCAAATCATTTGCTTGAGATTATCAATGACGTGCTAGACATTGCAAAGCTAGAGGCTGGGGCAGTTACTTTACATGAAACTGAGGTTGATGTTGTCGCACAGATCAGAAAATGTCTCCGCTTTACATCAGAACGCGCAGAAGAGGCAGAGCTTAAAATAGAGTTTAATCATGATTCAAACCTTCCCGCAGTTCGTGTTGATGACTTACGATTCAGGCAAATCGTTATTAACTTGTTGTCTAATGCAATAAAGTTTACTCCAAGTGGAGGCATGATAAGCATTTCTGTATCACTCTCAGAATTTGATGAAATGGTTGTATCAATAAGAGATAACGGCATAGGAATGAGCGAAGATCAAATACCTATTGCATTATCTAAGTTTGGCCAACTTGATAGCACACTCGCAAGAAGAACAGAAGGAACAGGCTTAGGGCTTTCAATAACAAATGAGCTTGTAAAAATTCATGGTGGTAGACTTGAGATTCTAAGTGCGCTAAACAGTGGCACAACAGTAAATGTTTATATTCCTAAAGAGCGAGTTATTCGTAAAAGCGAGTAATAGACTTTTTATTAAATAAGGATTCAATTTTGGCTATTATACGTTCAGTTGGGGTGATTAGTGCTTTAACATTGGTTGCTAGAGCATTTGGTTATGTTAGAGACTTAGTTATTGCCGCCGTAATGGGTGCGGGTGTTTTGTCAGATGTTTTTTTGGTTGCGTTTAGGTTGCCTAATTTCCTTAGACGAATTTTTGCAGAAGGCGCATTTAGTGTGTCATTCGTTCCATTATTTTCTTCAAAATTAGAAAAGGAAGGTAAGGAATCCGCAATAAACTTTGCAAGCGATGCTTTTGCTATATTGATGTCTGTCTTGATTGGTCTTAACATTATAGTTCAGGTTTTCATGCCTGAGCTTGTCGCGCTTTTCACTCCTGGATTTGTGGGAGATGTCGAAAAGTTTGATATGGCCGTTTTGCTCACTCGCATAACATTTCCATATATTATCTTTATATCAGCAGTTGCTCTTTACGGTGGAATTTTAAATTCAATGGGCAAATTTGCTGCCTTTGCAGCAGTTCCAATTTTATTAAACTTATGCTTGATTATTTCCATCTACTTTTTTGGAAATATTGCAGAAACTCCTGCCCACGCCCTTTCTTATGGTGTGATGATTGCTGGAATTGTGCAACTTGCTTTTATGATAATCGCGGCCAAAAAGGTTGGGGTAAAACTCAGAATTGTTAAGCCTCAGATAAGTGATGATGTTAAAAAACTTGCTACTATGATGGTTCCTGCTGTCATTGGTGCAAGCGTTGCTCAGATAAACCTTTTAGTTGATACTATAATTGCATCATACATTCCCAACGCGGTATCTTATTTATATTATGCAGATAGAATTAGTCAGCTTCCTCTTAGCGTAATTGGGGTTGCAGTTGGAACTGCGCTGTTACCTCTGCTCAGCCGACATCTATCCGCTGGAAGGTATGAAGAAGCCAAGCATGACTTAAACAGGGCAATCGAACTTACAATGATTCTAACCCTGCCCGCTGCTGCGGCTCTTTTGGTTATCAATCTCCCTATTATATCTGTGCTATTTGAGCGAGGTGAGTTTTCATCTTCTGACTCGAGGGAAACAGCTTCAGCCCTTGCCGCACTTGGCGTTGGGATTCCTGCATTTGTATTGGTTAAAGTTTTTGCCCCTGCATTTTTTGCCGAGCATGATACTAAAACTCCAGTAAAGATTGCGTTGTTTTGTATAGCTCTGAATATCATTTTAAATCTTATGCTTAAAGATGCCTATGCACACGTTGGAATCGCCCTTGCAACTTCAATTTCAAGCTGGGCAAATGCCGCACTGCTTGGATATTTCCTTTATAAGAGAGAGCGTTTTAAGCCAGACATAAAACTTAACAAAAAAGTGGCGGGAACAATTGTCGCATCATTAATAATGTCTGCTTCGCTATATTATTCTCACGCATTCTTTGCAAAAGTCATTCCTGATTTCTTTATAGGTGACGATATAATTCTAATGCTCACAATTATTACTGGCAGCATTTCTCTGGCTATATGCCTTATTTTATTAAAAGTGATCGAATATAAAGACATCATGCAATTTTTATGTAAAATTAAGCTGGTTAAATTAAAATCGTCTAAGACAAACTCAAATGCTGGTTGAAACCTATGCTAAACCTAACAGGACACGCCTT
Organism: uncultured Rickettsiales bacterium; assembly: GCA_964484565.1. Taxonomy (GTDB): domain Bacteria; phylum Pseudomonadota; class Alphaproteobacteria; order Rickettsiales; family CAZAGG01; genus CAZAGG01. The sequence continues at coordinate 134,942 of CAZAGG010000005.1, read as the reverse complement.
TAAGAATTACGATGATGCTTTAGAAAAGCTCTATAAAACCATTATTGAAATGGGTGCAAAGGTTGACGAGCTTGCTGCGATGCTTTCTGACGCTCTGAAATCTAAAGATAATCTGAAAGACGATGCAAAGATTTTAGATAAAGAAGTTAATAGCTACGAAGACCAAATATTATCTCAAGTTTGGGAGATACTCGCAAAGTTCCAACCTTCAATTGATGAGTTGCGATTTATTACATCAGTCATCAAATTTACTACATCGCTTGAAAACATGGGAGACATGGGCAAAATTGCGATTAAACGATGTGGTAAGCTCTCTAATCCAGTAAAAAATCCTGTTCTTGGAACTTTAACTGCAATGATTGAACTAACTCGCAAGATTCTTAAAGAAGCGATTGCAATTATGACTGATTTTGACACTTCCAGAGTTATTGACGTCACAACCCTTGAAGGACAAATTAATGATCTTTATTCAAAACTTTATAAAGACATGCAGCAATCAATGATTGAAAATCCAGAGAATATTGCATTCTTAAATCAAATTCAGGTTATTGCAAAGAATATTGAAAGAATGGCCGATCATGCATTTCAACTGGTTAAAATAGACTACTTCATCCACACTGGAGGAAAGCTGAAAAAGAAAAACTTAGCTGGATAAGTTATTTCTAGGCCATTCCCTACAGTTATAGCGTTTCTAGTTTTATTTGAGAGCAAGTGTTTCAAGGCGAAGCGCGTGGAGCGTATTTATAATACGTGAGCACGGTGAGACCGATGAAATGCGCCGCTATCAGATAAAAATGGAAACACTATAAAAAAGAATGCATAGCGCATAGAGAAGGGGTTGAGCATTCATCCTACCTTCTATGCGCTATACTATACTTGCAGTAACTGTTTTTAATTTGCTTGAGATTTTATTTATAATCCTAGCCGCGTTTTTTGAACTTAGGAGAAGGCTTAGAGGCAGGTCTTTGACCTTCGCTAATATCCTCACCTGTTTCTTGATCAACCGAGCGATAACTTAGTTTCACCTTGCCGCGATTATCTATATCAATCACCTTAACTTTGACAACATCACCTTCATTGATAATGTCGGTAACTTTCTCAACGCGATCTTCAGCAAGTTCGCTGATATGCAATAAGCCATCACGGTTGCCCATAAAGTTTACAAATGCGCCAAAATCGACGATTCTAACAACTTTACCTGTATATATTGCATTAAGCTCTGGCTCGCACACAATATCTTGAATCATTTCAATTGCTTTATCTGATGATTCTTTCTTTACAGCACCTATCTTGATTGTTCCATCATCATCGATATCAATTTTCGCACCTGATTCTTCGACGATTTTTCTAATCACTGAACCACCAGATCCTATTACTTCACGAATTTTATCAGTTGGAATCTTTAAGGTAGTAATGCGCGGAGCATTCTCGTTCATTTCCGTACGATAAGAAGACATAACCTTGTTCATTTCACCAAGAATATGCATCCTACCAGTCTGTGCTTGTTCGAGTGCAATCTTCATTATCTCTTCAGTGATTCCATCAATTTTAATATCCATCTGAAGGGCGGTAATGCCTTCTTCGGTTCCTGCAACTTTGAAATCCATATCTCCGAGATGATCTTCATCGCCCATAATATCTGAAAGAACGATAAAGTCTTTACCCTCTTTAATTAGACCCATTGCAATTCCTGCAACTGGAGCTTTGAGAGGAACACCCGCATCCATCATAGAAAGAGATGCACCACAAACAGTTGCCATCGAAGATGAACCATTAGATTCTGTAACTTCAGATACTATTCTCAAAGTATATGGAAAATCTTCAGACTTTGGAAGTAATGGACGAACTGCACGCCATGCGAGCTTACCATGACCGATTTCTCTTCTTCCTGGTGCACGCATTGGGCTTGCCTCTCCAACAGAATAAGGAGGGAAGTTATAATGTAGCATGAAGTTAGAGCGTGAAGAACCTTCTAGCGCATCAATTATTTGCTCGTCATCCCCAGTTCCGAGAGTTGTAACCACAAGCGCTTGGGTTTCTCCACGTGTGAATAACGCGCTACCGTGAGTTTTAGGAAGCAAGCCTGTTTCAACTGCAATAGGACGAATCTTAGATGCGTCTCTGCCATCAATTCTTTTACCAGTTTTGAGCATTCCGCCTCTAACAATCTGGCTTTCAAGCTCTTTAAATGCACCAGATATTAGGAGATCGCTATATTCACCACCTGCAAGTTTTTCCATCAACTCTTGCTTTGCTGAATCGATTTTCTCTCTACGCTCTTGTTTTTCAACAATTTTATATGCTGCAACAAGTTGTTTTTCGCATGTTTTTTTAACTTCATCAAACAACGCATCTGGGTAAAGTTTATCTGCAACATCCCAAGGCTCATTTGCACATTCTTCAGCAAAATCAATAACCAAATTAATTGCAGCCTGCATTTGCTTATGCCCATACATAACCGCTTCTAACATTGTTTTTTCTGAAAGCTCTTTCGCTTCAGATTCAACCATTAGAACAGAAGATGAAGTTCCAGCAACAACCAAATCAAGCTCGCTGTCACTCATATCTGAGATGTATGGATTAAGCACGAATTCATTGTCAATATATCCAACTCTCGCCGCACCAATAGGCCCCATGAAAGGAATTCCTGAGATTGTTAGAGCTGCTGATGTTCCAATCATCGCAACTATATCTGGATCATTCTCTCCATCGTAAGAAAGAACTGTGCAAACCACTTGAGTTTCATTCTTAAATGCTGGATGAAATAGCGGTCTGATTGGCCTGTCTATCAATCTTGAAACTAGAGTTTCCTTTTCAGATGACCTGCCCTCTCTTTTTAAAAACCCACCTGGAATTTTACCAGCGGCAAAAGTTTTTTCCTGATAATTTACTGTAAGTGGGAAGAAATCAATATCAGGCTTTGCCTGACGTGCTGCCACAACCGTACATAACACAACTGTTTCTCCATATGTCGCCATTACAGCACCAGTTGCCTGACGAGCTATCTTGCCTGTTTCTAGTGTTAATTGACGCCCGCCCCATTTAATTGATTTTGTTGTTATATTAAACATCTATATTCCTTAATTAAAATTTGAGCCAATAACACCAAAGATTCCTTCTCTGGCGCATATTGGCTCATTATTATTGACTATTTTCTAATTCCAAGTCTTGCAATCAATGATTCATATCTCGCTTGATCTTTTGACTTTAGATAATCGAGAAGCCTTCTTCTTCTTCCAACCATAACTAGAAGACCTCGACGTGAGTGGAAATCTTTTTTATGAGTTCTGAAATGCTCAGTAAGAGTATTGATTCTATTAGTCAGAATCGCAACCTGAACTTCAGGTGAACCAGTATCGCCTTTTGCTTGTGCGAATTCTTTGATAACTTCAACTTTTTTTGCTTTTTCTATCGACACCGTAAAAACTCCATAATTTCTTAGTTAAAAACACGCCTCGATTTAAATATGCCATCTACATTATCACCAATAGCTATCAGATTATTGTTATGCCTGATAGATACGATGCCGTTGTTAAGCGAATCAAGGCCATGCAGCTCTATCACTTTGCCTTGCCTTATACTTAAAACTTCGCATTCAGATGAAGTATTAAGAGCCGGGATGTCGTCCAGCAGGGCATAGACAGGTAATAAAAACTCTGCAAGCTGGTTTGTGTATAACAAATCTTTTATTTTTTCCAGTGAAATCGTATCATCAACCCCATATTTTCCAATTTTAGTGCGCCTTAGCTCTGTTACATAGCCATAGCAACCTATTTTTCTTCCCATATCTCTTGCTAAAGACCTGACATAAGTTCCTCTGCCGCAAGAAACTCTGAACTTTGAAGAAACATTGCTATGCTTCAAAAGCTCTAACTCATATATTTCTACAACGCGACCTTTGATATCTATATCGTGATTATTGTTTCTAGCGTGCTCATATAGCCTTACACCATCCTGCTTGATTGCAGAAAAAATCGGAGGAATTTGCATAATACCTCCAATAAAATCAGGAATTATAGATATAATCTGCTGAGTAGTTGGAATTATATCTGACGAATTTGTGAACTCACCTTCTAAGTCATCGGTAGTTGTTTCTCTACCCCAAGTGACTTCAAAAACATACTCCTTCCGTTTATCCATACAGTACTCGACCGTTTTTGTGGCCTGATTAATTGCAACAGGAAGAATCCCTGAAGCAAGAGGGTCGAGAGTTCCACCATGCCCAATTTTATTTGGCCTTATGATATGTTTTAACTTGTTTATTACCGATGTTGAACCAATACCAACATCTTTATCGATTAGCAGCCACCCATCATTGATGTATTTATTATCAGAGCGAATCAAGAATCATTCCATGATTCAGTTTATGTAGCGCACCTTTTGCATAATCTTTGTATAGATAGCTATCTGTATTCTTTATGAATTCAACATGCTCTAAAAACCATTGCTGGCGAGTATCTAACTCTCCACTTTGAAATAACTCTGCAAAATGTTGTTGCATAGTTTCAAATTTGCATATTTCAAAAAATAGTGATGCAACCATATGCTTAAGTTCTGATGAAGCCGTTTTATCTTGAGCAAAAGCCTCTTTGAAAGTCAATACTTGATATTGCATATCCGCAAGGGTTTCTTGCTCTAACATAGCCTGAATCACCAAGTTGCGAGCTTCGATATTATCAGGAAATTGCTCACCGTGCTCAATATTCAAATATCTTGCATAGAAATTATTCAATGGCTTCTTAATAGCAACCGTTGATGCTTTCTTTTTAATCTCTGGGTTTATCGTTTCATGGCATAGATTTTTATAAACCATCGCAAGATTATCATGCACCTTTTGAGTAGCCGTATCTTTTACAAACTCAAATATTGGAAACTTGAGTAATGATGAATACCTAGAATCTCTACGAACTTCTATTAGACTATCTATTTTACGCTGTAAATCTTGAGTTATCGGCATATCTTTAGGCTCACTTTGCAAGAACTACTTCTGCAACCGCATAATATAGCGGAATTCCTGCAACAATATTAAACGGAAAAGTAATTGCAAGCGACATTGGAACATAAATTGCAGCTTTAGCCTCAGGAAGTGCAAGCCTCATAGCCGCAGGAACCGCAATATAAGATGCGCTCGCCATGAGCACTGTAAACAGCAATCCTGTTCCTACATCTAAGCCTATAAAGTTGCTGAATGTTAAGGCTATTCCAGCACCGATTAAAGGCATATAAATCCCAAATAAAACAAGTCTAAGGGTAATTTCCTTTAGATGATGCAGTTCTTTTGAAACCAAAAGCCCCATATCAAGCAAGAATAAAGCAAGAATTCCCTGAAATGGAGTAACAAAAAAGCCTTCCACTTTTTTAAGACCATCTGTTCCAGTTGCCCAGCCAACTATAAAAGATCCCATCAGCAGCAATATTGCGCCATTAGTGAAGATTTCTCTGGTGAGCTTCGTTTTGGCCTTCTCAGTTGAACCAATTGTTTCTGGTGAATCTTTGTGAGCAATATAAAGACCCGTTAGAATCGCGGGAGCTTCCATTAAAGCAAGAACAGCAACAATGTATCCAGCATAAGCTATGGCATTAATCTCAAGGAAACTTACAGCCGTTACAAACGTAACCATGCTTATTGAGCCGTAATGTGCAGATATAGCCGCTGCGGTTGGGCTATCTACATTAGTGGTTTTTCTTATAAAGAAATAGGCAAGAAATGGTTGCAAGAAACTTGCGGCAACCCCAAACATAACAGTAGATAATATCTGAACAGTAAACTCTTCAGTTTCTGCAATGGCAACTCCACCTTTAAAACCAATTGCCATCATTAGGTATATTGAAAGATAATTGCTGATACTTTCAGGCACATCTAAATCTGACTTAAGTGCACCCGCAATCATTCCGAGTGCGAAAAACATTATTCCCGGTGAAAGTAGATTCTGGGAAAACAGTTGTAATATTTCCATTTAATGATTTGCCTATTTTATTTTGAAATAAAGGTTACAGGTTATATTTTCACCAGTAGAAGAATCATAAACCATTCTGTTTCCCCCCGAACCATCAGGTTCTAAAGCGAAACATCGTGAGCTTGAATTTTGACTACCAAGTATATTTCCGAAGTCTGCTTTACCATCATCAAATTTAAAGTCAACTGCCGCTGCTTCAATTGCGCTTATCGCCGCACCGTTGGTGTATGAGTTCGCATTATTCGCACCCAGTGCCAGATAATTTCCTGAAAGTATTGCAGGCGAAACCTCAGTAGATAGCGCATATTCGGTTGCAGCATCGGTTGCTGATAGAAAATAAAATGAATATCCAGCAATCAAACGTTTTGAAGCAGGAACATTTTCTCCAATAATTGCGGAACTGCCAGCCCCTGCGAGACCCGTAAAATTTCCTGAAATTAAATTTGCGAGCTTTAGCTGAAGCCAAGCTGCATATCCCTCATCTTGCCAATTAATCATACCATCGCCATTTCCGTTTGGAGATGGATTTCCAGCCCAAACAACTTCAGGACTGTAAAAATCTCCAGGTAATGCGCCGTATACCGTTTCAAATGAATTAATTGCCTGATTATATCTCTCAGCTTCCGTATAAAAAGAATTCATCTCAGAGTTTCTAATTAATGCACTGCCCGCATATATCGAACCAATAACTAGTGCAATAATTACTATAGCTATTGATAACTCGACTAGCGTGAATCCATTATTGCTTTTATAGGTTGGCATGCTTTAATATTTTGCTTAAGTATAATTTTTTCATAGATACTATAACTTATGGATGAAGTTAAGGAAAATCTGAATTTAGGTCACCGCGCCAGAATGCGTGAGAAAGTTCTGAAACATGGCGCAAGCTCTCTGGCCGATTATGAAGTTGTGGAGATGCTCTTATTTGCCGCTCATCCAAGAGGTGATGTTAAGCCGCTTGCCAAAAAACTTCTGGCTCATTTTGGTAGTCTTTCAAAACTTGCATCTGCCTCCAGAGAGGAATTTGCAAAGATAGATGGTGCAGGCGACGCAGTCGCTTCAGTGTTCATGATCTTACAATCATCTCTCACCAGAATTTTGAAAGAGGAAGTAGCCAAAAAACCTGTGATAGGCTCCATAGCAAGTTTAGTTGAATATTGCAGAATTGACATGCAACATTCCCCGATTGAGGCATTTAGGGTTTTATTTTTGAACCAGAAAAACATGCTACTCGCTGATGAAATTTTGCATAAGGGAACCGTTAATCACACCCAAGCCTATCCGCGAGAAATTATTAAAAGAGCATTAGAGCTTTCATCATCCTCTATAATATTGGTTCATAACCACCCCAGCGGAGACATTACACCTTCCGCTCAAGATATTGATTTGACGAAATTTATTATGCAAGCCGCAATGGCAGTTTCAATAAATGTTTATGATCACATAATCATTAGCCGCGAAGGCCACTTCTCTTTCAAAAGCCATGGCTTGATTTGAAGTCAGGAGTCAGGGACTAGAGGTTGGAGATAATAATCTTATGAATCAAGATAATACTTAAATCATCTAAAGCCTAATATTTCTAGGGCCTTCTCCCCGTTCTCCATTATCTCTCTCCTCAATAATCCTTCTAGCATGTTTTCCTTTAGCCATATCGTGAAGAACATTCCACGTTGTTAATGGGTCAGCATTATTCAAACTACCTTCTTCAAGACCAAGGTTTTGCTCAAGTGTCCTAAAGGCTAAATCTTTATATTCTCCATTTGGTTTTATATTTTCATATGCAGTTTGATTAATAAGGATTGGATGATAATCTAAATCAACAACTAATCTATCTCCAATTCTACCTTTAACCCTATCACACACAACTAGTTTTAGGGTTGTTCTTGCACTATTATCCATTCCCTTAACAACTGCGATTTCTTTACCTGTCCTTGCTTCTACTGCAGTTGCAGATTCCATTAAATCTTTAAGATCAGATCTTCCATCAAATAGCCACTTAAAGTCTGAAATCATTAAGTCAACCTTGTCGGCAGTTAGAATATTTTTTAACTCTTGCCAAGTAAACGGATGATATAAACCTCTAAAGAATCTAAAACCTTCTCTAAGAAACTCCACTTATTTTACCCTCAGTTATTTAGTTATTTAACTTCTCTTAATCTTCGCAAGATAACTGATAACATTGGAATTTCAAGATGATTTGCATGTGCTCTTATATCTTTTACAAATGTGACAAATCTATCTGCTAAAAACTTATCTGGTGCATTTCCTGTTTTGCAAACCGAAGATATGATTCTCCTGAATTCTTCGCTCAAATCAGTTTTAAATGTGGCAACGGCCAGAGATTGCCAATAATCATCAGTAGAAATTTTCTTTGCCCCAGCTTTTAACCAATCAATATCTAGCTCTTTAGCGTATGCCTGATATACGCTTTGCACTTCAGATAATTTCTTGCCTGTAAATTTGGCAACCCACGCAATATCAAGAATTGCGGATGATGAAACTATGCTCTGCACTCTTTCAAATATATCGCCACTGCTATTTATTACGCTTAAAACGCTTGGTTTATATAGATTTATCTCGTTTTCAATATTGAGTGGCCTTGTCGCATTACGCAAAAACCAGAGCGAACTTTGATATATATGCGCGTTAATTTCCTTAAACAATGCAATCTGCTTTGCAGGTTCTATCTTGCCATCTTGAGATTCGATTGCCGCCCAAACATCTCGTAAATCAAACAAATCTCGAACAATAGTATAAGCCTTAGCAACTTCAGGTGCAGAATATCCACTCTCTTCAACCGCCTGATTTATAAAGGTACTACCCACACGATTAATCATGCTGTTAGTCGTTGCAGTGGCAATGATTTCCCTTCTCAAACGATGAGAGGCAATATCTTCCTTAAAATCCTCCTTCATCATATCTGGAAAATATCTAAGTAGTTCTTTTTCAAAATATTCATCATCTGGCAGATCAGAAGTTATGATATGCCTGTAAAGATCAATCTTGCTATATGCAAGAAGCACTGCAAGCTCTGGTCTAGTTAGACCTTTTGCGTTCTTCTGCCTTATTTCTAACTGCTCATCAGATGGAAGATACTCTATCTTTCTGTCAAGCAAACCAGCCTTTTCTAGAGTTGTCATATATCGAGATTGAGATTCTAGAAGTTTTGCTGAATCAGATTCTAATATGCTCACTGCCTGAGTTTGCAGTTGATTATCTCTCAGAACGAGCTTTGCGACATTTTCTGTCATTTGCTCAAGAATTTTATTGCGCTTCTCGGTTGTGAGATTGCCTTTTTGAACTGCTGAGGCAAATGCTATTTTAATGTTCACCTCGTGGTCAGAGCAATCAACCCCTGCTGAGTTATCTATCGCATCGGTATTAATTCTTCCGCCACTCATTGCATATTCAATTCTGCCAAGTTGTGTGAAGCCTAGATTTCCGCCCTCCCCTACAACTTTAGCTTTTAGTTCAGAGCCGTTTACTCTTAGAGCGTCATTTGCTTTATCGCCAACTCTGTCATTGCTCTCACTCTCAGATTTTACATAGGTTCCAATTCCGCCATTCCATAGTAAATCAACAGGAGATGTAAGCATTGCCTTGATAAGCTCATCTGGAGTGATTACATCAACCTTAATCTTGAAAATCTCGCGCATTTCCTTTGAAACATCAATGGTTTTAGCCGCTCTTTCAAATACTCCACCACCTTTAGATATAAGTTTTTCGTTATAATCCTTCCAGCTTGAACGAGGAAGTTTGAATAAGCGCAATCTTTCTTCATAGCTCTTTGCCGCATCAGGTGATGGATCAATGAAAATATGCATGTGATTAAAAGCACCAACTAGCTTTATAGCCTTTGATAATAACATTCCGTTGCCAAACACATCCCCAGACATGTCACCGATTCCTACAACCGAAATTCCATCTTTATCAACTTCAATGCCCATTTCTCTGAAGTGACGAACAACTGAAATCCACGCACCTTTTGCTGTAATTCCCATTGCCTTGTGATCGTAACCTTGCGAGCCACCAGAAGCAAACGCATCATCTAGCCAGAATCCATATTCCTGTGATACAGAGTTTGCATAATCAGAAAATGTTGCCGTTCCCTTATCTGCTGCAACCACTAAGTATGGATCATCTTTATCATGCCTTACGACGTTTTCAGGATGAACAATCTTACCAGCAACCAGATTATCTGTTATATCCAAAAGGCCGCGAAGGAAGTTTTTATAACAAAACACCCCCTCTTCCATAAACTCATCGCGGTTTGCAAAATCGGTTCTTTTAAGAACAAACCCACCCTTTGCACCAACTGGAACAATAACAGAATTTTTAACCATCTGTGCTTTCATTAGACCAAGAATCTCGGTTCTAAAATCATCGCGCCTGTCTGACCATCTAAGGCCGCCACGAGATACTTTTCCGCCTCTTAAGTGGATTCCTTCAAATCTGGTGGAATATACAAATATCTCTGCAAATGGTCTAGGCTTTGGAATTCCTGGAACTTTTGAACAATCAAATTTAAATGAAATATAAGGCTTATCTTTGCAGAAAAAGTTGGTTCTGAGTGTTGCCTGCATTATTTCAGCGAAAGTTCTGCATATTCTGTCATCAACAGCACTTTTGACATTGCCAAGCTCGTGTTCGATTTCAACAATAGTCCCTCTAAACATAAGAGCAGCTTTCTTGCTGGTTACAGGATTAAAACGTTCGTCAAATGCTCGAACCATCAGTTTGCATATTTCTGGATTATCAGAAAAAGCCTTTGCAATAGTTGATAAATCATATGCAAAGCCAACCTGTTTTAGATATTTGCTATATGCTCTTAGCATTTCAGCATGACGATAAGTAATTCCTGACGCAAGAACGAGACGATTCATTGAGTCGTTTTCAACTTCGCCGTTCCAAACCTTAAGCAATGCTGTTTCAAACAAATCTTTATTCTTAAGAGCGTCGGCTGCGTTATCTCCACTAAGCTGAAAGTCTCGAATTCCAATAACTGCACCATCTGCCATTCTAATCAAAAAAGGTCTTTCATCTACAACTCTCACTCCCATATTCTCCAGCATTGGAATGATGTCAGATAAAGCCGCCGTTGTTTCATAGGGGGTATATATTTTAAGGCCAAAAGCTGTTTTGCTTCCAGGTGCGCTTTCATATATCTCAATCTGCGTACTTAATGTATCAAGCGCAGTCTTGAACTTACCAATATCATGCGCCGCGCTTTTAGGAGTATTAAAACTTCGATAGTCATTAGTGAGTGCCGCTGAGAATCTGGAATATAGCCTTTGGGCTTCAGATTCTCCATAAATTGTTTTAAGGTGCTTTTCAAGAGCACTTTGCCAACTTGTAATTGCTTCTGCTATGTTGTTTTCTATCTCTGCAATATCAATGCTTTGCTTTTCCATAGGATTTGTTTCTATGGTCATTTGAATTCTTGCATGTGGCATCTCAGTTAATGAAAGAAACTGTGAGCCAATTTTTCCATTAAACGCTTTTTCGAGTATAGATTTCACCCTATCAAGAGTTTCGTTGCCATAAAACTCTCTTGGAATGTAAACCAATACGCTGGCAAAGCGCATATATCTATCGCTCCTTGAAAACAGGCGGATTGCAGTTGGATGATTTGATAACGATAAAACTCCAAGTGAGATTTCAAACAAATCATCCTCAGAAATTTGCATTAACTCATCACGCGGGAAAGATTCGAGAATCGCTCTTAAAGTCTTTCCATCAAAGCTATCATAATCAAAATCTGCTCTTTTAATTACACTATCAATTTTTGTTCTAACAAGTGGGATAGTATTAACGCTTCTGTGCGACATGTCAGAAGGAAATAATCCCAAAAAGCGCATCTCCCCAATAACATCACCAGTCTTATCTCGCTTGGTAATGGTAACATAATCCATAAGTATTGGTTTATGGATAAGAGAAACCTTGGATGATTTGGTTATTTCAATTTCATTTGCACTCTTGCTAATCCTCAATGATTCTGGAATAGCAAAAATGCCAAGTGGGCGGTTCACAGATCCACTCGGAATTTTAAATAATCCAAGACTAGAGTTAGCAAGTGTTTCAGCCTTACCTTTTGCATCTAGACTATATTCTTCAAAACCTAAAAAGATAAAATTATCTTTAGCAAGCCAATCAAGAAATTCTTTAGCTTCTTTATCTTTTACCTCTGATTGAGCTTTTTTAAGCCTGTCAAGAATTGCTGATTTATCTGAGTTAGCATCAATGACCGCTTGCAAGGTAGAGCGAAGATAAGACTCAACATCGCTTGCAGAAATGCCCTGCGGTAATGAATCTGATTCAACATAAATGAGTGACTCTTTATTAAACTTCTTGGAAGCGGATCTATCGTCACTTATTTCTAAAATACTTCCATTTGCATCTCTTCTAACAGATAAAATCGGATGGATAATAAAATTAGCAATCACACCATTTCTTTTTAATGCAGAAGATACAGAATCAACCAGAAACGGCATATCATTGTTTAAAATGAGTATCTGTGTTTTTGAGCGTGAATCGTCAACTTTAATTGATATTTCAGGTCTGTTAACACCAGCCGATACAAAAAAGTTCATTGCATCAAGTGCTATTTTTTGAGAAATTCCGCATTTAGAAATTTCATCCATTTCCATAGCAGGAATTCTGGAGTAAAAAGATTTTATGAAAGCTCTTGCAACTGGAGTATCTTCGTTTAGACCCTCAAGAGCTTTATTTATGAAAACATCGTATTGACTTTTATATTTATCGGGCATTTGATATAACGCGTTATGATTAATCTTCCTGAAAATTACCTGTTTGAATTGGTATCCCTAACAAAGGAGGCTGGTAAAATCCTCCTGAAGTATTACCAATCTGAAACTAAAATCAATTATAAATCTGATAATTCACCTGTGACAATAGCAGATATTGAAGCAAACAAACTTATTACCGACTTTTTGCATAGTTTCACACCAGATATTGCCGTAGTTAGCGAGGAAAATGAAGAGGAAAATTACGCTAACACAGATTTATTTTGGTTAATTGATCCTCTTGATGGCACGAGTGGATATATTAGAGGCAAGCCAGATTTCACAGTAAATATTGGCCTTATATCAAATGGCTATCCAGTTTTTGGGATAATTGGCTCACCCACCAGAAATCAAATATACGTTGGAAGTATGGGAAATTACGCGCTTAGAATAGAAGAAGATGAAGAAATAACCCCAATACAGGTTGCAAATCGCTCTGAGCAAAAAGGGCTTAGAATGCTCATTAGCTCAAAACACTCCTCAAATGAAGCGGCAAGCCTAAGCAAAGAATATAACATTAAAGAACAATTTCCGCTAGCAAGCTCTTTCAAATTTTGCGTAATCGCAGAAGGTGAAGCCGATATTTACCCACGATTCGGCAGAACAATGGAATGGGATACAGCGGCAGGGCAAGCAATCGTTGAAGCCGCAGGTGGAAAAGTTGAAGACATGAACGGCAAGCGGCTTTCCTATAATAAACGCGGCTTTGAAAACCCCGCCTTCATCGTCAAAGGGTTTTGATTTTCTGATTTATAGTGTTTCTAGTTTTATTTGAGAGCAAGTATTTCGAGGCGAGGCGCGCGGAGCTTATAAATAATAAGTGAGCACCGTGAGACCGATGAAATGCGAAGCTATCAGATAAAAATAGAAACACTAAATATTACAGAGCCTAAAAATAGCCTAAGCCGCCTAAACCTCTTCCTACTGTAAGTGACCTAGCTATATCGTTCCATTCCATACGCTGCAAAGTATTCATTCCCTGCAAAGTCTCATATAACTCCCCGCTAATGTTGATGAAATCATACTCATCATTAAGCGGAATTATAGCAGGTCTTTTTCCATCAATCGAAACCATAGAATATTGTGGGGTAGCTTTATCATGAGCAACTGCAAGATGAAACTGATTTTTATCCTTCAAACTTTCTACATAAACAATATTATCTTCAAGAATTCCCGTAATATTCGCAAGCATGTGTGCAAGAAATATTGGATCAATATCCTTAGTTCCATTGGCGTAATACATATTAGATAGATGTCTTGATAATAATCTATTTTTTAATTTCTCAGCCATTTCCTCTGCGGTGATAGGGTCGTAATCAGAATTTCCTAAAATCCCATGAAGAAAGCTACTCATTCATAGTACTCCTACTTTTGAAATTTCTTTTAATGATTTAGCTATTAGGTCTTCAATTTTTTGATTTGCATCTGAATCCATACAAGCCGAAGAAACCGCTCTTACAGCGTCATTCCTTGAATATCCGAGATTTACCAATGCAGAAATAGCCTCACTTTTTATCGAATAACCAATATTATCTGCAGTTTTGGCAGATGAAGATTTAACACCCACCACATCAAACGTTGCGGGCAGCTTTTTACCCTTTAATTCGTTGGTAATTCTTGAAGCGAGTTTTGCGCCAATTCCACTTACGGCTGTAAATGCTTTGTCGTTTTCAAGAGTTATGGCAGACACTATATCTGCGGTTGAGAGCGTACCTAAAATAGCCATTGCAACTTTTCCACCAACGCCTTGCACTGAGTTTAAAAGTCTGAACCAATCGCGCTCTTCTAGACTTGCGAAGCCAAAGAGATTAATTGCATCTTCTCTAACTTGCGTTTCGATATAGAGCGCAACTGCTTCATTTTCAGAAACTTGCACTGATTTCTCAGCCACATAAACCTGATAGCCAACGCCGTTTACATCAATTATTGCAACACCATCATCAAATGAATCGAGTTTTCCAGTAAGTTTTGCAAACATCAGAGCAACTGCTTATTTTACGATTTCAAATAGCTGTCTAGTTCAGCTTGCAGACGTTTTAGACCTTCTTCTGAATCTGATTCGCATCTGCCAACCAACACGGCTTGAGTATTTGAAGCACGAAGCAACCACCAGCCATCTTTATTTTTAACGCGAACACCGTCAACGTCACTAAAATCAAGACCTGAATCACGAACCTTTCTTGAAACGCGTTTCATGATTTCAAATTTTTCTGACTCTTCACATTCGATTCTGATTTCTGGAGTTGAAAATGTATGTGGCAACTTATCTATCATTTGTGCAAGAGATTCTGTACCACTTGCAACAATGTTAATCAATCTGACTGCACCATAAAGCCCGTCATCGAATCCATAATACTTATCGGCGAAAAAGATGTGACCACTCATTTCCCCAGCTAGTGGAGATTTTGTTTCCTTCATTTTCGATTTTACAAGCGAATGCCCAGTTTTCCACATTAATGGATTACCGCCCATTTTAGCAATCTCATCAAACAGAGTTTGGCTTGCCTTAACATCGGCAATAATGGTTGCGCCTTTATTTTCGCGTAATACTTCAGAGGCATAGACCGCCATTAGCTGATCACCCCATACAATTCTGCCGTTTGCATCAACTGCGCCGATTCTGTCACCATCTCCATCAAATGCAACGCCAAGATCTGCTTTGGTTTCTCTAACTGTCTCAATAAGTTGCTCTAAATTTTCAGGAACCGTTGGATCAGGATGATGCACGGGAAAAGTTCCATCAATTTCTTCATTAAGCAGAATATGCTCACCTTTCAGCTTGTTACAAAGCATAACCATTAGTTCGCCTGTTGCGCCATTTCCTGCATCCCACACTACTTTGAGCGGTTTTGCATTTGCTCCCATTGCGTTTGCAAGCTCATCAACATATTGTTGCTTTATATCGCGTTTTTCAACTGTTCCGTTTCCTGATTTATAATTTCCTGAATCGGCAATTTGCCCCAGTGTTTTAATATCTTGACCATGAATACTATTTTTACCCACCATCAGCTTGAATCCGTTATGATCTTTTGGATTGTGCGAACCTGTTATCATGATCCCGCCTGCTGAATTTAGAGCAAACACTGAATAATAAAGTAGTGGGGTTGAACCTAATCCAATATCAATTACATTTGCTCCTGATTCGGTTAATCCCTGAATCAACGCATCGCGCATTGATGGTGAAGAAACTCTGCCGTCATATCCCACACAAACAGGCTTGCTTAAATCCACCCCATTCATTGATGGATAAGCCCTGCCGATTTTATATGCATCATCTTCGGTTAGGGTTTTGCCATAAATTCCTCTGATGTCATATTCTCTAAGAATTGATGGGTTGATTGTATGGTTTTCTTTTAGTTTTAGACTTGCCTGCATTACTTTATATCCCGATTGTGAGCTTTTAGATAACCTAATGCTATATCATGTAAATAGCAATCAATACAAGACACAATTCAACACCTTTAACCTTTATTAACTTAAATTTGATATAAATATTAAATATAAGGAAGATATAAAAAGGGGTTATTAGGATGAGTCGCACAATACAAGAGGGATATAGCTTTGTACCAGTAGGTGGAGTAGCTGGCACTTCTGGTAGTGATACTTTGACGGGTACATCAGGAGTGGATTTTCTTTTTGGCAAAGCAGGTGCCGATTTAATATTTGGCGATGCAGGGGATGACTTTGTTCAAGGCAATGAAGGTAGCGACACGGTTTATGGCGGTGCGGGAGATGATATAGCTCGTGGTGGCAAGGGAGATGACTTTGTTTATGGCGGTGCTGGCAATGATGTAGTTTTCGGCGATGAAGGCAACGACTTCGTAAGCGGAGATAATGGCGATGACATTCTTTTGGGCAGGCAGGCATCTGATACACTAAGTGGCGGTGCAGGCAGTGATATTCTATATGGTGGTGATGGTGGAGATTCACTAAATGGAGGAGATGGAGACGATGATTTATATGGCGATAATGGCGGAGACACCCTAACAGGCGGCGCTGGAACAGACCTGTTTATAATCAAAAAAGAAGCAAACGTCACTGAATATATAACCGATTTCAATGAATCTGAACTTGTTAGATTAAGTGGATTTGCAGGTTCGGCAATAACTCTTTACATATCTCATACATCAGGTGATACATCAGTAAATCTAGGAGATGGACAATTTCTAGTTTTTATAGGAACACCGCAATCACAGGTTACTTCAAGTAAGTTTCTGTATGACGGTGTTATCACAATATCTGGAAATTCAAGCGGTATTTCAGATGATTCGTTTTATTTCACATCATTAAACGGTGATAGCCTCAATGGAGCAACTGGGCAAGATAGCTTTATAGCATCGTTAGCATCTGATTTTCAATCAAACGATACTGTAACTGGAGGAACTGGAGTAAATTCCATCATTGTAAACAGCGGTGCACTCACTATGGATACTGCAACATATGCCAATGTTACAGGCGTTGAATGGTTCCAGCTTAACTCTGACGCGGCGCATGTTCTGACATTCCGTGATGCATATTTCTCAGCAGGCACAGGAATCACTGGAGGAGCCGTAAAAGTTACCACAACCGCAACAACGGCAAATTTACATATAAACGGCTCTAACCTTACAGGAACAAATAGGATTGATGCAACAGGCGGTGATGGAGCCGATACATTAAGAGGCGGTGCGGGAGCCGATACCCTAACTGGTGGCGCAGGCGCTGATTCAATATTAGGTGGCACAGGAGCCGATTTAATATATGGCGGTGATGGAGCCGATACATTAAGAGGCGGTGCGGGAGCCGATACCCTAACTGGTGGCGCAGGCGCTGATTCAATATTAGGTGGCACAGGAGCCGATTTAATATATGGCGGTGATGGGGCTGATAATATTTCTGGAAACGAAGGCAATAACTCTATTTATGGCGGTGATGGCGCAGATACTATCACTTTAAATAATTCTGGTTCAGCAGATGAATTTATTGACGCTGGAGCAGGTGCCGATACATTAAGAGTTTGGGGAGATGAGATTAACGCAAATGACACTATATATGGTGGTGCTGGTTTAGATGTCATGCGTATTTTTTCATCTAACCTTAATTTTGCAGCTGTAAATATATATGGAGTTGAAAGTTTCGTGACCTCTGCCCTTGGTGGGCCTCAATCGATGACTTTTACTGATGCATATTTTAGCTCTTCTGGATTTGAAGGAAACGTTGTTAGCGTTTCAATTTTTAGTACAGGAAGTATAGTATCTCAACTTAACATAGACGGTAGTTCGCTTTCATCAGCTAATTATTTAAGTGTTAGTGGGGCTGGAACGTCTGATACAGTATATGGAGGTGCTGGAAACGACATTATCTCAACTTTTGAGGGTAATGATACACTAAGAGGCGGCGGCGGGGCTGATATCTTAACGGGTGGAAGTGGAGTTGGGAGTGGAGATACATTCATTTATACGGCAACCTCAGATTCAACCTCAGCTAATCGCGATACGATAACTGACTTTGATGGAACAACGGATATTTTAAGATTCACTGGACTACAAACAGGTACGTTCAACTTCATTGGAGCGCATACTAACGCTTTTAACGGTGGTGGGTTAAACTCAGAGGCGCGCTTTAATGATACGACCAAGTTGCTCGAGATAGATACCAACGGCGATGCAACAGTGGATATGGAGATAATCCTTACCGCCACTACCCTCGCATCTCTCTCTAACGCAGACTTTAGCTGGACTTAGTCTGGGGGTCAGGTTTCAGGTGTCAGGGGTCGGGGAGTAAACTATAGCGCATAGCGAAGGGTTGGGGAATTGTATTGCCATTTCTTTTCTTCTGTCATTGCGAGCCGAAGGCACGGCAATCTAGAAAAATTCTAGCTTTCTGGATCGCCACGCCGCCAATTTGCGGCTCGCGATGACGTTGATATACTCCCTAAACTAGGCACTGTTAGCTAATTATTTGGAGAATGCGTTTGAATCAAAATTGCGGATAAAATTACTTAAGGCGATTTAAGTAGAACATCTCTGGCTTCATTAACTCTTGCGGCGAGGTATGCACTGCCGCCTTTATCGGGGTGAATTTTGGTTATAAGACGGTTATGGGCGGCTTTGATTTCTGCTTTCGTTGCATTTTCACTTACCTCTAATATTTCTGCGGCTTCTTTGATGGTCATAGCGGATTTTCTAATTGCACCGCCACCATTACTACCCTGCCCGTGATTATTATTTTGTGACTTATAATGATGCATAAACCTTGCTAAATAAGGTGATAGCATTGAAACAAGACTCACGAATGCGAATATCCTGCCAAAACCAATCTTGGCAAAAGCAATCAATATTGCTATGACTGCAAGAAGAAAATAAACCATTATATATCGCTTCCACACATTGTTTATATACCGAGATATTACAGAGGATTTTATAAAAACGCCAACAGTCGTTGCAATTGGTAACTTTGACGGCGTTCATATTGGTCATCAGACAGTAATAAGCAAGGCAATGGAGATTGCACAAAATGAAGGCTTAACACCATTAGTTCTAACGTTTGAACCACACCCACGCATGTTTTTTAAGCCCGATATTAAAACTCTGCGCTTAACGACTCCAAAAGAAAAATTTGTAGAAATCAATCGTTTGGGAATAGAAAATATCGCTGCTCTTCGCTTTAACAAGGCAATGTCGGAAATGTCGGCTGATAATTTCGTGAATGATGTTTTATTGCAAGCACTCAAGGCAAAATATATTATTACGGGTAGCGACTTTGTATTCGGCAATAACCGTTCAGGAGATAGCAAAAAATTAGCGGATATGGCATCGAAGTTGAATTTTTGCTATCTGCCCGTTTCACAAGTTCTCTCAAATGAGGGGGAGCGAATATCATCGAGCCGAGTTCGCGCTCTATTACAAAGCGGTGATGTGGCGGAAGCCGCAAAAATGTTAGGGCGTAACTATACAATAAGTGGCAGAGTGTTGCACGGCGATAAAAGAGGGCGAGAACTTGGTTTTCCAACCGCAAACGTTAGTCTTACACATACAAAATTTTTGCCTAAAAACGGGGTGTATCAGGTTTTGGTATCACTTAAAAATCAAGAACAACAGCATCTTATTGGTGTAGCAAATCTGGGCACTCGCCCAACCATAGGCGGCACAAAAATCTCGCTAGAAGTGCACATAAAAAACTTCGACCGCGATGTTTACGGGTGCAAAATCACGGTCGGTTTTATAAATAAAATCAGAGATGAAATGAAGTTCGATTCCCTCTCCGCACTAAAATCCCAAATCGAACGGGATGTTATGGGGTGATAGGGTGTTTTATTGTAATATCATATTAGCGTTTTATCTCATTTAATAACTCAGGTGATCCGACTAATTTAACTTGATCTACAGTGTTTTTGAGTAATGCCAACTGGGCATCTTCTCGTTTCTGAAGTTCTGCACCCAATAAACCACTTTTCGCCGAAAAGATGGTATGAATATTTTTTGCAAGCTGCTCATCATCTAAAACTTTATTTAAATCTATCCCCATTACTATTGTTTTATTTTCATCTTCATACAGAGACGCATGATCTCTTTCTAACAGTAAAAGAGCAAGACCCATTGCCACTTTATCTTTACTCTTGATAACCGCACCATAATTTATGTAAAGTTCGCTTTCTCCCAACTTCACAGATAGGGATTTAACATCAGATGTAAGATCTTCATCTTCTCTAAGAGTATCTAAATGCCTTCCGTTAAGTATACGTGCTTGAAATTGCCTTACAATGTTCGCTAAAAACCCCTTAGGATTTTGTTTATCAACTTCTGGTACAGATCTTTCAGGGTAACTAACCATACACCCTATTATATGATAGGCTAAATCTTGTAATGAATTACCACTGTTCGTCATCTTTGAATTCCTTATATTTTTAAACTTAACTGCCATTATCCTAATTTAGGTTACAAATATATGACATTTTCGTGAAGTTCCTGTTAAGATTTAGAGATATTGTTGAGTTTAGAGTTATAGTGTTTCCAAATTAGATTTAGGTTTTTGTCTATTCTTACACATTCCCTCCCCATTCATAGTGTAGGGGAGTAAGCCCATAAAGGGGGAAGGTTCTTGTTTTGATATTCATAAAGCCCAAGCCTAATTTGTAAATACTATTGTTGCCAGAGACCAGAGGCCAGTTGCCAGATTTTTTACTGACAACTGACAACTGACCGCTGACAACTGACCGCTGACAACTGATTACTATTAAAATCCTAACCCTTACTTCCCTCTATATGTCTGTTTCTGTTGAAATTGACATAGAGCTTTAAACAATGCCTCTGCCTCACCCAGAGCTTTTTGGGTTTGCATATTATAAGCCCCATCGCTAGCATAAATTGGATCTTGATAATTTTGTGGCGTGGTATTTTGAGCAGCGAACTGAGCTTCTATTTTCTCCACCAAACCTGTTCTAATTTTTGTAAGAACTGAATTCATAGCTATGATAGAATCAAACATTTTGCCAGCTTCTTCTTTGTGAGCTGGGTTTTGCGATATAACACTATATATATTGCTCATAGTTTGAAGGTAGGCAAAGCTATCATCGATAGCTCTTGTTAAAACTCTAACTCTTGAGATAGTCTGCTCTTGGGCAGAAAGACTTACAGCTCTATCTAACCAAGTAAATCTTTTGTCTTCATCAACTGAAAACTTAGTTTCCATCGAATCGTGATCTGAAAATAATAAAGCTACATTAAGCGCGGTATCAAAATATTTTCCTAAAGTAGTGTGCGTAACTATTGGAACACCGACTGAATATAAACTTGAATCAGCAAAGCCTATTTTGTCGTTAAGATATTTTGTTTTAATGCCACCAAGAAAAACTAGTGGAAATGAACCTAACGCGAGCTTCTCTTCTGCTGATAAACTACTTCTAGCTTCTGAAACTAAATTTTTCCAATCAATATTGTATTCTCTTATATCTATATTCATCGCAATCCCCTAAGTTAATGTTAATTATTTTTGTAACTTAACTAAATCTGTTAACACAATAAAAAGGCACCTTCAATATTTTTGACAAAAAAACTCTGTAATTTATTTTTAATTCGTTGTAGCGTCCTTGCTGATAATTTATTACAGGGAAATTTATGACGACAGATACTAGCTTTGATGTAGTTGTTATTGGTGGCGGGCCAGGAGGATATGTTGCGGCTATTAGAGCCTCACAACTTGGCATGAAAACAGCAGTTGTCGAGCGCGAACACTTAGGGGGAATATGTCTAAACTGGGGCTGTATTCCAACCAAAGCTCTTTTGAAATCTTCAGAGGTTTACCATACCCTTCATAAACTTGAAGAATTCGGCCTTTCTGCCGATAACATTAAGTTTGACTTAAAAAAAATCGTGGAACGTTCTCGCGGAGTGGCTAAGAAGCTATCTGGCGGCATTGGAATGCTGCTTAAGAAAAATAAAGTTACTGTTTTTGATGGGCAAGGAAGAATAGAAGGTGCAGGAAAGGTTGCAGTCGAGAAAGATGGCAAGAAAATCTCCACACTATCTGCAAAACATATTATAATCGCAACGGGCGCGCGTGCCAGAGTTCTGCCAAATCTTGAACCAGATGGCAAACTTGTTGTTACCTACAAAGATGCAATGATTCCTGAAACAATGCCTAAAAGACTTTTAGTCGTAGGAAGTGGAGCCATTGGCATCGAGTTTGCGAGCTTTTATAAAACAATGGGCGCGGAAGTTACAGTTGTCGAAGTGATGGATAAGATATTGCCTGTAGAAGATGATGAAATTTCTAAAATGGCTCACAAGGCCTTTGAAAAACAGGGTATGAAAATTTTAACCTCTACTTCCGTTGAATCTCTTAAAAAGGGTAAAGACAACGTTACAGCTATATTAAAAGCTAAAGATGGAAAAACATCTGAGCTTACTGTAGATAGAGTTATAGTTGCAGTTGGCGTAGTTGGAAATACTGAAAATCTTGGCCTTGAGAAAACAAAGGTTAAGATTGAGAAAAACCAAATTGTCACCGATGAATATTGCCGAACTGCCGAAGCAGGAATCTACGCAATAGGTGATGTTGCTGGCGCGCCATGGCTAGCTCATAAAGCAAGTCATGAGGGTATTATCTGTGTTGAGAAGATAGCTTCACAGCCAAATGTTCATCCTATGAAACGAACCAATATTCCAGGTTGCACTTACTGCCATCCGCAGATTGCATCAGTTGGATTAACTGAAAAAGCTGCTAAAGAAAAGGGATACGACATCAAAGTTGGCCGCTTCCAGTTTATCGGCAATGGAAAGGCAATCGCTTTAGGTGAGCCAGAAGGAATGGTGAAAACCGTTTTTGATGCTAAAACTGGCGAGCTACTTGGGGCGCACATGATTGGTGCAGAGGTTACAGAAATGATTCAAGGTTATGTAGTCGCCAAAACAATGGAAGGCACAGAGCTTGACCTTATGCATACCATATTCCCGCATCCGACCCTTTCAGAAATGATGCACGAGTCAGTTCTTGATGCTTATGGAAAAGTATTGCATATGTAGTTCGGTTCTAGTATCAGTGTATTAGATGATGTTATGCACAACTGTTTACACTATATATATTAACGCGATATATTTGCATTGACATCTCTCGTGCTGGTTGATAGCATTCCCCAATTAATTATAAGAACAGGGAATATCATGCTAACTAGCCTTATTGTGGAGGATAATCCCGTTAATTGGATGATTATGCAAAACCAGTTATCGAAACTCGGCTTACAACCCTTTATTTGCCATAATGGCTTAGAAGCTCTTGAATACTGCAAAAAACAACTCATGCCAGATCTCTTACTGGTTGATGGATATATGCCCGTGATGGATGGCATTGAATTTATCAAGCAACTCCGCAAAACCAAAGGTGGAGATAAACCATACATAGTATTTTGCTCTTCCTCATTAGAAAAAGAGGATATAGCTGTCGCGTTAGAACTAGGCGCAAACATGCACCTGCCAAAACCTGTAGATATGGAAGAACTTTCAAAAATAGTATCTGAACTAAAAAATAGCAAAACCGTGTCTATTTTTAACTCAAAACTAGCTAATGACTAGCTCTGTTTGCCTCGTTCACTAAAACGACTTTTGGTTGGTAGGTGGCTGCATCTTTTTCATCCATGATTGCGTAGGCGCAGATTATAACCAAGTCACCAACTGAAGTTAATCTTGCGGCTGCTCCGTTTATTACAATTCCCCCACTATTTTCAGGAAGTGGAATGGCATATGTCGCAAATCTTTGACCGTTTGAGATGTTATATATCTCAACACGCTCATTATTTATAATGCCTGCTGCTTTCATAAGCGCGGTGTCAATTCCTATAGAGCCATTATAGTTTAAATCCGCCTCTGTAACAGTTGCGCGGTGAATTTTGCCTTTCAGTAATGTTAGTTGCATTTATACAGGTTCCAGGTTTCGGGTTTCAGGTGTCAGAGATTTATTTAATGAAGAATCTAGACCATTAATCATTCTTCCAATTTCTGATATTTTGCCAGTTAATTCAATAAGATTATTATCATCCAAGTATTCAAGATCACACGAAATAATTAGTTGAGTTTCTAGCTCGGCAAGAGAGCCATAAGCTATACCTAAAAAATATTGAAATTCTTTTTTGGTATTTCGTGATCTCCCCTCAGCAATATTTGATGGAATAGATACAGCACACCTTCTTATCTGGCTGGTTAAGCCGTACATTTCTTCCTTAGGGAAATTTTGCGTTATTTTATATATATCAGATACTAAGACTCTAGATTTCTGCCAAATTTGTAAATCTTTAAATGATTTAATTGTCATATAATAACCTTAACATTCACCTAAAACCTGACACCTGACACCTGACCCCCGACACCTAGCCGCTTACAAAACTCTCGCAGCATCCCTTTGCTAATGTTCGAACGCGGAGGATGTAAGAAGCCCGTTCAGTAACGCTTATCACCCCTCTTGCATCAAGAAGGTTGAATAGGTGGCTTGCCTTAATGCACTGATCATATGCAGGAAGTGGAACGCCTTTTTCAAGAAGACTCATACACTCTTTTTCAGCATCAGCAAAATGGCGGAACAAAATTTCAGTATCGGCATGTTCAAGATTAAACGCAGAATATTCCTTTTCTGCCTTTAAGAAAACATCGCCATATTTTACGCCTTTGCCGTTCCAGTCGAGATCATAAACATTTTCAACGCCCTGAATAAACATTGCTAAACGCTCTAAACCATAAGTTAGCTCACCCGCCACAGGGAAGCACTCAACCCCGCCAATTTGCTGCATAAAGGTAAACTGCGAAACCTCCATTCCGTCACACCAAACTTCCCAACCAAGACCCCACGCACCTAGTGTTGGGCTTTCCCAGTCGTCTTCAACAAAACGCAAATCATGTAAACTTGAATCAATACCAAGCATTTTAAGGCTATCAAGATAAAGCTGCTGAATGTTATCGGGTGACGGTTTTAAGATAACCTGAAACTGATAATAATGTT
The DNA here is from genome assembly GCA_964484565.1 of uncultured Rickettsiales bacterium. GTDB lineage: Bacteria > Pseudomonadota > Alphaproteobacteria > Rickettsiales > CAZAGG01 > CAZAGG01. The sequence continues at coordinate 109,717 of CAZAGG010000005.1, read as the reverse complement.
GCAAGCGGTTTGGGTTTTCCCCATACCTACCATCTTTAGGGCGTCGAGAAGGCTGCACATAAGCAACATTCCAAGGATTATCTTTCAGTGCACGCAGAGTGGTTGCAGGGTGGAAAGTGCCCGCCCCAACCTCCATATCATATGGTTGGAGAATAACGCAGCCGTAATCTGCCCAGAAGTTTTGTAACTTTAATATTATATTTTGAAATGGAATCATAATAACCTTTTATTACGACATTTCCACACTTGTGGTCAAACTATTTATCCTTATAATTGCGATCATGACATCATATATTACAAGGCGTTTGCTTCTTATTATCCCAACTTTGTTTGGCATAATGTTGCTTAACTTTATCATTATTCAGGCAGCTCCGGGTGGGCCTGTTGAGCAAATGATTGCTCGAATTCAAGGCACAGCAGTTGATGCCACCGCAAGGGTAAGCGGCTCAGGAATGGAGGCAGGCGGAACGAACGTAATCAACCCAAATCAGCAAAATAATTCTAGTAGCGATAGCAAATATAGAGGGGCGCAAGGGTTAGACCCCGAAATAATCGCCGAACTAGAAAAAATGTATGGCTTTGACAAACCCGCTCACACTCGCTTTTTTGAAATGCTAATAAACTACGCCACATTTAACTTTGGCGAGAGCTTTTTTCGGAGCGAACCCGTTTTGAATCTAGTTTTCGAGAAAATGCCCGTATCAATCACACTCGGCCTATGGACAACGCTTATAGTCTATATAGTTTCCATCCCTCTTGGAATTAGAAAAGCGGTGAAAGATGGCTCACCATTCGATGTGTGGACGAGCACAGCAATAATCATAGGATATTCAATTCCCAGTTTCCTATTTGCAATATTGCTAATAGTCTTATTCTCAGGCGGAAGTTTTATGAGCATTTTTCCACTAAGGGGACTTGCCTCAGCAAATCACGATGAAATGAGCTTATTAGGACAAATAACAGATTATCTTTGGCACATTGCCCTACCCGTCACCGCAATGGTTATTGGAGGGTTCGCAAGCCTCACCATGCTTACAAAAAACTCTTTTCTTGAAGAAATAAAAAAGAATTACGTTATAACCGCAAAGGCAAAAGGCCTTAGTGATAGGCAAGTTTTATATGGCCATGTTTTTAGAAACGCCATGTTGGTTGTAATTTCGGGGCTTCCCAACGCTTTTCTTAGAATTCTATTCACGGGCAGCCTGCTTATAGAAGTTATCTTCTCACTCGATGGATTAGGGCTTTTAGGCTTTGAAGCCGCGATTAACCGCGACTATCCCGTTATGTTTGCAACACTTTATATATTCACTCTGTTAGGGCTAATATTTAACCTGCTAGGCGACATAACATATATGCTCATCGACCCCCGCATCGATTTAGAGAGAAGAGGGAGTTAGGTCACTCTTTTACAATACCATTAGTTGGGGTTTGACCTGCAATTTCTTTTTCGTCTTCAATCCAAGGACCGCCTATCATACCCAGCCCCTCAAAATATTCTTGTTGATAATTGATCGGGTTATGATTGTTTATTATGATTTCTATGAGCTTTTCCACTCCTTCTTGACCACGAATGCTTTGTACACTCGATATAAAAGAGTTTGTGAGTGTTCTTAGATCTTCCAAGCCATGCGAATATCGATTGCAATATGTGTTAAACGCAGATTGCATTGCTAACGTATCACTTTCTGGATTGGATATATATTCACTTACACACTGCACCAACTTTTCAAGTGGACTTTTTGCAGGTATGATATTTAAATCAACACCATCCACTATATCAGGCTTGCTTAGACTCTTTATAAATTTTGCCAATTCAAATCGACTATCTTTCTTTGCTTCTATTAATTTTTCTTCGTAGTGCTTGGGCAATGCAATTCCATGCTCTGTAACAGCTTTTTGCAATTGATCTTCATCAAGAACTTTTAATTCACATAGCTTTTTAAGAATAGCTAATCGTTCAACATCAGCTTGATCAAAACCTTTAACATAATCATGAATCACCAAAGGCATTCTCTCAAATTCTATTCTATGAAACCAATTAAAAGATTCTTCTGGTGGTAATCTTCCTATATCTTGTTCATATTTTTCAGAATCTAGTATTAGCCATTTTCGTAGTTTATATAGAACATCAAGATCTCGCTCTCCATTAATTTCATTTAAACTATTAAGCGCATTTTCTAATGCGTCAACATCTCTGACAAGCCATCTATCTTCCCCAAAGAGTGGGCGTATGAATGCTGGGTCTAATTTATGACCATCTTCCATACGCGCACGAATCAGTTTTGCGACTTTTTCTCTGCCTTTATCATTTCCATTTCGGCAAACTTCATCAATGGCATGAATCTGTTCGTATAAATTTTCTAATTCACTAGGTAAATTTACAAAATTTTCTATACTTATGCTGTTGCGATCTAAAGCTCCATACTCCCCAAGAAGCCGCATCTTTAGTAGATTATCCGAAACTTGTCCTCTGTCATAATTTATCCCTTTAGCACTTAATACAAGCCCTATAGAGTCAAGTATCTCCATAGGAACAAGTGAATCAATTTTCTCTTCTTTTCCATGATAATTAGTTATTTTTCCTGTTTTCAACCATTCGGTAATTGTATTTAGCCTATATTCTAGCAGTCCATCATTAAATGCCTTTTCAAAGAGTTCTTGGGCATTATCTTGACTAAGATTAATTTCTTGTAATTTTCGAAGAATTATTCCTGCGGCACCATCTTCAAAACTTACATTAGCATATTTCTCATTTTCTCTACTAACAGTTATCCAAGCGGTGCGATTATTGCCATGAATAAGGTTTTTTACATATTCTTCACTTTTTTGCATTTCTTCACCATAATGCAAAACAGTTGGTAATGTTATTTTCGCCACACGAATAATATCGTGATAAGTATCTCCAACTTTTGTAGCACTTCTGCGTAATATATAATCATCCATTAATATCACCATTAGTTTCTTTTACAGCATTCAATAACTTTATACCACAAAAGCATTACACTTTTATTAAACTCCGCCCCTGAAGTAGTTAAATATTTTAGCAATTATGGTGTTTCTGCTTTTTATCATTTTATCGATGACTGTTTTTGGGTGGTGGGGGGAGTTTAGAAAATCAATTACGATTTTGATTTGATCTGGTTCCATAAGGGCGGGGGCATGACCCACGTCTTCTATTTCGGCTATTACTAGGTTCTTCTTGCGCCGTTTCATTTCCATTGCCATCTCGTGCGAAACCAAATCAGACTTACTGCCTCTAATAAGCATTTCATCGCAGGTAATCTTCTTCCACAAAAAAGTTAGATCTACTGTATCTAATTGTTTTGGGTTTCCCTCATCATCTCGAAAAATATGATTGATGGTCGGGTCGTAAAGCAAATCATAGCTTCCATCTTCATTTCTTTTTGCTGAATAGTTTAAAGTATGCGCCCAATGGGTTGAATCAGTAATTCCAAATCCCACTAATATTTTAGTAAGAGCGCGATTATATTCTTCAAAATTCACGAAATGTATCTGATTGCCAACATAGCTTGCTAGTCTGTTCATAGCATCCTTCGGAATTTCATAGCCTATGTCGTTAAGAACCACTTTCTCTATAAGAGTTGGAGCAAACGCATTAACAGCCATTGCTATGATTCCGCCCATCGAAGTTCCCACCCAGTAACATGATGTAATATCTATGCTTTTCAAAAGCCTGATGATGTCATCAGCATAATTCTTATATTCATACCACTTTTTGTTTGGAAGCCACTCGCTCTTTCCCCTGCCCGCGACATCTATTGCAATAACTCTATAGCCATCTTCCGCAAGTTTATAGGCGAGAAAGTCAAAGTCTCTGGCGTTTCTGGTAAGTCCATGCACGCAAACAACTGGTTTTTTATCACGATTTTCTGCGCCCCATTCGTAATAGCAAATCTTGTGATACCCCTGCTTATCTGGATTGGGAGCGTTAAAAAATCTAGTTATTGGGTAATCTGCTGTCATTTTTCCATTACCAAGATTGACCAGTTTCCATTTTTGATATGCTTTACAAGCCTCAAACCCTGCATTCTATAAGCATTGTGCACAAAGCGCATCTGATAATTTAACAATCCAGATAATATCACTAATCCACCATTGTCAGATAGCTTGCAACTTAACTCTTTCGACATTTTCACAAGAGGGCGAGCCAAAATATTGGCAAAAATCAGATCAAACTTTTTACATTTCTTAATTTTACCAGATTTAAAGCCGTCTCCCACATAGGCTGAAATATTTTGTGCAGTTTTGTTTATTTCAAAGTTCTGCTTGGCAACTTTAACCGATTGAGCATCTATATCTATTGCTACAGCTTTTTTATTAGTGGATTTGACATAAGAAATCGCCAAAATCCCAGATCCACAGCCCATATCTAGCGCATTTTTAATCTTTTTTCTTTTTAAAATATCATCTAGGGCAATTAAACAGCCTGAAGTTGTTTCGTGTTCTCCTGATCCGAAGGCTGTTCCCGCATCTATTAACAACGGAATCGTATTTACAGGAATAGCATCTTTATAATGCGAACCATGTATAAAGAAACGCCGAACTCTGAAGGGTGGGAATGTTTTTAATATCTCAGATTGCCAGTCTTTCTGCTCCACTTCCGTGATATTAAAATCAATGGGAAAGTTTGAGTGAGACTCTGAAATTATCCGCAGTTTTATGTCAATGTCATTGCTGTTTAAAGGAAAATCATATAGTAGCTCAACTTTCCAAACAGATTCTGTTTCGTTAAACTCGAAAGATGAAACAGCCAGAGAATTTTCTTCAAAACACTCTTCAATCAAGGCTACAGCATTTGCAGGGCAAAAAATCTGCAATTGCCATAATTTAACTGGCTGCTTGAATGGATTATGCATAACCTAATCAGCAAATGGATCTTGCATCAGAATGGTATCATCCCTCTCAGGGCTGGTGGAAAGCATAGTGATTGGTGCTTCAATAAGCTCTTCAATTCTTCTGACATATTTTATTGCATTTGCGGGAAGGTCTGCCCATCTTCTTTTGCCGTAGGTTGATTCTTGCCAGCCTGCAATTTCTTCATAAACTGGTTCGATAACTGCTTCGGAATCTAAACAAGCTGGAAGGTAATCATAGTTTTTGCCGTCTATCTTATAACCTACGCATATTTTAATCGTATCCATTCCATCAAGAATATCAAGTTTGGTTAAAACGATTCCATTAATTCCACAAATTTTTACTGCTTGCCTTACGAGAACCGAATCAAACCATCCGCATCTTCTTGCGCGACCAGTTACTGAGCCAAATTCATGGCCACGTTTCGCAATTCCTGCGCCGATTTCATCAAACAATTCGGTTGGAAAAATTCCGCTACCAACGCGAGTGGTGTAGGCCTTAGCAATTCCTAAAACAAATCCGATCGCTCCAACACCAATTCCAGAGCCTGTTGCTGCCTGCCCCGCCAATGTATTTGACGACGTAACATAAGGATAAGTTCCGTAATCAACATCTAACATCGCACCTTGCGCGCCTTCAAATAATATTCTTTTTCCTGCTTTGCGAAGCTCTGCAAGTCTCATCCATACTGGTTCACTATATGGCAATATTTGTGGCGCAATCTCAAGAAGAGATTGATATAGAGGCTCAGGGTTAACTTCTTCAGTTCCAGCACCTTTAAATAAAGTATTGTGATGATTCACCAGCGAGTAGACCTTTTCTTTAAGCATCTTTTGATTTGCTAAATCGCCTATACGAATTGCTCTTCTGCCAACTTTATCTTCATAGGCGGGGCCAATTCCTCTACCTGTTGTGCCGATTTTATTTTCGCCTCTTGATTTTTCACTTGCAGCATCAACATTGCGGTGAATTGGCAAAATAAGAGCAGCATTTTCTGCAACCCTTAGAGTTTCTGGCGATATATCAACCCCTTGCGATTTAATCTTATCTATCTCCTTAAGCAATTCCCAAGGATCAATCACAACTCCATTGCCGATTATCGATAACTTTTTCTTCCTCACAATGCCAGAAGGTAAAAGGCTTAAAATGTATTTTTTGCCATCAATAACCAATGTATGGCCTGCATTGTGCCCCCCCTGAAAGCGAACAACAACCTCTGCTCTTTCTGAAAGCCAATCAACAACCTTACCCTTGCCTTCATCACCCCATTGGGCACCAACCACAACTACATTTGCCATCTAAATCTCACAAAATTGGAATATTACAGCTAATAACCTCAATTCGGAATAAAAAAATAGAACTTTAATCGCTCCCCCTTTATGGGAGCGTTTTTTCTAATCCTTATTCCAAGTTGACGTTAATAGCTATTATAGAGAGGCCAATATGTCAAAGATGTTATTGCAAAAAAGTTCTTGCAATCAATAAAGGCATATAAACTTTATCTCGTCATAAAAGGTTAACATTGCCGTGTTAGGTTGCGCATAATATTAATAACTTACATATAGCTCTTACTTCATTAATGACTGATATAAACTTCTCATCACCAAATATTCCTCAAGATGTAAAATATAGAACTCAAGAATTTTTTGTTCTCATCCAAGATTTAGACGACTTTACAACGCATGACTCTGGACGATATAAATTTGAAAAATATTACATGAACTCACCATCTAAATCATATAGAATGGACGAATGGACGCTAACAGAAGAATATAAAAATGCGCATAAAGAGTATGAGCAAAAATTACTAGATCTCCTCAAACAAGGCATTGATATCAATGCATTAAACTATATTGAAAACACAATACTCATGTCGGCTGCATTTTTTGGCTCAACAGAGGTTTTCGAATTTATAATTGGTAAGATCAAGGATATAAATGCAACCAATATTTATGGATATAATGCACTAAAGACCGCAGCATCAAATGGTTATGATGAGATTGTCGAGATTCTTATTAAAAACAAAGCAAATGTATTTGATAATAGTGGTGATTTGGACGCTCTAAGATGCGCTACATATAATCAGTGGCCTGATGTAATTCATAATCCCGCTAGCGTAGTAAGGCACCTTACGAACGCTGGGGCAAATATTTATTTTGCAGATGATGAAGGAAATATAACCAAAGATCTTATTAAAAAAAGATTGAGCGATGTTGATTACAACACAATAATTGTTGCGGGCGAGTCATTCTACACTGAATTTGCTAAAGGAAAATATCCAGATACAGTTGAAGATGCTTTAAAGTTGGTTGCATTTCACCCCATATCCCCTTCAGATAATAGAGAACCTTTTCCAAAAATAGACATATTAAGAAAAATACTCATTGGATCGTGGGATCCAAGCAAAACAAGACTTAAAAAGGTTGAAGGCCTAATAGATGCCCTAAAAGATCGCGGCACAATTAATGAAACTGAATGCGCGCAACTAAAAGATGCGTGCCTTTATAAAATCGCCGCGCTATCAACACATAAAGGGCAGAATAGTGCGAAAACAGAATCAGAATTGACACGTTAGTCTATATATAAATTTCTAGCATACCTTTTCGATTATCATGCTTCTATTTGATGGCAGAGATTTGTTACTTTCTTGCAGTATCTTTTCGAGAAAATATCCTGTTAAAGCCAATCCCTTTCTTATTTCGACAAACGAACTTGCAGGTGGAAAATTTCCAGTCAAAAAACTTGGAAGTTCTATTAATTTATCCAAATAAGGTTGCGCTTCATTTTTGCAAACCGCCCTGCCCGTTCTTGGAGATACATGAGTTAAGCCTTCTCTTGCACCTGTTACCGCACACAAATCTAAAGATAAACCAAAGCCCGTTTCTTCGAGAATTGCGACTTCTAACTTCACATAATTTTCTAGCAAGTCGAAATTTGCCTTATCATTCACACTTTGAAAAGAATTATAAAATGAATCCAGCATGTTATATAATCTTGGGTGTGGGTCATGATCCTCAATTAAATTATATATCAAGTGGCAGCTTGAAAGAATGCAGTTAAGTTTTTCAGCCATATCCATCGCAAATGATGCATATGGTTTTAGTAGCTCTAGTTTTAAAACTCCCAAATGCTCTGCTAGCCTCGCACTCCAGATAAAAGAAACAGCATTTCCAATGATCAAAGTTCCACGTTTATTTTTAAAACTCGCACCCTTAACGAGACCAGATATTCTGCCATATTCAGCGGTGAACAAACTCACAACAGCAGAATTTTCACCCTGCTTTTTAATTGATGTTATGATTCCGCTACCTTCAAAATGCATAATATTGCGTATCTTTAAATAGTCTATTGAAGCATAGCCAAAAAAAGAATACAATGCCCTAGGATGGTTTCTGTGGAATTCGACAGGCAATATGTCCCCAGGGCCGATAATCAAACAGTCGGGATCTGTCCCTTACCTCGCTCGTGGGCTTGGTAATATGGAACCCACCTTTATTCGCTTGGGTCTTGTGAGGCTTAAGTAACCACCGATTCAGACGGATACCATCCACCTCACAACGTAAATCGCACTACCAGTTTTCTAGTTTCCGATGATTTCAACTCTACGATTCTGAGGCTCACGAACGCCATCATCTGTTGCAATTAGTGGATTGCTCTCACCTTTAGCAGCAATTTTAATCATTCCACTTGAAATACCTTGGCGGACTAACTCAGATCTAACAACCCTTGCACGACGCTCAGATAATTTAAGGTTATAAGCATCAGAACCAGCTCTATCTGCGTGACCTGTGACATCGATTCTAACGGTCTTTCCCGCTTTAAAATTCTGAGCTGCAATAGAAATAATCTGCATCGCCTCTGGGGTTAACTCAGATCTGTCAAAATCAAAGAATACTAGGTAATTATTAGGAATAGCCTTTTCTTGCTTCACAACAGGAGCTGGCGCAGGTTTTGGAGCAACGGGCTTTTCTGGAGCACCAAAATTAAAACGCAAACCAACCATCACAGAGTGACCATCATAATCAGAATCAAAACTTTGCCCAGCATTGTTTTTCACATCACCATCGAAGGCATATAGATAATTGTAGTTTGCAAACAAAGCTACAGTATCAGATAAATCAACATCAACACCAGCGATTGCCTGAACGGCAGGTGTCCAGCTATCGTCGTTTACAACTCCACCGCCAACTGGTGCAACATCATCGTAATTAAGCCAAGCACCGCCAGCACCAACTCCAAGATATGGAGTAACTGAAGTGTTGGTATTAATGTCATATATCGCGTTTAACATTGTTGAGAAAATCTCAACTTCACCGTTATTTCCAGAGATATTGTTTACTGAATCAATATCGTTAGCTCTATAAGCGAGTTCTAATTCTGGACGAAAACCATGCCACTGCCAGTTATGATAACCCAAAGTCGCAGCAAGCCCCCAACCTTCATCATACTCAACGTCGTGGTTGATTCCCGCTGCATCCATATCAGAATCTTGTGGGAAGTTTATTCCCGCACCAACACCAACATAAAGACCGTCATTGGCTTGTGCCAAAGATGGAGAGATTGCAACAGCCGACAACGCCAAGATAGCAAAGCCAGAAACAGTGTTTTTCAAAGTGCTAAGATTCAACATTTTGGTTACTCCAGAACAATAATAAAAATTTCAAAGCGTAACTTATTCGAAACTAATTAAAAAACTAATAAAAAAATACTGGATAAGACCAAACTCAATGCTAATATAATTTTATGTTGTATGATAATCACAAAATATTTTGGTAGCAATAGTTGAATAAAGCACCTCAAAGCGGTGGTTTTACTTTGGTTGAACTAAGCATAGTTCTAGTCATAATATCGGTAATTGTGGCAGGTGGCCTCGCGCTTGGGGTAAGCAGAACAGAAGCAGTTAGAGTTTCTGCAACCGAACAACGTATAGAAAAGATAAAAGAAGCACTGGGAGCTTATTTAATTTTAAATGGATTCCTTCCCTGCCCTGCACTGGGTGAAACCGCTATAGGAGATGCAAATTTCGGCAGAAGCGATTCAAATGCTGGCTGCACTGCCACACAGTGCACAGGCGGAGGATGCGCCAATATTGCCGTTGGTGTTGTTCCCACTGCCACAATTAGCCTTGCAGATGAATATATGTTCGATTCATGGGGAAGAAGAATCACTTATGCGGTCGATACCAGATTTACTACCTCTAATGGCTTTTCTGGAACAAATAGTGGAGATATAGAGATTCAGGATTATAACGGCAATCTGCGGGCTGACCCTTCTTCAAATGCTGGCGCGGTTATGGTAGTTATAAGTCACGGCTCGAACGGGCATGGAGCGTGGGCAAAAACTGGTGGAACATCAAGAATTGATTCAGGTGCAACGGGAACAGCCGAGCAAGAAAATGCAGAAACACCAGCAACTCAGCAATCATTTGATAGCATCTTTGTTCAATCTGCAAAAACTTCTGACTTTGATGATTTTGTGCATTACATGCTAAGATGGCAGATAATTCGTTTTGCAGGCGGCATAATAAACGCAGAAGAATGCGAAGTTGCAAGGCGCACACTTTGCCCAATTAATGCAACAATAGTTCCCGCAAGAGGCCCAGTTGGATGCAGCGCAACCAGTCCAGCTAAAGAGCAATGCGAAGATAGACAAACAAGACTTGCTCGCAAGATAAACCAGCTATGCTTTCAACAAGAACCTGACGGCGCATTTTGCAATAATTAACGCCGCCGCTCTTACTCCCTACCAAGTGAGATATATGTAAATCCAGACTCCCTCATTTCTGCTGGATTATAGATATTTCTTAAATCAACTATTATATGCTTTTTCATCAATGATTTAACTTTTGTTAAATCTAGGCTTCTAAATTCATTCCACTCTGTTACTATTACAAGTGCTTCAGATTCAAACATAGCGTCGAATGCAGACTCACAATATTCTATTCTATCACCAACAACTTTCTGAAACTCTTCCATCCCCTTTGGATCATAGGTTTTAACATAAGCACCTCTGGCAACCAGTTTTTCTATAATATCTATACTGGGGCTCTCTCTTACATCGTCTGTGTTTGGCTTAAATGTTAGGCCGAGAACTGTAATAATTTTTGATTTCACTGTTCCGTTGCATGCATCAATAATTATGTCTGCCATGCGTTCTTTTCTTAATGTATTGCTCTTGACAACTGCATTAACAATTGAGCTTGGTGCGCCTGCTGATTCTGCAATCTTCTCCATTGCCAGAGTATCTTTTGGAAAACAAGAACCACCATAGCCAGGCCCTACATTTAAAAACTTATTTCCTATTCTTTTATCTAGGCCAATTGCCCTTGCTAAATCTTGAACATTTGCCCCAACTTTTTCGCATATATCAGCCATTTGATTTATAAAGGCAACTTTCGTAGCAAGAAAGCAATTCGCTGCATATTTAGTTAGCTCCGCCGTTTCAATATCAGTAATCAAAACGGGAGTTTCGTTAAGATATAACGGACGATATATCTTTTTCATAACCTCAATTGCGCGCTCACTTTCCGCACCAACTAGAACTCTATCTGGTCGCATGAAGTCATCTATTGCTGATCCCTCTCTCAAAAACTCCGGATTTGAAGCAACATCAAAGTTTATCTTAGGGTTTCGTTCCGTAATGATTTGTCTAACTTTTCGGCCAGTTCCAACAGGAACAGTTGACTTAGTAACAACCACTGAATAATCTTTCAGGCTTTCGGCTATTTCCTCTGCGGCTGCGTATACATAGGTAAGATCTGCATGACCATCGCCGCGCCTACTGGGGGTTCCAACCGCAATGAATACGGCATCTGCTTGCTTTACAGATTCCCTCAAATTGGTTGAAAACAAAAGCCTTTCGCTTTTAGAGTTGCGCTTTACCATGTCTTCAAGACCGGGTTCGTATATTGGAATAATTCCCTGCTTTAATCTTTCAATTTTGGCTTCGTCTTTATCAACACAAACAACCTCAAAGCCAAATTCAGAGAAACACGCACCAGAAACTAATCCGACATAGCCAGTTCCAACCATTACAATTTTCATTTTTCTACAACCTCTTAGGTTTTGTTATCGTGTTATTGCGTCAAACGAAGCGATGAAATATTGCCTGCATATTTATCTTTTCCATCTTTGAAAACATAAGAGCCAGCAACCAAAACATTTGCCCCTGCGGCGATTACTCTTTTTGCAGTTTCTTGATTAATTCCACCATCGACTTCAAGCTCTATCTCGCGGTTAGTCGAATTAATGTAAGATCTAATTGCAGATATTTTATCTAACTGAGAATCAAGAAACTTTTGCCCACCAAAACCTGGATTAACCGTCATAACCAATATTAAATCAACATCCGCCATGATATATTTCAAGACTGATTCATGAGTTGACGGCACTATTGATACACCTGCTTTTTTTCCAAAAGATTTAATCAACTGAAGGCTGCGCTGCAAATGAATTGAGGCCTCTGCATGAACCGTAATAATATCCGCACCAGCATCTGCATAATCTTTCACATATAAATCAGGGTTTTCTATCATCAAGTGCACATCAAACGGTAAATGAGAGTGCTTGCGAAGGGCTTTTACGACATCTGCACCAATTGTGAGATTGGGAACAAAATGTCCATCCATAACATCTATATGAATATAATCTGCTCCTGCATTTGTAATATCTCTAACTTCTTTACCAAGCTCTGCAAAGTCTGCTGATAATATTGATGGAGCAATCTTTATATTATTGAATTTCTTGCTCAATTTCAGTGTCTCCCCGTGATTCTATCGCCTCTGCGATGGATGTAAAGTCGGTTATTGCTAATTACATATTCATCACGCGGGTCTGCAACCATAGTTGAAAAACCATAGTGTTTTAATTCATTACCAACCCCGTAAAAATAGAAGCTATGGCTTGGGGCAAGGGTTACTTTTTCTGTTTCTCCACCCAAATAAACAATCTCAAATGATCTGGCTTCATTATCAAGATTCATAACTTTTCCTGCGTGTGCGTAAGAAGCAACAAGCGTATAAAAAATAAGTGAATAGATGATTTTTCTCATTTTAATTCCCGATGTGTGGTATAGCTACAAAAAGAATATAGCGTTGAATGATTAAAAATAAACATTATCTTTTGAAAAGTAGGTTTAAAATGCGCTCTCTGTTAGGATTTTTTTGTCTGATTGTGGTTGTTCAACTTATTGGAAATGCAGCCACTTCCACTAATGTTTCCGATTGGTATCAAACACTTATAAAACCTGCTTGGAATCCACCAGATTATGTTTTTGGCCCAGTGTGGACATTTTTATATATCACCATCATGCTTTCGGGTTGGCTTGCCTATAACGCCATGATAAAAAAGGGAATTCATACCGCTACAAAATGTTATGAGTTTAAGGCATATTTTGCACATGTGTTTGCAAGTATGATGTGGTCAATCATATTCTTTGCCTGCAAATTCCCATTAGGAGGGTTCGTAATCATCGTCTTTATGGTTGGTGCAATTGCAGCAAATATAAAGTTGTTTTATCGCCATAATAAGATTGCAGGGTTGATATTGATTCCTTATTTGCTTTGGGTTATATATGCATTAACTCTCAATGCGGCGATTGTAGTTTTGAATCAGCAATATCCAGCATAACATATATATTAAACAATAGAGCCTGATATGAAAAATTTTTCTGCTAATGTCTTTCTGTTTTACTGCTTATGCGTGGCAATGTTATTTGGGGCGCATGAATCTATGGCCAGTGATCTTGATGTTCAATATCAAAAGATTAAGGCAGGTGAAAAGCCAGAGTTATCAGAGCCCCTAGCTGGAAATATGAAAGCCAAGAAAGGGGAAGAAGATTCTGTAAATAATCCTAAATTTGATAAGGATGATTTTCACGGTCCTTTTTCTAAATATCCCAAACCAAAGCAGGATGGAGATTCATCAGCGAGTGATCTTAACAAAAAATTGCTGGAAAATCTGAGTAAGTGATATTGATTAGCAAAATTTACAACCTCATTAAAAGATCTGTAATTAGCATCTGCCTAACTGCTTTTGCTCTCATTATGCTAATTTCTTTTTCATATTCAGTTATTGCCAGCGATACTGAGAGTGAAACATCAAATACAACGGGAAGTAAATCAAGCGTAGTTTTTGCTGGGGGTTCTGGAGTCGGAGCACTAGCAAGATTAGAACCGCGCTCAAGAGTAATTAATGTCTCACATGACTCTGGGCCTGAAGGAGTTAGAATAAGAGAGCTGAAAGTTTTTGAAGGACAAACTATCAACAAAGGTGATGTTATAGCCATATTCAGCGATTCTGATAGAAAAAAAGCATCCCTTGAATCTGTGAGGGCTAACATCAAAACCATAGAATCTAAACTGAAAGCAGAAAAGGTAAATGCCGCTTACTTTCGTAAAGAGCTAAATCGATTCAAAACCTTGAGAAAAACTGATACCATATCTCAGGCAAGGCTTGATCAGGCGGAGAGAGATTTCAATTATTCAACTGCAAATGTTTTATCACTTGAAGCAGAACTTGTTTCCGCGCAAGCATCTCTGAACTTGGCAGAAGAGGAATTTAAACAAAGTATTTTAACTGCGCCAATAGACGGCACTGTTTTAAAAATTCACTCATGGCAAGGCGAAAGAGTTGGAGATAACGGAGTTTTAGAAATGGCTAATCTTTCTGAAATTGATGCTGTCGCCGAGATATATGAGCGCGATATGCCGAAGATTCAAGTTGGCCAAAAAGCTGAAATATCAGTTGCTGGCATTGACCAGAAATTTTCTGGCGAAGTTCGAGAAATGGGATTCTTAGTCATGAAAAATGACTTAAACAACACTGATCCACTTGCCGATAGAGATAACAGAACTATCGAGGTGAGAATATCTCTTGGCTCAGATGCAGCAGAACGACTCAAAAATCTTATCTACATGCAGGTAGATGCGAGGATAATGTGAAAAGCCTCTTATTCGCCGCAAGGTTATCATGGCGTCAGATTACATTTGAAAGAGCAAAACTAATAGCCGCGATATTAGGGGTTTTATTCGCCTGTGTTTTGGTATTTATGCAAATTGGCTTTCGTGATTCATTATTTGATAGCGCAACTTCTGTGCCTCGAAAAATGCAAGGAGATCTTTTTATTGTTCATAAACAAACGGAAGCTATATGGCGAACCGTAAGTTTCTCGAGAAGAGAGCTTTATAGAGCATTTTCCGCAAGCGATGTAGAAACGGTAACCCCGATGTATATTGGACAAACTCCGTGGAAGAATCCTGAAAACAGAACTAAGCGCACTCTTATGGTTTTCGGTTTCGAGCCTTCAGAGTCGGTATTTAATATTCCAGAAATTCAGGGTTATGCGAAAGCACTTACTGTTCAGGATACTGTTATTTTTGACTCACTTTCAAGACCTGAATTCGGCAATGTGCCTGCCTTATTAGAAAAGGGCGAAGTTAGAACGGAAATTAATGACCGCAAGGTCGATGTTTTAGGAACTTTTCGGATGGGCGCGTCATTTGCAGCAGATGGCAATCTTATAACATCAGATCAGAATTTTCTTAGAATGTTTCCATTTAGAAATATTGAACAAATCGACATAGGGGTTATCAAGTTAAAGCAAGGAAGTGACGTTTTAAGCGTTCAAAATTTCCTGAAATCTACTCTTAATGAAGATGTAAGAATTATGACCTTGCAAGAGTTGATCGCATTTGAAAAGGCATACTGGCAGAATAATGCACCAATAGGCTTTATATTCGGCTTCGGAATGGTAATGGGCTTAATCGTGGGAATGGTGATTGTATATCAGATACTTTTTACCGATATAACCAATCACCTAAGCGAATTTGCAACCCTAAGAGCAATGGGATACTCTCTTAAATACCTAATGTTTATTGTTTTCTCGTCATCACTCATTTTAGCAGTTATTGGATTCATTCCAGGATATTTACTCTCGCTTGGTTTATATACCCTTACCGAGTCGGTTACCTTTATTCCTATGCCAATGGGTTTTTCAAAAGCATTGAGCGTTTTTCTGATGATTCTTGCAATGTGTGTAACATCTGGAATTTTGGCTATGCGTAAAATGAAATCGGCTAATCCCGCCGATATGTTTTCATAAAGTGGTGGGGGGTGAGGGATTTGAACCCCCGACCAATCCGTTATGAGCGGACTGCTCTAACCACTGAGCTAACCCCCCTGCTCTATTGCAATTAAAGGAATGTGGATGTTATCGTCATTTTTTGCAAAAACAAGAATTTTTTTATAACTAGGCACTGTTAGCTAAGAGCGCCTAAATACTCTGCGCTTTGCATCTCAATAAGGCGAGATATAGTTCTTTGAAATTCAAATGCTACAGAACCTTCAAGATATAAATTGTGCACATCAACATCAGCACTGATGACTAACTTTATTTTATGCTCATACATTTCATCAACAAATAAAATGAACCTCTTTGCCTCATTTGATTTATCATAAGAAAATTGCGGAATATTTTGCACAATCACAGTTTCATAGCGTTCGGCAATAGCCCTATAATCTGAGGCTGAAAGCGGCAGTTCAAAAAGATTTGAGTATCCAAACAATGCACAATTTTCAGAAGCAAGTGGTATTTTAACCTTATGTCCCTTGACCCTAATTTCTTTAG
The DNA here is from genome assembly GCA_964484565.1 of uncultured Rickettsiales bacterium. Classification (GTDB taxonomy): domain Bacteria; phylum Pseudomonadota; class Alphaproteobacteria; order Rickettsiales; family CAZAGG01; genus CAZAGG01. Next base: position 93,217 of record CAZAGG010000005.1, on the reverse strand, counting down.
GTTTGGCAACCTCCTGATTTTTTAGGTTTTGCTCGAGAATATATCCTAAATCTCTTGAGTCAGAGAAATAGACCACCTCTTCAGAGACACTACCCTTGAGTCGATAATCATCAGGGCTTGAGAGATTAAATATATCAAATCCTGTTCTTAAAAAATCTACAAATTCTAGGAACTTATCTCTTTGAAAAACTTGCTGATATAAAAGCTCAGGTGGTTTGTTAGAGGTAAAAATCACGACCATCTTACGCTCAACCATTGCGGTTAAAACACGCCTTAAAATCAGGCAATCTGCAACATCTGCAATTTGCATCTCATCAAGACACAAAACGCTATATTTACCTGCATAAGAATCTGCAATCGCCGCTATAGGATCACTATTACCACTCGCCGAGTTTGAAGAAATTCGCCATTCATTCATTCTTATGTGCATATCAGACATAAACGAGTGAAAATGTATTCTTGCCTTCTTCTCACTATCCAGTGCATCAAAGAACATATCCATCAGCATTGATTTTCCTCTGCCAACTTCACCGTATATATAGATTCCTTTAGGCGCGATTTTCCTTCTCAGACGAAAGCCATTTAAGATATTCTGGGTGAGGCTTTTTCCACTAAATTCTGCAATCTCAAGTGCGAGCTGGTCAAGTTTCTGTTTTAGCTTTTGCTGATAACTATCCAGAATAATGACGCTTGCTTCCTTATTTGCTAGTCTTATATTGTTGCTATACATAACTTTATTAATGATGATTATACATCGAAATGGTTAACAAAGTAACCTTTTCTATATGCAGGATAAACATGCAAATAATACATGACAAGAGCCAACTTAAAGAAATTGTAAATAGCTACAAAAAATCTGGAACAGCAATAGCATTTGCTCCAACTATGGGCGCACTTCACAAAGGTCATCTTTCGCTTACTAAAATTGCGAGAAGTAAGGCGCAAAAGGTTTTTGTTTCTATTTTTGTCAATCCCCTGCAATTCGGTGCAAATGAAGATTTTGATAGATACCCACGAGATATAGAGAAAGACTCACAAATGCTTGCAGCGGAAGGAGTTGATTATCTCTATTTTCCAACGGCTCAAAACATGTATCCTGATGGGTTTTCAACGAATATATCACTAGGAGAAATTACTAAAATATTATGTGGCAAATTTAGAGTTGGCCATTTTGACGGCGTTGCAACTGTTGTTGCAAAACTACTAAACCAAGTTACGCCTGATTATGCAATCTTTGGAGAGAAGGACTATCAACAACTTTGCGTCATTAAAAAGCTGGTTAAAGAACTCGATATTGAAACGCAGATAATCGGTGCACCAATAATTAGAGAGCAAGACGGCCTAGCAATGTCATCAAGAAATCAATATCTAAGCGCGGATGAACGAAAAACCGCAGCAAAACTCTATGCAGTGCTTAATGATACTAAAACAGCAATACTAGCAGGAAGTGATATAAACAACTCTCTGAGCGCAGCCCGCGAGAGGCTCATCAAATCTGGATTTGATAAAATAGATTATATAGAGTTACGTTATAATGATTCTCTTTTACCTGCAACAAGTCATGAAAACACAAGGCTCATTGCTGCTTTATGGCTTGGAAAAACCCGCCTAATCGACAACCTTGAGGTATAGACATTGTTGTCAAAAATATCCAGCGTAGTCATTTTAACAGGTGCAGGAATTTCTGCCGAATCAGGGCTTGCAACATTCAGAGCCAGCGACGGGCTATGGTGCGGTCACAAGGTTGAAGATGTCGCAACGCCAGAGGCTTTCAAAAGAAATCCTGAACTTGTGCACGATTTTTATAATCAAAGAAGAGCGCAATTAAAATCAGTTCAACCAAATGCTGCACACCTTGCAATTGCTGAATTTGCAAAGAATTTCTCTGGAGATTTCTTATTAGTTACACAAAATGTAGATGATTTACATGACAGAGCGCACTCACAATTTCACGAGGATTATCCTGATTATCTAATTCACATGCACGGAGAGTTAAATAAAGCAAGATGCCTTACAACTGAAAAGGTCGTAGAATGGAGAGATGATTTATCAACTAGGAGTAAATGCAATGTATGCGGCTTAAATGGTTGCCTTCGCCCTCACATTGTTTGGTTTGGAGAAATGCCTTTAGCAATGCCCAAAATAGAGCGAGCCTTATCCGAATGTGATTTATTCATCTCAATAGGAACTTCTGGCAATGTTTATCCAGCAGCGGGGTTTGTGCAAATTGCAAAATATTCAGGCGCACATACAGTCGAGCTAAACCTAGAGCCAAGTCTTGGAACGAGCCTATTTGACGAAACCCATCACGATAAAGCATCAAAGATTGTTCCAGAATATTTAGTCCACATCTTAAATGGTCAGCAGAAATAGCTATAGACTTGAATTATTGGGCTTTGTATAATCACAGAATGATTTTGAGAGCCACATTTGCAATATTTACTCTTCTCATTCTTTCTGGGTGTGATAGTAGCCCATCCAAACCTGCGGAAGTTGTAAATCACAGCAACACGTTCTATGGAAAAGATAGAATAAATAAAGGCCGTAGCAATCAATCTTATAACAGTAATAAGCAACCTGAATATATTGCAACTGGCAATATTGCAGAAGAATTTAACACTACTCCCGATAAGCCAGTTTCTGTTTCAACTCGTGAACTTCCTAAACCATCACCTTCAGCGCACATTACAAGTAGCCGCGATGACGTGGTAAATAACTCGCCGATTTCGATTAAAGAGAATCAGAATCAAAAGAAGAGCATTCCTTTTGAATCTGCCCCTCCACCTGATTCTAAAGATGGAGTATCTCTTGAGGGTAAAAGCGGATTAGAAGATTTCATCAAGGGCCTTGAAGAGGATAAAAAAGTAGATTCAAAAGCTAGCCTCTCGACAAAAGAGCCTTCAAAAATCAGTGATTTACCAAAAACAACAGATGTTAATAACAGTAATGTAATTGATAAACCTAAAAATTTAGGCACGGTCAGCATCTCAGAAGAACGAAAAGCAGAGGGTGCAAAGGTTGATTCAGTTACAAGTAATGGTAAGAACGTTGAATCTTCGCCATCTACAACAATTGCGACCGTTGCAACGCCATCAAATAATTCTGCAAATGAGAGTAACAAAGACTTCATCTGGCCAGTTAAAGGCAAAGTTATCTCAAAATTTGGCGACGATAGAATGGGCGCAAAAAATGATGGTATAACCCTTGCAGTTCCAGAAAATACTCCAGTAAAATCAATATCATCAGGCACTGTCGCCTATGTTGGAAGTGATCTTTCTGATTATGGTAATATGGTTATAATCAGGCATGATAACGGCTATATCTCCGCTTACTCACACAATAAATCAGTGAATGTTAAAAAAGGCGATAAAGTTCAGCAGGGTGATGTAATCGCTCGTTCTGGAAGCACTGGAAAAGTTAAAGACCCTCAGCTTCACTTTTCAATCAGACAAGGCAGAGAGCCAGTAAACCCTATAGGGCTTATAAATTGAAGTTTGTCTTGTTATTTCTTTTAGCACAGATAACTTTCTGGTTTTTCACAAAAGACATCAAACCGCAGATGGATATTGTAATCAATGCTCCGTCAGATAATCATTTGAAAGCCTCATCGCTAGGTGATGATGGTTTTTACTTTCGCTATCTAGCGTTTCAAATGCAGAATTTTGGCGATACTTACGGCAGAATTACCCCGCTTAAAGATTATGACTACGCATCACTTGAAGAATGGTTCTTAGCACTTGATAAACTTGACAATCAGTCAAACCTTGTCCCCGCAATTGCAGGATATTACTACAGCAACACCCAAAATAAAGAAGATGTAAGGCACATAATTAACTATTTGCTGAAACATAGTGAATACGACCTAGCTAATAAATGGTGGTGGGTTGCTCAAGCAACTTATCTTGCAAATCATAAACTTAATGATAAAAAATTGGCACTTGAAATTGCTCTAAAGCTCTCATCAATCAACGCACCTAACATGCCATTTTGGGCACTCCAGATGCCTGCATTTATATATGAGCAACTCGGTGAGAAAGAACATTCACGAATCATCATCGAAGAAATAATCAGCAATCATAAAAACATTCCCGAATCGGAATTAAATTTCATGCGTTATTTTATCGAGCAGAGGCTTAAATAATCTTGCAAAATTAAAAAGATGGGTATAAAAGGCTTCCTCTGGTTGCGGACTGGCTGGTGGAAAACACATATGGCATGCCTAATCCGCGCTGAATAACACTTAAATATACGAGAAAAAAATGCCAAAGTTAAAAACAAAAAGTGCCGCAAAGAAGAGATTCTCCTTTACTGCTACTGGAAAAGTAAAATCAACACAAGCTGGCAAAAGACACAATCTAAGCCAAAAAGCACAAAGCTCTATTAGAAACCTTCGTGGAACAACAATTCTGAATGAATCAGACGCACGTTTCATCAAGAAATTTCTACCTTACGGTTGATTAATATATTTGCATTAGAAAAAGGATTATAAGAAATGGCACGCGTAAAAAGAGGCGTTACTAAACACGCAAGACACAAAAAAGTTTTAGAAGCCGCAAAAGGTTTTGTAGGCAGAAAAAAAGATTGTTACAGAATCGCTCATGAAAGAGTCGAGAAATCATTACAATATGCATATAGAGATAGACGCGTTAAGAAACGCGAATTCCGTGCTCTATGGATTCAGAGAATCAACGCAGGTGTTCGTGAATACGGCCTTCGTTACTCAACATTTATTAACGGCCTCAACCTTGCGGGAATCGAACTTGACAGAAAAGTTCTTGCAGATATGGCAGTTCGTGAACCAGAAGGTTTCAAAGCTGTTGTAATGCTTGCTAAAGCCGCACTTGATAAAAAGGCTGCATAAGCAAAATATGTCTGAAAACGAGAATATTCAGCAAATTAGCTCGAAGGCTCTAGCAGAAATTTCTTCTGCTCAGAGCCTTTCTGCTTTAGAAGAGATACGTATAGCCTATCTAGGCAAAAAAGGTCATCTTACTGATGCAATGAAGGTTTTGGCAACTCTTACGCCAGATGAAAAAAAATCTTATGGGGCAGCAGTCAACCAAGCAAAAAGCAGCATTGAATTATTACTTGCAGAGAAAAAAGAGCAAATGTCTGCGGTCGAGCTAGAAAGCAAACTTGCTCAAGATAAAATTGACGTTACCCTTCCTCATCGCCCATATAATAAAGGTGTGATGCACCCCATTTCAAAGGTAATTGCTGAAGTTGCCGAGATATTTGCTGCAATGGGTTTTGATATAGCTGAAGGCCCAGAAATTGAAGATGATTATCATAACTTTACAGCCCTTAATTTTCCTCATGACCATCCCGCACGCGAGATGCACGATACGTTCTATTTAACTGACGCAGAGGGCAAACCTTCACGAAGTCACTTGCTTAGAACCCACACCTCCACTGTGCAAATTAGAACAATGAAATCTGGCAAACCACCATTTAGGGTTATCGCCCCAGGCAGGACTTACCGATCAGATTCTGACATGACTCACACCCCGATGTTTAACCAGATAGAAGGGTTGGTAATTGATAAAAATATTACAATGGCGCATCTAAAGGGCACATTGCAGCAATTCATAAACGATTTTTTTGGCTCTTCTCAGAGCGTAGAAATTCCAGTTAGATTTCGTGCGAGCTTCTTCCCGTTTACCGAACCATCTGCTGAAGTAGATATTGGTTGTAGCCGTGAAGGAGGGGTTGTAAAAATTGGTAAAGGTAGCGACTGGCTTGAGATTTTAGGATGCGGCATGGTTCACCCTAATGTTCTAAAAAATTGCGATATTAATCCTGATGATTATCAAGGATTTGCCTTTGGAATGGGCGTGGAAAGACTAGCCATGCTCAAATATGGAATGCCAGATCTGAGAGCATTTTTCGATAATGATGTTAGATGGATAAAGCATTACGGGTTCTCGTAATGCTTGTAAAGCAACATAGCCTCTAAGTTTAAGAGACTAGTTATTCGCCATATTGTCTTCGCTGATGTCTGCAAATTCTCTGACTAGATCCAAAACCTTTTTGCGAAGGCCAGATGCCTTAATTCTCTGATATGATCTAACCAATTCCAAAATCTCGCGTGAGCCAACGCCGTCTTCAACACTGAAAGTTGGTTGCGCAAGTGTATTTTCTGCGAGGCCAGAGAAACTATATCCACCCTTGTCATTTGCAGGGAAATATTTGCCTGAAAAACCTTCAAAGAAGAAATTTATATCTGTATCCAATATCTCAGCTAGCTGATAAAGCCTTGCTGAACTAACCTGATTTTTCCCACTTTCATATTTTTGAATCTGTTGAAAAGTAAGATCTATCTTTTTTGCCAGAGTATCCTGACTCAAACCCAGCAAAGTTCTTTTCATGCGAATCTTTTGCCCAACGTGAGCATCTATCGAGTTGGCAGATTCTGTTTTCTTATTCTTAGACAATTTAGTTACCTTTGTGAAATAATTTGATTCAAAAATAAACATACTCAATTTTATTCATTAATCAAGCATTAATATCAAATTTTTTCTTATTTTTCATACTGATAGTAATATTTTGTTCATATTTTTTTCATAAAACCTTCACATTTGAAGGGATATTTTTCGCCAAGATTAACCATAAAATCATCAACAATATAGGAATAATCAGAACTCCAGCAGTCTTCTCATATAATGCTCATCAACATCATTTTGAGGATTATTCGACCTCTGATATAATTTTTCTAATATCATTCTGCTTCGATTAATCTCATTTTGTTTTGGAATATTTATATCAGAACCTATTTTTCCACCGTTATTATTTCCACTATCTTGCTTTTTCCCACCTAACCCACCTAAGTTTAGAACGTTACCAAATTGCTGATTGAATTGCTTTTTTGCTTGTTCTAATAGCCCGGAGAGCGAGTTAATAGCGTCTCTTTGATTTCTAGCAGACTCATTTGGATTGACACTCTCTAAATTAACAACCGAATCCTGCATGAATTTCATAGCTTGATCTTTGGCCTCATTTTTCAGCGAAAGAGCTTTAGTTTCAGAAAGAATATTTCTTTGAGTATTTGACTGTTCTGAATAATCTCCCTTTTTATCTATCTCCTTTAATATAGTCTCATCTAATAGCTGCCTTTGCCTTTCTAGAAGTGTTTGTATCTTGTTTATTTCTTTTCTTGCCTCTTGCATTGCCTTAGATTGCTCTTCACTTAGAGTTTGCGCTCCTTCTATAGATTTCATCATTTCCTTTAGAATATCCACAGCTTCTTTTTTTGCCCCTGTATCAATCATATCTTTAATTGAGCTTAACACATCGGATACATCGAGTTCAGACTGGTTAGCATGAGATATATCCATATTGGAGCTATTCGCCCCTACAGCCTTTAAAACTTCAGAAAGATTCTTTGCAAACTCAGCAAGTAATTGCTCTACATTTTCCTTATTATAGTTCTCTTCTTCTAAAGCCTTTATTAGACGCTCTATGCTCTTTTCAAGACCATTAATCACATCTTCGGAATTACCTTTTTCCGCATATATGGCCATATCCCAAATGATATTTAAAACATCATCTACTGAATCGCCTGTGGGGATTTTAAATAGCCTGTTCGCAGCAGCGTTAATGCCCAAATATAGCTTTATATCATAATAATATTCATCAGGCATTTTTGAGAGCAACTTTAACCTAGTCGCTATATTCTGATAGTTTGCCGATTGCTTTGTGAGAGAGTTATAAAATGCCTGCATCTTTTTAGAAAACGGATTCGAAAACTCTATTTCTGGCATTTGAATAATTATTTGCTCGGTTGTTGCGTATCCTCCCGCTCCATCCATTGCTTCGAGATAAATTCCTACTTCTTTGCCTGAAAGCCTGTATCTCGATAAATTAAGTCTTATATCTTCATTTATAGCCTTAGATGACTCGGCAATCGGAACCTCAATAACATCTGGCGCACGACAAAATGGAAGCGCAGAATCTCTCGTTTGTAATACGATATAAGCCTTCAAGCTGTTAATTCCATAATCATCACTAACCGAAGTTGGAATTTTTAAAATATGATGATTGCTTGATTCAATATTTCCCGTAAATGCTATTTTAGGTCTTTCATCTTGTATTACCTGAAAGTTTAGCTCTGCAACTTTCGAAAATAGTCCAGACTTAATCTTTAATTTGCAGTCTTCTTCTAAAATTCCGCTAAAGTTCTTTATATTACATCCTGAAAAAGTGAGAGAATATCTGCTATCATTCTCTTTTATCTCAATTCTACTGCCATATAAAACCTGAATCGCCTTATCACTTTGTGCAGAAATAATAATTGGCTTCTTATCCAAATAATCAGGGTAAAATAAACGTATCGAAAAGCTATTGATATTAGGCTGATTGACTCCTCCACCGTTTGAGTTCCTCTCGACTTTTTTAATCTCTAGCGATGAGATAATCAGATTTGCTCTGTCATGATTTATACTAAAAAACAAAGATATAACGAATATCATAAGCGACGCCATGAAAAACTTGTTCGCATGACTTTTGAGAAATCCTTCTGGATAAAAAAGACGCAAACTTAAAAAATTTGATTGCTCGTCACTTTTATCAACAGCAAATCTCTTCCATAGAATATTACTATCAACATTTTTATTAACAGGTTTATCCCTAAGCGCAATTAACTCACCAGCAGTTAAATTATTCTTCCTCTCAACCCACCGTAATACATCAAAAAAGTTAGCCTGCCTTAGCTCAAAAAATAATATATATAGCGTATATGTAAAGAAGATAAGAAGGCCAGTAACCATATGATTTTTAAGATAAACTGGTGCTAACTCAAGCCATCCCAAAACCGCAATTGCTATATAAACAAGAAAAATAGCGGCAAATGCGCGTATCCTCCTGAATATTACACCAAGCAAATAAGGGATGGTTAAAAGTTTTTCCATAGCCACATCAATAATATAGTTATATAGTAACGCCGTTTATAGTTCTAGTTTAGTACACCGAATTACATTATGAATATCAGAATATACAGCATAAAAAAAATTAGTAGATTTTGAATTGCTATTGCTATTATAAAATTTATCTGCAATATGCAGACATCATTAATTAAAAGGATCGTTTATGAGCGATATTACATCTAGAGTTAAAAAAATTGTTGTGGAACATCTTGGAGTTGAAGAAGGCAAAGTTTCTCCTTCAGCCAATTTCGTTGATGATTTAGGAGCAGACAGCCTAGACACAGTAGAACTTGTAATGGCTTTTGAAGAAGAATTTGGATGTGAAATTCCAGATGAAGCTGCAGAAAAAATCCTCACAGTTGGGGATGCAGTGAAGTATATTGAAGAGCATGCAGCAACTGCATAATCTCTTGCATTTGATAAACAGCAAATAAAAACATAATGCGCCGTGTTGTAGTAACGGGAATGGGCTTGGTAACTCCACTAGGGGTAGGAATCGAGCATGCATGGAAATCACTTATATCAGGTAAATCTGGAATCAGTGCGGTTGAACGCTTTGATACTTCAGATCTTACCTGCAAAATAGCTGGGCAAGTCCCTTATGGAGATGCTGAGGGGCTTTTAAACCCTGATTCACACGTTCCTGTTAAAGATCAGAAGAAGATAGATAACTTCATTCTGTTTGCAATTGCTGCGGCTGATTATGCGATAGCAGATTCTGGTTGGAAGGCCGAGAATGACGAAGACTCATTCCGAACTGGAGTAATGATTGGTTCAGGCATTGGTGGCCTTGCAACAATTGAAGAAAACGTTCTTACTCTTCAAGAAAAAGGGGCTAGACGAATAAGCCCGTTCTTTATACCTGCAAGTCTCATAAATCTTGGCTCTGGTCATGTTTCTATAAAATATGGATTTAGAGGACCTAATCATTCAGTTGTTACAGCTTGCTCAACTGGTGCACATGCAATAGGCGATGCGGCAAGGCTAATTGAAATTGGTGATGCGGATGTTATGGTTGCAGGCGGCGCAGAAAATGCAGTTTGCAGAATCGGCTTTGCTGGCTTCTGTTCAGCAAGGGCTATGTCAACCAGCTATAATGACACCCCTGAAAAAGCCTCTCGCCCGTGGGATATTGGCCGCGATGGATTCGTAATGGGCGAAGGTGCAGGCGTTGTGGTGCTTGAAGAATATGAACACGCCAAAAAGCGCGGCGCAAAGATATATGCTGAACTTATTGGCTATGGCCTCTCTGGAGATGCTTATCACTTAACAGCTCCATCCCCTGAGGGAGATGGTGCATTCAGGGCAATGTCTGGTGCGGTGAAACGCGCACAAATTCCCGTTGAGAAAATTGACTATATCAACGCGCATGGCACATCAACTCCAAAGGGTGATGAAATTGAGCTTGCAGCGGTTAAAAGACTGTTTGGAAATCATGCTTATAATCTATCTATGTCTTCCACTAAGTCTGCAATCGGCCATCTTCTTGGTGCGGCTGGAAGTGTGGAAGCAATATTTTCAATTCTTGCAATGCGTGACTCTATTGTTCCGCCGACTCTTAACCTCGATAATCCATCTGAGGGTTGCGACATCGACTTAGTTCCACACAAAGCAAAAGAAAAGAAAGTGGAATATGCCCTGTCAAATTCCTTTGGATTTGGGGGAACCAACGCATCATTAATTTTCAAAAAGGTTTAGAGATAAATTGAAAAGAGCAAAATCAGCAATATTCTCAATTGTTTTAGTTGCTGTTTTATATCTCTTTTACTATTTATCAATGCCACCTGCGGGGAATATTGAAAAAAAGCTGATATACTTCCCGAAGGGGTATGGAATTGAGGAAATTTCTAATAAGCTGCATGATGAAGGGGTTATATATAATCCAAGCCTATTTAAAATTCTTGCATATATAATCAGGGGTAACGGCATAATCAAAGCAGGGGAATATGAAATTCCGCCGCAAACAAACCCCTATCAGATAATCAAAATCCTCACATCGGGCAAAGTTCATTATCGCTCAATCACCATTCCTGAAGGTTTAACCGTCAAACAAATATATGAACTCATAGACAAAGCTGAAGGCTTAATGGGAGAGAGCGAAAAAAAATATAAAGATGGTGACCTCCTCCCAGAAACTTATTTTTTCAGCTACGGTGACAATAAAAATTCGGTGCTGGATAGAATGGCAAAGGCAATGCGTGATTTCACCTCAGTTGAATGGGAAAGACGCGCCGAAAACTTGCCCTTCAAATCTATTGACGAGGCGATAATTCTTGCATCAATTGTAGAGCGCGAAACTGGCAAAGCTGATGAACGCCCGCGCGTTGCCGCAGTTTACATCAACAGGCTTAGAATTGGCATGATACTTCAAGCTGATCCAACCGTTATATATGGTTTAAGCGATGGATACGGCGATTTAAAACGCGAACTCACTAGAGCTGACTTGCAAACCGATAATCCATATAACACTTATAAAAATAAAGGCCTCACCCCAACTGCTATTGCAAATCCAGGTAAGGCCTCTATTAGAGCCGTTCTTAATCCTGATAATACAGAAGAACTTTATTTCGTTGCCGATGGCAAAGGCGGGCACTTTTTCGCTAAAACCCTTGATGAGCATAACCAAAACGTCGCCCGCTATCGCACTATTATCGGAAGGTGATTAACTCCCTTTCAGACCAATGCCACCACCAAGTATATTCCTTAATATCTGATCAGGGTCAACTTCTTTAGGGTCAACTAAGACTCCAGCTGCCATTTCTTTCTTTTTCTCAAGAAGTTTAGTTGCAACAATGCCAATTTCTTTAGTAATATCTTCTGCTGCAACATTAAATTTGATTTGACCATATTCATTTGTTAGGCGTATAAAATCTTTTCCTCCAAATGAAAAAATACCTTGTTGTAATTTTTCTTTATTTAGTGGTACGTCTTTAAAGAACTCGATTAATGCCTTAAACACTTCAGCACTTCTATCTGCATCAACTACAAGATTAAAAGCTCTTTTACCGCTATAATGCTCCGCACTTGCATCTTGAGTCCATTTCAAACCAGTAATATTATTTAAAACATCGCCTATATCATCTGGTTTAAGTTCCCCAGATAGCCTAACTAAAAACTGATTCTGTACTTGTGGCACTCTCTCAATAGCATCTCTATTTAAGATAACTTTGCCATCATAAACTCTTAAAACTTCTAAAGAATGACCATAAATAGTATTTAAATTATACTGTGTGTACTTTTCAGTTGAACCATCTGGATTATCTCCATTTCCTCCAACTTGCTCTGTCTTTTCTTGACCATTTTGTTCAATAATACCAGCTTGCCATAAATCATTAATAATTTTACTTGTATTTGATGTCGTAATTTCAAATGATCCTATTCTATTTCCCCTGCCATGATGCATTACTGGGTTCCAGTCTTCACCTGTAAAAGCCTTGAGTACTTGGGTTTATTGGATTCTGTTAGAATTTTATCTAGAAATTCATTATCTGTTCTAGAGCTCATATTAATTTCCTTTTTATTCAATATTTAAAATAAACCATGCCACTTTATAACATTAAATTATTGCAGAATTATGACTTTTTGTTAATATATTTCACTGAATCTTGTGCACCGATTAAAACTTTCCTCCTTTATGGAATAAGGTGAAGTATGGAAGTCTTGAATATTAGCTCGCTACCAAAGGCTTGTAAGAAAAAAACTGACAACCCATTAAACCCTTGCTTGAGGCTTACTCTCCCTCTATAAATCTTACTGCTTAACCGAGCGCCATGCCAGAGCCTTTGTCTTCTACAATTCCCAGTTTTCCTAACCTATGAACTTTTGCTGATTCATTTAACCATTTGGTCACTGCATCTCTAAGTTCATTTCCGCGATCAGCCCATTTTTCAATAAACTTATCAGTTAATTCTTCCAGTCTTCTTTGTCTTGATTCACCAAATATCTTCCTAAAATTCATTGAAGATTTTACTTTATCCAGTTGCTGTAAAAAGCTATCTAGGTCACTTAAATAATTGCTGATAAGTTCTTTTGAATCAGCATTAAGTCTAGAACCATCAATTGTATTAACCTGACTTACCGCAGTTAGAATAGGATATAAATTAGGGTTTTGTCTTACAATCATTTCAAGTGCAAAACTTGGAATACTAATACTTTTCGCACTATTAATCCCATATTTAATAAGGGGTGCTCTAATTTGGGTTGCTGCTACGTTGACTTCAAAATGATACCTTGCGAATAAGTCATTTCCTGAAAAATCTTGAGGGTCTTCCCCTATTGTTTCAAGTCTATCGAGCATCTCAGATACATATTCAGTTGCGTGTGCATACCCCTCTATATTAAAATCCCTTGTTAAATCATATTCTTTATGACAAAAAAGTGCTTTGATTAACCGCTTTGTAACTTGGCTTACAGGCATTATTAAATCGGTTGCTAAGATCGCATATAATAAATCAAACTTTGTTAAGATTGCACCAACTCTTGAATCATCATATAACAATGGCTGTTCAAGATATTGTGCGAAATGGCCAAATTCATGCGATACCATTTCATCCATTTGTTTTGTCTCATTAGTACCTAAAACACAGATTGGATGCCTTACTCTATTACGTATCCACGCGGCAGAGTTTTTAGTGTTCTGATCACCTAGAAAGCCAGATAGAGCCTTCATATCATCAGCAAGGATAATTACTCCCCTTCGCTCAGTATAAACATCTAAAACATTTGGGTGAACCTTACAAAGGCTTGAATGTAACTCTCTAATAGCGCGAATAAATTTTCTGAGAAGAATATCTTCAGCCAACTCTTCTATACCTAAAAGAAATGAATCATTCGGATTAGCATATTTATTAAGATCAACTGATTGTATATTCTTTAATAAAATCCCATATTCATTTCTACTGACTTCTCTGTCGATAAAATCTTTGAAGATAATATCAACAGCATCCTGCGTCATACCAGAATCATTGCTTCTTAGAACTCTCGTATTTTTAAAAGCATCTGTATAAACAAATAATATAGGGGGAAATTTTCTTTCGGTCATACTTGCCTGATTGTTAATTACTCTTAACCAATATCAGCTTACAGTTACAATTTTATGACCAACTTATCCCTTTTTTACCTCACTTTTCACTTTCACCACCCCATGCGTGGTTTTTTCCCAAAAGTGAGGGCGCGTAAAAAATTGAATCAACGCCTTAAAACTCGCAATTGAATGCAAATACCAATAAAATGGATAGGCTATAACTGCCAGCATCATTTTTCGCCAATTCATTATTCCGACAACAATTGCAGCCATCAAAAGATGAGCTGTAAAACCAAATACTAAATTTATTATACAAAACAAAAATAACCATTCGGGGTAATTTGCCGTATCAAAAGTTAATATCCCTCCCCCCCAAAGCAGAGTTATCACTAGCAATATTGGTGTGGTAATAAAAATCAATGTTGGCCCTCCAATAAAAAGCTGGAAGCCTATAAATCCATTAATTCCAAGACTCCTAAGCAATCTAAAAGGATGTCGCATATTAACAAAATAAGTTTGAATATATCCCTTAATCCACCTTGAACGCTGATTTACCCATGCCTTCAGCGTGCATGGAGCCTCCTCCATCGTAGTAGAACTGAGCAACCTTGTTGGAACTCCCTTCACTGCAAAGCGAATTCCAAGATCTGCATCTTCTGTTACATTATAAGGATCCCACTCCCCCGATTCGCGGAGCAACTGCATTGGGATATGGTTACTTGTTCCACCTAGCGGAATTGGCAAGCGGCATTTTTGCAGTCCCTCAAGCAAGAATTCAAACCAAGTTGCATATTCAATCGAAAACATCTTGGTTAGAATGTTGCTGTTTCGGTTATAATAATTCAGCTTTCCTTGCAGACATATATGCCTTTTGTTCTTTTTAAATAGGTAGATCGCCTCTCGTAATTGCGTTTTAGGAGGGTTATCTTCCGCATCATATATTGTAACGTATTCACCTCGAGCGAATCTTATAGCGTAATTACATGCCTTTGGCTTTGTTCTAGGGTATGAATATGGAACCCTGATAATCTCAAAATATGACTCTGGCCTGACATCTTTAATTGCCTGAATTGTTTCATAATCGTCTTCTTCAACTACTAATTTAATATCAAGTTTGGATTTTGGATAATCAATGTTCTTGAGATTATTTATCAACGCAGCAACTACTTCTTTTTCCCTAAATAGCGGAACTAAAATTGTATAAACTGGAAGGGTTAAGTCATCATTCCATATCTTTGCTTTAGCCTTTCTTGTCCTTTGCCTTGCAAAGATTCCTGTGGAGAAAATTGCTGTCTTAAAAAGAAGAGAGCAGAAATAAAGAAAGTTGATTGCAATAATCGAATAAAGCAGGAAATTGCCTTCTGATACAAAAGAGAATGCCAAGATAAAAACACAGAGCGCCGCAAGTAAGCTAAGTTGATTACTAAAACGCATTTCTCTAACTGACGAAGATGGATTTTGCCGCCATAAATGCAGCTTTGATTCATTAATATCTTCATTTATGAATATGTTGGAAACCGACCATATAATATCAAAACGAGAAGTTACAGCTATCTTTATATTGCCTACACCATATATTTCTTCTGCAATTGCAACCAATTTTGCGTTGGGTTCAGTTGCAAGAATTATGACCTTGTTTTCTGAATCCTTACGCCATGGAATAAATTCCAGATTTAAATATTCGTCGCGCATTTCACCAATGAATAGCTCATAATCTGGCGGCTCTTTAAGCGTGTCTATAAAAGACATTCGATTTTGTTCAGCAATGGCCTTTGCTAAAGCTACACTTGATATGTAACCATGCCCCATCATTATCTTTCCAAGCAATCCACCAACTGTTTTTTGCTCAGATAATGCTACCTTTAATTGCTCTGGGGTAATAATACCTTTATCAAGAAGTAAATGACCGATAAGTTTAGTATCCGCACCAGAGGTGGGCATTAGAACCTTCTCCACACAGAGAATAAGATTCCATCACCATCAGATGTATTTCTTGAGTATACATCCGTGAATGCTCCAACCTCTAACGAGGTTGATTCAGAAAGATTATAAACTCCACTTATTTGCGTTTTGATCAAATGATGATCGTTTCCAGTTTTAATGCTTCTTGCTGAAATATCAGGAAGGTTTTCTGAAAGTATGCCCGATGATTTTAATAAGAACATCCATTTATCATCAGGTTTTATACCATATGCCGCATCAAATCGTAACTGATTATCAGAAGATCCCATTCTAACTCTTGGGCCTGCGCTTAGAGTTGCAAAATGCTTGATGTCGAATGCTTTGAAACCATACCCAGCATTTGCTCTTAACTCTGCATGATATTGTCCGCTTGCTATGGTTGGAACTTCTTTCTTATCAGCAAGTGCAGGAAATTTAATTAATGGGGATAGTGAAAATACAAATCCGTTATCTTCATAAACCTTAAAACGCGCGAAAATATCTGTATCGCCAATTCCGAAATTATCATCAGAAGATTGAGATATGCTTTGAAGCGATGTGCTTCCACCAATTGTTACCCAATCTAATAGGCCATACTCAACGTATGGGTTTAGTTCATATTTATCATAATCAGTAATTTTCAGCGAATTTCCATCAGGGGTGATGAACTCATTCGCACTATAATAACTCGTATTTACAATAACTTGCCCCTTGCCTTTTTCTCTAAGCCAAGCCGCATCGCAAGGGTTAGAAAGTAAAGCAATAATCATAACGCTAATGATTTGATTTGATACTTTCATATTATCAATAAATATGTTAGCGGTAAAAAAAGTATTAAAACCCTTAAATTATTTGCTGTTGTGGAAAATATATAAAATTTTAGATAAATTTTCGTAATTGTCTTGATTTTGTAACATTCTTATAGTAAAAACATATTAACAGTTTATTAACCTCCGTCACACACTTTAAAAATCGACGGAAAATAAAGAAGGTAAAAAAATGGCAATTCTTATTGGCATCGAAACAAACGAAGTGATTAATGGAACCGAATCAGCAGATACAATCTGGGCAAATGGTGGTTCTGACCTAGTTCGCGGCAACTCAGGTAACGATATCATCTGGGGTGGTAGCACCGACAATGCAGCAGATACACTTTATGGTGATGCTGGAGATGACATCGTTGGCGGCGACGGCGGAAACGATCTAGTTTACGGTGGTGAAGGCGCAGATAGCCTTTATGGCTGGACAGGTGCAGACACACTTTACGGTGAAGCTGGTCGCGACCTACTACTTGGTGATCAAGATAACGACCTAGTTTACGGTGGTGCTGACAATGATTCTATCTTCGGTCACACTGGCAGCGATACACTTTACGGCGATGATGGTAATGATTTTATCATGGGAGATGATTCAGACCGCGAAGGCACACCAGCAGTCAATAACAACGTAACAGTTAAAGCATATGCTCCAACAGCTATCGATGTATACCAAGAAGTTGCAATTACTTCATCAGTAGCAGGAAATAGCGTAACCATCGGAACTGGTATTAATGGCGGAACAATCAGCAACGAGATTGACTTCCTTGCAAAAAATACTGGTGAATCTTTCGGTTCAGAAAAACTAGTTGTTGATTTTGGCGCATCAAACGTTACCTCAGCTAATGTTAACCTGAAATATTTCTACCTAGATGGTGGCGAGTTAGGCAGACAAGAAGTTGGCGTATGGAAAGCCCTTGATGGAAGCGGCAACGTTGTAGGAAGCGGCTCTTTTGCATCAACAACTCCATGGGATGGTTTCAATCCTGGATTGTTCAACCTAAACATTTCAACAGGTACTCCATTTAAAACTCTGGAATTCATTGCACTTGACAATGGCTGGAGAGGCTCAGTTCTAGGAAATAACTTCTATGATACTGGCGACTATGCAGTTACCGACCTTACATTTACCACTCAAGCTGTTTCAAACTTTAACAGCAATGACGTTCTATTCGGTGGCTTTGGCAACGATGAACTATTCGGAATGGAAGGCGATGACACTCTTAACGGTGGCGATGGAAACGACATCCTAGTTGGTGGAAACGGCGCAGACCTATTCATGTATCAAAACTTCGGTGACCACGATGTGATCACAGATTTCGAAAAAGGCGTTGATAAAATCAAACTATTTGATCTTGGCAACAGCGTTTCTGGTCTAATCACAAACGTTGGTGGCGATTCAGTTCTTACATTTGATGTAAACTCAACGCTTACAATCAAAGGTGTTATTGTTACTGCATCAGACTTCCTGTTTGCATAAACGACGATATAATAATATACGTTATCAAAAGAGGGCTTCACAGCCCTCTTTTTTTGCGATTATAGTGCTTCCAAAATGCAAACCTAGGAAACACTATACTATATCATAACCCGAGCGCGTTCTGTGTGAACGATATGTTTTTGTAGTTCGTAAGGTTTTGATATTGGCGGCATTCCTGCAATGTTGCCTGCGAATCCTTTAAGGGTAACACTCCCATAATTAAGCATTTTCCCCATTATTGTTTGATTAATGACTACGCCCGCAATTTTTATTTTATCCATCTCAATTGTGGTAGTTTGATATACCCCAAACTTTGCAATAACGCGAAAGTTTGTAACTGCAAGCTCGGTAAAATTCGCTAGAAAAAATGCTTTTATCAACTTAATAAGTCCGATAACGAAAAATAAACCCGTTAATATTTGCGGCATGTATGCGAAATAGCCGATAATTCCAGAACTCATTATAGCATATACATGAAAAGCAGACATATATAGCACTTTGGCAGATAAAACCGATAAAAACATATAAAACATTCCTGATAGATAAATAACAGGATGCACCCTCCCCCTAAACTGGATTTGTTCTGATTCGAAAAGGATGCTTTCAATATAACTCATTCTTATGAACCTATACGTCTAAAGCTAACCGCAACTATTGTTGTAATTAACAGAAGTATATATCCAATATATTGATTTTTTGAAAACAAAGTTCCACCTTCAATATGTTTGGGGATTTCAGAATCAATTATTCCAGCTTGATTAAGCGGTAGCGTCTTTATAACTCTGCCGTAAGAGTCGAATATCCCGCTAATACCAGTATTTGCAGCTCTTATAACTGGAACACCATATTCAACGGCGCGAAGTCTAGCCATCTGCATATGCTGGAAAGGGCCACTTGATAAACCAAACCATGCATCATTAGTAACCGTTATAATCATATGGGGCAGAGACTTTTTATCAATAACCCCAACAGGATAAATAGCTTCATAGCATATCAGGGGCGAAAATGGCGGAAGGCCGAAAATATTAATAGTCTTTGGAGAATTACCCCTTGAAAAATCTTTTGTTCCAGCCGTAATTTTATTGATTGGCAGCAAGCCTCTAAATGGCACATACTCACCAAAAGGCACAAGCCTCACTTTATCATACTCAGCAATAATACCCTCTTTAGAAAAAACATGAAGGCTGTTCCATATATTAAATTCACCATTCTTTCGCTCTGCACGCATTGAGCCTGACACGAGATATTGGCCGTTTAAAATTGCTGAAGTGATATATCTGATAACAGGTGCGCCCTCTTCGATAATATAAGGAATAGCTGATTCAGGCCATACTATATGTGTAACCTTCTCAAGCCCCGCTGAAGATGTTAGCTCAACATATTTCTGAAGGTTTTCTAAAAGAAGATCATCTTGCCATTTATGGTGTTGAGAAATATTTCCCTGAACAATTCTAACGCGGCTTGAATCGGCATATTCAGTTGGAGCATTGCTCATTCTAAGAATCCCAAATACTGCCAGAGATAAAATTATCATTCCCGATAAAATCAGTGGGCGATAGCTTTTAAACTGATGATTTTCTATCATTGCAGATGGTAAAGCTGCGAACAATATTGCTATTAAACTAAGCCCCCATATTCCCCATATACTAGCGGTTTGCATAAAGACTGGGTGAAACGAAAATATATATCCCGATAAGTTCCAAGGAAAGCCCGTAAGAACATAAGTTCTAGCAACTTCAGAAAGCGATAAAGCTGCACTAATAATTAGAATCTTTCCATAACTTGATGATGCTTTCGTAATCACGCCGTAAAGAAGTGACAGCGGAACGGCAAAAAGCAGAGATATAAAAATAGGCAAAAGGCTTGATGAGAAAGGAATCATCCACGCAAATTTTTCTGGCTCCGTTAAAAGCGAAATAGATATCCAGTAAAATCCAACAAAATATTGACCAAAGAAGAACCCAAAAAGGCTGTTTGCCATCTGTTTACGACTTGCACTACTAAAAATAAGCCAAGCAAGCGCTGTGTATCCAATTACATAAGCAATAGTTATAAAAGTTGGTGCAAAGGCAAGTGCACTAACTCCACCGAAGAAAAACGCCCTCAAAAACCTTTTAAACCCTTTAAGATCGGCAAGAAGAAGGTAACGCTGCTCTAATTTAGATTTTATCTCACTTATCATTGCATATTTCTGAATTTAAAATAAACTTACGGGATAAGAATAATTATAATAGTGGAGGAAATAATGGCCACATATAAAATATTTGCAAGTGAAATGGGGAATATTCTTCTTGCACGAAATGGTAATAAGATATGCTTTCTTGCACTTTGTGATGACAATAAAAAATCCACAGATGTAATGATAAATGAATTTGCAGAGCTTTTTCCTGATAGCGTGAATGACGAAAACGACAAAAAACTGAACGAATATCAGCAAGTGATTAAGGATTTTATAAATAATCCATCATCATTTAAATCAAACCTAGATATTGATTTAAGCGGAACAGACTTTCAAAAGAGAGTGTGGCAAGAACTGATGAAAATCCCTGTGGGTCAAACACTTACATATAAACAGTTAGCAACTAGGTTAGATAAACCAAAAGGTTATAGGGCTGTAGCGAATGCTTGCGCCGCAAATAATGTTTCCCTGCTGATACCATGCCATAGAGTGGTTAGAAGTAATGGCGATGTAAGCGGCTATAGATGGGGAGTCGCGAGAAAAAAGATGTTACTTGCCAATGAATTTATGCATGGCCAGCAGAAGGCGATAGCTTAAGCAAGTCAACACCTATTGATTCAGCGGCAATCAACCACTTTTCACGAACTCCTTTTTCAAAGATAAGCTCATCAGTTGAAGGGGCGGTTATCCAACTGTTTTGCTCAATTTCAGCTTCTAATTGTCCTGCTGACCAACCTGAATAGCCAAGTGCCAATATCGATCTTGAAGGCCCAGAACCATCTGAAATATCTTTTAAAATATCAATACTGGAAGTAAGAGCCATGCCATTTCTGATGAGTAAAGTTTCTTGCTTCTTATAATCGTCTGTATGCAGAACGAATCCTCTCGCTGGCTCTAAAGGCCCACCGAAATGAACTGGAATGTCGCCTTTCAAAACCCCAAGTTTGATGCCAAGTTGCTTTAATACATCTTTCACAGATACATTATTAATGATTTGATTGATAACGATCCCCATTGCTCCATCGCTGTTATGAACGCAGATGTATATAACCGAACGATAAAAGCAAGAACCCGTGATAGAAGGGGTTGCGATTAGAAGTTGTCCTGTTAGATATCCAGAATTGTCATTTGTTTGGTCAGGATATAGCATATTCTTTGAAAATTTAAGTTACCTACATTATATAGGTATTATGTTTGAATATTTAAAGACAAAGTTTTCGATTTTTTTCGCACTGGCAATAATGTTTGCTGGCTTGTTTCCCTCTTTTTCATTTGCTTTGCAGAATTCTTTTGAAACACAGAACTCTAAAGCTGAAATGTTTTATGTTGGTTACAATAATGAAACAGAAGAGCATGACTTTGTTTTAAAAATCGAACTGGAAGATGGATGGCACACATATTGGAGAAACGCTGGAGAATCTGGCCTTCCGCTTAGACTATCAGTCAATGAACTCAATGGCGAGAATGTAGAGAAAAATATCAAGATTCTATGGCCTTATCCCTCAAGAATATCTGAATATGGAATCAACACACATGGATATTTTGATGAAGTGCTGTTTCCGATAAAGATTAATCTAAAAATACCAGAATTACTGACTTTCAATATTGATTATATGGTTTGCAGTGATGTTTGCGTTCCTGTTAGCGGAAAGGTTTTGGTATCAACTAAAAAAGTTGATGAGCAAGCAAACGAACTTAGCACGCAAGCTATGGCAAAAATTCCTTCCGATAAAACTGGAGGTTTTATTGAAATTGCCAAAGCATCGTATGAAAATAACAAACTAACAATTGAAGTAGTCTCTAAACTAGAAGGAAATGAAAGAGAATTCAAAAACCCAGATTTGTTTTTAGAAGGCAACCTGCCTGCTTTTCCTACTCCCGAAATTACTAACCAAAAAAATAATGGAAGGGTAATTTTTGAGTTTGATTACTCTGAAAACCCTTCAGCTAATATATCCCCCGATAAAATTTCTTATACATTTACAGATAGCGGCAGATCTTTTTATTTTGCATCAAAAGAAAATTTGAACTCCGAAGCCACAGAGGGCTCTGCAGCAAATTCAGAGGTTTTTGAAGGTCTATCACTTGCGACAATATTACTATTCGCATTTTTAGGGGGCTTAATTCTTAATGTCATGCCCTGTGTTTTGCCTGTATTATCACTAAAGATTATCAGCTTTCTAAAACTATCTGGAGAGCACAAGAAAGAAATCAGAAAGAGCTTCTTTAACGCATCGCTCGGCATTTTATTTTCATTTCTGGTTTTGGCAACAATTACCATATCCCTAAAGTATGCTGGTAAATCAGTTGGTTGGGGATTTCACTTTCAAGAACCATTTTTCATTTTATCCCTTGCTTTCATTCTAGTGATTTTTGCCTGCAACATGTGGGGGATGTTTGAGTTTTCTCTACCGCAATTTATCGGTGGAAGGATTGGTTCTTCCATGCCTGCAAAGAATAATCAGCCGTCTTTCTGGAAAGACTTTTTATCTGGAGCACTAGCCACATTGCTTGCAACGCCGTGCACAGCACCTTTTTTAGGAACAGCTATAGGATTTGCCATATCAGGTGATTCTTATGATATTCTTATCACCTTTATGATAATGGGTCTTGGACTTGCAACTCCTTATTTAATTTTTGCCATTTTTCCGTCCTTAATGAGATTTATGCCTAAGGCTGGCTCATGGATGAACTGGATGAAAATCGTACTAGGCTGGTTTTTACTTTTAACAGCCGCATGGCTGATATGGGTATTAAGTGGACAACTTGGAGCTTATACTGCGTTAATTGCTGCGGTGAGCTTGATTGCCATCATTCTGAAGTTGTGGCTGCTTAAAGAACATCCTCTTTTAGGAAGAGGGCATTTCAAGGCTCTTTTCATCTTATTAGTAGCGTCATTTGTCTTCATATCAACAGGAAGAATGGAGAAGCAAAGCCCAGTTCATCATGTGAATTCAGAAATTTGGCTTCCGTTTGATGAGTCAAAAATTTCATCCTATGTTCAAGATGGAAGAATTGTATTCATAGATGTCACAGCCGATTGGTGTGTTACCTGCAAAGCAAATAAGTTGCTAGTTACAGAAACTCCAGAGATATTATCTTTCATGCGCGATAATAACGTTATCATGATACAAGCTGATTGGACAAATCGCGACAGTAATATCTCAGCTTATCTCGCAAAACATCAAAGATATGGAATTCCTTTCAACGTTGTTTACAGCCCTTTTTATCCAGAAGGCTTTGTTCTTCCTGAACTTTTAAGCAAACAGGCTGTTAAAGATGCGGTTAGTAAAGCAGGCGGCTCGAAATAAAGTTGCAAATAAACTGCTAATCGAATAGTATTCTTTGTTCATTAAAGGAGTGTAGCTCAATTGGTAGAGCACCGGTCTCCAAAACCGGGGGTTGCGGGTTCGATTCCTGTCGCTCCTGCCAGAAAATAGGGGATATATTCTTGTAAGATAGTATACGATTTATACTTGAGACATGGTATACAGAAGAAGTAGGCAACATATTTTCTATAGTGCTTCACAAACAGGTTGGAGACATTAACAAAGTTTTTGAGCTGTGCACAAGTTTAGTATCGCCTCTTTAGCTCCACGCAATTATAATACTATATATCCCCAAGACATTTTCCCAAAGGCTAAACTTCTTATATCAAACACAAAAAAAGCGGCTGGGTTGAACCAACAGCCGCTTTTATGTTATTGCGTGGAAACAGACTATTCTTCTGTTTCTGCTTTATCTTCACTTTTCTTCTTTGTGGAAGTTTTTGTCTTTTTCTCAGTAGCTTCTACAACTTCCGCTGATTCTTGTTTAGCGTATGGACCTTTTTCGATAACCTTATCTTCTGTAGCTACTGAAGTATTTACTGCACCTTTCGCATTAACATCTCTATCTACAAGTTCAATCATTCCCATAGGAGCCATATCACCAGTTCTAAAACCAGCTTTTAGAACTCTTGTATAGCCACCATTACGATCTTTATATCTAGTTGCAAGAACGCTGAATAGCTTCTCTACAGCTGCTTTGTTAGCAACACCAACAATTGATAATGCTTGACGTCTCGCGTGCAGATCGCCTCTTTTGCCAAGCGTGATTAGCTTCTCAACATATGGTTTAAGATCTTTTGCTTTTGGCAGAGTTGTAAAAATCTGCTCATGGGTGATAAGCGAAACAGCAAGATTAGAGATCATAGACATTCTATGCTCTGTTCTGCGGTTAAACTTTCTGCCAGTCATTCCGTGTCTCATTTTAAGAAACCCTTATAATTCAATTCAAATTTAAAAAATAATAAAAACTAATATTGCTCTTCGCTATACTTCTTGACCAAGTCATCAATATTTTCTGGTGGCCAGTTGGTAACTTCCATACCAAGCCTTAAACCCATAGCTGTTAGCACTTCTTTTATCTCATTAAGTGATTTTCTACCAAAGTTTGGAGTTTTTAGCATCTCCGCTTCACTTTTTTGAACCAAGTCGCCAATATAAACGATATTATCGTTTTTGAGGCAGTTTGCCGAACGCACAGAAAGCTCAAGTTCATCAACTCTTTTAAGAAGATACGGATTAAACTTCAACTCAGGCTCTTTATCTTCTTTGAAGTCTGGCTTCGCCTCCTCAAAGTTGATGAAAAGCTGCAACTGATCTTGCATGATTCTTGCAGCAAGAGCGATTGCATCATCTGGAGTTACTGTTCCATTGGTTTCTAAAGACAATATGAGTTTATCATAGTCTGTAACTTGGCCAACACGAGCATTTTCGATTTTAAAAGAAACTTTCTTTACTGGGCTGAAGATAGAATCTACTGGAATTAGCCCAATAGGCGCATCTTCAGGACGGTTCTGATTAGCTGGAACATATCCCTTACCTGTTTCAATATAAAGTTCCATATTCAGTTTTGCACCTTTATCGAGGTTACAAATGAATAGATCTTTATTCACTATTTCCACATCATGGCCAGCTTCAATCATGCCAGCGGTAACAACCGCAGGGCCAGTAACATTGAGATTTAATTTTCTTCTCTCAGTGCCGTGATGACGAATAGCAAGTGATTTTAAATTTAGGATAATGTCTGTCACATCTTCTCTAACGCCTGTGATGGTAGAAAACTCATGCACCACGCCTTCGATTCTAACACCAGTAACAGCAGCACCTCTCAGCGAAGAAAGTAAAATTCTTCTCAAAGAGTTACCAAGAGTTGTTCCAAAACCACGCTCTAAAGGTTCAGCCGTAACCTCTGCAAAGTTAGGATTATTCTTATCAATCTCGACTTCTAATTTAGAAGGCTTAATAAGATCGTGCCAATTTTTACTTACTACTGCGTTAACCGTGCGCATTTTTACCCAATAATACTTTAAGTGTTAAAAATATTTACCAACCACCCATTAAACGCGACGTCTCTTTGGTGGACGACATCCGTTGTGAGGAATCGGCGTAATATCTCTAATAGATGTTACAGTGAAACCGATAGCTTGCAGAGCTCTTAGTGCTGATTCCCTTCCGCTACCTGGACCTTTAACTTCTACCTCGAGTGTTTTCATACCATGTTCTTGAGCTTTTTTACCCGCTACTTCCGCCGCAACCTGCGCTGCATATGGAGTAGATTTTCTAGAACCTTTAAAGCCGTTGTTACCTGAAGTTGACCAAGATATTGCATTACCCTGCATATCTGTGATGGTAACTATCGTATTATTAAAAGTTGCATTTATGTGAGCAACGCCCGCAATGATATTTTTGCGTTCACGTCTTTTAATTCTTGCTGTGCTTTCGTTAGCCATTTCTAGTTCAACCTATCAATTATTTCTTGCTTGCAATTTTCTTACCTGCAATCGCAACGGCTTTACCTTTACGAGTGCGAGCGTTTGTGTGAGTTCTCTGTCCACGAACTGGAAGACCTCTTCTATGGCGCAAACCTCTGTAGCAACCTAGATCCATCAAACGCTTGATGTTCATTGAAACGCTTCTTCTAAGCTCACCTTCCACTTGATAATCTCTATCAATTAGCTCACGAATTTTCAAAACTTCCGCATCGGAAAGTTTATTTACGCGCTTACTAGGATCAATGCCTGTTTTTTCACATATTTCTTTAGATCTAATATTACCGATTCCATAAATATATGTGAGGGCTATCACTAGCCTTTTTTGTGTTGGGATATTGACACCCGCTATACGAGCCACTTTGCTTATCTCCTAAAATAATGAACAATCAATCAGTTTTTTCAAAGAAGCGGAATAATACGGTTAATTAAACTGAAGTCAACCTTTTTAAACCACTTTCGAATATAGAATTTATTTCTTTAGTTACTAATTCAATCGGAAGCATTCCATTAACCGTAAATAACAGGCCTTTTTGCTTATAAAAAGGAAGCAAAGGAGCTGTCTGCTGATTATAAGCAACCAATCTTTTTGCAACCGTTTCAGCATTATCATCAGCACGGCGAATAAAATTCTTTCCACCACAATTATCGCATACACCATCAACTTTAGTTGGTTTATACTTATCATGATAACCAGTTGAACAATCGCTGCATGCAAAACGCCCCGAAATTCTTTCAACTAGAATATCATCATCAACCTTCATTTCAATAACCGCGTCTAAAGGCAATGATATCTCATTTAACATTTTATCCAGCGCTTCTGCCTGCGCTAGCGTTCTTGGAAAACCGTCAAGAACAAATTCTTTTGCACCCGATAAAATAACTTCTCGGATCATGCCAATCATTACATCATCAGGAACCAGCGCACCTTTATTCATATATTCAGCAGCTTTGGTGCCTAAATCAGACCCTTTTGCCACTGCAGCTCTCAGCATATCACCCGTAGATATTTTGCTTAAGCCGAATGTATCTTGCAATCTCTCAGCTTGAGTTCCCTTCCCTGCTCCTGGAGCACCAAATAGAACGATTCTCACTACTTCTTTCCTTTGAGCTTTGCTTTTTTGATTAGCCCCTCATATTGATGAGCAAACAAGTGCGACTGTATCTGACCAACGGTATCGATACAAACATTTACAACAATCAAAAGACTAGTTCCGCCCAGATAAAATGGGATAGAATACTGAGAAATCAATATCTCAGGCATGACGCAAACCAAAGAAAGATAAAGCGCGCCAATCACAGTTAGTCTAGTTAGAACGTGATCAAAATACTCTGACGTATTCTTACCTGGCCTAATTCCTGGAATAAATCCACCATATTTCTTTAAATTATCAGCCGTTTCATTCGCATTGAATACTATCGCTGTATAAAAGAAGCAGAAAAATACGATCGCAGCAATATAAAGGGCAATGTAAAGAGGTTTGCCGTGTCCCAAATAAGTTGTGATGAACGAAACAAACTCAGAATCTCCACCCTGGTTAAAGTTTGCAATTGTAAGAGGCAAAAGCAATATAGAGCTTGCAAATATAGGCGGAATAACACCAGCAGTATTAATCTTTAAAGGCATATGCGTGTTTTCCCCAGCATACAATTTATTGCCAACCTGCCTTTTAGGATATTGAACGATGATTCTACGTTGTGCCCTTTCCACATAAACAATTAGAGCAATGAGTGCGAGCGCAATAAATACTATTAAAATTATTAGCCCAGTTTCAACTGCGCCTTTTCTGCCAAGCTCAAACGTAGTAACCAGAGCGCGCGGAAGTTCAGCGACAATACCCGCAAATATAATTAGCGAAATGCCGTTGCCAATTCCTCTAGAGGTAATTTGCTCCCCAAGCCACATTAAAAATACCGTTCCACCGACCAAAGTAATAACAGTAGTAATCCTAAAATAAAGACCCGCATCAGTAACAACTGAACCCGCTGATCCCTGCATGCCTTCAAGTCCAACAGCTATGCCGAAGCCCTGAATTGCTGCAAGAAAAACTGTTCCATACCTAGTGTATTGGTTAATCTTCTTTCTGCCAGACTCGCCCTCTTTCTTTAGAGCCTCCAAGTTTTTGGAAACAACCGTAAGCAGTTGGATAATAATAGAAGCTGAAATATACGGCATTATATTCAATGCAAATATAGTCATTCTGTGCACTGCGCCGCCCGCAAGCATATTAAACATGCCAAGAATGCCGCCTTGATTTTGATTAAAAATTTCAGCCAGAACTTTAGAGTCAATTCCAGGAAGGGGTATATAAGTTCCTATTCTATATACTATCAAAGCACCCAGCACAAACCAGATTCTTTTCTTAAGTTCTGTAGCACGACCAATAGTATCCATGCTAATGTTTGATGCTAATCTTTCGGCCAAAGATGCCATTTTTACCGCAGCTAGTTATATTTTAAAACTTATTTGTATTAATTTACTCAGCCGCAACTGAAGTAGCAAGAACATTAACTTTGCCCCCAGACTTACTAACAGCTTCAACCGCTGCCTTAGATGCCTTAGCTACAGTCAAGTTCACAGCAACTTTAAGCTCACCCTTTGCAAGTAACTTAACTTCTTTCGAGCTTTTCTTGAATACACCTTTTTCTACCAAAGAATCTTTGCTGATCTCATCCTTTGCTTTAAAAATACCTCTATCAACCAGCTTCTGAATGTCGCCAACATTAAGAATTTCAAAAAATTCTTTGTTTCTGCTTGTAAAGCCTCTTTTTGGAAGACGCATATAAATAGGAGTCTGACCACCCTCAAAATTGCGAACAGCCACACCAGTTCTTGCTGTTTGGCCTTTGCCACCACGAGCAGAGGTTTTTCCCTTGCCAGAACCTATACCCCTACCGAGTCTTTTGGCTTTGTATCTTGCGCCTTTGTTATCGCTTAATTCATTGAGTTTCATTTTTCAAATTCCTAAAAATAATATAATCTTCTTAATCAACAACTTGAACTAGATGCTTGACTCTGTTTATCATCCCACGCACAGAAGGAGTATCTTCAAGTTCTCTTACACGATGCATTTTGTTCAAACCTAAACCAATAAGAGTTTTTTCCTGATAGTCTTTACGACCAATAGGACTGCCAATTTGCTTCACCTTAACAGTAGCACCAGACTTAGCAACTTTCTTTACAGGCTTTGCAGATACGCTAGCTTTCTTTGCAGTTGTCTCTGTAGCTTCTTTTGTTTTTACTTTTTTACTATCAACCATTTTCTATTCTCCTAAGCGGCTTCTTTTCCTGAATCTTTTACAGAAGAAGCTGTTGCTCCCTCACGGCGAGAAATAATATCACCAATCTTCATTCCCCTTTTGCTTGCAATCGCGCGCGGAGATTTAATATTCTTTAGTGCATCAAAGGTTGCTTTAACCATGTTATGCGGATTAGCAGAACCGATTGACTTTGCAACAACGTCTTGAATTCCAAGTGCTTCAAAAACTGCACGCATTGGACCGCCAGCAATAATGCCAGTACCCGACTGAGCTGAACGAATAACCACAGAGCCTGAACCAAAGCGGCCTTTCATATCGTGGTGTATAGTGCGCCCTTCTCTTAGAGGAACTCTTATCATAGCTTTCTTAGCGGCTTCAGTAGCTTTCTTAACAGCATCTGAAACTTCGCGAGCCTTGCCCATACCATAGCCAGCTTTACCTTTGCCATCTCCTACAATCACCAAAGCAGAAAAACCAAAGCGTTTACCGCCCTTTACCACTTTAGAAACGCGATTGACTGTAATAAGTCTGTCTACAAGTTCAACTTCTTGTCTATTTTCAGCACCTTTTGCCATTAACTAATCCTAAGCCTATTTTGTAATATATTAAAAATTCAAACCTGCTTCACGAGCCGCATCAGCCAAAGCCTTGACTCTGCCATGATAAATGTAGCCG
The DNA here is from genome assembly GCA_964484565.1 of uncultured Rickettsiales bacterium. Classification (GTDB taxonomy): domain Bacteria; phylum Pseudomonadota; class Alphaproteobacteria; order Rickettsiales; family CAZAGG01; genus CAZAGG01. Next base: position 63,107 of record CAZAGG010000005.1, on the reverse strand, counting down.
CCACGATCAAAAACAACCTCAGTAATCTTTGCTTTCTTAGCACGCTCAGCAATCAACTTCCCAACTTCAACAGCAGACTGAATGTTCGCACCAGACTTAACTGCTTTTTTAAGATCTTTATCTAGGCTTGATGCACTTACAAGTGTCTTGCCTGATTTATCATCAATAACCTGAGCATAAATATTTGAATTACTACGGTAAACAGACAGACGAAGGCGATCTTTAGCCCTTTGTCTAATGCTGAACCTAACTCTGTTTTTACGTCTCTCAAATAAATTTTGTTGGTTTGCCATTTTAATATCTTCTTTAAATTATTTTTTCTTGCCTTCTTTCATACGAATCTTCTCGCCTTCATAACGAATACCTTTACCTTTGTATGGCTCTGGCTTGCGGAAAGATCTAATCTCAGATGCAACTTGCCCAATAAGCTGCTTATTGATTCCACTTAAAACGATTGTTGTTGGCTTCTCGCATACAACTTTCACTCCTTCAGGAATCGCATATTTTATTTCATGTGAATAGCCTAAGAACAATGTCAGTATGTTATTGCTGTCGACAGCAGATCTGTAACCAACACCCTGAATTTCAAGTCTTTTTGTGAATCCCGAAGAAACTCCAGTTACCATTCCATTCAAGATGCTTCTAACTGTGCCCCACATAGTTCTTGCGAGCTTAGTATCGTTAGCAGGTGATAAAACCACTCTTCCACTCTCAACTTGCATTACTACATGCTCATTTACAGGAGTCTCAAGTTTACCTAGCTTTCCTGTAACCACAATTTTCCCTTCAGAGGTTTTCACTTCAACCCCTTGAGGAAGCTCTACAGGTACTTTACCAACTCGTGACATAACAATAAACTCCAATTACAAACTAAAATACGCTACAAAGAACTTCGCCGCCAACATTCTGATTTCTTGCATCATGATCAGACATAACACCTTTAGAAGTTGACAGAATAGAAATTCCTAAACCATTGTGAACTTTAAACATATCTCCTATTTTTGAGTATAACCTTCTTCCAGGTTTTGAGACTCTCTTTAGGGTTTTAATGACAGGCTCACCGTCATAATATTTAAGTTCAATTCTTAAACTAGGTTTTCCGTTGATTTCTTCTTGCGAATAGTCGCGAATATAACCATCATTTTTTAAAACTTCAAGTACACCTTTCAACAATTTTGAAGAAGGCGAGTTAACGTGGGCAAGATTAGCTCTTTGTCCATTCCTGATTCTGGTTAACATATCTGATAAAAGATCGTTTGAACTCATTTCATTATCTCCTTACTATTACCAGCTTGATTTAATCATACCAGGAATTTCACCCAAAGAAGCTAGTTCTCTAAGAGCAATTCTCGACATTTTAAGTTTACGATAAAAACCACGTGGGCGGCCAGATAGTTCACAACGATTTCTTATTCTCGTTCTTGAACCATTTCTAGGAAGTTCTGCCAATTTCAACGAAGCAGCAAATCTCTCTTCAATCGGAGTAGATTTATTTTTGATTACTTCCTTGAGTTCCGCTCTCTTTTTTGAGTGCTTTTCAGAAAGTCTGCGACGCTTGTTGTTTCTCTCTATAGAACTTGTTTTTGCCACCTTTTGGTCTTCCTCATTTATTATTAATTTGTGAACGGCATATTGAATGCTCTGAGAAGCTCTCTTGCTTCATTGTCATTCTTTGCTGTTGTAACAATTATTACATCCATACCGCGAATTTTATCAATTCTATCGTAATTGATTTCAGGGAAAATGATTTGCTCCTTAACACCCATAGCGAAATTGCCTCTTCCATCAAAGTTTTTAGGGCTTATGCCTCTAAAATCTTTAACCCTTGGCAGAGCAATATTGATAAAGCGATCTAGAAATTCATACATTCTTTTCTTGCGAAGAGTTACCTTACAGCCAATTTCAAGGCCTTCACGGATTTTAAAACCTGCAATAGATTTCTTTGAACGAGTCTTAACTGGCTTCTGACCTGATATTGCAGCTAATTCTGAAACGGCAACATCAATAATCTTACCATCAGCCACAGCCTCGCCAACCCCCATATTGATAACTATTTTCTCAATACGTGGAATCTGCATAACATTCTCATAGCCGAACTTTTTCTGAAGCTCAGGAACTACTTTCTCGAGATATTGTTTATGTAATCTAGCTTGCTCAGCCATTTTTGTAACTCACAAAATTAACATTATAAATCTAAAACTTCGCCAGATCTTTTTGCAAATCTGACTTTTTTACCATCTGACAAAGTCTTCACACCAAAGCGTGTTGGCTTGCCATCTTTAGGATCAATCAAAGCAACATTAGAGACATGTATAGAAGCCTCTACTTCTTCAATTCCACCTGCCGCAAATCTGTTAGCTTTCTTGTGCTTTTTAACGATATTAACGCCTGAAACAACTACTCTAGATTCAGCGTTAATCATCTTCACAACACTGCCTTTTTTGCCCTTATCTTTACCAGTAAGAACAACGACTTGATCGCCTTTTTTAATTCTCAGTGACATTTTAAAGCACCTCCGGCGCTAGTGATATAATTTTCATAAACTTCTTAGCTCTTAGCTCTCTTGTAACTGGGCCAAATATACGAGTTCCGATAGGTTCACCTTGCTTGTTTATAAGCACTGCTGCGTTCTTATCGAAGCGAATTGCACTGCCGTCAATTCTTTTTACGGCCTGCGCTGTGCGAACTATAACAGCTCTGTGAACATCGCCCTTTTTAACTTTACCTTTTGGAATTGCATCTTTCACAGATACAACAACTATATCCCCTACAGAAGCGCACTTCCTTTTTGAACCACCCAAAACCTTAATGCAAGCAACCCTTCTTGCACCTGAGTTATCGGCTACTTCCATTTCTGTTTCAACATGTATCATCTCAACACTCCTAGCCGTAACTATTAATTAGAATAAACAACTTGCCAAGTCTTGGTCTTAGAAATCGGCCTGCATTCCTGAATTGAAACTGTATCTCCAATTTGCATACGGTTTTCAGGATCATGCGCAGCATATTTCTTAGAACGCTTGATAATCTTTTTATATATAGGGTGCTTAACAAGACGCTCAACTTTAACAGTTACAGTCTTATCAGTCTTATTACTTACAACCACGCCTTCTAAAATACGTTTTGGCATCCTTAGGCTTCCTTAGCTTTTTTATTTTGATTCATAAGAGTCTTAACGCGAGCAATATCTTTTCTTGTCTGTCTAAAGCGCGCAAATGAAGACAACTCTCCACTAACCTTCTGGAAACGAAGATTAAACTGCTCACGCTTCAAATCCACAAGCATCTGCTTAAGATCTTCTAATGATTTTGTTTTAATTTCTGAGAATTTCATAATACCCCTATATCGCTTCTGTTGGGCGTGCAATAAAACGTGTTTTGATAGGCAACTTTGCAGCAGCTCTTCCAAAAGCCTCGCGCGCAACTTCCGCTGGCACACCGTCGAGTTCAAACATAATTCTTCCAGGCTTTACTCGGCACACCCAATATTCTGGAGTACCTTTACCGCTACCCATTCTAACCTCTGCTGGTTTGCGGGAAACTGGAACATCCGGAAAAATTCTAATCCACATACGGCCAGCTCTTTTAACATATCTAGAAGTAGCCCTACGCGCTGCTTCTATCTGTCTTGCAGTAATTCTGCCAGCTTGAGTTGCTTTAAGAGCATACTCACCGAAAGCTAGTTCCGTACCGCCTTTTGCGTTACCGTGAATTTTGCCTTTGTGGGCTTTTCTGTATTTTGTTTTCTTTGGACTAAGCATTTAAATTCTTCCTTGCGATTCCAATTAGCTTCTAACCTGATTTGAGTCAAATAATCTCTTATCATGAGCCATTGGATCGTGCTCCAATATCTCACCTTTATAGACCCAAACTTTAATACCAATAATACCATACGCAGTAAGCGATGTAGCCCTTGCATAATCTATATCTGCACGAAGTGAATGCAAAGGAACCCTGCCCTCACGATACCACTCCATCCTTGCGATCTCAGCACCGCTTAGACGGCCTGAAATATTAATTCTAATTCCAAGTGCACCAAGTCTCATTGCTGACTGCATTGATCTTTTCATAGCTCTTCTGAAAGAAGCTCTTCTTTCTAACTGCTGAGCTATGCTTTCAGCAATCAACTTAGCATCAGTTTCTGGCTTTCTAATCTCAACAATATTCAGGCTTACTTCATCACCTACAATTTTAGAAACGTCAGCCTTAATTTTTTCAATATCAGAACCTTTTTTACCGATTACAACACCCGGCCTTGCAGTATGAATTGATACTATTGCCTTCTTTGCTGGACGCTCAATCACGATTTTGCTGATGCCAGCAAATCCTAATTTAGCTTTGATATACTTCTTGATTGCAAGATCTTGATGTAGTTTATCTGCATAATCCTTATCAGCATACCAGCGTGAATCCCATGTACGATTGACACCTAGCCTAAAACCTATTGGTATTACTTTTTGACCCATTATTCATTATCTCCTGATTTTTCAGTCTCACGTACAATAACTTTAAGATTGCTATATTGCTTTGTAATTCTACTCGCTCTTCCGCGACCTCTTGCCATAAATCTTTTCATTGAAAAAGACTTTCCAACATAAGCCTCAGCAACATACAGCTTATCAACATCTAGCATGTGATTGTTCTCAGCATTAGCAATAGCTGACTGTAAAGCCTTCTTAACATCAACTGCTACCGCTTTTTTAGAGAAGGTCAGCTGTGCCAGTGCTTCACTCGCCTTCATGCCTCTTATCATTTGAGCAACTAAGTTTACTTTCTGCGGACTAGTGCGAACTACTCTCACGAAAGCCATAGCTTCGTTGTCTTCTAATCTTCTGGCTGTTGCTGGTTTACCCATTTCAATTCCTCAAATCAATACTTATTTGCATTATTACTTTTTCTTCTTGTCAGCACCGTGTCCATGATAGGTTCTGGTTGGTGAAAACTCACCAAATTTATGTCCTACCATATCTTCTGATACCAACACTGGAACAAATTTGTTTCCGTTGTGAACTCCAAATGTTAATCCTACGAACTGAGGTAAGATTGTTGATCTACGAGACCAAGTCTTAATAACAGTATTCTTTGTAGCTTTTCTAGCTTGCTCAACTTTGTTAAGCAGATAGTTATCAACAAAAGGACCTTTCCAAACTGAACGTGCCACTTACTTATTCCTTTACTTGTTTCTTCTTCTAACAATCAACCTGTCAGTTGACTTATTCTTACGAGTTTTCTTACCCTTTGTGCTCTTACCCCATGGAGTAACAGGATGACGACCGCCTGAAGTTTTACCTTCACCACCACCATGTGGGTGATCTACTGGGTTCATCGCAGTACCTCTAACGGTTGGGCGAACACCCTTCCATCTTGAGCGGCCTGCTTTGCCAGTTACTTCATTTTGGTGATCAGGATTAGAAACCGCACCAATCGTTGCCAAGCATTCAGCGCGAGTCATTCTAACTTCACCTGAACGTAGCTTTAACATTACATACGCACCGTCTTTACCAATAAGCTGAACATAAGAACCAGCAGATCTTGCGATTTGACCGCCTGCACCAACTTTTAGCTCAACGTTGTGAACAATCGTACCAACAGGAATATTCTTAAGGGGCATTGCGTTTCCTGGTTTGATATCAACATTATCTCCAGCAATAACCTTATCGCCTTTTTGTAGCTTTTGCGGCGCAATGATATATGACTTCTCACCATCTGTGTAAGTTATTAACGCAATAAAAGCAGATCTATTTGGATCGTACTCAATTCTTTCAACTGTTGCTTCAACATTCTTTTTACTTCTCTTGAAGTCAACAATTCTGTATTTCTTTTTGTGACCACCACCTATATGACGGGTTGAGATGTGACCGAAGTTATCTCTACCACCAGTTTTCTTAAGGCCTTCAACCAAAGTTTTCTCTGGAGACCCCTTCCATAGTTCACTTCTGTCAATCTGAACTAGCTGTCTAGTTCCTGCTGTGACTGGTCTATGAGCTTTTAAAGCCATCTTTATACTCCCGCAGTCATATCAAGTGTTTGACCTTCAGCCAATGTTACAATGGCCTTTTTGTAGTCTGAACGCTTACCAATTATACCGCGAGTTCTTTTAATTTTTCCCGCAACATTTATGGTATTAACTTTCAACACTTTAACGTTAAAAATAGCCTCTACAGCCTCTCTAACAGAAGACTTTGTAGTTTCTGGCTTTACCTTAAATACATATTTATTCATTTCTGAAAGCGTAGTTGACTTCTCAGTAACAACTGGAGCAACTATTACATCAAAGTGCTTCGCTTCAACTTTGCTTTCAACTTTTTTCTTTTTCTTGCCTATCATTTTAAACGAGCCTCCAGCAACTCAAGACCACTTTTAGTAATAACAACCATATCATGTTTCAGAATATCCAAAACATTGGCACCAATTTGAGGAAGCACATCAACTCTATACAAGTTTGCCGCTGCATTCTTGAATGAATCATCAACTTTATCGCCATCAATAAACAATACAGATGTCCAGCCTAGTGCACTCAATTTAGAAAGAAGATCTTTAGTTTTAGATGATTCTAACTTTGCTTCATCTATAAAAGCGAGCTTGCCAGATGAATTCTTTACAGAAAGCGCGGTTTTAAGACCTAACTTTCTGATTTTCTTTGGTAAATCATACTCGTGACTTCTAACTACTGGGCCAAATATCACGGCACCGCCCCTCATCTGAGGAGATCTGAGAGAACCTTGACGCGCGTTACCTGTACCTTTTTGTTTATAAGGCTTTTTGGTTGTACCGCTAATTTCGCTGATGCCTTTAGTTTTATGATTGCCTGAACGAGCCTTTGATCTCTGCCATTCAACCACTCTGTGCAGAATGTCTTTTCTTGCAGGAAGAGCAAAAATAGAATCACTCAACTCAACATCACCAGCAGGCTTATTATCTAATGTAATTACTTTCGCTTTCATAACACTTAACCCTGACTTGATTCGCTTTGCTCAACGCCTTCAGCAGCTGGCTCAGACGCCTTGTTGCTTTCAGCACTTGCAGATTTCTTAACAGAAGCTGGGAATGGCACATCAGCAGGAGGCATACGCTTTACTGCATCACTGACAAAAACATAATCGCCTTTTGAACCAGGTACAGCACCCTTAACAAAAAGAAGGCCTCTTTCTGCATCTGATTGCACCAACTGAAGATTTTGGGTGGTTACTCTAACCTGCCCCATATGTCCAGCCATTTTCTTATTTTTAAACACCTTACCTGGATCTTGCCTTCCACCAGTAGAACCATGCGAACGATGCGAAATAGAAACACCGTGCGATGCTTCAAGACCTCTAAAGTTGTGACGCTTCATCGCACCAGCAAAACCTTTACCAATACTGGTTCCTGAGACATCTATATACTGACCATCAACAAAATGATTAGCTAGAATTTCAGAACCAACATCAACCATTGCATCATTAGCAACTCTGAATTCAACTGTTTTAGCCCTTGCTTCAACCCCAGCTTTTGCAAATTTTTCTTTTTGAGACTTTGCAAGCCTTTTAACATTAGCCTTCCCATAGCCAATCATCAAAGCATTATAGCCGTCTTTATCTTCAGTTCTCTTTCCAACAACAACACAGCCAGAAACATCTATCACAGTAACTGGAACATGCTGTCCAAACTCATCAAAAAGACGAGTCATACCAACTTTTTTACCTACAAGTCCCGTTCTCACTGGTTTACTCCCGCAAGTTTAATTTCGACATTAACACCAGAGGAAAGATCTAGCTTCATAAGCGCATCTACCGTTTGAGGAGTTGGCTCAATGATGTCAATCAGTCTCTTATGAGTTCTCATCTCAAACTGCTCTCTCGACTTCTTATCGATGTGCGGAGAACGGTTTACAGTAAACTTCTGTATTCTTCTAGGAAGAGGAACTGGGCCTTTAACCTGAGCACCTGTTCTCTTAGCCGTATTGACTATCTCAAGCGCAGACTGATCAACCATGCGATGGTCGAATGCTCTGAGTCTGATTCTAATTCTCTGTTTTTGCATTTTATGCCTAACAATATTTAATCTTCAAAAAATTTAATAACTATCTTCTTTTAAAGCGGAGCAAGAGTAGTAAGAATTTACTGAACATTAGTCAAGTTTTTTTTATGCTAATCGCAACAATTTATTTGCTAGTTGCCAAACTCAAAAAATGCTCAGATAAAACTTACCAAAAACCTAGGCGGCTTTTTTCTTAATCTCATCCGCAACTTGTTGTGGAACTTGCTCGTAGTGATCGAACAACATTGTGTATTGCGCTCTACCCTGCGATAATGAACGAAGGTTATTTACATAACCAAACATTGATGCAAGTGGAACGAACGCATTGATGACTTGAGCATTTCCGCGAGGCTCCATACCAAGTATCTGACCGCGACGGCTGTTAAGATCACCAATAATATCACCCATGTAATCTTCTGGCGTTATCACCTCAACTTTCATTACTGGTTCAAGCAATTTCGGTTGACCTTTAGGCATTCCTTCACGGAAGGCAGCTCTAGCAGCTATTTCAAATGCAAGAACACTAGAGTCAACATCGTGATATGCACCGTCAATCAATGTAGCCTTAAAGTCGATTGTTGGGAATCCTGCCACAACACCATTGTTTAATGCAGATTTAAAGCCTTTCTCAACACCTGGAATATATTCCTTAGGAACAGCACCACCAACAATTTTGCTTTCAAAGATGAAGCCTTCACCTGGTTCAGTTGGCTCAAGAATCAATTTAACCCTAGCAAACTGTCCAGAACCACCAGATTGTTTTTTGTGAGTATAGTCAATTTCACAAGCCTTACTGATTGTTTCACGATAAGCAACCTGAGGAGCGCCAACATTAGCCTCAACTTTAAACTCGCGCTTCATACGATCAATAATAATCTCTAGGTGAAGCTCGCCCATTCCTTTAAGGATTGTCTGACCACTTTCTTCATTGAAACTGGTTCTAAGTGACGGATCTTCAGAAACTAGACGCTGAATCGCAAAGCCCATCTTTTCCTGATCAGCAGCTGATTTTGGCTCAACTGCAACCTCAATCACTGGCTCTGGGAATTCCATGCGCTCCAAAATCACTTTATTCTCTGGATCACACAAAGTATCGCCCGTAGTAGTATTTTTAAGACCAGCAAGCGCGACTATATCTCCTGCATATGCCTCTTTAATATCTTCACGGTTATTCGCATGCATAAGCAACATACGCCCGATTCTTTCTTTGTTATCTTTCACAGTATTTACTACAAATGAACCAGCTTCTAGCTTTCCAGAGTAAATACGAACGAAGGTTAAAGAACCAACAAAAGGATCATTCATAATTTTGAATGCAAGGCCAGAGAATGGCTCGCTGTCAGATGCTTTTCTCTCAATTGGCTCTTCTGTATTATAGTCAATACCTTTAATTGCAGGAATCTCAAGTGGATTTGGCAGATAATCAACCACAGCATCAAGCAAGGTTTGAACGCCTTTGTTTTTAAATGCAGAACCATTTAAAACAGGCACATAAATATTATTTACAACACCTTTACGAATACATGCTTTTAGTTCGGCAACTGATATAGATTCGCCGTTTAGATATTTTTCCATCATTGCATCATCTGCTTCTACAGCAATTTCAACTAGATTAGCATGATATTCTTCAGCTTTTTCCTTCATGTCGGCAGGAATCTCTTGAACTTCAAACTTTGCACCCAAAGTTTCATCCATCCATACAACAGCCTTCATCTCAACTAGGTCAACAACGCCTTTATATTTATCTTCAGATCCAATTGGGAGCTGAATAGGAAGTGGCTTTGCACCAAGTTTATCAGAAATTGACTTAACGCACATATAGAAGTCAGCACCAATTCTATCCATTTTATTGACAAAACAGATTCTTGGAACGCCATATTTATCAGCCTGACGCCATACAGTTTCTGATTGCGGCTCAACTCCACTTACGCCGTCAAATACAGCCACCGCACCGTCAAGAACACGAAGAGAACGCTCAACTTCAATTGTAAAGTCAACGTGACCTGGTGTATCAATTATGTTAATTCTATGATTATTCCATATCGCTGTTGTAGCCGCAGAAGTAATTGTAATACCTCTCTCCTGCTCTTGCTCCATCCAGTCCATAGTTGCAGTTCCCTCGTGAACCTCACCTATTTTATGTGATTTTCCTGTATAATAAAGAATACGCTCAGTTGTTGTGGTCTTACCAGCATCAATGTGAGCCATAATTCCTATATTGCGATACTTCTCTAAGGGATATTGTCTTGGCATTTTTTAGTTCCTGTTTTAGCAGCCATTGACCGGTGGCCAGTGGCCAGATTTGTTATTCATATAAAATTTCGGCCACTGAGTTTTTTATCAATGGCCGTGTATAAAATCTTACCAACGGTAGTGAGCAAAAGCCTTGTTAGCTTCAGCCATACGATGCGTATCTTCACGCTTCTTAATCGCACCACCACGATTGTTGATAGCATCTAGCAGTTCACCTGCCAAACGCTCATCCATTGTTTTTTCGCTTCTTTTACGAGCAGCGCCGATAATCCACTTGATAGCCAGAGCCTGCCTGCGTGAATCACGAACCTCCATAGGAACCTGATAAGTTGCACCACCAACTCTTCTTGAGCGAACTTCAACGTGTGGCTTCGCATTATCTATAGCTGTCTTAAATGATTGCAGCGGATCTGCGCCTGTTTTCTTCTGAATTATTTCAAACGCACCATATACAATTTTCTCAGCTACTGCTTTTTTGCCATCTAGCATTACGCTATTCATGAACTTTGCAATTACATTATCACCATATCTTGCATCTGGTGTTACAACTCTCTTCGCTGCACTGTGACGACGTGACATATCCTATCTACCCATATCTTCTTATTTAGGTTTCTTCGCACCATATTTGGAGCGATTCTTCTTACGATTCTTAACACCTTGCGTATCTAGCGCACCACGAACAATGTGATACCTAACACCAGGTAAGTCTTTTACCCTTCCACCGCGAATAAGAACAACAGAGTGCTCCTGAAGGTTGTGTCCTTCACCCGGAATGTAAGCCGTAACCTCAAAACCGTTGGTTAGCCTGATACGAGCCACCTTACGAAGAGCCGAGTTAGGCTTTTTTGGAGTTGTTGTGTAAACCCTTGTGCAAACGCCGCGCTTCTGCGGGCAAGCCTCAAGAGCTGGAACCTTATTACGCTTTCCTAGTGGAGTACGTGGACTTGCGACCAACTGATTAATTGTTGGCATTAAGAAACCTCAAAATATTTTAAATTAAAAAATCAATTAGTTCCGCTCAAGATAAACCGCTTCTTTTACGGAAGGCGCGCATACTAATGAGCGTCTTACAAATGGTCAAGTCTTTTTTTTAAACATAAGAACCCAACCAAGATACTTATGACGCCGCAGCAAGATTTTTATTAGCAAAATCCCAGTTTACCAGCTTTTCTAAAAATGCCGTTAAAAAATCTGGGCGACGATTTTGGAAATCTATATAGTATGCATGCTCCCAAACATCACAAGTAAGAATAGCAACTTGCCCATGCGCCATAGGAAGATCTGCATTGGGTGTCTTCGTAACCTTTAGCTTACCATTCTCAAGCACAAGCCATACCCAGCCGCTTCCAAATTGAGTCATGCCTGCATTTTTAAATTCCTCTTTGAATTTATCAAACGAACCGAAATCTTCATCAATTTTCTTAGCTATTGCTCCCGTTGGAAGACCTCCTCCGTTTGGCTTCATAGAATTCCAAAAGAAAGTATGATTCCAGATCTGCGCGACATTATTAAACAAAACCCCTTTAGATGAATCACCAGCAGTTTTCTTGATAACCTCTTCCAAGCTCATTGAAGCATATTCCGTGCCAGCAACTAATTCATTTGCTTTATCTACATATGCTTTATGGTGCTTTCCATGATGAAAACTAAAAGCATTTGCCGAAATTACTGGCTCAAGAGCATTTGCCGCATATGGCAAGTCTGGCAGCGTAAACGGAGACGAAGATTGCTCTGCAACCTGTGAATGAACTTTTAATGCAGCCGATGCACTCATATTACTAACCCCAATTTTAGATGTTACAACCGATACGCCCGCAAGGGCGGTTAATCCTTTAAGAAATTTTCTGCGTGAATTTTGCATGCATTCTATATATATAAGTTCCATGAATAAGCAAGATACTATAAAGCACGTATTAGACTTAGTAAGAAAGTATGAGTATGACAGATATTTACTCACGCTTTTCACAGGGCAAAAAACCGCCCAGAAAATATGGGTTATACTAGCTTTATGCTCAGAGTTACGAAGAATCGAAGAAATAACCTCCGAACCAATTACCGCATTAATAAGACTAACTTGGTGGAGAGAATCAATCGAAGAAATATACCAAAACAAGCCACCCAGAAGGCAACCTACCCTTCAAGCATTTCATGATGCAGATATAACGAATACATTAGAAAAGCAAATTATCTTCGAGCTTCTCGATGAATTTGAAAGAAAAATCGAATCTGGAGAACCACTCTCAGACTCAGAAAACAGCAACGATATTATTAGCAACATAATTCACAAGTTTTTTAACAAAAAGACTCCACAAGAAATATCTGCAATTACAAAAATAATCCAAAGCAGGCAAAGCCCTTTGTCAAAAGCACTTATGGCATTTGTCAAGTTAATATTTTAACTCATGCACAAAAAAAGTTGTGTATATTTTGAAAAAAATAGTGTACATACTTATCCACATTCACAACTAGCAATAAGCTAGAGTAATAAAATTAAAGCATAACAAACAAGAACTGGGAGGTTCTATGAACAAGCACACAGAAAAGCTATTGGCAGGGGTTGCCATGTCTGGAATGGTTGCCGCAAGCATGGTTTTAATGGTTATACTTACATTTTAATGAGATTTATTTTCTTGCTTGTAGACGGCTTCGAGACTAGATTACAAGCCTGTAATCACTCTAGGCGCATATAGTAAATGAACGAAGAATTATCTAGAACAGAAAAAATGATTGCCGAACGCTCTGTGGGAGTCGTTTTGGTACAAGGCAACGCAATAAACGGCGAGCCAATATGGGCTTATGTGGCAGTGAAACTCTCTGACCTTGAGAAGTTCATGCGCGCGCAACAAGAGGGTAATTTTGACCCTGAGGAATATGGCGTCATCATTGAGGGCGGGGTTGGTAAAATCCCTCCCGCTGATGTAATGCAGCGCATGGAAGTGGAATATGGCTTCAATCACGATCAAATGCTAGATTTGAAAAACCCAGAAAGCTAAAGCATTAACTCTATCTTAAGGCAGATAGATTATAACTCATTCCTAGAAACACTTTAGTGATTTAAAAACATAACAAGGGATGAAAAAAGTGAGTGCTCTGGCTAAGAAAATTTCCAATCAAAACGAACAAGCCATAAAAATCAAAAAAGTTGCCGTATTAGGCTCAGGGGTGATGGGGGCGGCAATTGCTGCTAACGTTGCAAGCTCTGGAACTCCTGTATTGCTTCTTGATATAGTTCCAGCAGGTGCAACCGACAGAAACGCATTAACCAAATCTGCGGTTGAGAAAATGCTGAATCAAGACCCCTCACCTTTTACCCATCCTGATAAAGCGAAATTAGTAACGTGCGGCAATTTAGAAGATAATCTCGATATGCTCGTCGATTGCGACTGGATTATTGAGGCTGTGCTCGAAAAAATAGAAGTCAAGCACGACGTTTATGCGAAAGTTGAGAAATATAAGAAAAAAGGCGCGATAGTTTCTTCAAATACATCAACCATTCCTCTTGCAAAGCTCATTGAAGGTCGTGGAGATGATTTCTCAGAGAACTTTGTTATTGCTCACTTCTTTAACCCACCACGCTATTTAAAACTGCTGGAATTGGTAACAGGGGATAGAACCAACCCTGCCGCAAGAGATGCAGTAAAACATTTCTGCGATGTTTATCTTGGAAAAGGTGTAGTTCCATGTAAAGATACTCCCGGATTTATCGGAAATAGAATAGGATGCTTCTGGCTTCAAGCAGGATTAAACGAAGCAATCAAAATGGGAATTACGGTTGAAGAAGCTGACGCCGTAATGGGAAAACCTGTTGGAATACCAAGAACAGCGGTATTTGGCCTATACGATTTAATTGGGATAGATCTGATGTTATATATCGGCAAATCCCTCACCTCACTTTTACCAAAAACAGATGAATACTCTAAAATATATCAAGAGCCAGAACTCATTAAAAAAATGGTGGCAGATGGTTACACTGGACGTAAAGGAAAAGGCGGCTTCTTCAGAGTAGTTAAAACGCCAGAAGGTAAAAAATCAATCGAAGCTCTCGATCTCAAAACTGGTGAATATAGACCTGAGCAAAAAGCTAAATTTGAAAGCGTCGATAGCTCTAAAGGTAACTTGCTTTCACTGGTATCACACAATGATAATGGTGGAAAATACGCATGGGCAGTTTTATCGCAAACAATTTGCTACGCTGCTTCTTTAGTTTCAGAAATATCTGACAGCATTGCTGATATTGATGCCGCAATGAAAACAGGTTACGGCTGGAAAATGGGACCATTTGAAATGCTTGATAAAATCGGTGCAAAATGGTTTGCAGACAAGCTAAAGTCTGAAGGGCGCGCAGTTCCAGAAATCATTAGTAAAGTTGGCGAAGGAAAGTTTTACAAAACTGAAAATAATGTTCGTAAGTTCTTTGCAATTCATGGCAAATATGTTGATGATGTTCCTGAATCAGGTGCATATTCACTTGCAGACATCAAACTTGCGACAAAGCCATTATATGAAAGTCCATCAGCTAACCTATGGGATATAGGAGATGGAATAGCATGTCTTGAATTCACCACCAAAATGAATGCAGTTGATGACGGTGTTTTAACTGCAATCGAAAAAAGCATTGAAATAGTATCTAAAGAATTTAAAGGCTTGGTTATTGCAAATGATGCAGATAACTTCTCAGTTGGCGCGAATCTTAACTTCTTCCTCACCAATGCGAAGGAAGGCAACTGGAAGCCAATCGAAGATGTAATTAAGCGTGGCCAGAATACTTTTATGGCTCTTAAATACTCTGATTTTCCTGTTGTTTCTGGCCTTGCAGGCATGGCACTTGGTGGCGGCTGTGAGGTGGTTCTTCACTCGAACGCAGTTAATGCACATATTGAATCATACGCAGGGTTAGTTGAAATTGGCGTGGGTCTAATACCTGGATGGGGTGGCTGTAAAGAGTCAGTGCTTCGCTTCACATCAGCATTTGGTGAAACAGGAGATGCAATAAGACGGGCATTTGAACAAATCGCAGGAGCAAGAGTCTCAAAGTCTGCCGATGATCTTAAAGATATGCTATATCTTTCAAGCGATAGCAAAACTAGCATGAATCGCTCTCGCATTATAAATGATGCAAAAATGCTATGCCTAGAACTTCAGAAAAATTATAAGCCGAAGAAAGAGGCCAAAATCAGCATTTCAGGTTCGCAGATTCTAAAAATGTTAGAAACAATTGCCGATGGAATATCAAATGCAGGCAAAGCATCGCCTCATGATTTGGTTGTTATGAAACATCTGGCTCAGGTTCTATCAAATGAAGGAAAAGATGGAGATGTTACAGAGCGCGAACTTCTAGCACTTGAGTGCAAATACTTCATGCAAATAATTAAAACTGAAGGCTCAATTGCACGTATAGAGCATATGCTTAATACAGGTAAACCACTTAAGAATTAGGGATTAGGGGTCAGGGGGTCAGGGGTCAGAAATCAGAAATCTCAAATCTGACAACTGACAACTGACAACTGACTACTGACTACTGGCAACTGAACCCTGATTCACCTAAACTGCATACCCACTGCCTTACCCATTAATGATTCTCGGTTAATGTGCGCGTTCATGACGAGACCAATTCCCATTAATGATGACACGGTTATTGAACCACCAAATGACAGTAGAGGAAGTGGAACTCCAACAACAGGAATCAACCCCATTACCATTGCTATATTAATTAGAAAATGGAGGAATAGCATCGCTGAAACTCCAACGCAGATTATCCTTCCGAAATGATGCCTGCTTGACATGCCTATCCATAAACACATCAAGATCAGGGTCAAGAATAAGCCAATAGTAATTAATCCGCCAACCAATCCGAATTCTTCTGTCAACATAGTGAAAATAAAGTCAGTTTGCTTTTCAGGAAGAAAACTAAGCTGGCTTTGCGAACCTTCTAAAAAACCCTTGCCGAAAATTCCACCAGAACCAATTGCAATCTTGGACTGCATAATATTATAACCTGCACCAAGTGGATCACTCTCAGGATCAAGAAATGTCATAACCCTGCGCTTCTGATAATCATGCAAAAATTGCCATGCAATCGGCAACATTGCAATTCCCGTTGCACCGACTGCAATAAACTTCCAGATTTTAATTCCCGCTGCAAACAATATAGCAACGCCTATTGCTGTTGTAATTGTTGCAGTTCCTAAATTAGGCTGAATAAGAATCAGGCCAGCAGGCATTGCAATCAACATTAAAGGGGGTATTGTAAGCATCTTACGATCTACATCTTCAGCATTTGTATGGTGATAAAATCTTGCAAGAGCAAGAATTACAAATATCTTCATAATCTCAGATGGTTGCAAGTTTAAACCGCCTATTCTAACCCAGCGTTGTGCGCCCATTCCGATATGTCCAAATATCTCGACAACAAGCAGCAGCATAAACCCTGCAATGTATATATGATAAGCATAAGCCAACAAAATTCGAGGGTTAATCATTGCAACACCAAACATTATCACTAAAGCCATTACAAGTTTTATGAGATGAGAACCAGCATAAGGCTCTATATTGCCGCCCGATGCAGAATATTGCATAGCAACTCCAATAAAACTAAGCAGCAATGTTACAAATAAAAATGGCAGATTAATTTGCTTCAACTTAGCAATAACATCACCGAATAAATCTATTTTTCCCGATTCCATCATAATATTTCTAGTTCCTGCGCTTTCTTTAAAATATCACGAGCAACAGGTGCGGCTGCACCAGAGCCGCTTTCACCATGCTCAACCAAAACTGTAATTGCATATTTAGGGTCGTGATAGGGAGCATATCCAACATACCACGCGTGGTGCTTGAACTCTCTTCTAGTTTCTTTATGAACTTTTGTTCCAGACCTTACGATTCTTTTAACTTGTGCTGTTCCTGTTTTTCCAGCCATTGCATGTTCTGGGTTCATGATGCGTTTACCAAACGCCGTTCCGCCCGCAATGTTCGTTGAGGCATACATTCCCCTCAAAACCAGATCTAAATTTTTAGGATTTATATTCAAAGGCTCTATATCTTTAATGTTTGGATTTTCACCTGCAGCAAGATTTGGCCTTACAAATCTACCTCCATTTGCGAGCATTGCAGTCATAACTGACAACTGAACTGGAGTTGTTAGAACATATCCCTGTCCGATCGAGCAATTGAGTGTTTCACCTGGTAGCCAAGGCATTTTATATCGCTTACGCTTCCATGCTTGATCTGGCATTAATCCAGCTTTTTCGTTTGGAATATCTATTCCTGTCATTTTTCCAAGACCAAATTTCCGAGATATATCAGCTATTTTATCTATACCCACCTTTTGCCCAACATGATAAAAATAAGTATCGCATGATTCTGATAACGCTCTTATCACATCAACGGTTCCGTGCCCTCCCTTCTTCCAACAGTGGAAGCGATGACTTCCCAAATCAACGTGACCAGGGCAGAAAAATGAAGTTGAGGCATTAACAACTCCTGCTTCTAATGCCGCAAGTGCCGTCATCATTTTAAAGGTTGAACCGGGGGGATATTGACCAGCAACGCATTTATTTATAAGTGGATTACGCTTATCTTTTAGCAGTTCATTCCAATATTTGCCAGAAACTGCCTTACTCATTAGATTACTATCATAACCGGGTAATGATAGATAAGTGATTATCTCCCCTGTTCTTACATCCATAACTACCACAGCACCAGTATTTTCGCCCATTACCTCTGCTGCATATTGCTGAAGTCGCATATCTATCGAAAGTCTTAAGTCTTCCCCTGCTTCGCTATCTTCCCGTTCAACTTCACGAATAATAAGGCCGTGCGCATTTACTTCGAGCCTTCTAACTCCAGCCTGCCCCCTTAGACTTGATTCATGAACCTTTTCGACTCCATTTTTACCTATTTTAAAATCAGGAAGTCGCATTAGAGGGTTATTAATCTCATCTTTTTCCGAAACAAGCCCAACGTATCCAGTAAGATGAGAGGTTATCTCACCGAGCGGATAATAGCGAAGTTGGCCAACATCTATCTCAAGCCCTGCAAGTTCATGCCTGTAAAGTGATATTTTGGAAACTTGTTCCCAATCAAGGTGACTAACAACAGGAACAGGATTAAGGCTCTTATTCTTTCTAATTTCCGCAAGAATAGAATTATAACTGCTATCATCAAGCTCTAGAATCTCTTTGAGTCTTACTATAGACTTTGCAACACTTTCACGGTTAACAGGGTCAGCCATAAGAATATAGTTGATTTCGTTTATCGCGATTGCTACTTCGTTTCTATCCAAAATTCTGCCCCTAGAAGGAGCAATCAACTGGAGTTTTAAACGGTTTTCTTCAGATAATGTTTTGAACTCATTAGAACGGTATAGCTGTAAATATCCGAGACGCGTTGCCAAAACCCCTCCCACTGCGATTTTGATTCCTGCAAGGGTGAAGGCTCTGCGGTTAAATATCTTTGATTTTTGTGACTCGCTACGCATTCTAAGAAAATATAATTTTTAACTATATACCACTATAGCTTGCGAACCTTGTTATTCAATACCCCTAATAAATAATGTATAAGTGGATAAACCATTATGCTAAAAAACACCTGCATAGCCGCATTTTCAATCGGCATATTCTGCTTGTAGTAAAGTGAAAGAGTAAGCCAAAGCACTGATTGATATATGATAATTGCTAGGCAAAAGCCAAACCAGCTCATAATGAATCCGTTTCTTAAAACCACTCTTAAGTAGCCATTTAATAGTGCTGAAATTATTAGATATGCTATTGGAGTCGAACCTATCGGTAAACCATAGAGACAATCTGCAAGTATGCCATAAATGAATATAAACCAGTTTGGCATTTGTGAAGGTGAATGCATTCTCCAGAAATATACGCAAATCAAGCCTATAGCTGGCATAAACCTAGACAAACCCGGAATATATGTAGTAACGGAAAATAAAACTAATAAAACAACTGAAATTATAGCTGGAAGAGCCGCCCTAAGGTTTTCTGTAAACCTTGAAGCCTGAATCATTTTACAAGAGAGAAATCAACAATGCTAACATATTCAAGAGAGTTAATGTCAGCTATTGGCTTCAAAATCACGCCTTCAGGTGTTTGAGATTCAACTATCCCCACAGGTATCCCAGATGGAAAAACTCCTCCGTCACCTGATGTTACCACTACATCTCCCACCCCAACATTACTATGCTCTGAAAGATATATAAGTCTTGCACCAGATACATTATCTCCCATCATAATTGCACGTTCACGGCTATTTTGTATCATCACAGGAATGCGCGAGTTTATATCTGTAATCAACATTACGCGAGATGAGTTTGATCCACTTTCGATTACCCTTCCAACTAAGCCTTGATGATTAACCACAGCCATTCCAACTTTAACGCCGTCGTTGCCACCTGCCCCAATGAATGCCGAGTTCGTAAAAGGGCCAGTGCTATCATTAATTATTCTAGAAGATATATAAAACTCATTTCCACTTGGAATAAAATTTAGCATTTTACGAAGGCCAGCATTTTCAGAATCCAGCTTTAAAGCCGTTGCCTGCCATTTGGCTAAGATCTCATTTTCTTGCCTAAGCCTTGAGTTTTCTTCACGCAGTGCTGCAAGTTCAGACATTGATGTTAAAGCCTGATGCGCAACAACAATTGGCTTTGAAACAACGTTTATTACAGGAATCATTACGTCATATACTGCCGCTTTTACGGTGTCAAAAGCACCTTCATTACTTCTTCCAATCAAAATGAAAAGTATTGATACACTAATAAAAACATATGCAGAAAAACGGTTGAGCAACCCCTTGATGGGGCTGAGAGCTTGGGCTATAGCAATGTTATTTCCTATCAAGAGAACTCCGCTACATATACAGTAGTAAAACTACATTTTAATTGAGGATATTTACAATAACACACCATAAGCAAAAAAATAGTTAATCTGCAAACAATGTTTTACTTTTTTCACAGGAATATACTACAATTGTGTGCTCAGACAAACATTAAAGCTAATTGCCTATTAAATTACGTATTTGCAAATAGCTGTGTTTCATAATATATAAATGCCTCTTTTAGACTATAGAGGTTATATATAAAATGCACGCATATCGCACTCACACTTGCGCAGAAATAAGAGTTAACAACGTTGGAAGCACAGTAAAACTATCAGGCTGGGTGCACCGCAAGCGCGATCATGGAAGTCTACTTTTTATAGATATCCGCGATCATTACGGCCTTACGCAATGCGTTATTACAGAGGATTGTGCATTTTTCAAAGACTTTGAAAGCCTACGCTTAGAAAGCGTAATTACCATCACTGGCAAAGTCGTAAAAAGAACTCCAGATACTGTTAATGCTTCTATGCCAACTGGAGAGATTGAGGTTGTCGTTGATGAACTAAAGGTTGAGTCAGCCGCTGAAACTCCGCTTCCAGTTCAGGTGAATTCTGATGCGATTACCTCAGAAGAACTACGCCTGAAATATCGCTTTCTTGATCTTCGCCGTGAAAAATTGCATCACAACATACTCCTTCGCTCAAAAGTAATTGCATCTCTTCGCAGACGCATGACCGAAGCAGGATTCAACGAATTCCAAACCCCAATTTTAACTTCCAGTTCACCTGAAGGCGCAAGGGATTTTCTGGTTCCAAGCCGTATGCATCCTGGTAAATTCTACGCACTTCCGCAGGCTCCACAACAGTTTAAGCAGCTTCTAATGGTTGCTGGATTTGACAGATATTTCCAGATTGCTCCATGCTTCCGTGATGAAGATGCAAGAGCAGATCGCTCACCTGGTGAATTCTATCAGCTCGATATTGAAATGAGCTTCGTAACTCAAGAAGATGTATTCGCCGCAATTGAGCCAGTATTGCACGATACCTTCAAAGAATTTACAAATAAACCTGTTACGCCCTATCCATTCCCTAGAATTAAGTATGCGGATGCAATGCTAAAATATGGCTGTGATAAGCCAGATCTTAGAAATCCTATTCTAATTGCTGATGTATCTGAGGCATTTAAAGATTCAGAATTTGCAATCTTCAAGAATAACATAGCAAAAGGCGGCGTTGTAAGGGCAATTCCAGCCCCTAAAACCGCAGATCGCCCACGCAGCTTCTTTGATGGAATGATAGCATTCGCCCAATCACTTGGCGCGCAAGGTCTTGCTTATATTATTTTTGCAGAAGATGGCTCTGCGAAAGGGCCTATCGCTAAATTCCTTAATGATACCCAACTTGAGATGTTAAAGAATCTTGCGAGCTTAAATAATGGCGATGCTGTGTTTTTCTCATCATCCGATGAAGCGGCAGCAGCAAAACTAGCTGGCCAAGTTCGCATTAAACTTGGAGAAGAACTAGGTCTTGTAAAAAATGATAGATACGATTTCTGCTGGGTCGTAGACTTTCCATACTTCGAGTGGGATGAAGATAACAAGAAAATTGATTTCAGTCACAATCCTTTCTCAATGCCACAAGGCGGGATGGAGGCTCTAGAAGCCGCCAAAACAAAAGAAGAAAAACTGGCAATTACCGCATATCAATATGATATTGTCTGTAATGGTATTGAACTTTCATCAGGAGCCATACGTAATCACAAACCTGAAATTATGTATAAAGCATTTGAAATTGCTGGATATTCCAAAGAAGTGGTAGATACTCGATTTGCAGGAATGATTAACGCATTCAAATATGGTGCGCCTCCTCACGGTGGGCTTGCTCCAGGGGTTGATAGAATGGTAATGTTACTTGCTGATGAACCTAACATCCGTGAGGTGATAACCTTCCCGCTTAATCAGCAGGCGATGGATCTTATGATGAACGCACCCTCTTTTGTTGAAGAAAAGCAGCTCCGTGAACTCAACATAAATCTAAGCCCATCTGCCCGCAAAAATCTGGAAAAGAATCACGATAAAGACGCAGCTTAGAACTAAGCATCGCTGATTCCCTTAATCGCTGATAATGCCTGAAACAAAGCCTTATCAAGGGAGACTTGCTCTATACTAATTTGGTCTTTTTTTTTATCTGTTTCTGGCTCTAAATCAGGATCTTGCTTTGCTTCACCCTCTGCGGCATTAGATTCGCCGATTTGCTCAGCAATATGCTTTTCAAGTTCACTGATGTTTTGAATCTGCTTTATTGTATTGGCCAAGATGCGGCTAGACGATGGAACAACCGCCTCATAGTTAGCAAGGTGATAAGCCTTATCTTTTATTTGAGGAGATAATTCCCTAATTGACTTAAGAACCCTGATGGCTCTCTCGCTCTCCATATAAATACCAATAAAATGCGTTGTATAGTCTTTCCATCACCACCCCAGATATTATTGCTGTAAAATCTGAGTGACTAAGGCCACTAGATTCTTGCTCTATTTCTGAAGCGATATCAATAGCACTATCGCGCATTTCTGTTAATAAATTATCAAGTTCGCTGTTATTTGAGCGTTTCTCATATATATCAAGCAATATTAGCAAGGTCGATGAGTGCTTGCTTATAATTTCTGAATAAGCTCCACCCGCTGCCTGAAATATTGCAACCAATGACTCGATATGGCTTTTTCTCATAAACGGAGCAGAAAAGGCAAAAAATGCAAACATCTCATCTCGATTAATTTTGGGATGCGCGATAAACAGCGATATAAAGTTGTTATAGCAAACCTGATAAAACCTTTGCGCAACAGGCTCTGGCAACTTTTTGATTTCAGCAAATATAGTTGCGATTAGCTCAATAATATCTATTCCAACTTGGGTGGATGCGCCTTTATCTCCAGCCTTGTCAGCAGCTTTTGCAAGACCTTCTGTAACCTTATCAGAATTTTGTCTAATAAGATCTAACGCCGCCCCTAGCGAGTTTATCTTCAACTGATCAATAGATGATGTGGTCATTGATTAGCGCCCTCTCACTTCCCTTACAATAACTCCATCAACTTGTTCTAGGCCTACAAATGACGGAGTTCTAACACCATCGCGAGCAAGTGAGAATTCTATTTGGGGAAGATCGCTCAGAGATGAAATATTAGTAATAGCAGAAGCATAAAGCTCATAATAAATGCCATCTTTACTTAATCTGATCATTTCAATTCTTTGTTCATTATCTGTTAAAGAAGTTTCCACACCAAAATTTTGCAACGTATCTCTAATTTCTGAAGCAGTTCCAGTAAATGTTCCAATAACTGGTAGTCCTGTGATTGTATATTCACCATTATTATTAGGACCTTTATTAATTGCTTCAGCAACTTTTCCGATATAATCACTTACATCGAACCCAGCATAATTGAACTCTGGCATATCACCATCAAGTATTTTTCTTGTCCCATCGGTTCCAGATGTCACAACAAAGTAACTCACATCACCGCTGGAACGTAATATATCCCTATTTCTTAACTCATCAATAGTATTTGATGTTAACTCGCTTGGTGAAACTCCAATTGTATTACTAACTACATCGCCAGCACCAACCGAGTTAGAGGTTAATGCACTGCGACCAGTGATTAGACCTGCTTCATTTGCAGCTCTGAAGTCGTCTGGGGTTAGGGTAATTCTTTCTGTTCTACCATTGAGCGTAACTTCAACTACAACATTTCCAGTAAATGGAGCACCACCATTTAGCAAACCTCCTAATAGGCCTCCTTGCTGACCTTCATCTTGACTTGCTTCTGTAGCTTCTTTTGTCAGAGAGATTGTTGCCCCACCTCTTATCATTCCAATTATATCTTGATTAAATGTCGGGTTTGAACCAATTCCATTATTAAGAGTTCCCTTACCCATTATCGCACCAGCAATAATATCCTCTCTGGTTGCGCCAGCAGGGAAATCAGCTCCAGCCCATCTTTCCATAGCTGGAACTTCTTGACCTTTAAGATAATTCTCAGCAAGATTTGTTCCAAGCAAGCCATCAATTAGGCCAAATATAATGCCAATAAGCCCACCTTCTCCTGCAAAAAATGAATCAGCCGCTTCCATTGACTGCCTAGCCGCATCGGCAATATTTCTTATCGCCCCAAGTGCTTCGTTAGCTCTTCTCGCCTCATCAATAGATGATGTGATTTCTGTCGAAAGTCCAGCCATCAGGTCTTCTGAAATATGATGAGCAATGCCGTTATCGATAAATAACTGAGCAAGCTCATTATCAACTTCTATACTTCCATCTTTAATTCCTGATATTAGATATAGCTTCTCATCATCTGTTAAATCAGTAATAGATTCGGGTGCTTCTTCCTCAGCTACATTATTTGTATAAACTGCAAGCCTTTCTGGTTGAGGGAAAGTGCCTTTTAATATCTTAACGAATGCGCTATCAGGTTGCGTGAAAGCAACATCAGCATACTCCAACCCTGACTCTTTAATTGCCGCGATGGCTTTAGTCATGGTATCAACATTATTGGTTGCAATGACTGCGTTGACGTAATCATCCAAGGTCAGGCTATTTTCATCAACTAATGTTTTGAGGAGCAATCCGTCAATAGAGCCATCTTCCACCATTGCGGTTATGGTTGCGTTATCTAAGTCAATCTCATGCTCACTAATAAAGCCAGATATTCCTTGGGAAGTATCACCAATCGCTCTTCTAGCGTTGGAGTTAGCAATAATTTGCTGAGGAGTTGCAGTACCAGTCAGAATAAGGGCGTCAATATCCTCTGCATCTAAGTTTCTAGTATCAGTTAGATATGCATTTAATTCATCTTCAGAAACCGTTCCGTCTCCACCTGTATCAAGAACAGACTGAAAATATTCCCAAGCAATATGTGTATTATATCCAGCATCTTCACCAACACCTACAGTGCTTGGAGCATGCAAGATGGCGTAAGCATCTCCCAAAGAAACTCTGGGAAGTTCTACCGAGACGTTTTGGCCACCGAAAATATCATTCCTAATATTTGAAATATCATATTCATTTAACGCGGTTGCACCAGTAGTTCCATTTAAAACCGCAATTGCAATTATTGTTTCCGCCCTCACTGCCTCATCTGTAATTTGAAAAATCATAGCTCTAACTGCTGGATTTTTCCTATCTTGATAGTCATTGCTTCTTCCGAGATTACTATTTAGTGCTAACGCAAGGGCTGCTGATTGAACCTGTTCTGGCGAAGCATTACCATTTATTACCGAATTGAGGGTTGAGATCTGATTTTCATTCAAATCACCTCTATCTGCATAAATTGCAGTAAGCATTACCAATGCATCAAAATGAGCTCTATCATTTACTAATACATTCCCTTCTGTATCATTAACAGGAAATGTTAATTCGTTCGCAAAATCATTGAATGACGAATTAGAAATATCCCATAGCATGTCATTCATGTTTGACCCAAGCCACAAGGATCTAGATATTAATACTTGCGTGAGAAAATTTGCCTTTTGCTCCCTTGTATTAAATGAGACATCATCTTCATAATCACCAATATATCCAGAGGTAGGATTATAAGTAAGATTATTATTTATATCTCGAGATTCATTATTTAGAACTTGTAATGCACCTCTAGTATTATCCCGTGGGTTGTAGTAAACCGTTGTTCTGCTTCGAATAGTTCCATTTCTTGTATCTATTACATCAAATACTGCCTCACCACTTCTGCTCGGATCATAACTAAAGTTATTCTCTGCCGCTGTTCTAAAATCAGATGTCGTGTTATCAACCGCCGCGACCACTGTATCTGCTGGGACTGTTGTTGTATCAGTTGTTGTCTCTGTGCCTGTAACTGTATCGTTCATTTTATTTCACCCAATTTATTCAAGCAAAAATTACTTCTAATAGTTTATCTAGTAATACATTTATATCATAGTTTTGTGAACTTAATGTTAAATGATGTAATATTTTTAATTTTTTTTTGATTATAGTGCTGGAATTTTATCCAGATAGCTTGTCTTCCATATCGCATTATAGGTTTCAGCGGATACATTTCCACCTGAAAGAATTACCAGCACGGTTTTTGGCGAAGTCTGCTCTTTAAGCCATGAAAACGCCCCAGCAAGAGAGAGAGAGCATGAAGGCTCGCAAATTATCTTGCATAAATGATATATCCACTGAGTGAAATAAATAATTTCCTGCTCTGAGTGGATTGTAACCCCTGCAAGCTGCCTGATGAAGTGGAAGGTTCGAGGCGCAATACTCAAGGTTTTAACACCATCCGCAATGGTATCTGGCAGGGCGTCTAGCTTGAATATCGTTCCACTCATAAAAGAGTTATAAGCATCACTGCCGTTAGCAGGCTCACAGCCAAACACTTTGATTTTCTTGTTAAAAAGTTGAGAGGCGAGGAATGTTCCCGCAACCAATCCACCCCCGCCAAGTGGCACAAAAACGGCATCAGGCTCAACGCCATCTTGAAAAGTCTCAAGGGCGCATGTTCCCTGCCCTGCAATCACCATATCGTTATCATAGGGGGGAATGAAATATGCTCCGCTTTTGACCTCCTCCTCACAAATATCCATTGCTTGTTGGCGGCTTTCAGTTAGAACAACTTCTGCGCCATAGCTTTTGGTTGCCTGAACTTTTATTGGAGATACGGTTTTTTCCATATAAATCGTGGCGGGAATTCCGAATTTATTGCAGCTCCAAGCGACCGCCTGAGCATGATTTCCTGAACTGAACGCCACCACTTTTTTGGGTGTATCGCCGCGTTCGACAAGGCTCATAACTGTGTTGAGAGCCCCTCTTGCCTTAAAAGCACCCGTTTTTTGAAAGTTGTCGCATTTGAAGATTATACTATGCCCCAACCACTCTGATAATCTTTCTGATTCAATAATAGCAGTGCGATTGATATGGCGGCCTATTCTGCTTTGTGCTTCAAGCACTTTCGCAGGCGTTAGGTTTGTGAATGATGATTCTATGTGCACAGCCCAAGTCTATAACTATTCGCAACATTAATCAATATCATCTGAAGCAAATTTTGCTGGGCTGTCGTGTCTGAAGCCATATTTTTCAGTCATTTCTTTTTTGACTTTTTCATCTGGCTCACCAACGCCATGAGCGAGTATTTTTCCATATTTTGCTGGTTGGAAAAAATCTTTACGCATTTCTTCCCGAAACTTTTCTAGATTTTTGCCATTTATGGCAACGTATGCATAAATGTTTCTTCCCTGCCTATCTATGCTATTTAGCAGGACTATCATATAAGATTTTGATAAAAGATGATCTTCTTTGGCAGATGATTTCTTCTTTATCATTTCCCTTTTGGATCTAAACCTTGTTGGACATTGAGAACCGTTTCCCTTCCAACCGTAAAGACTATCTGAAATGCTGAGTCTAGTATTTCCTGTGTTATTCTGCTTATTGCCTCAGCCCTGAAGCCAAAACGACCAAATATGTTACCGATGAATCCCCATAATCCGCGATACATATTACCAAAGACATTCTGCATGTCTTTAACGCCGTTTAGTAAGACCGCACCTATAGTTCCAGAAATAGCATTAAGACCACCCATCTCCAAAGGATTAGCGTCTGGTATTTGATTCTTATCGATAATGCTATTCATTATAATAGCTCCATCTTATTTAAGTTGAAATGCATCATTACACACAACCGCTAAAATGTAAATAAATATAAACTATATCTGCATTATCTCTTTTTCTTTGGCAGCTAAGGCTTCTTCTATTTTCTTAATAAAAGCATCAGTTTCTTTTTGGATTTGCTCACCTAATTTCTTATGTTCATCTTGCGATATTTTACCGTCTTTTTCTTCTTTCTTTAGTTCATCCATTCCATCACGGCGAACGTTTCTTACTGCAATTTTGGCATTTTCTGCATATTTTGCCGCAACTTTAGTTAATTCTGCACGCCTTTCTTGTGACAACTCAGGAATTGGAACTCTTATCAAACTTCCCTCCGCAGCAGGGTTTAAACCTAAACCAGAGCTTGCGATTGCTTTTTCGATTGCTTTTGTAAGTGTAGCATCCCACACCTGAACGGTGATTAATCTGGCTTCTGGCGCACTTACTCCCGCAACTTGGCTGAGTGGCGTTCTGCCACCATAAGCCTCAACGCTAACACCATCAAGCAAAGATGGGCTGGCTCTTCCAGTTCTAAGGCCAGATAACTCACCTGCAAATGCTTTTAACGCGCCTTCCATTCTTTTTTTGATAGAATCAAGATCCATAAATTAGCCCCTTTTCTCTACTGCTATTATTCAATTATTGTAAACTTGCCTGCGCCTTTTACAACGTCTGCAAAGGCTCCATGATTGTGGATTGAGAAAACCACCACGGGCATCTTGTTATCTCTTGCAAGAGCTATGGCCGAAGCATCCATAACCTTTAAATCTTGCGACAAAACATCCATATAAGTTAGGCGTTCATATCTAGTTGCCTCGTCATTCTTACGCGGATCATCAGTGTAAACGCCATCCACCTGAGTGCCTTTAAACAGGGCGTCGCAACCCATTTCAATCGCTCTTAGTGCGGCAGCTGTATCTGTTGTGAAAAATGGATTTCCCGTTCCTGCGGCGAAAATAACGATTCTGCCTTTTTCCATATGTCTAATCGCGCGCCTGCGAATATACGGCTCGCAAACTTCAGTCATAGTAATTGCTGATAAAACACGGGTGGAAAGTTTACGCTTTTCAAGTGAGTTCTGAATTGCAAGAGCGTTTAAAACCGTTGCCAGCATCCCCATATAATCGGCACTGGCGCGTTCCATTCCTGCGGCGGAGCCTGCAATTCCGCGATAGATATTACCACCACCAACTACTAGGCATATCTGCACGCCCATCTCGCTTACAGATGCAACCTGATCGCATATTTTCTCAATTACTTCAGGATCTTGGCCATATTGACGATTTCCCATCAGAGCTTCCCCTGATATTTTGAGGAGGACTCTTTTATATCGTAAATCGCTTTCTATGGCCATATTCCCCACGTTAGTTTGTTGGTTAAGCTACTGCTTTTGCAACTTCTTCAGCAAAATTTGATTCTTGCTTTTCGATACCTTCACCCAGAGCAAATCTTGCATAAGCCTTAAGCTCAATTTTTGCACCCATTTCTTTTGCAGCATCTTCAATAACAGCAGAAACTTTATTTTTTCCATCAATTACAAAAACTTGCTCAAGAAGAACGATTTCTTCATAGAATTTACGAATTCTACCCTCAAGCATTTTCTCGATAATTTCAGCAGGCTTTCCTGAAGCTGCGGTTTGTTCGCGCAAGATATTTTTCTCTCTCTCAAGCAGTTCTTGGCTAACACCTGCAACATTAAGAGCTTCTGGTTTTGCCGCTGCTATGTGCATAGCAATTTGCTTGCCGAGTGCATTTAGTTTTTCTTTATCACCATCTGACTCAAGGGCAACCAAAACGCCTATCTTACCGAGTCCAGTGGCGATCTGATTGTGAACGTAAGTTGCAACAACACCATTACTTACTTTTAGCACTGTGCTACGGCGAAGATTTAAGTTTTCTCCAATAACTGCAACACCTTGCACAATTTCATCTGCAACAGTTTTGCCTGAAGGATGGTTAGCAGCCTTCAGCTTCTCGACATCATCTCCGCTTTCCAATGCGATTTTAGATATATCAGAAGCAAGTTGTTGGAACTTGTCATTTCTTGCAACGAAATCGGTTTCAGAGTTAAGCTCAATCATCGCACCGCTTGTACCGCTTGATGCAACTGCAACCAGACCTTCAGCAGTTACCCTGCCAGTTTTCTTAGAAGCAGCAGACATGCCCTTCTTGCGAAGCCAATCTATTGAAGCCTGCAAATCTCCATTATTCTCAGCAAGTGCCTTCTTGCAATCCATCATTCCAGCACCTGATTCTTCACGGAGCTTTTTAACTAGTTCTGCGGTAATCTCAGCCATTTATCTATTTCCTATCCTAAAATTATCTATAAATCTTGTAAACTAAAGTTATTCCAATTACTCAGAAGCTGCTTCTGAATCTTTCTTGGAAGACTTCTTCGCCCCGCCTGAAGCTGGTTTTGCAGATGAGCGAGACTTACCTTTAAGCGGTTTTACATCTCCCTTATCATTTGCAACTTCAGCAGCTTGTGCAGCAGCAGATGCAGCAAGAACAGCCTCATTAAATGGAAGCTCCGCTGAATCACCAATATCCACACCAGCTTTTGAAAGTGATAGCTGAATTCCAGATAAAACTGCATCCGAAACAAGACGAGAATAAAAACGAATCGCTCTGCTTGAGTCGTCATTTCCTGGTATCTGATATGTGATGCCATAAGGATCAGAGTTGCTATCAACAACTGCGATGATTGGAATACCCAAAATTTGGGCTTCTTTAATAGCAATTGATTCTTTGTTGGTATCAATTACGAAAAGCGCATCTGGCACACCACCCATATCTTTAATACCGCCAAGTGCACGCTCCATTTTATCTCTCTCACGTGATAGCTTTAAAAGCTCTTGCTTTGGACGGGTTCCGTTATCCGTAGAAACGATTTCCTCTAGTTTACGCAGCTTGTTAATAGAAGCTGAAACTGTATGCCAGTTGGTAAGCATCCCACCTAACCAACGGTGATTTACATAATACTGACCGCAGCGTTTCGCATACTCAGCTACAATTGGAGCAGCTTGCGGTTTTGTTCCAACAAATAAAATTCTACCGTTTGATGAAACAACTTCTTTTACCACCTGCAAAGCACGATTTAACATCGGAACGGTTTGTTGCAAGTCGATGATATGAACATCGTTACGAATTCCGAAAAGATAAGGAGCCATTCTAGGATTCCAACGGCGAGTTTTATGGCCGAAGTGAACACCAGCTTCTATCATTTCTTTCATTGAAAATTGAGGTAATTCAGACATTTTAATTCTCCTAATATAAGATTGTCGGTTAAGCCTCCGCATGACTTATCGCTGTAAATACATCGACACCGAAATCCACAAACTTTAAAATAAAAAAGCCTGTTTCTCATGCGTGTGGTTTTATTAAAAGCGCAACAAAACACTACGTCCGTCACGCAACTGGCTGTTATCTATTCCAATTTAATTTAAATTGCAAGTGTAAAAAAAACTCAAGTGGTCTGTAAGCTGGGTTCTGTCTTCATGTTGCCATGGAGGTGATTATTCATCTTGAGAATTGCATTACTGCAATCTTCTTTGCAACCTACCCGAATAACTAGGGGCGGAAAACCCCTGCCATCGGTAAAGATGACGCGTTATTCCTATTTGGTTTTGCTCCCGATGGGGTTTGCCATGCCAGATCTGTCGCCAGTCTGCGGTGAGCTTTTACCTCGCCGTTTCACCCTTACCATATTATAAAAATATGGCGGTTTATTTTCTGTTGCACTTTCCATGAGGTTTTACCCCCTCTGGTCGTTAACCAGCATCGTTTTTCCGTGGAGCCCAGACTTTCCTCCCTCACCTGCACTTCTGCAAGATATGGGCAATCACCCGACCACTTGATTTTTCATTGTGCAACAGTTCTTTATTTTTTACAAGGAATTCAGCGTATATCTAACCTAGAAAAGTGACGTGTCCCATTTTGCGACCAGATTTTGCCTCACTCTTGCCATATAGATGCAGTTTAGCATTTGGATTGCTTAGGTGTGCAGCCCATTGCTCTATATCTTCACCCAATAGATTTTTCATGGTGCATGATCTCAAAACATCAGTAGAGCCAAGTGGAAGGTTACAAACGGCTCTTATATGTTGCTCAAACTGACTGGTGATGCAGCCTTCTATGCTCCAATGCCCCGAATTATGAGGTCGAGGTGCCATCTCATTTACCAACACTCTACCATCACTGCATACAAACATTTCAATGGCAAGAAGCCCAACGAGATTGAACTTCTCGGCAATTTTTAGAGCTATTTCTCTAGCAACTCTCTCGACTTCAGGCTTAACTTTCGCAGGCGCAATAGTAGTATCAAGGATATGATTTACATGAATATTTTCCACAACAGGATAAACCGCGATTTCACCACCAATATTTCTTGCAACTATAACGGAAACCTCACGCTCAAAGTTTATCATTCCCTCTAAAATAGCATCATTTGTAGAAAGCAGGTTCCAAGCAGCTTGAATATCGCTATCCGTGATGATTTTGGCCTGCCCCTTGCCATCGTATCCAAATTCGCATGTTTTGAGTATTGCAGGCAGCCCAGTCACTTTTACCGCATTATTTAGCTCATCTAAACTTCTTACTTGGGCAAATGGCGCAGTTTCAATGCCACAATCGTTTACGAATTGTTTTTCAAGAACTCTATGCTGGCAGGTTCTAAGAATTTTATAATCTGGATAGGTTGGCTTTTCCGCTGAAAGAACTCGGATAGATTCTGACGGTATATTCTCAAATTCAAATGTTATTACATCAACTTGAGACGCAAACCTCTTAAGACTCTCTAAATCATTATAATCCGCTGTTGTTGCAAGAGCAGTAACCTGCTTTGCAGGCGCATCTATATCTGGTGAATATATATGTGTTTTATATCCCATTTTTGACGCGGCAAGAGATAACATTCTGCCAAGTTGCCCTCCCCCAATAATCCCTATCGTAGAAGCTGGCGGAATTCTATTAGCCATGTGGATGCTCTGGAATTGATTCAGTTTGTTTTTTGCGAAATTCAATCAACCTACTCGCAACTGCACCATCAGAAATTGCTAAGATAGAAGCCGCCATTATCGCCGCATTGCCAGCACCAGCTTTTCCTATTGCTAGAGTTGCAACTGGAACTCCGAGTGGCATTTGCACGATTGAAAGAAGGCTATCAACACCTTTTAATGTTTTACTTTCAACAGGAACGCCAATTACAGGAAGGTGAGTTAAAGACGCAACCATTCCAGGAAGGTGAGCCGCCCCCCCTGCTGCTGCGATTATAACTTTTATTCCTCTTTCGCTTGCAGACTTTGCATACTCATACATTCTTTCAGGAGTGCGATGTGCGGAAACAACTTTTGCCTCATAACTAATTTGAAGTTTTTCAAGCATCTCGGCGCATGTTTGCATAGTCTCCCAATCAGACTTGCTGCCCATGATTACGCCAACTTCAATTGATTTTATAGGGGACATAAAAAACCCTTCCGTTAAAAGCAGGGTTTTACATGATTATTGCAAAATGTCCAGAATTTTAGAGACTGTTATTTAATGATCGTAGGATATCCCAGAGCCTCCACCATGCCCCATATCTGGGGTTGCAGAAGGTGCATGCCAAGCGCCATTTTCAAAATGCGCTGCATGAATTCCCGTTTCTTGCCCTTGAAAGTTACCCTTTAGACCAGCTAACCAACGCAAAATTCTAGCAGTAATTCCATTAGGATTACCCATATCCAACTTATCAAGCCCCATACCCGGTGGGAATATTTTCTCCATCAAGGTCGCAAGATTACAGTTAAACTGATTTATAATATCGGCTATGTGACATTTTAGCCATCTATCAAATGGAGATTCTTCACCGCCCATTCCGCCCCGCATAGAAGCCATATGAGCTTGCATTGCTGGATCCATAATTCACCTCAGAATTATTAATTTTATGATACTAATCATACAACAATTAATATAATTTTACAAATGTAATATTTGCGTAATATATTAGGCTCTGTTGAAACGCGAGTATTATCACATGACAAGAAAACCGACATTTCCAGTTCCTCCACCACCTAGGAATAGACGAATTGATAACTCTGAATTGGTATCACTTCTAGAAAAATATCTTCATCAGCAATTAGCCGACGAGAAGAATCAAGAGACAACTAGACCATACTACGCTATTATATTGTCTGACGAACAAGGCCAAAAGATAACCATATCGCTGAGGATGGATATTTTTAGCAAAAGAAACCCAAGAATCTGGAATTCCAATTCAACAACCTATCTTGAGCAAATAAAGCAAGTTTTAGGCTCTCTTATTGACGAAGCGATACCAGAAGCAAAAGAAGGATACATATACGCTGCAGAAGCCGCGAATGGAATCACCACCTCAACAGAAGATGCAGGTTATTTAATAATCACATTCAGCACCGATAAAGCAACGCAATATAAAAGAAATAACTTAGATACAACCGTAAAATTATTTTCTAACGATAGAGGAAGGTAAATTCAAAATACCTTCACAAATGTAATATTCCCGTCACATATTTATGATAGTTACTAAATCATTAATTATAAATATGGATTTTATAGAGATAACCTATGCCTAATAACAAGAAGAAAAATCAACCCGCTAGAATCGATCCAAACGAAGATATAACATTAGTATATGCAAATTTTCTTATAGACTTTTGCCACAATGCTATAATGCATATTACTGGATATGATGATACCCAAGAATATAGCAGTATATGGGTTAAAAGAGAGCTACTAAAAAACCCTAACCCCAAAAGAAAAGAGCAAATTGAAGCTCTAGGAAAAGAAATAGATATTTTATCAGAACGTCTCCAAGACCACATTCAGAATCTTAATGGATTAATAGAGGATCATGAATTAATTCAAGAACGAAAAGAACACATTTCGGCTCTTCTTAGCGAATATTTAGAACAACCAAATGTAACTGAAGAAGTCAGATCAGCAGCTTCATCTTTGATAAAAATTATTGAAAGAGATAATAGAAAGGCGATAAGCATTGAAGAAATAAAATACACAGAAGAACTATACTTTAGATTATTTCCTATAGAGTATTTTGATTTTTTTGAAAATCCTAGTGCGCCATATAGTGGAATGGCAAGGATTCAAGATTATTTGCCGAACATACCAGTAACTGAATCATATCCTGATACTGACGAATCGCTTAAGCCTCTAAAAGAAGCACTAGAAGAGCATTTTAAATCATATAAAAGCACTTCTCGTATAACAGAGTACGGTGGTGAAATCAAAGATGACTTACTCAACTATGAGTTTTTGGCTGCGCGATTCCGAAATCCTTCAGGATTTAGGTTTGCAAGAGTTAAATCTGTTGGACTTTTCCGAGGTGCTGAAATAACTAGTTTATCTGCTGTTATAGGCACAGAATTATTTGTTGCTAATAATATTTTAGCAATCGGTTCAGCTCACCCAGCGATACAATTCATATGCGCTAGCATCATCTCTCTACAAATGGGCCTTTCTAGCTATTTCACTTTTGTAAAACCCGATCAATCTGAGAAAAGAATGCGGGGTTATATAGAAGACTTTAGTAAAAGACTGATTTTTGGAGATGGAAAAAATGGCATTATATCTCCCTTTCTTAACTTTGATGAGCACTATGCACCAGAAGAAAAGAAGAAAAAGAATGGTGATTCATACAATCTAGAACTTCCATTACGTTTAACTTATGATGGCGAACTGTCCAAAAACATAGAAGATCTAATAGACCCAAACCATACAGACCTTGATGGTGACAAAGGAAAAAAAAGGGGAAAGGGAGGGTGAAATACACCCCCTAATCCATCAATTGGCCACCGTTGACTGAGATAGTTTCGCCCGTTATGAAGCCTGCATCATCTGCCGCCAAGAAAAGCGCGCAGCGTGCAACTTCTTCTGGGTTGCCCAGTCTTCCCACTGGAATTCCTTCAATGATTTTTGCAAGCACATCAGGACGAACCGCCCTAACCATTTCAGTATTAATGTAACCAGGCGCGATTGCGTTTACAGTTATGCCTTTTGCGGCAGTTTCTCTCGCTAGGGCTTTGGTAAGACCAAGCATACCCGCTTTTGCAGCAGAGTAGTTAGCTTGCCCAAACTGCCCAAGCAATCCATTAACAGAGCTGATATTAACAATGCGGCCGAACCCTCTTTCACGCATTCCATCAATCACACTGCGACACATATTAAAGCAGGAAGTAAGGTTAGTTTCCATCACCGAATTCCAGCTTTCAAGCGTCATTTTATGCAAAGGTGCATCACGAGTAATTCCTGCATTGTTTACTAAAACATCAATTGCGCCGTAATCATCAGTAATTTTTTTTGCCCATTTCATGCACTCATCGTAATTTGAAACGTCAAACTTTGCGACATCTATGCCTGTTGCTGCTTTAAACTTTTTTGCTGCTTCATCATTTGCGGCATAGTTTGCGATAACTCGATAGCCAGCATCTTTGAAGGTTTTTGATATTGCTTCACCTATACCTCTGGTTCCGCCTGTAACTACTACTACTTTTGACATTTAAAACTCCAAAAACTAAATTTTCTCAACACACATCGCAACGCCCATTCCGCCACCAACACAAAGGGTTGCAATGCCCTTTTTTGCACTTTGTTGACGTTGCATTTCATGTAGCAGGGTTACTAATATTCTTGCGCCCGATGCACCGATTGGATGCCCCAGAGCAATTGCACCACCATTTACGTTTACCTTTGAAACATCCCATCCAAGTTCTCTATTTACTGAGATTGCCTGCGCTGCGAATGCCTCATTTGATTCAATTACATCAAGGTCGTTCACACCCCAGCCAGCTTTTGCAAGTGCTTTTTTCACTGCTGGAATTGGCCCTGTTCCCATAATTGCAGGGTCAACGCCCGCATGTGCCCATGATGCAATGCGCGCAAGTGGTTTTAAGCCTCTCTTCTTTGCTTCATCTGCTGTCATTAGCATAACGATTGCAGAGCCATCGTTGATTCCTGAAGCATTACCTGCGGTTACAGTTCCCTCTTTATCAAATGCTGGCTTTAACTTTGCAAGACTCTCTAAGGTAGTTGACGGACGAGGAAACTCATCAGTATCCACCACCACATCACCTTTTTTATCCGCAATAGTTATTGGAACGATTTCATTTTTAAATTTACCATCGGCGATTGCTTTGCCTGCTTTTTGCTGCGATGCCACTGCAAAAGCATCTTGCTCGTCGCGTGATATACCAAATTTCTTGGCGATATTCTCAGCGGTATTGCCCATGTGATAACCGTGAAATGCATCGGTTAAACCGTCATATATCATGCTGTCAATGAGCTTCGCATCTCCCATTTTTACACCGTTTCTAATGCGTGCAAAGTGTGGAGATTGACTCATACTTTCCTGACCACCTGCGAGAACTATATTTGAAGATCCATCCACAATCTGTTGATAGCCTATTGCGGCAGCGCGAAGACCAGATCCGCAAAGCTGATTTAGGCTCCATGCCGGAGTAGAATGTGGAATACCCGCATTCACCGATGCCTGCCTTGCCGCATTTTGGCTTGTGCCCGTTGTTAGAATTTGCCCCAAGATAACTTCTGAAATATCATCTGCTGAAATTTTAGTATCTTCCAACATTTTTCTGATTACATGCTCTGTAATTTTATGAGCTGGAAGGGAATTGAGTGCTCCTCCAAAACTTCCGATTGCAGAACGCATTGCACTAACAATTACTACTTCTGGAATATGATGCGACATTTTTTGACCCTGTTTAATTTCTTATGAGTATATTCTTTTAAGGTCTGTTTATGGCAATGTCTAGTATATTTGGATTTTCGTTGTGCAGTGCAACATAATCAAAAGTAATTACTTAATAGCCACTCTCTCATCGGCTTCCAGACCTTATCTTCGGCCATCTTTCCCGACATTATACCCACGTGCCCACATGGTGGATTAATAATGGTAATATCCTTAAACTCTCTCGCAAAACATTTTGATGACTCTATTGGAACGACCTTATCTTTAAGCGGACTCACTGAAAAAACGGGAATTTTGATATTGCTTGGACTTATCACCTTGCCCATAACTTTCCACGATTTATTATGGATAATATTTTTTATCGCCCAATCAACCAAGCATTCTCGAGCCAGAGCAGAAGAAATATCTTGCCCTGAATTTGCCCATTCTTCCACTGCTACAAAAAACCTTACTTCATCTTCTTTATTCATCTTTATAAGTTCAGCAAATCTTATATATCGCTTATGAAATAACCATGGGTCATTTGCATAGAACAACCCCTGAATTGCTGGTGCAGGAAAAAATGGCAATCCACTAATTACTGATTCTAAAAATGAAATATCTGCATCCGAGAAATCAGGGATATTAAATCCGTTAACCCTGAAGTCGAAGGGGGTTGCGAGCAATATAAGCCCAGAAATGTTTTGCTTACATACCTGAGCCGTTGCCATTGCTAAAACCCCGCCCATGCAATAGCCAAGTAATAATATTTTTCTTCCCTCATATTTAGTAGCCAGAAATTCGAGAGCTTCAAGAATATACATTTTAATATATCCTTCTGAATCTAGCATTGAATCTGATGGCTCAGGAGAAGACCAATTCAAGACAAATGGATCAGTATAATCCGATAGATTCTCAAGAAAGCTACTTTCTGGCAATAAATCGAGAATTTTATAACTATTAATAAGAGAAGGTATTACAAGCACTAATGGCTTGTTTGATTTACTCTTATTTTGTCGATAATCTAGAAGCTCGACTGAGTTCTTTTGCCATACCACATCTCTGGGTTTTAGATTTTCATTCAAGTTCGGATAGTTTAGATAGCTCTCAATGCCGCTTTCTAACTTACTTATCCGATCTTTTACTTCTAGGGAGAGACTTTTTAGTAGTTCCTGATGGTCGGCTTTTTCCAGATCCTCTGCTAGTTCTTTCTTTCCCAGCATTTCCAGCATGTTCTTCCAGCTTTGCCAAGCGGGATTCGATTTTGGCAAGACGTTCAAGCAACTGCTCCATATAATTGATGCCATCAACGCCTGAAGATTCAGATGCGGAGGCGGCATTCTCACAGTTTTTGTCTTGCCCTTGTGTTCCATTTCGATTCACACTTTCGCTCAAGTTTCTTGTGAATGCAACCATCGTTTTAAAGACTTCGGGGTTAGAAGCAAACGATGAATACACTCCCTGCCATGCATTTAACAAATCTTCGCCTAGCTTTTTTGAGTTATCTGACACCAAAACACCTAAAATTATAGTAATTTATTAATTATAATGATATATTCTATACTACTAGTAATTGAAAGTAATATGTAATATTTATGCCTTATCCAAAGAAAAGTTCACCAGAAAATCCAATAGTTATAAAGAAATATGCTAACCGCAGACTTTATAACACCGAAACGAGTATGTATGTCACACTCGAAGATCTATGCCAAATGATTAAAAAGGGCGAGCACTTTATAGTGTATGATGCAAAAGCCGCAGAAGATATTACCCACTCGGTTCTAACGCAGATTATCTTTGAGCAAGAAAGCAAGGGTAAAAATTTATTTCCGATAGAGTTTCTAAGAAAGATTATTTGCTTTTATGATGACAGCGTCAGCACCATTTTGCCACAATATCTTGAGGCAAGCCTTGATGCCTTCATTAACAATCAAGATCAAATGCGCGCACTGATGCAATCAAACATGGCAGGAATATTTCCTTCTATGCAGCAGTTTAACGAGATTGGTAAACAAAACTTAGCAATGATGCGTCAAGCATTCAGCATGTTTTCACCATTTGATGCGTTCATAAACGCAACCTCGCAGGATGAATCAAACAACAACCCAAACCGCAAAGAAGCGAAGGTTTAGCCCTTCTTCCTATCTCTGGAAGGAGTTGCACCAGCTATTACTTTTCGATTTCCATCCATAAAATTTTCATTTGCTGCATCTGGAAGATAGGGAAAGGTATTAGCTGATAGGCCTTTAGAATAAAGGCCTAATATAAAGCTAAGCTCTTCATTTGAGACACTATCAATGCTAGTTGCGGCAGTTGCACCGTTTAAATAGCTATCTACTGCTGAAAATAAATCTTTCATATAATCTTTTTGTTTGCCTGAAAGCTCACGATTATTCATGTCAGGTGCCATCTCTGGATCATTCTGCAAAACAAAGTATGAGGCATCTCCACTCAAACCATTATATAAGCCTTTGACCATATTAGTTCTGCCCTCAAGAATGCTAATTTCGAATATCAAAGCACCTCTTTCAAGGTCACTAACAGTTTGAGCGGTAAAATCTTTAGTTTCCTGACTTACAACATCCTGACTTTGTAGATAATCATTTAACTCTCTAAAAACTGCGAGATTAGATTTTATTTGGTTTATAGCAGCATTCTGAGCTTGTGTCATTAGTTCTGGGGTTATCGCTTTAGGGTCTCCACTTGGGAAATATCCATTAAGACCAAAATAAGATATGAGCCAAGCACCCACATGAATATGTGGCACAGACATACTATCATCTTGAAGGGTCTCTAATGCCGCCTGATATGCCTCTCTATCTTGGCGAATACAATTATTAGCTTGCGAGAAAATATTATCAAGTTTGGCTTTTAGTGCGGGGTTATTGCTTTCGAGAAAATCGTAAGCTCTCGCCATATCATCAAAAAAACTATCTGGCAGGCAAAACCCAGCCGATTCCATATGCTCCATGAATTGCTCATGAGCAATCGCCTCCCTACCTTCTGAAAGTGCATCAACAGCAGAATAGGCGTAATGCATACGTAAAAATGGAGATGCCAAAATCAATATAGGCAAACCAATCATAACAGGAGATGCCGCTAGCATAGAAGTCATCATTACCGCTGCCACATACCCTTGACTTCTCTGACCTTCATTTCTCCAATACCCTCTAATCCCTCTTATAATCTCTGGTTCTGCACCAAGATCTATCTCAGAAATCATTTTTAGGGAAGTTGCAAAAACTTCAAAAGGAAATTCATAAAGTGCCGAAAAAGTTAATTCTCTACTCTCTTTTCGTCTTGCTAATTCTTCTTCGGATAAAGATGGCTTGTTTTTTGGCTTAGGTTTGTTTTTGGGTTTTTCTTCAAAATGCCTCTTAGTAGGTCCGACTTCTATAAATTCATCTGGAGCTATTAATTCTGCATCATCATCTAAGCGCCATCCATCAGATAACTCAATAACCTCATCATCATGTTCTTCTCTTTTTCTCTTACCAAACACACGCATCTCCATTAAAAAGTTTTAATCCAATGGATTCTTGATACGAATACTTAAATGATTCGTCAAGTTTATTTAAGGAAAAGATTAGACTTATTTAACTAAGATAGCTTTTAAATGTTACATCTTATCTGCTGGTTTTTCGTCGATGAACTTTTCAAACATAGGAAAAAGCTGGATTAGCTTTATAGTCAGTTCGTTTAACAAAAACTGAATAAAATATGAATATACAAAATCATTTGTTCCTTTATAGCTTCTTTCCGCAATTTCATCTAGCTCAGCAATCTTTTTTGCAAGATCAATAACGTTGCATGAAGAATTTAGCTGAAACTTTCCTTGCATCTCTTTTTCTATAAATTCATCAACTATTTGCTTAAATTTCCTTAGTTCATAATCATTAACCTTGAAACTTCCTGCCTTGCTATTTTCATACCAGTTTTCATATCTTTCTTCACAAAAAGATAGCATATGCTTAAAGGCACTTCTGCATACTTCATCAGGCACAACAATTTGCTCGGGAGATAAGAAACCAAGAGTATAGGCTATTCTGCTTTTTAAAGGAATGTTATAAGTTTGCATATTGCTTCCCTATATTTATTTAGATTGTTTTATTTAATATTATCAAAATAACATCTAATCATTAATTTTGATTAAATTGCATACAAATATGTGAAATATAGATAATATTTGACTTTTATAGATGCCTCTCTAACATGTTGCGTTCGAATAATTCTTGATACGAGCAAACCTAATGAAATCACTCAAAACATATTTATCAGCAACACTTACTCTGGCTTTAATATCAGCAGTTACTCCTGCTAACGCCGCTTATAAGGTATATGAGCCAGATGTTGATAAGGGTGAATTAGAACTTGAATATAAAGGCTCAAGAACCTTTGACAACTCAAGCAAGAAAGATGGAAAACAGAAAGATAAATTTTCTGTAGAATATGGATTTAATGATTGGTGGGGTGCCGAGATTTATCTTATTGGACAGCAGGATAACGATAAAGATAGCTATGATCTG
This sequence comes from uncultured Rickettsiales bacterium, assembly GCA_964484565.1. Classification (GTDB taxonomy): domain Bacteria; phylum Pseudomonadota; class Alphaproteobacteria; order Rickettsiales; family CAZAGG01; genus CAZAGG01. Next base: position 21,116 of record CAZAGG010000005.1, on the reverse strand, counting down.
GCAGCTTTTGAATTTGCTAACATATTTATGTTGGCTCCAGAAGGGAAATATTATGTAGATGTGGGAATATACGCAGCTTATGAACATTCGATCCACTCTGAATATGCAAGCGAGTTAGAACTAAAACTTCTGCTATCAAAAGAGTATGGCAAATGGAATCATGTTTTTAACCTAAATACTTCACAAGAAGTTGGAGAAAACTCAGAAGGAACCGTTGAAGTAGGAATGGCATGGAAAACTAAATACAAAATTAATGAATACTTTAATCCCGCAGTTGAATATTATGCAAGCTATGGTGAGTGGAATGATTTTAACGAATTTGAAGATCAAAGTCACCTTCTTGGATTAGTTATATACGGCGAAATTGGCGAGATAGAATATGGCGTTGGCTACCTTGCAGGCATTACTCGCGGTTCTTACGATAATGTTATCAAGTGGGACTTTGGCTACGAATTTTAGAATTCTTGCAGAATATCTACGATCATCTTTAACAAGCTATATGAAATATTTATTACACATGCAATTTACTATTGCCTGTAACGCTCTTGTTGCATATCATGAAAGTGTCAATACAGTTTAACTTTAGTTTTTTCTAATTTTGAACTTAAAAAAAATAAAGATGAAACTTTTATGACTGTGGTGACATAAAAACAAAACTATGTTAACGTTTATTTACTAGGTTGGATTTATAATAAAGTTATTATGATTACCACCTTAAATAAATCAGGAGCTTAAAGGTATATGAGTTATTCAGATTTGCCAGATCCAGAGAACCTAATCACTACTGATGAAGAGATTGCAGCTCTCTTCGGTGTAGCGGAAGGCGAACCTCTAATGATTGCAGATTGCAACCTTGTGATGGTTATCAGTGCAGATGGACAAATCATTTGGATGGCTAACGACCAAGCTCTTACCCCAGAAATGCTTGCAAAAATTATTGCTTTCGCAATGAAAACTGGTGCTCTTAAAGAAGTTCTTGCAAAACTTAAACGCCATCAGGTTACAAGATCTGACCCTCCTTCAAATGGCGTATCTCAAGCCACACACATGCCAACAAAACCTTCAGGAAATTCTCATAGTAGATAATATTCGTTGATTTATATTATATTTCTTATCTATAGTGTAGTTGGTTTAACGATATTTTCAAATTTTGCGGTGTATTATTCGCCCCGAAAGTCCAGAGAGAAAATGGTTTTATGACATCGGGTTGGGTTGCAAAAGCCCTCGGTTATATAGGGAACTCTGAAGGCGATTCTAGCGATTCGCTTAATGAGGATCTTATGGTTCTTTTGCAAGGCAAGAATGTCTTTAACGACCGCATTTATTGCTACATGAAAATCCCTCAGGAAAGAATGCAAGAGCTTAACCAGAGAATGAAAATGGCTGGTGGATTTGATCTTAGGGAATATGGAACAGTTATCGCCGCCGGAAAGGGCATTCCAACACGCGATGTTCAACTTGAGGTTAATCAGGAATATAAAATCAAGCCAATAAATAACAAGGATTAACCAAGTTGCTCAATAAATCAGCTCTATACAGATTTATAGTTACATTTGGTGGAGTTGGGTATATCAAAAGAGCATCTGGCACATTTGGAACTTTGGCCGCCATCCCCTTTGCCGCGCTTATCCATTACTTCGCTGGTAATATTGGCCTTGTTATAGCTTCCATCATTATTTCATTAGTTGGCCTTTTCGCCTGCAATGCATATCTAAAAGAAACCTCTAAAGAAGACCCCAAAGAAGTTGTAATAGATGAAGTGGCTGGAATATTCATCGCCCTATCAACAATGCCACTAACTATTAAAGCCTATATTGTTGGATTTTTACTATTTAGATTCTTCGATATTTTCAAACCTTGGCCAGTATCTTACGCAGATAAACGACTTTCAGGAGGCTTAGGCGTAATGCTAGACGACATCTTCGCAGGGCTTTACCCCATCGTAATCTTAATGATTGCGGTTATAATTTCTGGATATTTTACCGAAACCCAACTATCCCCCACATTCTTCTTCGATTATCTTTGATAGTGCGTCAGACTATCTCAAAGAATCACAGAATCTTTTAATTCTTTCACATGCTTCTTTCAGAACAGAGTCAGAGGTTGCATAAGAAATTCTAAAATATGGATCTAAGCCGAATCCATCACCTGAAACAACCGCAACGTATTCTTTCTCTAAAAGATACCTAGCAAAATCAGAGCTTGATTTGATTGTCTCACCTTCTGGAGTTTTTTTGCCAATAACACCTTCGCATGATGGATAGACGTAAAAAGCCCCTTCTGGCTTTATGCATGAAAGACCATCAATTGCATTTAACGCATCTACAACCATATCTCTTCTAGATTTAAACGACTTCTTCCACTCTACTAAGAATTCATCTTTGCCGCTGAGTGCTTCAATTGCAGCCGCCTGTGCGATGGAAGTTGCGTTTGATGTGCTTTGCGATTGTATCATCGCTATAGCCTTGATAAGTTCTTTACTTCCCGCTGCGTAGCCAATTCTCCAACCCGTCATTGAATGTGACTTAGAAACCCCATTAACTGTAAGAGTGCGCTCAAAAAGTTTAGGCTCAATCTGCGCCAAATTATAGAATGGAAAATCTTCGTAAATCAAATGCTCATAAATATCATCAGATAAGATATGAACATGTGGATGTTTAAGCAAAACATCTGCGATCGCTCTTAGCTCTTCCTTCCTGTAAGTCGCACCCGTTGGGTTAGAAGGAGAATTTAATATAAGCCATTTAGTTTTCGGAGTAATTGCTTTTTCTAAAGAAATAGCATCCATTTTAAAACCGTTTTCCGCGCTACATTTAACGATTACAGGTGTGCCCTCAGCAAACTCAACCATATCGGGATATGAAACCCAGTAAGGTGCAGGAATTATAACTTCATCGCCAGCATTCAGAGTTGCAAAAAACGCATTAAAAATCACATGCTTAGCTCCCACCCCAACCACTACCTGAGATGCATCATATTCGAGACCATTTTCCCTTAATAACTTTGCACATACAGCCTTTCTTAGTGCTAATGTCCCTGCAACTTCTGTATATTTCGTCTCACCTCGATTAATTGCATCTATCGCAGCTTTCTTAACATGCTCAGGAGTATCAAAATCTGGCTCACCAGCTCCGAGTCCAATAACTGGCTTTCCAGCAGCTTTGAGTTCGGCTGATTTTGTAGAAACTGCAATTGTAGGAGATGGTTTAATTCTATTTAAACGAGACGCGAGAAACATTTTAATCCTTTATTTTTTTAATACTTTAATCAATTTCACATCTACAACTATTGTCTCAGATGGTAAATTAGGAATTAGTCTATTTGAGTCTTTTTGCCCAAAAAAACCAAAATTGACAAGTGATTTTGGAACCACAATAGTAATTTGACGCCCTTCTGGAATATTAACAAGGGCAGTTTCAAGCCAGAATGGAATATTACCATGCCCTAACCTTGCAGTGATTGGCTTTTCAGAGCCGAGTATCATTTTCTCCGCAGAGTCCCATACATTCACTGCAAACTCAACTAATGAGCCGCATTCAGAAACAACGCCAGATCCAATGGTTAGCACATTTACTCTCATTCCCATATCGGTTTTGGGAATTTCTGGATTTATTTCAAGTGCTTTAATATTAATGGTTACAGAGGTATTTTTGGCAACATCATCTCTTACAAAATCAGGATCATCATAAGCCAAAATTGCAGGAGCCTCGAAAACCCTCTCCCCCCCGCTTTTGATGCCGAATAATGATTTCTCAAGAGCTTTTATTGATTTGCGCTCCCCTAGCCTAATATCTTTAGTTGCAGATTCAATTACACCACCATCTGGTTTTTTAACTTCATATTGAGCTTTTACTGTTTGCCCGCAAACTGCTGAGCCGCCAGATCCGATAACAACATCTTTTATAGTTGGCACTCTCAAATTAGAATATTTCTTAACATACCCAGAAATATTTTCTTGCTCTGCAAAATCCTTAATGGATTGCTCTGAAATTCTTTCTTCTGGTTTTTGCAACATGCTATAAACCACATAAACAACCAAGCCAATAACAACAAACTTCGCCCAAAACGGACTTTTGAATTTATTGTGAATCGATGTTCTATTGAAAAGAAATTTCACGCTGCAATATCGCTCCTATAAAAGCCATCATCCCAATTAATTTTCTTAACTGCCGCATAAGCCTTATCTCTAGCTTCGCTTATGCTATCTCCTGTTGCTGTAACTCCCAAAACTCTACCACCATTTGCTACAATCTTGCCATCTTTCAGTGCAGTTCCTGCATGAAAAACGTTGGCTATTTCGGATGCACCATCTAACCCTGAAATTACGCTGCCTTTTTGGTAAGCCTCAGGGTATCCCCTAGCGGCCATCACAACGCAAGCCGCCGCTCCCGCCATATCAGGCAAATAAGAAGAATCAAGCTCACCCTTTGCCGCACTTAGTAATAGAGGAACGATATCATCTTTCATTCGACTAAGCATACTCTGAGTTTCTGGATCTCCGAATCTAGTGTTATATTCTAGCAGCTTTGCGCCATCTTTAGTCATCATCAACCCTGCAAATAATACTCCTTTAAACGGCTTTCCTTCCGCTTTCATTCCCTCAACGGTTGGAATAATTATAGATTCCATAACCTTTTTACGCTCATTTTCTGTCATAAGTGGAGAAGGAGAGAAAGTTCCCATACCCCCCGTATTCGGCCCTTTGTCACCATCAAAAGCACGCTTGTGATCTTGCGCTGAAGCAAACTCAACCGCTTTTTCTCCATCACATATCGCAAAGAAGCTCACTTCAGTTCCTTGCAGAAATTCTTCGATAACAACTTTATTTCCCGCACTTCCAAATTTGCCACCCATTATATCATCAATTGCGGCAAGTGCCTCATTTTCTGTCATTGCAACAACAACACCTTTGCCAGCGGCTAAGCCATCAGCTTTTACAACTATTGGCGCACCAACTTTTCTGACATAATCCTTTGCAGGTTCTAATTCTTCAAACTCGGCATAAGAAGCAGTTGGAATATTATATTTATCACAAATATGCTTGGTAAACGCCTTTGAACCCTCAAGCATGGCCGCTTGCTTTGATGGACCAAAAACTAAAAAACCTTTTTGCTCAAGAAAATCAGTCAGACCATTTACCAAAGGATCTTCAGGGCCAATCACCACCATATCTATTGCTTTATCTTGGCAAAACTTGCCTATCGCCTCAAAATCAGAAGATGATATATCAATTACAGTCGCAACATTGCCAATTCCAGCGTTTGCAGGGGCACAATATAATTCATTTACTAGTGGAGACTTACTTATCTTCCAGCATAGGGCATGTTCTCTGCCGCCAGATCCGATTACTAATATTTTCATTGATGGCTATACACTTTCTAATTTAAACTAGGCTATATAAGAATATCAGGAGAATACACCGTGCATGAAAATCCAGCAATAGTAATATTTCGGAAGGACTTTAGAATTTCTGATAATCATGCACTTTCAGCAGCCATATCTTTTGGGGCTAAAATCATTCCCCTATATATCTATGACTCAGAAGTCGAGCCTAGTAATCGATGTATTGGTTCAGCGTCGAAGTGGTGGCTTCATTACAGCCTGATTGATTTATCTAAAAGCCTAGATTCTCTTGGCGCACGCTTAATCATTAGACAGGGAAATTACACCGAAGAACTGCTTAAAATTATTGCCGAAACAAATTCCACAAAAATATTCTGGAATAGGTGCTATGAGCCACACGCAATAAAAAGAGACAGTCAAATCAAAAAGCAACTTATCGAAAATGGCTTAGAGGTTAAAACATTCAACTCTTCTCTCTTGTGTGAGCCAGACGGAATAAAAAATAATTCAGGAGCATACTACAAAGTATTCACTCAATTTTGGAAGAAATTTCTGGAAACAAAAGCTAATACAATTGGATCATTATTACCTGCACCCCAGAAATTAAACGCATATTCCGATAAGGCTATGCAATCGTTTTCTATTGAAGATTTAAACCTGACTCCAAAAAATCCAGATTGGTCGAAAACAATATCTCAAACTTGGAGCGTTTCAGAAAAACATGCACTCAAAATGATTGATGATTTCCTTGTAAATTGCGTTGCTGATTATCCTGAAATGCGAGATAGACCAGACTTACAAGCCACTTCGCGGCTCTCGCCATATCTTCATTTTGGCAATATAAGCGTAAGAACGATATGGCAAAGAGCGATGATATTTAAAAATGCCGCCAGTAGTAATCCAACATTAATCAAAGGTATAGATAAATTCCTCAGTGAAATTGGTTGGAGGGAGTTTTCCTATAATCTGCTTTTTCATAATCAAGATTTACCCACCCAGAATTTCCGAAAGGAGTTCGATAACTTCGCTTGGAAGGAGGATATAATTAATCTTAGAAAGTGGCAGAAAGGCTTGACTGGCTATCCAATAGTTGATGCTGGAATGCGAGAGTTATGGCAAACAGGGTGGATGCACAATCGAGTAAGAATGATTGTCGCCTCATTTCTGACCAAACACCTACTTATCGACTGGCGCGAAGGTGAAAAATGGTTTTGGGATACGTTGGTTGATGCAGATCTTGCAAACAATTCAGCTAGTTGGCAATGGGTTGCAGGTAGTGGAGCAGATGCCTCGCCATATTTCCGAATATTTAATCCAATTCTTCAGGGAGCCAAGTTCGACCCTGAAGGGCATTATATCAAAAAGTATATCCCTGAACTAAAATCACTTTCGAAAGAATATATTCACGCTCCTTGGCAAGCACCAACCATGATTTTAAAAGCATCAAACATCGAGCTTGGAATAGATTATCCCAAGCCGATTGTTGATCACGATATGGCTAGAAAACGTGCTTTACAGACCTTTGAGCTAACCAAGAATAGCTCTTCTTAGGCACTGTTAGTTAATTATTTGTAGAATGCGTTTGAATCAAAATTGCGGAGAAATTTACAAGAAATATGCGCCAGATAGTTACTCTTATCTGCAAGTATTTCTTGTAAATTTATACCAATTTTCATTCAAACCCTCTGGGCTGCTGTCAATTTTTCCAATTAACTTCGCAAAAATGTTTGGCAATAGAACAGACTATTACACGCACATTTTTACTTGTTACTTGAAAAAATTGACTAAGCAGCGCATCTCAAATAATTAGCTAACAGTGCCTAGGCTACTAAAGCTCTTGCATTGCTAACGGCATGGGCGATGTTGAACCTATCAACTGCCTCACCCACAGCTTCACCAGTTACGGCAAGTGCAGTTTCTACCGCGAGTTTTGCTTCATTTGCGCTTAATGCTAATATCTCTAGGTTTTCTAGAAAACCACCTAAAGCTACTCTTTGTGGGTCATTATTTGGTAATGCTGTCCATACATCGTATAACTGAGAATATAATGCACCGCCTGTAAGTTCATAAACCCCAGCCTCTTCATTGAAGGTTACGATTAACTGACCTTCATCAATTAATTTACCAACCGTTTTAATATTAAACATGGTATTCTGAGATGAAGTTCCATCTAAATACATTAGAGAATCAGAAGGGCTTTGATCGTTTGGAATCATTCCATAGTCAAGTAAAAAAGACCCATTCAGTGTCGGTGCTATTTCGTAAACCTGACCATTGCGCTCAATTCTTATAGAGCCTGCTTCATCTTCAAGAAATACAATGTTATCGGTGCGTAAACCACCTTCACCCGAATTAGAAGCCGCGTGTAGCTCAACTGCAAGAATAATTTGATCTGCCAAATATACATAATCTGCTTCAGTCAAAGTGCTTACAAATAAAGCATCTGAGTTTAATTCATTAAATATTGTGCGTAGTGTGTTTTTCGTTTTGCATTCTTCTTCACTAAGCAGTTGATTTATAGGCGCAGGAGTTGGTGTCGCGGTTGGAGTTGCAGATGGAGTATTAGTCACTACAACGGTTGGAGTTGGAGTATTAAGTTGTGAAGGGGTTGGGAATGTTGCGGTTGCAGATGGAGTATTGCTTGGAGCAGGAGTATTTGAAGGATTAAACGGTGGTGTGCTAGTCGCACTTGGTGTTAGCGTTGGTGTTGCAGTTGGATTTGGAGTTCTGGTTGCAGTAGATGTCGGTTCAACTGGAGGCGTAACTATTGGCGTTTGTATTGGAGTTCTAGTTGCAGTAGATGTCGGCTCAACTGGAGGCGTAACTATTGCTGTCTGTATCGGAGTTCTAGTTGCAGTTGGATTCGGAGTATTAGTTGGGCGTAGAGTTGGCGTCGGCGGAATTACCGAAGGCGTAACCTGAGGTGTTGGCTCCGCTGTAGCAACCGTAGGAACAGGAGTATTAGTTGGAACCACTATTTCAGGCGTCACAAGTGCCGTTGGCTCTGCTGTTACAACTGGAACTTCAGGAGTTGTGATTGGCGGAACATCTGGAGTCACAACTGGCGTAACACCCTGCCCTTGTGAAGGTATATTAGCAACTGCATCTTGGATCGCACTCATCATGCTTTCTATTATTTGATCTAAGGTCTGTGTTGTGTTTTGAGTTTCAGCCATTTCATACTCCAAAAAATAATTTGTAAATTGGTGGAAGGTATGTACCACAACTTTGTGACAATTTCTTTACAAAAAATTCATAATCTATCGATTATTTATCCAGAGTTGACATTAAATAAGTTACTCTTTCGCTGATTTGTTGCGCGCTTGCAGGGATTTGCTTGCCTTGATAAAAATCTTCCAACAATGATTTATAAAGAGCTATAGCCGCATTATAATTGTTCGCAGAGTCATAAATTACCGCCAGATTATATCTGTAAACTGGATTAGCAGGATCGATTGAAACAGCTCTCTGCATATATAAAACCGCTTTTTCCGAGTCTGCAACTTGCTTATATAGCATTGCTAGCTGTGCATTAGTTTCTGCAACCAATGGATTGGCAGATTGCAGTTTTTTGATTCTCTCAATTGCATCCACAACTGATTCTTCGCCAGCAAGTGCAAGAAAGTTATTCATTGCCGCCTGATTACTTGGATATATTTCCAAAAGCCTGCTATAAACCTTACGCGCATGATCTGGCTGGGCATTCTTTTGATATGATGCCGCAAGACCAAAAAGAGCATTTTGATTACGCGCATCTACCTTCAATGCTTTCTTATATAAGGCAATTGCACTTTCATATTGGCCGCTTACCATTGCCCTATATGCCTTTGATAAAACATCAGAAATATCATTATGGTTTTTATTTACAGATATAGAAACACCAGATTTTTCTGAGCCAGTTTCAAAAGGGTCAAGTCCAGTCTCATAATTGCCATGATTAATTTCTATTTTCTGAGGCTTCACAATCTTTGGAGCATTTTTCTTTGCCTCTTTTTCAACCTTTTTGAAGGTGGCCTCTGTTTGCTTTGATAATCCACCATCTTTAACGATAACTTCCTGTGCATATGAATTAAGAGACTGTAAAGCAAAAAATAATGTGACAGCCAGCAGATGGATTCCATGCTTCATCATTTTTTTATTATCCTCTTTATACGATGAACAGGATCATGAGTTTGAAACTTATCATCAACATGATTTTTTAGATTATCAAGCAAACTTTCGATATGCTTAACCGATGCCTGTTGAGCCATAACGCTATTGATAACGCTATCTAGAACACTCTTTAGAATATTTTGCAGGTTATCATTTTGCGAAATTGCATTAGATATTTTATCGCTTGCGTGTGAGCCAATTGATAAAGCCTGTTGAGATGCTTCAGCTATTGAAAATGCTATTTCACGGTTAATTTTATTCTGCAAAGCAAGATTCATTAAAACACCTAAGCCATTTTTTCCAGATTCTATATCTTTTCGCAGATACTCATTTCTGAGTAACCTATTATAATATAGGTGCAAATCAGCATTTTGCACAACAGTATTGCCATATTTACTATCACCTTCAGCAACGCGGTGATGATAATATGCAAGCACTTCTGGAATAACCGCAATTTCAAACTGACTCATAAAACGCAGGTTGAAATCCCAATCACCAAGAACTGGCAACTCCTCCCTATACATTCCACATTTTTCATAAGCATCTCTTTTGTAGATAAAAGATATTGGCGGGAAGATATTTCCAGAGCAGAGCTTCCACAACGTGAAATCTTCAAAATCTGCAATGTTGAGTTCACGCGAAACTTCTTTGACACTTGTTTTGGTTACTTTCTCCCATATCTTTTCATAATAACACACAACTCCCGCAAAATTTGGATAGCCCGAACAAGATGATAGGAAAGAAACACTCCTTTCAAGAAAGCTAGAATGCCAGCTATCATCATCATCATGAATCACTATCAAATCGCTTTTTACGCTAGCAATAGCCTTGTTTGAGGCTGCTTCCATTCCCATTGAGGTTTTGTTATGAATAACTTTCAGACGTTTCTTATATTTGGCGTCATATTTCTTAATAAGCTCATCAACATCTGATTGGCTTCCACCATCATTAATAATAACATGTATATAATCGTCATAACTCTGACCCAAAACACTCTCAACCGCTCTTTTTAAAAGCAACGGCCTGTTTTTTGTTCTAGTTATTATCGCAACCTTCATGGGCAATGTTATCATATATACTTGTTTTAAATGATTGAGACACTATATTTATTGATAGATTTTCAATCATAGCTGAGATTGGTATTTAAGTGAAAAGAATAATTGCAGCAATTTTATCACTATCCACACTATATTTTGCAAACGTTTCTGATAGTTATGCAACGCAACCCCCTGAAAGTTTCGCAAACATTGTTGAACCACTAATGCCAGCAGTTGTGAATATTTCAACTTCGCAAAAAGTTTCTCAAGCTGGAAGGGTAAGAATTCCAGAATTTCAGTTTCCTGATCTTCCACCTGGTTCACCTTTTGAAGATTTCCGCGATCTTTTTGAGCAATTTAAAGATCAATATCAAGGCGGGGGGGGTGGTGGAGTAATTCCAGAAAGGAAAGTCTATTCTCTTGGCTCAGGATTCATAATAGATGAATCTGGATTCATTGTAACCAACAACCATGTTATAGCCGAAGCCGACGAGATAACCGTTAAGCTATATGATAATACTGAACTAAAAGCAAAAATCGTTGGAAGAGATAAATCAACCGATCTTGCACTACTAAAAGTTGATGCCAAACGAAAACTTCCCTTCGTCACTTTCGGAGATTCTGATAACGCAAGAGTTGGTGATTGGATTATCGCTATAGGAAACCCATTCGGACTTGGGGGAAGCGTAAGCGCAGGCATCATCTCGGCAAGAGGGCGCGACATATATGCAGGACCATTCGATGATTTTCTGCAAACTGATGCTGCGATTAATAGCGGAAATTCTGGCGGGCCAATGTTTAACACCAAAGGTCAAGTAATTGGCATAAACACGGCTATATTCTCTCCATCTGGCGGGAATGTGGGCATAGGGTTCGCAGTTCCATCAAGTCTCGCAGAACCTGTTATAATGCAACTAAAAAACTACGGCCATGCAAAAAGAGGGTGGATAGGGGTTAAAATCCAGACTGTTACCCCAGAAATTGCAGATAGCTTGGGCTTAAAAAAGCCAGAAGGTGCACTAATTGTCGAAGTTACACCACAAAGTCCAGCAGATGATGCGGGAATTCAAGCGGGAGACGTCATTCTATCTCTAGGTGGAAAAGAAATAACTCAAATGAGAAACCTTCCAAGAGCTGTTGCCTCAATGGAAATGGGCAAACAAACTAGTGTTAAAATATGGCGAGATAACTCAGTAAAAGAGCTTAAAGTTACTGTTGGCGAATTGAAAGATTCAAAACCTGAAGAATCAAGGCAGAAAAAGACAAAGAGTCAATCAAATGACAGAAAATCTGAGTCTGAATCTCAATCTCAAATATCAGGAATGGAACTTGCGAAAATCACTGATGAAATGAGAAGCATGCATGGAATCGCCAAAAACATAAACGGCGTTTTAGTAATGAAGGTAATTCCAGATTCAGACGCCTTTCAGCGTGGAATAAGAGCGGGAGATATAATAATTAGAGTGAATGAAGACAATGTTTCCTCGCCAGAGCAAGTCGCAAAAAGCCTGAAAGATACGATCTCGAAGAATAAGCAATACGCCCTTGTAAGAATATTAAGACGCGATGAGGTGATATTCTTAACCTTAAAAGTGGGATAGCAGTGATTAACTCCCCTGCCCTGTCGGTTGATAGAATATCTAAGAAATACAAAAAGAAAAAGGTTCTTGATGATATTTCTTTTACAATCAATGAAGGAGAAACCTTTGCCCTAATTGGATTAAACGGAGTCGGCAAAACAACACTCATCAAAACAATTCTAGGACTTATAAAACCTGATAAAGGTGATATAAAAATATTTGGTAAGTCATCAGTAAATGCTCGGAAGAATATCTGTTATTTGCCAGAAAAATTTATGCCACCTCCTAATTTATCTGGGCTTGAGTTTTTAGAATACTCCCTTTCCTTCCATAATAGCGCACAAAGGAAAAGTGCCGAAATTGAAATAATGGCTTCAAACCTTGATCTTTCACCAGAACTTCTAAGAGAGAAAATCTCTAAATACTCCAAAGGCATGGGGCAAAAACTTGGCCTTATCTCAACTTTTCTCTCAAATGCAAAATTGCTTATTTTCGATGAGCCAATGAGCGGCCTTGATCCGCGCTCTCGAATAATGCTTAAAAATGAAATGAGAAACCACATCCGCAAGGGTGGAACAATATTTTTCACATCGCATATTCTTTCTGACATTGAAGAACTTTGCTCTCACATCGCCATACTCGATAAAGGCAAAATTATTTATGATGGCAATATCACAAACTTCTTGATTAACACAGACAACACCCAACCCAAAACCCTTGAAGAACGCTTCCTCGAAGAAGTTTTGTGATGCGAATCTGGCAGGCAATCAGATATGCAACAAAAACTTAATAAAATTATCACAATATGTTAATATAACTTAAGTACATTGTAAGTGATATATAAATACATAGAATTCATAAATTTGCTTACATAACAATAACTATATGACAATAGAACTAGAACAACAAAAAGAACGTATTTTAGAATTATTTGACATTATACATAATAATACTTGGAGGATAAATGATCCAGATCCTGATAATCGAAACTTTATCAATGATCAGATGCGCAAACTAAGTTCTAATATAAAGAGTTTATTTGATGAAGCTGGAAAAGATGACTTCAAAAATTTTTTACTATCCCCACTCGATAAGGATTATGGTCGAGTGTCACAGCAAACAGATACAGTTGCACATGCAGCTTTTCAGTCTTTATCACATAATCCAGAAATATTTCGCAATTTTCTACATTATTTATATAATTCTTTGGGAAGCAATGACCTCATAGATATTGCCTTAGCTGACAGCAGGCACTCTCAAAGTCACCATATCCGAACACCTTACGAAATGATTGGTGATAATAACATGATTCTATTTTTACCTGCATTACTAGAGTGTGCAGATGATCGCGAAGATGTAATTAGAAAAATAGCTTGTATATCGCCAAATCATTATAGTAATCTCCTTGGTTCTTTATTGGACTCAGATTTATTATATATTTCAGAAACCGATCAAGATATCTTTGTAAAAATTGTCACATCATTTTTAAATGGTCATGAGAACGATTTAATTAAAGCTCTAAACGTAGGTGGTCATTATTATCCCGATTATAAGCATAACCCTAATTTACCACTTCTATTGATTGATAAATTTGCTTCTGATGAATCTACACTTAAAAAGTTACTGCCAATATTCTGCGGTTATGACAACTCGCCAAGGGCACAAGATAAGCCAATACCTTTAGCTGATCTACTAATCTACACTATGGGTGAGGCGAAAACAAAGGGCATGTCACGTGGCGGTCACATTGAAAAAGACAACGATTCGCATGGCAGGCTTGTTATCAAAAGTAATGCTCTACAAGATTCCATTAAGGATCTTAATCAATTAAGTTACAATATACCTCCTAAAAATTATAAAGAGGAACTTGCTTTTCTAGAGGTTATGACAAAACTTAATACATTAGCATTAAGACTAGATCCCGATCATTTAAAAATTGATATTAGCACGGGTAATGTTTACGTATCTCCAATTATCAATAGCGTATTAAAAAGCTCTGGAAAATCATGGCAAGACATGAAGGAACAACTTACGCTAAAAGATGATCATATATCCAAACCATACACTCTTAACCAAATTACTAATATTTGTGATACTGTAGATGCATTCACACGAATGGTAGTATTGCCTGTAGCACTAAGAGTTATAGAAAAAAATGGATATGCAGTGCCTATAAATCATACTAAGATATTAGAAGGACTTCGAACAACTGTTTTTTCCGCTTTATTTGGTGCACAAAAAATTAACAATGATTCTGTTGTTGCGCGCGAATTAAGAACAATCTTAGCACTCTCCGAACGATGGCACGATAGAGGTATATATAGGCATATTAGAGAAAAAACAATTTCCGAGATTGCAGCAAAATGGCATCCAATAATTGAACCTCAAGAGCTTACTATTTCAGGTGGTAAATTTAATGGATGGACAATAAAAAATCTCACCAGTAGTGATGAAATTCATCGAGAACATGAACGACAGAACATGGGAACTTGCATCCACACATTTGAGGACGAATTTTTATCTGGAAAGCAACATGTCATTTTATTTGTGGATGATAAAGGCCAATCTCGCGCCTATGCAAGAGTGTCATTTGATCAAGATCAATTAAAAATGGGCTATGGAATAGGAAGAAAAGGTCTAAAGTTAGAGGCATTAAGAGGTAGGCAAATTCATGGACAAACACTCGATTCTGAATCGACGGAATTCTACAATCTTTTCACGCAATTATTAGATAGAAATACTTTTTCAGTTCAAACCAATAAACACGGAGATGTTAGAGCGCAATATCAAAGAAATTTATCTATGCAAGAATCTTTAATAACATCTGTTGGATACGATTATTATGATAGGACAAGACATCAGGAAGTTTTTGATATTTTTTGTTGCACAAAAGATAACCAGTTCGGAGATGCATTACGAGTTGGCAAAGATAATACTTTTGTAAGGCTACCCAAAACAATGAGTAAAAAAAGCATAAGCGTTGAGACTTATCTTGCACAAACTGGAATAATAGACGCAATCCACAAGGTTTTAGAACACGAGGGATACCCTGTGCAGAACAGATACGAAGTAGTAACAGAAAAAGATGGAAGAAATCGATAAACCCTGTACGGGCTATTTAAGTTTCTTCAACTGCTCAACTAGGTCGGTTTTTTCCCAGCTAAATCCGCCATCTGCGTCTGGTTTGCGTCCAAAGTGACCGTAAGCCGCCGTTCTTTTATAGATTGGACGGTTAAGCGATAGGTGCTCACGAATTCCACGTGGAGAGAGATCCATCATCTGCGGTAATTTCTCGGCAAGCAGTTCTTCAGAAACCTTACCAGTTCCATGAGTGTTAACATAGAAAGATAGAGGCTTTGAAACGCCAATCGCATATGAAATCTGGATTGTAACACGATCAGCCAAATCTGCGGCTATCACATTCTTTGCTAGATAACGCGCGGCATATGCTGCTGATCTATCTACTTTTGTTGGATCTTTCCCTGAAAATGCTCCGCCACCATGAGGGGCTGCACCACCGTAAGTATCAACGATGATTTTTCTACCCGTTAAACCAGCATCTCCATCGGGTCCACCGATGATGAATTGCCCCGTTGGGTTTACATAAAATTCTTTCTCATCACACATCCACCCTTTAGGGAGAATATCCTCCACATAAGAGCGCACAATTTCTCTGATACGTTCTTGTGAAACGCCCTCTTTATGCTGAGTTGAAACAACCACAGAGGTCGCCTTAACGGGCTTACCATCACGGTAAAGAAGGGTCACTTGGCTTTTTGCATCTGGCCCTAACTCTGGCAGCTTTCCTGAATGTCTATCTTCTGAAAGTCTGCGAAGAATTTTATGAGAGTAATAAAGTGGAGCTGGCATAAGATCTTCAGTTTCTTTGCAAGCATATCCAAACATTATTCCCTGATCGCCTGCACCTTCATCTTTACTTCCAGATGCATCCACACCCATTGCAATATCAGCAGATTGATGATGAAGCAAAACGTCAGTCTCGACTTTGCGCCAATCAAAGCCTTCTTGCTCATAACCTATTTCTTTAATTACATTGCGGGCTATATCAGCAATTTTATCTTTGTTAAGCTCAGGTGCACGAATTTCACCTGCAATAACAACGCGGTTAGTGGTGGCAAGTGTTTCACAGGCAACACGAGCGTAAGGATCCGCTCTTAAGAATTCATCTAATATAGCATCTGAAATTTGGTCGCATATCTTATCAGGGTGTCCCTCTGAAACAGATTCACTGGTGAATAAAAATTCTTCTGAATCAATATTTTCTTTTTTAAGTGCTGAAGTTCCAGACAATTGCGACCCCAATTTAGTTAAAAGTTTATCAATAGGGATTTTTCGCGTTTCTGCGGCACTTAGCTTGACTTTTTTTATAACTACCTGCATATACGCAGTTAGCTATTAGTGGTGGCAAGTGCTGTAAAAATCCCTCCACTGATTTCAACATGAAATTTATAGGTAACTTTCTAATCGTCAAGAGAAATTATTGTAAACGCTGTTTATTTGAGCCATCAGGATAACCTGTAATATTCCAAATACTATCTTGAGATTTCAAAATACTTGGATAACGAAAATCTACTTCTTGCAGCTGTTCTGTTGTTAACCCCATGAACATCTTATCACCTTGCACTTCTAATAACTTATATTCTTTAAGCTCTGGCATCTGTGATATTGCCTTTAATGCCTTCATAATTTCGTCATTTGTGCAAAGAAATGTGAAGAAATTTGAATCTTGCTCAAAATATTTCTCATAGTTTGCCGCAAAATGAAGAAGATCATTTATAATTGAACTTGATAAATCATCTCGGTTATTCTCATCAAGAATTATACTCTGCGATACCTTTAATAGCACCAAACAATTTTTTCTAAAATCCTCTATGACCATTACATAAGAGTTTGCTTGAGGATTAGATTTAACATTCTCTAATAGGTCGGCCAAAGACTGCGCATAAGGTACCAAAATCTTTTTTGCGATTTCATATTCATCCATAATCACACCTTAAAGTTATTTAATTATTGGCAGGTTTGCAAGAATTTCATTTTACTTTCATATTTCTATGAATTATCCATCTATGCCCTTACTAAAATAATCTATAAAAGTTTTTATGGCGTTAATTGTTCAGAAATTTGGTGGCACTTCAGTTGCAAATATTGAGCGCATTAAAAATGTGGCAACTTTAGTTAAGCGTGAAGTAGACAAAGGAAATAAAGTTGCAGTTGTTGTCTCTGCAATGGCGGGGGTTACAAACCAACTTGTTGGATTGGTAAAGGAAGTAAGCGATCTTACTACTGCCGATGAAAGCGCGGAATATGACGCAGTTGTTGCAACAGGCGAACAGGTAACATCAGGCTTGCTTGCACTTGTTTTAAAGGGAATGGGAATTCCAGCACGTTCATGGCAGGGTTGGCAAATTCCGTTATTAACCGATGAGGCTTATGGAAAAGCGCGCATCAATGAAATTAATGCTAAACTTCTGCTTGATAACATAAATTCAGGAATGGTTGCGGTAATTCCTGGATTTCAGGGTATATCAAGTGAGGGTAGAATCACTACTCTTGGGCGCGGTGGCTCTGATACATCAGCCGTTGCAATCGCTGCTGCTATTGGTGCCGATAGATGCGATATTTACACTGATGTTGATGGGGTTTATACCTGTGATCCACGCATTGTAACTAAAGCACGCAAATTAGATAAAATTACTTATGAAGAAATGCTGGAAATGGCGTCACAAGGTGCTAAAGTACTTCAGACACGCTCAGTAGAAATGGCAATGAACCACAAGGTTAGGGTTCAGGTTCTATCTAGTTTTGTGGATGCACAAGGAACATTATTAGTTGATGAGGAGGAAATAGTGGAAAAATCTAAAGTTACAGGTATCGCCTATAGCCGTGACGAAGCAAGGGTTACATTGGTTGGCGTGCCAAATAGCCCCGGAGTTGCAGCAAGCATTTTTGGCCCTCTGGCGGATGCTAACATCAACGTTGATATGATTGTGCAAAACGTTACTGAAGATGGCAAAGCAACCGATATGACTTTTACAGTTTCAAAGGCTGATCTTAGCAATGCAATCAAGTTATTTGAGAATTTGAAAGATAAAATTCTTTATAAATCAATTCATACTGATCCCAATGTTGCGAAGGTTTCAGTAATCGGTGTTGGAATGCGCTCGCATGCAGGTGTTGCAAAAGAAATGTTTGAGATAATGGGCGAGAAGGGAATCAACCTTCAGGTTATTTCAACCTCAGAAATTAAGATTAGCGTTTTGATTGCTGAGGAATACACCGAGCTTGCACTTCGCGCTTTACATACCGCGTATGGTCTTGATGCAGTGGAAGAAAAAGGTTAATGGCAGTCAATACCATAGCAGTTCTTAATCGGCTTATTGATAATGACATAAAAGAAGAGCATATATCGGTTTCAGAATTAGTAAAACGGCTCGGCTCAGAAGGATTTGGGCTTTTTATGCTAATCTTTTGTTTGCCTAATGCTTTGCCCATTCCCCTTCCACCGGGGGTTTCAACTGTTTTTGCCCTCCCCGTTTTAATTATTGGCGCACAACGACTGCTTGGCTTTAAAAGCCTTTGGATTCCCGAGTTTATAGGCAAGCGCAATATTCCATATAACAGCTTTAGGAAGATACTCATAAAAGCAGTCTCTCTCATCTCAAAATATGCGTGGATGATAAAACCGCGAATGGAGTTCTTGACTGGCAAAACCGCTGAAAAAGCAATGATTATAATAGTTATGGTTCTGGCGGGTTTAATATCGCTGCCCATTCCATTTGGTAATCTTGTTCCTGCAGTGGCAATTATAGTAATCGCAATTGGATTGGTTGAAAAAGACGGTCTGGTCATTATTATAGGAAGCATAGCAAGCGTTGGTGCATTCATATTAATCAGTAGCATTTTTATGACTGCTTTCGTCGCCATAACAAAATTATTTGAATAAATGACTTCCGCAAAATTTAGGCAATCTCTCGATATTTTATTTGGAGGCTCTAAGATTAGCCTGCTTGATAATATTTTCATCAACGATAATGTATCGGATATTTCAGAGAGCTACATTTCCAAACACCATAACCCGTTAGTAATTTGTGATGCGAACACTAAGTTATTTATCTCTCAACTAAAACTTGCGAATCACCAGATATTAATATTAGAAAATGGCGTAAAACCTCACATATCAACATCTGAAGATATTGCGAGCAAAGCCACACAAAACAATCACGATATAATAATCGCAGTTGGCAGCGGCACAATTAATGACTTATGTAAATATGCTTCACACATCTCAAGCAAGCCCTATATAGTTTTTCCAACCGCGCCCTCAATGAATGGTTACACATCAGCTAATGCTTCAATTATTATAAATGGCTTAGTTAGAAGCAGTGTGCAAGCGCATTTGCCATCTGCCATATTTGTTGATAGACGCATAATAGAAAGCGCACCTAAAAGACTAATAAATGCAGGATTCGGCGATATGTCGTGCACATCAACTTGTCAATTTGACTGGCTGTTATCGCACTTATTACTTGATACAAAATATGATGAAAAACCCTTTGCGGCCTTAAAAAGCTATCAAGATGATTTAAGCACTTCTGCTCTGATGGAATCGCTTATTATATCAGGATTTGGTATGTATATATGCGGTGGCAGCTATCCCGCAAGCCAAGGTGAACACATGATAGCCCATTATCTGGAAATGCGCTATCCCGAACTCACAAACAAACTACTTCATGGAGAGTTAATAGCCGTCACAACTAATATCACTTCAAAGTTACAAGATGACTTTGTCAAAAGCGATTCTTTACCAAAGTTAGAAACAGAATTACCCAGCGATACTTTCTTCTCAAAATTTGCAGATGAAATTCAGCAAAAATATTCTGAAACTAATATCCAAAAGATTAATACCGTTGATAAAGAAAAATGGCGTAAAATAAAACAAAAGCTAGGTGAAATTTCTATCACCCATCAAGCTAATTTAGCGAATTTAAATAAGCTCGGCATTCCAGCAACCCCAGAATCAATCGGCCTTGATGCTAAATTGTTTGAAGAAGCACGAAAATACGCTCGATATACCCGCAACCGATTAACTATCCTCGATTTTGCATAATTCACATTAAAATATGTTTTTGTTGAAGCTACGATAAAATTTGTGTAATATCATAGTAGTAAATAGTTTTATTGGGAGAGTGTGACTTCAACAGACAGTTCAACTCATCTGGAACATATAATACTCTTGTCCTGAATGCAGATTTCAGGCCTCTGAGTTACTTTCCCCTTTCAACATGCTCATGGCAAGATGCAATAAGAGCAATTCATATGGGTAGAGTCGAAGTAGTCTCTGAATATGACAAAGCCGTTAGATCTCCCAGCATTGAGATTAAAATTCCAAGCGTAATCTGCCTAAAGAGATATATTAAATCTCAGAAGGATATTCCCAACCTAACCCGCTCGAACTTATTTCTCAGAGATGAGTTTATCTGCCAATATTGCGAAGATGCATTCTCTAACAAAGCCCTCACTATGGATCATGTTATGCCACGCTCAAAGGGAGGAAAAACTCACTGGAATAACGTGGTAACTTGCTGCCATAGTTGCAACTCTGCCAAAGGCAACAAAACTGTTGGCAAGCAATTTAGAGAGCCACTCACCAAACCATGGACACCGACAACCCATCAATTGCAAGCAATCAGCCGCAAATTATCCTCTGGTAATGTTCATGAAAGCTGGCTTACTTATCTTTAGCCATACCCCATGTAAATAATCTTGATAAAATGCAAATTTTATCTGGTAATTTAATTTTATTTCGACTAATGAATATGCCCTCTGGATTAACTCACATATTGCCTCGATAGCTCAGTTGGTAGAGCAAGGGATTGAAAATCCCTGTGTCGCTGGTTCGATTCCGGCTCGAGGCACCACTTACCTATCGGTATATTCTTGTCACATAGTATACGGATTATACTTGAGAGATGGTATACATATT
>CAZAGG010000004.1:0-184602 GCA_964484565.1 uncultured Rickettsiales bacterium | reverse complement strand
ATGTATACCATCTCTCAAGTATAATCCGTATACTATGTGACAAGAATATACCATTGGAAGTGCTCCGGCGTGTGGTGATTCGTACCCCCGTTGATACTGGCAGAGCGCGAAGCAACTGGCTGGTTGCCGTCAATAACGTGCCTGCGGGTACGATTGAGATTGAGAAGTTCACCAAGGATCAGGCCACGCAATATGCGCTCTCAAACGGCATACCTGTCATTGAAGGTGCAGAGCCGTTCACCGCAATCTCTATCGCCAACAATCTGCCATATATTGGCGTGCTGGAATTCGGCTCTAGCAAACAAGCTCCGCAGGGGATGTTGCGCGTCACACTTTCAGAAATTCAAGCACAGTTCGGAGGCTCTGGGCTATGACCTATGATGCACAGCGCATTGCCATTCAGGAGCGTTTCAAGAACCAGTTTACGGCTCTTTATCCCACAGTGCCGCTCGTATTCGATAATCTGAAAGCCGAGAAAGCATCGGATACAGGTTACCTTAAACTCTCTATCTTAAATGGTGATGCAGCCCTTAAGGGTATCGGGCAAACCCGACTGTTTCGCTATGCCGGTGTCATTAGCGTCGATATTTACGTGCCGCAGAAAACCGGCATCAAACAAGCTGATCTCTATGCTCAGGCTGTGGATGATATTTTTCGCGGTCAGGGCTTTAGCGGCATCGTGTGCCGATATAGCGGCAGAAACGATATCGGGATCGAAGACAATTACTGGCGGGTGAACATCAGCGTCCCGTTCTACCGCGACCGCATTTCTTAAACTCAATTTCTCAGCGCCATACGCCAGATTCCGCCCTGCGGGTCTGGCTTTGTTCATTCCACTCAACCACAAAGGAGAATCCCTATGCCTTTTGCAGATACCGCGCGCGCGCAACTTTTCTACCTCAAGGAAGTGACCTGGGGCGTAACGCCCGCCGCTGCTATGACAGCGGCTCGCTTTACAGGTGAAACCTTAAACCTTGGCATCGAAACCATTCAATCCAAAGAAATTCGCTCGGATCGTCAGATTACCGACCTGATTCAGACCGATGCCGAGCCGGAAGGCGACGTAAATGTCGAGCTGTCCTACGGTGCGTTTGATGATTTCTTTGAAGGCGCATTGTTCGATAACTGGGCAACCGCCGTTAACCTTTCGGGCAGCACTTATGCCGCTGTTTCTGGCGCACCTGACAGCTTCACCGATTCCGCTAACGGGTTTGTCACCGCAGGTATCAAGGCGGGACAATGGATTAAAACCGCTGGCTTCACCAATCCCAACAATAACGGCTTCTTTCAGGTGCTGACCGTTGCGGCTGGCACTATCACGGTGAAAGGCGAAACCAATCTGGTGAACGAAACAGCCGCTGCTGGCCGAAGCATTAAAGGAACGACCATCCGTAACGGCACCACCCAGAAGAGCTTCTCGATTGAAACACTGTTCTCGGATGTCACCAAGTACAAAAACTTCACGGGCATGCGCGTTTCCAAAATGAGCTGGAAGCTATCGGTGGGCGATATCCTCTCCGCAGTCTTCAATCTCATGGGCAAAGGTTCCGCTATCTCCAACACATCCATCGGCACAGGTGGGCCGGTGGCGGCTCCCACTAATAATGTGCTGAACGCGGTGAACAACGTCGCCTTCATCATGGAAGCTGGCAGTTCCTATGCGGGTAAGATTCAGGAGTTCAACCTCGATATCGATAATAACCTGCGCGCGCAAAAAGCGGTTGGCACGCTGGGCAATGTCGGCATCGGGCTTGGCCGCGCTGTGGTGACAGGCAAGCTCAATGCCTATTACGAGGGATCGGCGGGCAGCCTATACAGCAAGTATCTGGCCGGCACGGAAAGCTCGCTTTCGCTTCGTCTGACTGACGCTGCGGGAAATGCCTACATCCTGACCATGCCTCGCATCAAATTCACCGAAGGCAATCTGGTGGCGGGCGAACCCGATGCCGACGTGATCGAAGAGCTTTCCTTCCAAGCCCTTCGGCATCCGACCTACGGATTTACCGTGCAAATTGACCGTTTCCCTAACCCATAATCATTCATAACCTTCAAGGAGTTTCCTCATGTCTGACTTGCTCTCGCTATATGCTACCGATGTCGAAAAAGAAAACCAGGGTGTCTGGACGGATGACCTCGGCGGCGGCTTGCGCCTTAAAGTGGCACGGCTGCGTAATTCCAACTTCAAGCAGCTCTATGCCAAGCTCACCAAGCCCTATGAACGACAGATCCGTGCGCGCACGCTGGATGAGGCAACCGAGAACCGCATTCTTAACCAGTGCCTATCTAAAACCGTGTTGCTGGACTGGGAAAACCTGACGCTTGGCGGGCAAATCCTTGAGTATTCCATCGAGAATGCACTTAAAGTGCTCAGTGATCCGCGCTTACAGGACTTCCGCGATCTGGTGGTCGATCTGGCCAGCGATGCCCAGTTCTTCCGTGATGAATCGCTGGGGCAAGCGGAAAAAAACTTACCGAGTGGGTCAGATGGAGCGTCGAATGGGGCTCCCACATCGGATTCTTAAGACGTATAGAAGAACAGGAAGGAAAAACACCCTCAGCCTTGCTGCGGGAACCTGAGATATTTCCTGATCTTCTCGACATACAGGATGCGTTTATCTTCCTGTCCCCAAGTCGGACAGCGGGGTTTGGCACAGGCTTTATCCCGCTGTCTGAAATTGAAACCTATCTGCGCCTGTTTCCAACGGATGATATTGAACGCTTCACCATCCTCATACGGGCGATGGATCATGCCTATGTAGAATCGGTCGAAAAACGGGCGCAGCGCATGGAAAAGAAACCCCGTGGAATCCAGACTCGTCGTAACCATTGATGGCCGTGGGGCAACCAGCGGCAGCAGGCAGGTTAATAGCGCCATTGATAGCGTGCGCTCCAACGCCCGTGGCATGGTCACGGAGGTGGACGGTAGCTTCAACCGCTTGCGCCGCAGTCTGTTCTCCATTCAAGGCGCAATCGCAAGCCTTGGCATCGGTGAGTTTGTTCGTCGCTCCATCCGTTCCTTTGCCGAGTTCGAGACAGGGCTGGTTGGCGTAGGCAAAACCACCGGCATGGCAGGTCAGGAGCTGGAAGAGCTGGGCAAGCGCATTATCGCTCTTTCCAAATCCACACCCGTTGCACGCAATCAGCTGCTGGATATTGCCCAAGCCGCAGGTCAGCTTGGCATTTCTGGAAACGATAACATCCTGAAATTCACTGACACCATTGCCAAAATGGGAGTGGCGACTGACCTGGTGGGCGATGAAGCCGCTGTCACAATGGCGCGCATCCTAAGCATTACAGGTGAAGCCGTTCAATCCGTCGATAAGCTCGGATCCACGCTGGTATTTCTAGGCAATGCGTCTTCAGCCACAGAAGCCGAAATTGCGCGCATGACGATTGAGCTGGCCAAGGCAACCGCGCAGTTCAATGTTTCCAGCGCAAACCTTGCGGGGCTTGGCACTGCGCTAAAAGAGTTTGGGCAACAGCCTGAGCTTGCCCGATCATCAATCCTGCGTACCTTCCTGACACTTAAAAGCGCAACTGATGAAGGCGGTCAGAAGCTGCGTATCCTTGGCAAGCTCGCTGGTCAAACAGGCGAACAATTTGCTCAAGGCTTCGGCAAAGATGCGTTTGGCGCATTCATGAAATTCATTGAAGGCCTGCGCGGAGTGATTGAGCAAGGCGGCAATGCCGAGAAAGTGCTGGAAGCCCTTGGGCTAAATGGCACGGAGATCAACGCCGTGTTGCCTCTGCTTGCGGTGCGGTTCGATACGCTGAAGCAGCGCGTGCAGGAAGCAAATGAGGCTTATTCTGAAAACACTGCGCTGAATAAGGAAGCTGCGGTTGCGTTTACGACACTCGACAGCAAACTGACCGTTCTGAAAAACAACGTGCAGGATGCCACTCGACGCATCGGCGCGCAGCTTGCACCCGCGCTATCCACGCTGGCTGATAAGCTGATTGTGTTTGCAAATAGCGGCTTTGCCGATGCCATTGGCGCAGGACTTGGTGCGGCCTTGCAGGTTATCGCCGATAATATCGGACTGATTACGGCAGCACTATCCGTGCTGGCGGCGGGGAAACTCTTAAGCATCTTCATCAATCTGAGCAAAGGGGCGCTTTCGCTTGCCACGAATCTCCGCCTTGGTGCGCTGGAAGCCATTGCACAGGCAAGCGGCTTAACCCGTGCTCAGGCTGCGGCGAATCTCTATGTCACAGGCGCAACGGCGGTTGCCACGTCTTCCCGCAATGTATCCTTGTGGACGCGCGCGGCTGCGATTGGCACTTTTGCCTTAAACACCGCGCTGGGTCTGGTAGGGCTGAATCTTGCCACAGTCAGCGGTGTATTCAGCCGCTTGGGTGCGGTCATGTCGTCAGCCGGTGGGCTATTGCTGCGCGTGGGCAGTGGCATTGGCGCAGCGGTTGCGCCGTTTCTGACCATGAGCACCGTCACGGCGGCGGCAGGTATTGCTGTTCGCGGGCTGGCAGCAGCCTTTGGCATCCTGTTAAGCCCCATCGGTATTGTGGTGGCGGCAATCACGGGGCTTGTCCTGCTGTTCCAAAGCTACAAAGACGAAGTGGTGCAGATCGGCGAACTGAATGCCTCGGTCGGCAATATCCTTCAAGCTATCTGGAATGTGACCCTCACGCGCATCCGCGAGACGATTGCAGGCTGGGTCGAGGGCGTGAAGCAAGCCTATAACGGCCTTTCCACTTACATTTCCGATCTATGGCAACGCATCACTCAGGCGATTGGCGGATATATCGATAGCGCCATATCCTTTGTGTCCGAAGGTGTAGCAGCGATTGCCGAGCGGTTTAACTTTCTGCCTGAGCCGGTGGTTGCAGTATTCAGCAGCATCTATGAATCCATTCGTGGATTCTTCGAGCAGATCGTTAATTTCATTTCCGAAAAGATCGACGCGATACTGGGCTTTTTCCGCAAGCTAAAGGAAGAAGCCATGTCCCTGTTTAATGACATCAAGCAGGGATTAAGTGATGCGGTTGATTCCATCCCGAATCTGCTCGGCAAGGATGTGGTGAAAGAAGCCAACCGCCTACAACAACAATCCTCACCCACAAGCAAGGCGCAAGAAGCGGTAAAAGGCGGCAAGGTTTCAGATACCCCGTTTGGTCCTTCATTGCCCGCACCACCAAAGCGTAATGTGAGCCTCACAGAAATCAACGGCTTACTAGGCGGTAAAGGCTCAGGCAAGACAGGTGGCGGCGGCTTTGCTGATCCTGCAATTCAAAAGCAGGAGCGACTGAAGCAACTCATTGAGGAAACGCTCACTCCGCAGGAACGCTACAATCGCGCCATTGAAGAGTTGAACAGCCTACAGCCTAAATCGGCAGAGGGCGTGGAAGCAGTACGGCGCAAAATGGCCGAGCTGACGCAGGAGCTGCGCGATCAGGATCCAGTCTGGCGGGAAAACCAACGTCTTGCAGAGCAATTCAAGGGTGACTTTGAAAACACCTTCAAGCGCGGGCTGGAAAGCGTCTTCCGCAAGGGCAAGGACGGTTTCAAGGATATGATGTCTGGCTTCAAAGACATGTATTTCAATATCCTGACTGAAATTACGGCACGCCCGATTTTGGAAGCACTGCTTGGCCAGAAGGAAACCATCTTCGGCGGGCGCAGCGGCGGCATTCTGTCTGACATCTTCGGTCAGATTGCGGGCGATAGCGGCGGCGGTGGTATCTTTGGCCAGATTCTCGGCAAGCCAGCCAATGACAATAAACCTGGTGGACCATTTTCCACCATCTTCGTGCCTGACTATGGCAAAAAGCTGGGCGAAGACATGGCGGGGCAGTTTGCCAAAGACAGTGCCGGTAGCACGGGCTTTCTGGGCAAGCTGGGTTCGATCTTCTCCAGTTCGGGCGAAGGCGGCGGATTCCTCAGTGGCATTCAAGGCATATTCCAGAGTTTCAGCAGCGGTATTGGCGGCATCTTCAGCCAGCTCGGTGGGGCACTGGGTGGCCTCTTTGGGTTTGGCGGTGGTGCTGGTGGCGGGGGCTTTGGCAGTATCCTGAGCCTTGCCGGTAGCTTTATCGGCAACAGCATTCTTCCTGGGTTTGGCTCCATCATCGGTAGCGTGTTCGGCGGCTTTTTTGCTGATGGCGGGAAAGTCCGTGCGGGCGTGCCTATCGTGGTGGGTGAACGTGGTCCTGAGCTATTCACACCATCCGTGAATGGCGAAATCATCCCGCATGAGAAAGTGCGCCGCATGATGGCAGTGAATGACAACATTGCCGGATTCATGGCCGATGGCGGGCGTGTGCTGGCTGGCAATCGCTATGTCACGGGTGAGCGCGGGCGGGAATTATTCGTGCCCGATGAGCTTCCACGATTTAGCGGCACGCAGGAAAACCAGCAGCCACAGCAGGAATCTCCCGTGGTCATCCACATGAACATCAGCACGCCTGATGCGCAAACCTTCCGCCGCAGCCAAGGGCAGATCATGACCGAGGCGGCACTGGCAATCAAGAAAGCACGGAGAAACATGTGAGCTTTGTCGAGATTCAATTTCCTGCCGACATTTCTTACGGCTCAAGCGGTGGTCCTACATTCTCCACCGATGTCATCGAGGCATTTAGCGGGTTCGAGCAGCGCAACATTAACTGGAGTGCCGCTCGCGCCCGCTACAATGTGGCGCATGGGGTAAAAACCCAAAGCCAGCTCGATGAGCTGATTGCGTTTTTCCGTGCACGCCAAGGCAAGGCGATTGGCTTCCGCTTTAAGGACTGGACGGATTATCAGGCAGTTGCTCAGAACATCGGTACGGGCAACGGCTCCCAAACTGTATTTCAGCTGACGAAAAAATACACCAGCAGCGTGACGGTGACCCGCATCATCAAGAAGCCCGTCAACAATAGCGCGCTCAAAATCTACCTCAATGCCGTCCTGCAATCATCGGGCTATACGGTCAATTACACCACAGGCGCGGTGACATTCACTACCGCGCCTGGAAGCGGCGTTGCGGTCACCGCTGACTTTGAGTTCGACGTGCCAGTGCGCTTCGACACCGATCAGCTTGATGCCGCTATTGATGATTTTGGCACTCGCAGCTGGTCGGATATTCCGCTGGTGGAGGTGCGCCTGTGAGACCCATTACACCTAATCTAACCGCGCATCTGCAAGGGGAAGTCACGACGCTTGCGACATGCTGGAAAATCACCCGCACGGATGGTGTGGTCAAAACCTTCACCGATCTGGATAGTGATATTGTTTTTGCAAGCCTGACCTACCTTTCCATAGCAGGGTTCACACCTTCGAGCGTTGAAACCAAGGATAACTTCTCCGTTGATAACGTCGAGGTGCAAGGCATGTTTCAGTCGGGCTATATCACCGCGCCTGATTTGCTGGCTGGCAAATATGATTTTGCTGAAGTTGAAATCTTCATCGTGAACTACATGGATATTTCGCAAGGCAGAATGCTACTGCGCCGTGGACGGCTTGGTGAAGTCACCATGCAGAAAGACACGTTCATTGCCGAGCTGCGCGGGTTGGCAGAAAACCTTCAGCAAACCATCGGGGAGCTTTATCAGCCTTCCTGCCGCGCCATTCTGGGCGATAGCGAATGCAAGAAGGTACTGACCAGCTTCACCTTCACTGGCACGGTGACCACGGTCACCAGCGGCCTGATCTTTACCAGTAACGCCCTGACGCAAGCCGCAGGATATTTCACTGGCGGTCAAATCACGTGGACTTCGGGCAACAATAACGGCCTCAAAATGGAAGTGAAAGAGTTTGCCAATAAGCAAGTGGTGCTCGCACAAGCCATGCCCTACGGCATACAGGTCGGCAATAGCTTCCAGATCGTCGCAGGTTGCGACAAAACGCATCAAACCTGCATCAACAAATTCAACAATATCATCAATTTTCGTGGTGAGCCGTTTGTCCCTGGCACGGATGCCATTAGCAAGACGGCTGGCACGATGGACAGGTAGTTACACCATGCCAATCATTAGCAATCCGCCAAGCAGATAGAGCATTACAGCAACCAGCTTTTGAATAAAGCCAATCGTTACTTTCTTGAGAAAACGCGTGCCAATAAATACTCCAAGAAAGGCCGCAATCGTTGTGAATGCTATCAGTTCGCTTTGTGACTGAATCATCAACAGATCGAATGTTAGGCCATAAACAATAATCCGTGAGATATCCACCAATGTTGCAATCGCAGCGTTAGTGGCAACGAATGCCTCCTTACCCAACCCTGCTTTAACAAGGAAAGCACTGCGAAATGCACCTTGATGACCAGAGAGGCCTCCAAAAAAACCACTCAAGATTCCACCCAAAGATAGGCTTGCGCGGTGGTGTGTAATCCGACCTAAGATAGGAAAACACTCAGCAGTAGCGAATACGATTAACAGTATGCCAGCGGCAAGTTTTACAGGAGTGATAACTCTTTCTTGCTCAAGCCAGATGTAACTCGCAAGAGGCTCTAAAATAGATAGATAATCTAACAAAAGTGCCCCAGCTATTGCCGCAACCAAAGCAGGTAAGCCAAAAGTTATGAGCACCCCTTTGTTAATGTGTTGCCACAAAAATGCAAGTTTGAAGAGATTGTTCAGCAAATGAACAATAGCTGTGATTGCAACCGCTACCGGTATCGGAAAAAAGATTGCAACGACAGGCATCAGGATTGTGCCAAGACCAAATCCTGAAAACAACGTCAGCCCTGAGGCAAGAAAGGCTGCAAATAATATAAAAAACCATTCCATCTGATTAACATAGAGGGCTTTCATGGAAATATCAAAGCGCGATCAGATCGTTATTCAGGCACGTAGTTATCTCGGCACACCATTTCATCACCAAGGGCGATTAAAGGGTGTCGGCGTGGATTGTATCGGGCTTGTGGTCGGCGTGGCGGAAACACTCGGATTAACCGATGATAAAGGAATTCCGCTCGCCAGTTTTGACCATGCTGATTATCCCCCTACTCCGGCAGGGGAGAGCCTAAAACGCCCAGCTTCCCTACATTTATACGAATTGCCCACGGCAGGGGAGTACCAGCCTGCGGATGTCTTGCTGTTTCGGTTTCATCAGGATCCACAGCATGTCGGCATCGTTTCGCAGCTACCTGACGGGGAGCTTGGTATCATCCATTGCTATGCCAGCATCGGCAAAGTGGTCGAGCATCGGCTCAACGACACGTGGAAGCGGCTGATTGTCGCTGCTTTTCGATTTCCTCAGTTACTTACGGATTCAACATAACCCATGTCTAGCGTTCTTCCTGTTGTCGGTGCCGTTGGCGGATTCCTTATCGGTGGACCGCAAGGCGCGGTGATCGGCTATGGCCTTGGCATGGGCGTAGCAGGTGCGTTCGGCGGCGGTAAAACCGTCAGGCTTCCTGATGTCGAAGGACCGCGCCTATCTGATTTACGCATTCAGACTTCCAATTACGGCAAAGTCATACCTGAGATTTTTGGCACAGCGAGGCTTTCAGGTAATGTCATCTGGGCGCGTCCCATCAGCGAAGTACGCAAGGAAACCACTACTTCCAGCACGCAAAGCGGCGGTAAAGGGGGTGGCGGCGGGCGTGTCACCCAAACGCAAACCAGCGTGTCCTACGAATACTTCGTCACGATGGCGATTGCCGTATGCAAGGGGCCGATTGACGAGATCGTCCGTGTTTGGGCGGATGCCAAGGTGCTGGATGAGAACTTTTTGCAATCTGGCCAAGGCAAATATCATGTCTATCTGGGCACGGAAACCCAGAATCCCGATACCATAATGGAAGGGTTTGAAGGGGTCGGAAAAACACCCGCTTTTCGTGGGCTTGCTTATGTGGTGATACAGGATTTCCCACTGGCGCAGTTTGGCAACCGCATTCCCAACTTCACGTTTGAAGTAAGGCGTAGCGTGCGCTTTCAGCCTGCGGTCGAAGACAAGGTAAAGGACATTATCCTGATTCCTGGTGCGGGGGAGTTTGTGTATGCCCCAAGCATTTACACCAAGCAGCTGGGCGAAGATACGGCGGGCGGCTTTGTCGCCAGTTCGGGCAAAGACCCGATCAACATGCACAATTTCAACAATGTGGCGGATGTCAAACTATCGCTCGACCAGCTACAGGCCACGTTTCCAAACCTTGAATGGGTGGGGCTGGTCGTCACATGGTTTGCCACTTCCACAGACGCAGGCGCATGTACCATCGTCCCGAAAGTGGAGTTTGGCACGGCGGGTATTTCCATTGAGCCGCAGGATTGGTCTGTTGCAGGGTTAACCAGAGCTACCGCGCAGCAGGTGTTGCTGTTTGGCGACGGAAAACCCACTTACGGCGGCACACCCAGTGATAAGTCAGTCGTGGATTTATGCGCCGAAATCAAATCACGCGGGTTGAAGGTTCTCTTCTATCCGATGATTTTCGTCGATCAGATCACGCCTTCACCAAAGCCTTGGCGCGGGCGGATCACTCCTGCCAACCTGACTGACTGCAACAACTGGTTTACCAAAACCAATGGCTTTAACGCCTTTATCCGTCACTATTCACAGCTTCAGGTCGGCGGTGTCTATCTCAAGAACAATATCGATGCCTTTGTGATTGGCTCGGAGCTTGTGGGCATGACAAGTTACAGCAACACCACAGGCAATTTTCCTGCGGTCAGTCAGCTGGTATCCCTTGCAGCACTTGTTAAAGCCGATGTTGGCGCAACTGTTAAAACCACCTATGCCGCAGACTGGAGCGAGTATCACTCGACGGGCGGCTGGTTTAATCTGGATCCGCTTTGGGCTTCTTCCAGTATCGATTTTGTCGGTATCGACAGCTATTTTCCGCTCACACCTGATCTGCCTCAAACTCAGATTACCGAAGCCAAAATCAAGGAATACTGGGAAAAAGGCGAAGGCTGGGACTATTTCTACACCGATTCTGTCAATCGCACGGGGCTTACCAATTACACCGATGCGAAATACGCATGGAAAAACCTCGAATACTGGTGGTCAAATGTCCATGTGAACCCGAACAGCGTGCAAACGGCGTGGACTTCCAAAATGAAGGAAGTCTGGTTCACGGAGTTCGGCTTTCCCTCCGTCGATGCGGCAGCAAATCAGCCGAACGTATTTTATGATCCCACTTCCAGCGAATCCTTTTATCCTCGTGCCAGCAAGGGGCGCGTCGATTTCAAGGCGCAGCGTGAGGCGATCAACGCCACACTCGACTATCTGCAAGTACGCAATGCCTTAAGTGGCAAAAGCGGGCTGGTGCCGCGCTCGTTCATCTGGACTTGGGATGCGCGTCCGTTTTCTTTCTGGCCGGATCTGGGCAATGTCTGGGCGGATGCAATCCTTTGGAAAACTGGCCACTGGATCAACGGCAAGCTCGGAAATTCCACGCTTGGAGCTATCGTTGCCAAGCTGCTGGAAAAAGTCGGGCTATCAGCGGGTGATTATGACGTGACCCGTCTTACGGATACCGTGGATGGGTTTTTAGTAGCGCAAACCATCACCATCCGTGAGGCCTTAGAGCAGCTGCAATCAGCATATTTCTTCGATTGCGTCGAATCGGACGGGCTGCTGAAGTTCATCAAACGTGGTGGGCAGGAAACCGCTACCATCAGCGATCAGCACATTATCCCGAACAGCAAAGACGGCAATGTGCGCGATCTGGTTGAAACCATCCGCAAACATGAGCTGGATTTGCCGCAGCAGGTCAATGTCACCTACATCAACCGCGCGGCATTCTTCGATCCCGGCACGCAGCTTTCGCAGCGGCAAACCGTGAATGCGGTTAATAAGGTGGGGCTGAATCTGCCCGTGGTGATGACCGATCAGCAGGGCAAGACGATTGCCGATGTCACGCTCTACAATGCCTGGAATGAGCGCAATAACTACAAATTTAACGTGGGGGCGCGCTATTCCACCATCGAGCCCACCGACATTATCATCGTGAGTCAAAACGCGGTTCCAACCTCGATGCGGGTGCTTTCTACGCGCATCGAGCGCAACGGCTTGACGGAAATCACAGCGGCTTCGGAAGACATATCCACCTATGACTTCTACACTCCACCCGGAGAAACACCGCCTGTCGTCGAGCAAGGCACTGTCATACCCGGCACGCGGCTGGAGCTAATTGATATTCCACCACTGCCCAATGACATTGACCCCGTTGGCATAATGCGCGTTGCCGTAACTGCGCTTGGTGAAAACTGGAATGGTGCGGTCGTCTATCGCTCAGATGATGGCGGAGAGGCAGGAGGCAACAATTTTAACCTGCTGACTTCCTTAGTCAGTCAGGCCACACTTGGCGGGGCATTAACGGTATTGCCAGCTGGTCCTGTGCATGTGTTCGATGTTGCCGGCACGGTGGAAGTGCTGCTCTCCAGTGGCACGCTTTCGAGCACAACGGAACTTGGCGTTCTCAACGGTGCCAATGCCGCTTTGCTTGGCAATGAGATCATCCAGTTTCAGACTGCCACGCTGATTGGTGCCAACCGCTACAGGCTCTCCATGTTGCTGCGCGGGCGCGCAGGAACGGAGCACGAAGTCGGCACACACGCCTTGGCAGAGCGATTCGTGCTGCTGTCGTCCAGTGTTGCCCGGATTGCCCTTCAGAACAATCTGATTGGCCTTGCGCGCTGGTATAAGGGGGTTAGCGTTGGCGATACGCTGGCAGTGACACCTGAACAGGTTTTTACCTACACAGGGAAAACCCTGAAGCCGTTTTCACCCGTGATGATCACTGGTACGCGTAACCAGCCAGCTGCAAACGACTGGACAATCACATGGGTGCGGCGAACCCGCGTTGGTGGCGAATGGCGCGACGGCGTAGATGTTCCGCTCTCAGAGGAAAGCGAACGCTATGAAGTCGAAATCATGCAGGGCGTAACCGTCAAACGAACAATCACGGGAATCACGTCACCCAGCATTGTGTACACCGCTGCGCAGCAAGTCACCGACTTCGGCGCGGTGCAATCTACCTTAAGCGTCAAAATCTACCAGATGTCAGCCGTCGTTGGTCGAGGCACGCCTGGAATTGCAACGCTTTCATAATCATCAAAGGCAATCAGAGTAGAGCATGGCAACCACAGATCATCTGGGCATAACCCTTGTCGAGCAAAGCCAGTCGCAAAAGGAAGTCACCGTTAATGCGGCTTTGGCAATGCTGGATGCCATATTGAACACAGGCATTATCGACAAAGACTTAACCACGCCCCCAGTATCACCTGTTAGCGGTAGCCTCTATATTGTCGCAAGCGGTGCAACCGGTGCATGGGCTGGAAAAGACAATCAGATTGCATGGTTTAACCAGATATGGCGCTTTATCGCTCCATCGGAAGGCCTGACTTTTTGGGTGCGCGATGAAGACAAGCTCTATAGCTGGAACAGCACCGCATGGGTCAGCACTCTGGAAGCTCTAACCACGCCGCAATTTGCGAGAATTGGTTTAGGCACGGCTCCAGACGGTACGCACATCATCAATCTCTTCGGACCGTCTATCCTCTATAATGGCAGTGCTGGCTTTACTCAGCAGATGAACAAAGCCAATGCCGCGCAGGATCTGAAGCTGCTCTTCCAGCAGGGATTTACCACTTACGCAGAGCTGGGCTTGCTCGGTGATAACGAGTTCTCGCTGAAAACTTCCGATGGAAGCAGCTTCTTTCTGGCATGGAAAATCAGGCAGAACGGCATCACAAACTTCGTGAAAGAGCCTCTGATTTCTGAGTTTTCACCGCTCAATCACAAAAACTTCATCACCAATGGCGGCTGTGTTGTCGCTGAACGGCAAGATTTTACCTTGGTCAATAATAGCTGGGGCTATGGTAAAGTTGACCGCTTTCAGGGGCAAGCCAGCGGCACAACAGTCACTGCTGGCAAGATCACCTACAGTGCATTTTCTGGAAAAAACTATCTCAAGTTTGAAACGGTTACGATCACAGGTTCGGGTGTTTTGCGCGTGCGCACCCGTATTGAGGCAAAGGATGCCGAAGCCTTCCTGAATCAGATCGGCTCATTTTCATGCAGCCTCTACCACAACATCGGTACGGCGATGAACGTGGTGGTCACTGTTCGCAAAGCCAATGCCGTCGATAACTTCTCCGCAACCACTGTGGTTGCCACATCCAGCAATATCAGCGTTCCCAATAACAGCGAATCCACCGTCAAATTTGAGAATATCTCAATCGGAGATGCCAGTAACGGCATCGAAATCGAAGTGCGCATGGATTGCGGCGCAATCACCACTAAGGATTTTCTGCTGCGCTTCTTTCAGTTTGAGCTTGGAGCGATTGCCACACAGTTTGAGCAAGAGGCGGTTAGTATCACCAGAAGCCGAGCGCAGCGTTACTATCAAAAGTTCGGCAAAGGGATTCAAGGTGCATTCAACTCCGCAACAGAAGTTGATTTGCCGTTGATCTTTCCAGTCGAAATGCGCGCAGCACCGACTGGAGCATTACTCCTAAACACACCCACTGTTCAGCATGTGAGTGTTGGCACCAAAACAGGGGCGGCATCCGCAATCGTAGGGGGTGGAAGTTCCTACTCACGAAACGGTGCGTATGTGCGCGTAAACGGCTTCACGGGTGGCACGGCCAAAGATCACGTATTCGTCACGACCGACGACATTCTCGGCTTCGATGCCGACTTCGCCTGATTAACAGTAACTTCAGAGGTTTTTATGGAACAGCAGCTTTTGCAGCTCGGGGCTGGAGGGCTTTTCGCGCTTCTGGTTCTGCGCGAGGTATTCGGCTTTCTCAAAGAGCGGGTGCGCTACACCCACAATGCCGCGCTCGAACAAATGGCAAAGGAAGTGCACGAGATGCACGAATGGCACGCCGTCACCGACGAAGACGGGGTGAAGGTCTGGTACATCCGCCGTTCGCTTGAAAACACGCTGGATAAGCTCTCACACACGCTCGATGCCCAGACACAGCTCTTAAAAGAGATGGTGCTGATCCTCAAAGACACTCGCAACGAGATGGATGCGGTGATCCGTGAAACCCGAGAAATTCACCGTGAAATCCGTAACGAACACCGAAAGGCAGGGTAAAACCATGAAAACCAATCCAGAAGCAATCAGCCTTATAAAAGAATTCGAGGGGCTGAAACTCAAACCATATGCCGATCTTGGCGGAAAAATGACCATCGGCTGGGGGCATCTCATTAAGCCGGGGGAGCGTTTTAGCTCCATCACCACGGCACAAGCGGAGGCGATATTTCAGCAGGATTTGCTGGATGCGGAAAAAGTTGTTACCCGCAAGGTACGCGTAAAACTCACCAATAATCAGTTTTCTGCGCTCGTCGCGCTGGCGTTCAATATCCCGAAAGCCTTTGGCAACACTACGCTGGTGGAAGTGCTGAATGCCCTGCGTTTTGATGATGCCCCGGAACAAATGCTGCGCTGGCACCGTATGGGCAAAAAACCCGTGAAGGGTTTGATCCGCCGTCGTGCAGCTGAAGCCATGCTGTTTGTTTCGTAGGTATGGCGATGCAATTACTAGAGAGTGCACCCGCAAATTTTGACGGTGAAGCAACACAATATCCTGGCGGACTGGCTACCGTTTATTGCTGGGGAAACTTTGCCGGTGCCAGCGTAAAGCTCATGGTAAGCCCCAATAAAACCGTGTGGTTTGACCTGGATGGTTACACGCTCAATCAGACATCAAAGCCAAAAAACATGCAGCTTTCGGATTGCTGGATCAAAGGCCAAGTTTTTGGCGGAGGCGCAGAGACAAGTATCAATCTCATCGTAAGGAAATTCGTCAACTAGGGAGGCGTGCATGAGAAAAGCGCAGCATATCAGGACATCTCATATTCCCACTATCCAACCCATTCAAGACGTAATCGTTCCTCCGTGAAGTAAGGATTATACACTTTGTTCTTCGGTAATTTTTTTGGATGCAGACAATGTTTTCTTAGTACCAGCCATTGAATTTAAGCGTTCAAAAATATTTGCAAACGCATCAATGGTACCGCTTGGTATTTTAGCAGCCAGCTTGCCCATCTCTCTCTGCAAATACACGGCGGGTTTGTAGTGGTTAAATCGCTTGCCAGCTAACAGATCATGCTCCGTCACATAATGCTCAATGCGTTTTACAATACGATCACCTTTAGGCAAGTCGGACACTTTGATTCTTTTTTTAAGCAATCCTTCATAGGCTTGATTAGCAAGATCAACATAAAAGTCCTCGCCGAACAAATCTTCTATATCAGAATCTTTACCAGCGTTGTATTCACTGAGTAAAATCAAACTCTGATTTTTCAGAAAACCATTCTTAATCAAGTTCTCAACGCGCTGCTTTTCACTATTTGAGAAGTCACGAAGCACAGCTATATTTAGCTTATTCGAACCTAGCAGTGTAACAAATACAGGTATTTTATCAGCACCACCAACTGGCACGACAACCCAGCGCGGATCAAGTGACTCCTTGTTTTTCCCTTCAACAACCTCGCTCATGGCTTGGAGATAAATTAAGTCCGACGGGCCTTCTACAAGCAAATTGTCCTTACCAATAAAAAGTGTCTGCGCCAGATCATAACCGAGAGCTCCCTGAATGGGGAAAATAGTTTCACGGCTATTCCTAAGTGCATCAGCGCTGATTTTTGTACCGTGCTTTTCTGTATCTTCAACAGTGCGCACCCAATCAAAATGATCCGGTGGGATCATGAAGGGCGAGTGGGTACTGTAAATCACCTGATATTTTGGTGACAAACGTTCCTCAATAACGCGTAAAAAATCCGCCTGTGCGGTTGCGTGAAGATTAAGGCCTGGCTCATCAAGAAGTAAAATGACATTCCCTTCCTGTTCTTTGATTTGAGTGAAGTTTACTAGAAATGAAAAGAACCAAACAAAACCCTTAGACCGCTCACTGAAAGGAACACTCACCTGATGCTTTTCGTTCATGATACGAACGCGCAGCACTTTCCCCGGATCAGGTGGCAACTTGTCTTCTGGAAACGGGTCTGAGATGTCAATCTGTACTTTTAAGTTTCGATTCTGTTGCCAATACTCAAAAACATCATCGGTAATTGCATTAGATGCAGCTTCTAGCTCGGCCTTCAACATCTCATAATTAGCAGGATTTTTGAATTCTTCCAGTGCGGTTCGCGCACTTTGAAGAAAGGCCATGAACGTCTTTTCGCCTGAACCAATATGTTGATTATTGACTAGATGATTGATGCCAACAACACCCGACATGATGCTATAATCATCGAAGTAGAAAAACTTTGGTATTTTGACGTGCGCAAGCAAAGCCTTTGTATAGCCATTTGGAAACTTGGCCTGTATTGAGGCAAGGATTTTATTGTCTTCTTCAGTCTTTTCCTGGGTCGCGGAGAGTGATTTTTTTAGTAGCTCGAAGTTCTCAAACGACTGATATTTCTTTTTTGCATCTTCAGAGATTTCTAAAGCAGAAACAAAGTGCTGTAGAGCTTTTTTCTCATTAGTTTCTAGACCAAAATATTTCGTATCGTCTTCATAGTAGCGTTTAACTGTAAAATTTCTTGATGTAATAGCACCATTGCCAAATTCTTTTTGTATTTTTTGGTAGACCTCTTCGCTCATTTCAAACTCAGCTTCGACGGCAACTGTATCCTTTTCGTTCTCTTTTCGTGCACGATATTCGCGCAAACGCTTGCGCGGGAAATCGACTTCAGAAAAACCGCTAGGTCTACCTGGTAGGGGATTTAGCCTTTCGAGTGCTTGTAAGAACGTGGTCTTACCAGATTCATTTTTACCAACAAGACATGTGACATCGCCGAACTCGACGGTGTTCGAGTTTTCAATGCATTTGTAGTCCGTAACAGTTGCACGCAAAAGACGCATAGTGTGATCCATAATATTAGGCATTTGTAGTAACATAGAGGGATTTATTGCAGATGCGAAGCGTTATTTTAACCTTTTGGCACATCCCACCTCATCAACTTAGGATTCTTAATGACTGAATTCGCAGATTTAAGTGAAGTCATCAATCGCATGACGGGTGGAAACTCAGGAAACCCTGAGAATCTGTTTGTGTGGATTGACAACCGAGTGGATAGCGCGGCAGCCAATGCCACGGTTGCAGGCCGTATGTCATCGCTCTGGCAGTATAATTCCAGCATGGGCGGATCGGGTGCTGTTCCCACCGCCGCCGCCATTCCCGATAACACCACACGCGGCGGATTGATGCAGTCTAACCCCTCGGGTGGGCGTGAAAAGTGGTTGCTCGGCAATGGCATGACATGCAGCGCAGCGGGTGCGGTACTGCTTTATGACAGGCTGCTGCATAACGGTGGGCTTTCGGGCATTGTCACTACGGCGCAAACGGTCGGCGGTACGCTCACACGCAATACAGGCGGCATCGGCAACCAGATATGGATAGAGATTTACGCCCTAATTGGTGCGACTTCCCGCACCATCACTGCATCCTATACCAATCAGGACGGCGTATCTGGCCGCACGACAAAACCCGCATTGATAGGTGCAACTGGCTATCGTGAAGCGCAACGCCTCATCATGCTCCCATTGCAGGACGGCGATATTGGCGTGCAGGCGATTGATTCTGTCACGCTTTCGGCAAGCACAGGAACGGCTGGAAACTTCGGCGTGGTGATCGCCAAACCACTAGGGCTTGGCCTGATTCCTGGAGCAGGCACAGGCTACTGGCGTGATTATCTGACGGGATTACCTGGGCTTCCTAAAATAGACACCAATGCTTGCCTTGCGTTCGCATTCATGGCCAACAGCACGGCTGCACCGCAAATCATGTTCGCCGCTGGCTTTG
Source organism: uncultured Rickettsiales bacterium (assembly GCA_964484565.1). Lineage (GTDB taxonomy): Bacteria > Pseudomonadota > Alphaproteobacteria > Rickettsiales > CAZAGG01 > CAZAGG01. The sequence goes on along the minus strand of CAZAGG010000004.1, from coordinate 165,903 downwards.
CGGAGAGGTAGTTATGGCACTGGCAGATTATCAGGCACTCAAGGATGCGATTGAGAAGGGAAAGCAATATCTCTTCACCAAGAATTCGCAAACCGCCACCTCCACCAAACTAACCACCCTATGGCTCACCACGCCTGATGCTGGCGCAATCCCTTCCACGCCAGCAGCGTGCAATGCGGATACGGTGGGGGCGTTGTTTTCCGAGCCGAAATTAACCAACCTCACCAAATCCTACCATCTGGCTCAGGCTGAGGCAGGATGTTTTACCACTTCCAACAGTTCACTATGGCTGATTGACCGCTTATGTCATCAAGGCGGGTTATCAGGAACAGCAACAGCAACCCAGACCACCAATCTGCCCACGGCGGCACTGACGCGCTACACGGACGGCGTGGGTGTCATGGCCGCCATAGAGATTTACGCAGCCATTGGCACGCTCGCGCAAACTGCCACGGTTTCCTATACCAATCAGGCAGGAGTGGCTGGGCGCACGAGTAAGCCCGTGGTGATTGGTGCGGCAAGCGATAACGCACTAGGGCGGTTCATTCCCATACCGTTGCAGGATGATGATATTGGCGTTCGCTCGGTGGAATCCGTCACACCTTCATCATCCACCGCCACGGCGGGCAATTATGGCATCACGTTATTTAAGCCGTTGATGCTTTTGCCCAATCTTGCTGTAGGTATTCACGCAATCCAGCAGCGTTGCATGAACCCATTTCTCGGCGGGTTCGGCGGAAGCCCTGTCATCGACGATGCCGCCTGTTTGCAGCTTCTTGCCGTGGCCAATACCAGCTCTATCGGAATCGTGCATGGAGCGTTTCACTTAGCGGAGGCATAACATGCGCTTCGGATCACGAAATTTACTTTTTGACGGCGCGCAGGTTGAAACTGGCAGTATTCCACTAGCGGCAACGGGTTCACTGGTTGCTAGCGACATGTCAGCGGTATGGAATAGTCTCTCGCTTGCCTTCCAAACGCTAACGCCGCAATGGAATACGCTATCCAGCATTCTCTCAGAAGAGGCCTTGCAGTGGCATTTGCTGGCCTCAGCAGCTGCATCAAGTGAAGCACGCTGGAATCTTCTAAGCAGTGCAGGGAAAAACCTTGATGCACGCTACCATATCATCCAGAGCGTTCTTGCGAGTGCAGATTACCGTTGGAACACGATTGCCTCCATCGGCATAGCCGCAGACTTTCGCTTTCATCTGCTTCAGGCTGCGATCTCTCAATCATCCATCCAGTGGAACCTTCTGGCTGCAACGACAAAACAGGCCGAAATCCGCTATGATGTATTGCAGCAGGTTCTGACATCCTCAGATGCGCGCTGGAATATCACCGCACTGGTGTCATCACTGGAAACAGCAGTATGGAACCTGAGCGAGAGCGTTGCGCGGGCGATTGATTATCGCTGGAACGCCATACAATCGGTTATCAGCCCATCGCGATACGACTGGAATATTCACACACTGGCCGGCAAGAATCTGGATACGCGCTGGAATGCTGTCGCACTGGCTGCAAATAATCTGATTACCCAATGGAACCAGCTTCAGGGCGTGATTCAGCAGGTGAACCTGTCATGGGATGTGCGCCAGCTTATTATGCAGCAGCTGGCTACAGAATGGCACTCACTGAATGCGATTGCGCTTCAGCTCGAAGCGTTCTGGCAGATCGAGCAGATTGCCGCTTCCAACAATGACCTGCGCTGGCACATCAATATCGGCCAGATCATTACCCCAGCCGATCGCACACTCAACATTCAGGAGCGTGAGGCATTGCTTCACATTCTGGCTTCAGGGCGTTCTCACGCCGTTCCCATCAGGCAGGCATCGAGCAGCCCGAGCGCGGAGCCGCGCATTGTGACCATTCTGCCCGAAAGCCGAACCATCCACTAATCGACAACACGGAGCTTTACTATGCCCATTACATCGACCGATCTTAAATTTCACCTAAGCGGCGGGGCTGCGAACTCTGACCCCAATGCGGCACTCGGTGGAGCAATCAGCACTACACAAATCGTGGATGCCACGGTTGCCAACTTGTTTGACAATGTCAGCAGCGCGGAATCAGCGGCGGGGGATACAGAGTATCGCTGCTTCTACGTCAAGAACACGCATGCAACCCTGACCCTGCAAGCAGCCAAAGTCTATATCCAGACGAATACCCCAAGTGCCGATACTTCCGCCGAGATTGGCCTTGGCACTTCTGCGGTGAACGGCACGGAACAGACGGTTGCCAATGAATCCACAGCGCCAAGCGCGGTGACATTTTCGACGGCGGCAGGATCCGGCAATGCGCTCTCGATTGGAAACATCCCCGCTGGCCAGCATAAGGCAATCTGGCTGAAGCGCATCGTGAATGCCGCCGCCGCTGCGTATAACTCCGATTCCGTCATCATCAGGGTTGAAGGCGATACTGCCGCATAAAGAGGGTTTCATGGCACTACCAACACGTTTTTCCAAGAGTCCGGCAGAACTGCTGGATTACAAAATCGATTATGGCACCGAGCTGGCACAAACAGGTGACACGATACAAACCAGCCTGTGGATCGTGCCCAGCAACAGCGTGGATGCTTCTGGCAATGCGTCTATCGCGCTGGCGGATAATGTCGCAGTGAGCGAAGACCCAGTTTCGCCAAGCCCCACCTTCACACAGGGAGGCACGGCAAAAACCACCACGTCAGTCACCATCTATCTGTCAGGCGGCACTCTTGGCAATGTGTACCGCGTGCAGAACCGTGTCACCACACTTCAAGGACGAAAATACAGCCGCATTATCGAAGTTGTCATAGAGCCCAAGTACGCCTGAGCAAGCAAGCGTCACTCCTTCCGCCCCGAGCCGAAAGGTTCGGGGCTTTTTTCGTTTTACGCCTTCTTCAAAAAGCAGGTCTTCAGCACCAGCCCTTTGACCTTCTCGGCGTTGCACTCGATTTCTTCGGGATTACCGGTCAAGCGGATGTTTTTAATTTTCGTGCCGCGCTTGATGACTACGGATGAACCCTTCACCGGTAAATCCTTAATGACGGTGACGGAGTCTCCATCTGCCAATACATTCCCATTGCTATCGCGTGTTTCCATGTGATGCTCCTCACGTTGTTGGTTGTACTATAGTTGCTTTTGATTATAATCATATTATAATCTTATACAACGAATAACCGATGAGTCATTCTAAGATCATTGCCGTGCGCCTTACGCCTAAAGCCTCCTCAGAGCGCATAGGCGAGATGCGGATGTTGCCCAGCGGAGAAGAGCAACTGACCGTGTATGTCACTGCCGTGCCGGAGGATGGTAAAGCGAATGAAGCGATGATCCGGCTATTGGCCAAATATTTTAATGTCGCGCCCTCACGATTGAGTGTGGTGCGCGGTGCAACGAACCGAAACAAACTGGTGAGGATTGAATGAAAGCCGAAGAAATTATGCTGGAAAACCGCACGGCGCGACTGACGGTGCTGATCGACCCGAACAAAAAGAGGGCGTTTGAGGAGCTTTGCACGCGATTGGACACTACGCCATCGCAAGCCATGCGCCAGATGATCCGCGAGTTTTTGGCTAAACATAATGTGACGTGGACTCCAGATGCAGGTGCGGATGACAGCAAATAAAGAAGAGTTATGGCCAGTGATCGTGCGCGGGGTGTTTGGCCGATGCCCGCGCTGCGGTCAGGGCAAGCTGTTCCAAAGTTATTTGAAGCAGGTGGATGCGTGCGCCTCTTGCGGTGAGAAGCTGGGGTATATTCGGGCGGATGATGGTCCGGCATGGCTCACCATTTTGCTGGTAGGCCACATTCTTGCGCCGTTCTTCCTGAGTGTGCTGCCGCATGTGGATTGGCCGGATTGGATCATCATGGCGGTGATTATGTCATTTACATTAGTGCTTACTCTCTGGCTGCTTCCTCGTTCCAAAGGAGTGTTTATCGGATTGATCTGGCGTTCCGGCTGTATCGGATCAGAAAAATAAGAGGCAACAATGATTACAAAAACAATTTTTCCTATCGCTGCTGCTCTCAGAGAGTCCTTAAGAAAAGGCTACACCCTTGAAACTTTCAGGCATGATGCGATTGCGGGGCTGATTGTATCGCTGGTGGCACTGCCGCTGGCGATGGCACTGGCGATTGCGGTGGGGTTGCCGCCGCAACATGGGCTATATACGGCGATTGTAGCAGGGATCATCGTGCCGCTGCTGGGAGGCTCCATCGCACAGGTGAGCGGCCCCACCGCAGCCTTTGTGGTGATCGTCGCGCCGATTGTGTCCGAGCATGGACTACGCGGCCTGATTATTACTACCATTATGGCAGGTTTTATACTGATCGCGCTCGGTATGGCTCGGCTCGGGCGATATATTAACTATGTTCCGTATCCAGTAACCACCGGCTTTACCTCCGGCATCGCAGTGGTGATTGGCACGCTGGCGCTGAATGATTTTCTCGGTCTGCATATCGAGAAGCTGCAAGGCGAATATATCCATAAAGTCACCTTAATTGCCGAGCACCTTCCCACGCTCTACTGGCCGGAAGCGCTGGTAGGAATGGTTGCCTTGCTGGTGATGTCCACCTCCGCGAAAATCATTCCAAAAATACCATCGCCCATTGTCGGGATCGCCGCCGGAACCCTGCTGGCACATTTTCTGGAAGGTGCAGACTTCAAGATTGCCACCATCGGCAACCGTTTCAGCTTTACACTGCCGGATGGAAGTATGGGGCAAGGCATACCGCCGTTTGCGCCAGTGTTTCATATTCCTGGGCTGGATGGTTCTGCGCTTTTTGCACTTCCTACCTTTGCAGAATTGCAAATGCTGTTTGTGCCTGCGCTGGTGATCGCTGCGCTTGGTGCGTTAGAATCATTGCTTTCCGCCGCTGTAGCCGATGGCATGGCCAGCACCAAACACCACCCGAATGCGGAACTGGTAGGCGTTGGCATTGGCAATATCCTCTCTGGCCTCGCGGCAGGAATCCCCGCTACCGGTGCGATTGCACGCACCGCTACCAACATTCATAGCGGTGCAAAAACACCGTTGGCTTCATCTTTCCATGCGTTGTTGATTCTGGGTTACGTGCTGCTGCTGGCACCATTCATGTCATATATTCCAATGGCGTCGCTGGCTGCGCTACTCATCACAGTAGCTTACCGCATGTCGCATTGGCGGCAGTTCAAACGCACCATCGAGATTGCCCCGCGCAGTGACACCATCGTGCTGCTGGCCTGTTTCGGATTCACGGTGTTCATCGATATGGTAGCGGGTGTGACGGTAGGCGTGGTACTGGCCTGTTTCCTGCTGATTCAGCGTATGGCCAATCTCACACAGTCGGAAATCAGCCATGCCTCGACAGGACATCACCGTAAAATCCGACACCTAAACCTGCCGGATGACGTGATGGTGTATCACATTAACGGATCGCTGTTTTTCGGCACGGTGGAAAAAGCATTGGATCGCACCGGCTTTATTCAACCCCATATCCGCACCCTGATTATCGACATGGAGGACGTGCCTCTTATCGACATGACAGGGTTGGTGGCCATGAAAACCCTGATCCTCGATGTGCAGAAGCAGCAGCGCAACATTATCCTCTGCGGTAGCCGTGAGGTGGTTCAGAAAATTCTCCAAAAACTCCCCGTTCATGCCGTCACAGGATTGCAAACCGCTGAATCGCTGGAACAGGGAATCACACTCATCCGAACCTAATCAGGAAGTTTATGCCAAAACAGCAACAATGGAATGTCGAAAACTATCAGCAATATGCGAGCTTTGTACCGCAGCTAGGCCAGCCTCTTCTACTGTAACCATTTCTGCCCTGAGCCGAAAGGTTCGGGGCTTTTTTATAACTCCCTTTTCGCTAACCTTATAATCCGCCATGCACCCGTCACAGCCAGCCAACCGAGGATGGCGGCGACGATGATGTCCGGCCAGATAGTGTTGGAAGCGAACACGCCAGCGGCAGCGATCATCACGGCGATATTGCCAATGGCATCGTTGCGACTGCATATCCACACGGATTCGCGGTTGCTATCGCCGCCACGGTATTTGTAGAGCAGCACCGCGCAGCCGACATTGACCGCCAGAGCAACCACGCTGATAACGGCCATAATAAAGGGTTTGGGCAGTTCAGGCTGCAAGGCGTGGTGCAGTGTCTCAAACGCCACCCACAGCCCCACCAAGCCTAAGGAAACGCCTTTGAATAGTGAGGCTTTGGCCTTCTGGCGTAGAGATAGATTCAGCACATAGAGGCTGATGCCGTAATTAGCGGCATCCGAGAAGAAATCTGCACTGTTAGCCAGCAAGGAAACAGAGTGCGCGGCATAGCTTGCAATCATCTGCGCCACGAACATCACCGCGTTAGCAATCAAGCATATCCACAGCACCTTGCGGTATTCTGCCGATACACTTGATTGCCCGCTTTCATCGCAATGGTCGTGACATGAACTCACAGTTTCTGTCCTGTCATTTCCTTGCAGACATGCGCGATGCGGTCTGCATGTTCAGCCCAGCCTTTGCCTTCTTTCTGCTTTTTGGCAGCAACTTTGGAAGCGCACGCGGTTGCCAGTTCTTTAGGCGGGAGTTTTTCTTCGGCATCTGCCGTGGTAAGGTCATCCATCTGGCGGCAAAGCGTCTTCATTTCCGTAATTTCTGGCGAACGCTTGAGGCGTTGACGTTGCTGCACTCCATGCCTTCCAGTGGTGCGAACCTTCTGCAAGCTGGCTGGCCATTCGGCTTCATTCAGGCACGCAAGCCGCAGTGTTTCTTTGCGATCTGCTGCGTCAGTGGCTTCAGAAAGTTTCTGGTCAAGTGTTTTGGGTGGTTGTGATGCACAGGCACTAAGTGCCAGCGCAGTAGCGGCTAATATCATCCATGTTTTCATTATTCTCTCCGTGGTTAAAATCCCCCTCCGCCCGAAGGCGGAGGGGTAAGGTTCATCTATCTGTTTCCATAATGTTTCTGCACATAACCACCGAGTTCATGGCTATAGACACACCCTTTACCGCAAGGATATTGCGATACTTTCGGCGTTGCAGCGGTATCAGACATCTGGCGTTCACTACGCGCTGGGCTGGAATCAGTATTTTTATTGTTCCAGTATTCCCAGTTACGTTCTGCACGCGCCTGTTGAGGTGACACAGGATAATCACGCGCCACCGCAGCAGAGCTTACGGACAGCACGGCAACACCAGATAAAATCAGGCTTTTTAGTAGCATTTTCATACTTTCTCCTTAGAATGGTTAAACATTCCTGACGAAACCCGTCAGGTTTGGGGAGCGCGGCGGGAAGGCCATGTCGCAAAACTGAACCTTCCCGTCGCACCTACGGTCAGAAGCACCATGCCTCTGGCCGTATTCATTTACTGGCCTTTGCCTTTTGCATCGGGCTTGCCAGCTTTTTCCTTGTCATGATCGTGACCATCGCCTTTTTTGTGGTCGTGATCGTCATCGTGATGATCGCCATCTTTATGGCCTTCATGCTTGCCATGATCCTTGTGGTCACCGTCTTTGTGATCGTGCTTTTCCATTTTTTTGCCATCTTCGGCTTTATGTTCACCGGCAATGGCGGGGGCGGCAGCGCCCATCACCAGCGCGAGGGCAGATGCAGCAAACAGGGATTTCAGGTCGGTCATAGAGTCTCCTTTAGGGTTGGTTGAAAAAATCACAGTTCCTCCTTCGCCAGCAGGTCACGGGCAAGGTTGAACCGTTTGTATATGGCGGGCAGCACCAGCAACGTCAGGATGGTTGCAGTGATGAGTCCGCCGATCACCACTGTCGCCAGCGGTTTTTGCACTTCCGCGCCAGCACCCGTGGCAATAGCCATCGGCACGAAGCCCAAGGAAGCAACGAGCGCGGTCATCAGCACGGGGCGGAAACGTGAAAGCGCACCTTCCACGATAGCCTTGTTCGCTTCGATGCCTTCACGCACCAGCTGGTTGATGCGAGTAATCATCACGAGGCCATTCAGCACCGCTACGCCCGAAAGCGCGATCAAGCCCACCGCCGCCGAGATAGAAAACGGCATCCCGCGTAGCCAAAGCGTGAATATCCCGCCCGTAAGTGCCAGCGGCACGCCAGAGAACACCAGCAAGGCTTGCTTCACCGAGCCAAGCGCAGTGAACAGCAGCAGGAAAATCATGAAGAAACACGCAGGCACAACAACACCGAGCCGTGCCTTGGCTTCCTCAAGGTTTTTGAATTGGCCACCCCATTCCAGCCAATAGCCAGCAGGTATTTGCACCTGCTTATCGATCGCGGCTTGTGCCTCTTTTACGAAGGAGCCAATGTCGCGCCCACGCACGTTGGCTTGCACCACCACGCGGCGTTTGCCGTTCTCACGGCTGATCTGGTTGGGTCCGTCCGTCACTTCGAGCTTCGCCACCTGTTTCAGCGGAATATAGGCTGGGCGGGTGTGGGGCTGGCCACCGATACGATCAGATAAATTATCGTCATCGGCAGGCAGCAGCACGGGCAGGTTTTCCAGCACATTGAGGTCTTGGCGCATAGAATCTGGCAAGCGCACCAGAATATCAAAGCGGCGATCCCCTTGGAACACCAAGCCAGCCTCGCGGCCACCCACGGCAATGGAGAGCACATCCAGCACATCGCTGACATTCAGGCCGTAACGGGCGATGGCGTTTTTATCCAGCTTCACTTCCAGCATGGGAAGGCCACTGGTTTGCTCCATCTTCACATCCGCTGAACCATCAATGGTTTTAAGCGTTTGCACCAGTTGCGCGGCGGTTTTTTCCATCACGGCAAAATCATCGCCATAAACTTTCACCGCCACATCTGAGCGCACGCCCGAAATCAGTTCGTTAAAGCGCATCTGAATCGGCTGGGTGAACTCGTAATTATTCCCCGGAACGTCTGACACTGCTTTATTGATTTTACGGATGATTTCTGACTTGCTGATGCCGGAATCCGGCCACTCCTCCTTATCTTTGAGGATAATGAACGTGTCGGATACGTTAGGCGGCATCGGGTCAGCAGCCATTTCCGCCGTACCTGTTTTTGAGAATACGAACTTCACCTCTGTTACGCTGCTGACTGCTTTTTCCACCGCGAACTGCAATTCCTGCGACTGCGTCAATGAGGTTGAGGGAATCCGCATGGCGTGCATGGCGATGTCTTTTTCATCGAGCGTGGGGATGAATTCCTGCCCCATCGTAGAAAACAGCACTAACGCAAATACGAATCCTGCCGTTGCCGCGCCAATAATCTTAAGTGGCGCACGCAATGCCCAATCCAGCGCAGGTTCATACCAGCCTTTGGTTTTGACAATGATGCGGCTTTCCTTTTCCTCCACTTTGCCTTTGACGAAAATGGCAATCATGGCGGGAACAAAGGTAAGCGACAGCACGAACGCAGCGATCAGTGCAAAAATGACTGTCAGCGCCATCGGCTCGAACATCTTGCCTTCTACGCCGCTAAAGGTGAGAAGCGGGATATACACCATGATGATAATCGCCTGACCGAATACGGAAGGCTGGATCATCTCACGGCTGGCCACCATCACTTCATGCAGACGTTCTTGCAGGGTGAGCATACGGCCTTCATGGTGTTGGCGATGCGCCAAGCGGCTTAAGCAGTTCTCGGTGATAATCACCGCGCCATCCACGATCAGCCCGAAATCGAGCGCACCGAGGCTCATCAGATTGCCGCTGATGCCAGCGCGAATCATCCCCATACTGGTCATCAGCATGGAAAGCGGAATCACCAGCGCGGTAATAAGCGCAGCGCGGAAATTGCCGAGCAAAAGGAACAAAATCACGATGACGAGCAGCGCACCTTCGGCCAAGTTCTTTTGTACGGTGCTGATAGTCCGATCCACCAACTTGGTGCGGTTCAGCACTGTTTTTGCGTGGATGCCTTCGGGCAGTGATTTGTTAATCTCAGTGATTTTTTCATCCACGGCTTGCGATACAGTGCGGCTATTCTCACCAATCAGCATGAGTGCCGTGCCAACTACGACTTCATAACCGTTTTCAGAAGCAGAACCCGTGCGGAGTTCTTTGCCGATACCAACGGTGGCGATGTCTTTCAGGTAAATGGTGATGCCGCCACGGTTTGCCACCACGATATTGCCGATCTGCTCGGCATTCTCGATACGCCCATCTGCACGCACCACATAGGCTTCACCGCTTTTTTCAATATAGCCTGCGCCGATGCTGGTGTTGTTGCGTTCCAGCACATTCACCACATCCGAGAAGCTCAGGCCAAGTGCCACCAGCTTTTCAGGGTTGGGCTGCACATGGTACTGCTTCACATAGCCGCCAATCGCATCAACCCCCGCTACGCCCTTCACGCCTTTCAGCTGTGGGCGGATAATCCAGTCCTGCACCGTGCGAAGGTAGGAAGCCTGTTCAATGTTGGTTTTAAGCCGCTGGCCTTCGGGCGTGAGATAACTGCCATCGGACTGCCAGCCCGCTTTACCATCCCTGATTTCCGCACCTTTGCCTTGCGGGTGTTCGTATTCCACCGTCCACATGTAAATCTCGCCAAGGCCGGTGCTGATAGCTCCCATCTTCGGGTCAACACCTTCGGGCAGGGTTTCTTTGGCTTCAGCAATGCGCTCATTCACTTGGGCGCGAGCAAAGTAAATATCCACGTCATCACGGAATACGGCGGTCACCTGTGAAAATCCGTTGCGCGAAATCGAGCGTGTGTATTCAAGTCCGGGAATCCCCGCCAGCGCAGTTTCTACGGGGAATGTCACCTGCTTTTCTACTTCCATCGGAGAGAAAGCCGTTGCCACGGTGTTAATCTGCACCTGATTGTTAGTGATGTCCGGCACGGCATCAATCGGCAGATTCTTGAGCGAGTACAACCCAAACACCGCTACGGCTAAGGTGAGCAGCGCGATCAGGTATCGGTGGTGAAGGGAAAACCCTAAAATGCGTTCAATCATGGCTCTATCCCCTCGATTTTAATGTTCGTGTTCCGCACCGGCTTTGCCGATGTCAGCTTTCACCACGAAGCTGTTTTTGGCGACGTAATGCTGGCCAGCCGTGAGGCCGCTTTTGATTTCCGTCCACTGCGAATCGCTCATGCCCGTTTCAACAGGATGGGCTTTGTAGGTTCCACCTTCTTCCTGCACAAACACCACCGTGTTGCCTTCCATGCGCTGGATAGCTTCGGTTTTCACAGCAAGCGGGGCTTCTTTTTCCGACAGCACCACATCGGCGCGGATATTCATGCCCGAACGCCAGTGATTATCGGCATTCTCGATCACCGCACGCGCCACTACCGTCTGGCTCGACGCTTCGGCGGTAGGCAGCACCAGCGCGATGGTGGATTCGGTATTTACGGGGTCATCAAGGCACTGAATGCGAACCTTCTGCCCAGCTTTCAGTTTCTCCCCATCCTTTGAGAAGATGAAAAGTTCCGCCCATAGCTTGCTTAAATCCGCCACCACAAACAGCGGAGTATCCGCCGCCAGTTCCCCCACATTGGCATTGCGGTTGATAATTGTGCCAGCCACCGGAGATTTCACGGCATAGACTTGGAGGCTATCGTTACTCTCCACCGTAGCCAGCGTATCGCCTGCTTTTACGACCTCGCCAGGTTCTCTCACCACGCTGCGAATTACGCCTGGGAAGCGTGCCTTTACCTGTGCGGTGGTGTTTTGGTTCAAGGTTACACGGCCACTGACGCTAACGGTTTCCTGCACCATCGCGCTGCCAGCTTCAAGAATCTCGATATTCAGATTTTTAACAGCATTATCGCTGATCTTACTTTCCTCTGCATGGCCACCTTCTTCGCCATGCCCACCGTGACCATGCTCATCGCCTTCACCATGTTCATCGGCAGCAGGTTTGGCTTCCGCATGATCGTGACCATGTGCATCGCCATGCGCGTGTTCATCCTTGTCACCATGCCCGTGATCGCCGCCTTCGGCGTGGTCATCTTTATGTTCATCACCGTGGCCATGTTCGTCTTTATCGGCATGGGCGTGATTATCCGCTGCGGGTTCTTTCCCAGAACTGCCCAAGGTCAGATATGCGCCACCAGCGAGTGCCAGCAGCAATATTATACTAACGAGGTTGCGCTTATTCATGATTTTCTCCTGCTTTTTGTAATTGGCTCAGGCGTGTGGCGGTCAATCGCTCGACCTGCGCCTTGGCGGTATGAAATTCGCGGATGGCTTCGATTTGCTGTTGCTTCACCCCGAACAGGCTTCGCTGTGCGTCCAGCACTTCAAGGTAGGGGAAGCGTCCCAAGCCATAACCTTCACGCGCCAATCGGAAGGCTTTATCGGCAGAAGGCAGGATTTCGGTTTTTAGAGTCTGCGCTTGCACATAGGCATTTTCCATCCGCTCATGCGCCTGTGTCAGTTCCGCGCTGGCATTGAGTGCCATTTGGCGGTTATCCATTTCCGTGCGGCTAACCTCATGACGGGCTTTCTCGATATTGCCACGGTTGGCATTAAATACTGGGATAGGCAGCGACACGCCCACCACAAACGCCTGATCGCCACTATCGCGGAAATCACGCACACCGACACTTAAACGCGGATCTGGAATCGCATTGGCCTGTTCCAGTTCCAGCCGCGCCTTTGATTGCTCAAAGCTGCTATTCAGTTTCACCAGATCGGGATTGGTTTTGAGTTTATCTTCCAGTGCCGCCAGTTCTGGCTTGGTGATGGCATAAAACGCTGCGCTATCCAGCGGCAGTGTAAAGCGTTCTTCGCCCATGAGTGCCGCCAGTTTTTTGCGGGAAATATCACGCTCACGATTGGCTTTATCAAGCGCGATGGTGGCAGTAGAGCGTTCCACCTCAGCGCGGCTTTTCTGAATCAGCGGTGCGGCAGCAGCTCCCACGCGCACGCTCACCGATTTTAATACATCCTCAGCCAGTTCCTTTTGCTCAGTTGCGAGGCGCACATTTTCTTCCGCCGCCACCACATCTGCATAGGCAGTGGTGACATCGCGGATGACATCGAGCATGGCCGCTTGTTCATCGAGCGAAGCAATCTCCAGCCCTTTACCCGCAATGCTTTCCCGCGCTGAAATCTTCCCCCCGATGGTAATTTCCTGCGTGACCCCATACGTCACTTCCGCTGAGTCGAATCCTTTATACGCTCCCTGACCAGCGACATTCTCCGCTTCCACGCCCACTTCGGGGTTCACCCATGCGTTCGATTGCCGAAGCTCTCCCTTGGCGGCGGCAACACCACTGTTAAATGCTTTCAGGCGCGGCGATTGTGCGAGTGCCTTTGTAATCGCATCATCCAGCATGAAGCCAGTGGCTTTCACAGGTGCAGCCACAGCAGCAGGTGGCAGTGGTTCAGGTTTCTTTTCTGGTTCAGCGAAAGCAGGGCTATTTGTTAGCATGGTGGCGCAGACTAGCCACACGGGGAGCTTATAGGGGTTTGGCATCGGGAGTTCTCACACTTAATTCCTTGGATAAATACAAAATGACATGCGGCATCAGAGCACCTGAATAGGCACTCTTTCAGGCGCAAGCCTGTTTTATGGAATTAAGCGTGGGATGGTGGTTTGAGTGGTGGTCCGACCACTACGGATGTCGTGGCATCCTGCTCAAGAACGAAAACCGTGCGGCTGGAAACCGTCATCGGTGTAGCTACGGTCAGGTTGGGCAAGGCGGATACATGAGGGCAGCAGCAATGATGTCCAGCCTTGGCCATCTTTCCGTCATCCTGCTTTTCGGTCTTGGTTTGCTTCTCAGATTCCTGAGTCATCTGGCAGTTATCGCCTTCACAGCCAACATCGTATGCGTGTGCGATAGGCGCAACAAGCAGCGAAAGAGCAATAATAAGTGAAAGGATAACTTTTTTCATGCACCACACAATAACCGAATCTGGTTAAGTTTCAACTAATGATATATCTTTCTCACAATTTAATCTTTCTTAACCGTAGCGAATTTACGATCACCGATACCGAGCTTAAGGCCATCGCAGCACTGGCGATGACAGGGCTTAGTAATAATCCAAAGAACGGGTAAAGAACTCCCGCTGCTACAGGTACACCAAGTGCATTATAGATAAAGGCGAAGAACAGGTTTTGGCGGATATTTTGCATAGTCGCATGGCTTAAACGACGAGCGCGAACAATGCCGATCAGATCGCCTTTCACCAGGGTCACGCCTGCGCTTTCCATCGCTACATCGGTGCCAGTACCCATTGCAATGCCGACTTGTGCCTGCGCAAGTGCAGGCGCGTCATTCACTCCATCCCCTGCCATTGCCACCTTGCGGCCTTGTTGTTGCAACTGGCGCACCACCTCGCTTTTACGTTCCGGCAACACTTCCGCTTCCAGTTCATCAATACCAAGCTGCTTGGCTATTGCCTCAGCAGTTGCCTTGCTATCGCCAGTGAGCATGACGATACGCAAACCTTCTGCTTTTAGCTGCTTTAACGCTTCCGGTGTGGTGGGTTTGATGGGATCAGCAACACTTATGACGGCGGCTGGTTTGCCATCGATAGCAGCAAACATCGCCGTTTGGCCTTTGGCGCGTAGTTGTTCGGCACTGGGAGTAAGGGATTCAGAATCAATCCCCAGCGATGATAGAAGGGCTTTATTTCCAAGCGCCACGCTATGACCATCAATCGTGCCTTTCACTCCTTTGCCAGTGATTGACGTAAAATCCTTCACAGCGGCAAGCGTGATGCCGCGTTCTTCCGCACCTTTGACAATGGCAGACGCCAGCGGGTGTTCACTACCTCTTTCCAAACTGGCAACGAGCCGCAGTGTTTCATTTTGATCGAAGCCAGAAACCGTTACCACTTCCATGAGCCTCGGCTTGCCCTCGGTCAGTGTACCAGTCTTGTCGATAATCAAAGTATCGACTTTTTCCATGATTTCTAATGCTTCGGCGTTTTTAATCAGCACACCCGCATTTGCACCACGGCCAGTACCAGCGATGATCGACATCGGCGTGGCTAGTCCTAAAGCGCAAGGGCAAGCGATAATCAGAACCGCTACCGCATTGACGATAGCATAGGCTAGTTTCGGTTCCGGCCCCCATATTCCCCAAATAACTGCCGTCACGATAGCAAATAACACGACCACTGGCACAAAATAGCCCGACACTGTATCTGCCATGCGCTGAATCGGCGCACGACTGCGCTGGGCTTTGGCAACCATATCCACGATTTGCGCCAGCATGGTTTCGTTCCCAACGCGCTCGGCACGCATGGTGAAGCCACCCGTGCCATTCAGTGTTGCACCAATCACTTTATCGCCGGGGTTCTTTTCCACCGGCACGGATTCGCCTGTAACCATCGATTGATCGACACTGCTATGGCCCTCCACCACAATACCATCCACTGGCACTTTCTCTCCGGGACGCACGCGCAGCAAATCTCCTTTATGCACTTGGCTTAAATGCACATCTTCTTCTTTTCCATCGGCACGGATTATTCGTGCCATCTTCGGCGCAAGATCAAGCAGCGCACGCATGGCGTTACGGGCTTGGTTGCGGGCTTTGAGTTCCAGCACTTGGCCAAGCAGCACCAACGCAGTAATCACGGATGCGGCTTCAAAATAGATATCGAGCATTTGCCCGCCAGCAAAGCGCATCGCGGCTTCGGGAAACACGGTAATCAACACGCTATAGGTATAAGCGACACCCACACCCAGCGCGATCAGCGTAAACATATTCAGGCTTTTATGCTTCACCGATTCCACTGCGCGGACAAAGAACGGCCAACCAGCCCATAGCACCACGGGTGTTGCCATGAGCATTTGAATCCACTTTGATAGCTGTGAATCCAGAAACTCATGGGATAATCCGGGGATCAGATGTGCGCCCATTATCACGAGCGCCAATGGGAATGACAACACCGCCGCCACCCAAAAGCGGCGCGTCATATCTACAAGTTCCGGGTCAGGTCCTTCATCCAGCGACACGGTTTCTGGCTCCAATGCCATACCACAGATCGGGCAGTTACCCGGCTGCTTTTGCCGCACCTGAGGGTGCATCGGGCAAGTGTAAACTACGCCCGCTTCCTCAGATGCGGCTGTTGTAGGTGCTTCGGCAGGTTGATGCTTATGGTGCGAACAATGCCCGCCATGATGTGATTCGTGTGAGTGGTTCATCAATGACAGCCGCCTTTATGTTCCCTCTTTTCATCCGTAGTCTGCTCACCTTCCTTGGAATGGTCATTATGCTTATGACCACCGTGCATGAAGAAATGCATGAGCGGGCAAAGCAGAATGAACAGAAATGGCAATGCTCCAAGCAAGTGCTGCTGATGCCATACAATCAAGTACACACCAAATGCAGCAAGCGCGATAAGTATTGCAATACCCTTCGGACTTTTCCACCAAGGACATGTAGGACGTAATTTTTCCATACGGTTTATCCTTCAGTTTTAATGGTGTGCAGTGTGGTCAGTCGCGGGTGTTGACTGCTTAACGGCTGTGCTTGGAGATTTCCCTTGCTTCATTTTCGCGCACATCTGGCATTGTTCACCCTCTTTCATTGAAGACATGCCTTCCATTTTACCCATGCACATCTTACACATGCCATCCTTGCAGCATTTGCACTCACCGTCTTTGCAACAATCGGCGCATTTTCCATCCTTACAGCATTCGCATTTTTCACAGCATGGCATTTTCATATCCATACCTGACATTGAACCACCTTGCGTGTTGGCACAGGCGGTAACAAAAACCAGCATAACGACGGGTAATAACTTCTTAAACATGGTAGCCTCCTATAGATTGGTTGATCGATTGATATGCCCCAAAATAGGGCAGGAAGTTACTGAGGTGTCATCAGCTGGGCATTGCTCGACCAAGGCACTCAGTATTCTTTTAACTTCTTTAAGCTCACGAATCTTCTGCTCGGCTTCGATGATTTTGCCGGTAGTGTGTTTCAGCACTTCCGCGCAAGTTGCCTTGTCAGAACGATTTAACGTGAGCAGTTGGCGTATTTCTTCTAGTGTAAAGTTGAGGGTTTTTGCGCCCTTGATGAATTGTAGGATGCGCTCGGCATCTTCTCCATAAATCCGGTAGCCAGACTGAGAACGGCTGGCTGCTTTAATTAACCCCATTTTTTCGTAATAGCGGAGCGTATCGGGGCTAACTCCTGTACGCTCCGCTAGTCGTCCAACTGTCAGTAATTTTGTTTCTTTACCTTTCATACTGCCGATCCTACACCTTGGAGCATACTCCAAGGTCAAGAGGTTATTTAACTGTCACTCCGAGTGGCGCGAATAGGTCTTTGCCATCGATGCGTGTTTGGACGAACAGTTTCACAAAACCGGCCTTTTCTGGCTCGATGTGAAATTGTAATTCCGGCCCGCCACGTTCGGATTCTGACGTAGGCTCTTTACCCATCGGATGAATGTGCAGGATGGTGTTTCCATCCTCACCAAAACCAACGATATGCGCGAATGCGCCCATTACCGGCTGAAGGTTGGATGCTGGTTTACCTTCTTTATTGGTCACTACCACTTTCCCCATGACGGGCTTTTCGGCCACCAGCGGCTCATCAAAACTGAGGGCAAACTGATAGCCACCGGCTTCCGATTTGCTGATGAGCGTCTTATCCATCTCGTGAGAAGTAATCGACGATTTACCAATATCGGTTTTGATGTATTCCTGCTTTCCGGTAGCCGCCGGGGTCACATCCGTCCATATCCGGTAACTTGAATTTTTCTTTGGCGTGAAATCGAATGCCCATTCTCCAGCCTTATCCGTAGGTGTGGGGTGAATGTGGTGATAATCCGTCAGCGTCGGATCAATGATGAGCAAATGCACGCGCTGTGTGTGCACCACGCTTATCGCGTCAGGAGACACAGGCTTGCCATCCTTTGCACCAGTAATCTGCATCAACATCTTCGTGGTTTTACCCACACTCAGTTCACCCTGAGGCATAACTTTTACCGCAAGGGTTTTGGCAACATCACCATGCTCATGCGCTTCATCTTTTTTGCCATGATCCATACCTTGCATGGAATCTGTCGATTTTTGCATATGCGGGCAGTCTTTCCCCGGCATACAATGCTTCATTTCTCCGCTCATTGCCTCATGGTCATGAGCAAAGACGGGGCTGGCAATGGTCAGTGATGTGCCAATCAAAAGTGCGGATAGTAATTTCATAAAGAGACTCCTTGGGGTTGTTTCTCCTATTCTACGAAAATGAATGCGTTATCCCTCAAAAATTATTTTGCGGCACTTTCAACGAGTTTCAGAGCACCTTCCGCCTTTTTGAATTCGACCTTGGTTTTCTCTGCATCTTTGGCATCCGCCGCGCTATGTACTTTGCCCAGTTGCGTGCTAAGTTGCTTAAGCGAAGCCTCAAGGCGGGTTTTCTTGTCACCTTCCAATGCGGATTTTTCTTTCAGCGACTTAATGCTGGCTTCAATTTTTTCTATTTCATCGTGCATGGCATCGTGCTTGTTTTCACTGATCTGCGTGCTGATGGTTTTCATGCCAGCCTGAATTTCTGACAGCGCACCTTGCGCATCTGTTGCAGTAGTAGCAACTTTTGAATCAGCGGCAGAGGCTTGCGCATGATGTCCTTCGTGTTTTTCATCACCGTGTGCCAGAGCCGGTTGCTGGAAGCCAGCAAAGGCCAGTATCGCCGTAGTAAGCAGTAGTTTTTTCATTTCATTCTCCTTGGGTTAATGGCATTATTGGTTTTGCGTCGACCGCCCCGCCAACCCCGACGCGAGCGCCGCAGGCAGTAATGCCTCGACGGGTTTTTTGCCGAATTTCCAGAACACAAGCGGGCGCACGGTGAGATCGAGCAGCGTGCTGGAAAACAATCCGCAGAAAATCACTACCGCAACCGGGTGCAGTATTTCACGACCCGGCTCATCGGCGGCGATAATCAATGGGATAAGGGCAAGGGATGCGGTGAGCGCAGTCATCAATACGGGGATAATCCGCTCGGATGTGCCGCGATAAATCATGGCGATGTCGAAGCGTTCGCCCTCATGCTCCATCAAGTGCAGATAATGCGCGATCATCATGATGCCGTTACGGGCGGCAATGCCGGTGAGCGTGACGAAGCCCACCATTGTTGCAATCGAGAATACGCCGCCAGAGAGCCACACGCCAATTACCGCGCCAATAAAGGCCAGCGGAATCGATACCATCACCTGAAGCGCAAGGTTGGCACTCTTGAAATGCACGAACAGCACCATGAACATGCCAGCCAGCGAGAACAGGCTTAACACCGCAATCAGGCGCGAAGCAGTGGCTTGGCTCTCAAATTGCCCGCCGTAAGTGACATAATAACCCTGCGGCAAATGCACCTTGCTATCAATCGTCGCTTGCACATTTTTCACTACACCTACCAGATCGCGCTCGGCCACGTTCGCCTGAATCACGATGCGACGCTGGGCGTTTTCGCGGTTAATGATGTTTGGCCCTTTGGCATCCTGCACCGTGGCAATGGCTTGCAGGGGAACGACATTACCATCTTTGGTATCCACGGGAATTTGCTTAATCGCTTCAATATCGCTCCGCGCCGAATCAGACAGGCGCATGACGATATCGTAGGTGCGCTGGCCATCCAGCACTTGCCCCACCGCTTTGCCTTGCATGGCAAGCTCGGCATATTCCGCCGCTTCGCCGGAAAGAAGGCCGTAAGTAGCGGCTTTTTCCCGATCAAACAGCACATGCACCTGCGGGATAAGCACCTGCTTTTCAACAGACAGATCTACCACGCCTTCCACTTCACTCATGGCTACGCGGATTTCCTCAGCTTTAGCGCGAAGCACGTCCAGATCAGTACCAAACAACTTGATAGCAATCTGCGCCCGCACACCGCTCATCATGTGGTCAATACGGTGCGAAATAGGCTGGCCGATATTCACCGCGATGCCGGGAATTTCATCTAAGCGGGTACGAATATCCGCGAGAATCACTGCGCGGGAACGCTTGGACTCTTTTAACTCCACCTCAATCTCGCTGGAATGCACACCTTCGGCGTGGTCATCGCGTTCCGCACGGCCTGTGCGCCTGCCGGTTTCGGTGGCTTCCGGTACTTGGCGGATAAGGTTTTCCGCAATCGTGCCGATACGGTTGGATTCTGCAAGGCTGGTTCCGGGCGGTGTCAGAATGTTAATCGTCACCGAGCCTTCATTGAACTGCGGTAGGAACTCTTTGCCAAAAAATGGCACCATCGCCAGCACCGAGAAAGTCAGAACCGCAACCCCTGTCAGTACGACTTTGCTGTTCGGAAAGGCAAAGTTAAGTACGCGGGTTTGAATGCCTTTGATCTTGCGTAACAGCCAGCCGTCATGCTCTGCACTCATGCGCTTCATGTTCGGCAATAGGTAAGAACAAAGGGCTGGGGTGAGCGTGAGCGATACGAACAGTGAAGCGATGATGGATGTAATGTACGCAATGCCCAGCGGCAGAAAGATTTTACCTTCAATGCCGCCCATCGCAAAGAGTGGAATGAATACCAGCACCACAATGATGGTGGCGAAAACAATAGAGTTTCTCACCTCGCTGGATGCCTCGTAAATCACTTGTAGAGGGTTGCGCGGTTTTTCTGCATGGCGGTTTTCACGCAAGCGACGGAAAACGTTTTCCACATCCACAATGGCATCATCCACCAATTCACCAATCGCCACGGCCAAGCCGCCCAGCGTCATGGTGTTGATGCTCATGCCGAACATTTTGAACACGATAGCCGTTAGCACGAATGAAAGAGGGATAGCGGTGAGCGTGATGAATGTGGTGCGGAAGTTAAGCAGAAACAGGAACAGCACGATGGCAACCAGTATCGCCCCATCGCGTAAGGCTTCCTCGACATTCTTAATGGCACGTTCGATAAAACTGCCTTGCTTGAAAATTTCACCGTGGATTTTGACACCTTCGGGCAGATTCTTCTGAATGCTGGCAAGCTCAGCCTCAATCGCCTTGGTGAGTTTGATGGTATCCGCACCGGGCTGTTTCTGAACCGAGAGAATCACCGCAGGGCTACCATTGACGCTGGCATCGCCGCGCTTTGCCAGCGGGCCACCGAGCTTAATATCCGCCACCTGATCGAGCGTCAGCGGTGTCGGGCTTCCGTTATCCTTCGGTAAGGGTGACTTTGCCAAATCATCCAGTGTTTTTACTCTGGCGATATTGCGGATTAAACCTTCTTGATAATCAGAAAGCAAAAAGCCGCCCGTGGCGTTGATATTGGAACCGGCGATGGTTGCTTCCACATCATGCAGCGTCACGCCGTAATTCTTGAGTTTCAGCGGGTCAACCAACACCTGATATTGCTTCAGATCACCGCCAATCACCGACACTTGCGAAATGCCGGAAATGGAAAGCAAGCGATTGCGAATATCCCATTCCGCGATGGTGCGTAAATCCATATTGTTGATTTCAGGGTTTTCAGAGGTCAACCCCACCAGCATGATTTCCCCCATGATGGAAGAAATCGGCCCCATGACAGGGCGGGCATCCTGCGGCAGTGTTTCCTGCGCCTGTTGCAATTTCTCAGCAACAATCTGGCGGGCGGTGTAAATATCCGTATCCCAGCCAAATTCCACCCATACAATCGAAAGCCCGATGGCAGAAGCGGAGCGCACGCGCTCAACGCCTGTTGAGCCGTTCACCGCCGTTTCAATCGGCCATGTCACCAATGCTTCTACTTCTTCCGGCGCAAGCCCTTCGGCTTCGGTAAAGATAGTCACAGTGGGACGGTTCAGATCAGGAAACACATCCACAGGCAGCTTGCTGATGACGAAAACGCCGTACACCAGCAACATGGCGGAAGCGGCAACTACCAGAAGCCTGTTTTTAAGTGAGAATTGGATGATCGCGTTGAGCATGGCTTATTCCTTAATGTTCATGGCCGTGACCATCGTCTGCCTTTTCATTTTCTTTTTTTGGCTCAGACGACTTGGCGAATTGCAGCTGGTAATTTCCCACCGTCACAACTTCCTCATCAGGGAACACACCTTCCAGCACTTCGCGGTCATTGCCGAACTTTGCGCCCAGCTTCACGCTGCGCCGTTCGAAATCTTTGCCACTTCGAACAAACACAAATTGTTCACCGCTATCGCCCAGAATCGCTTTCACCGGCACGGTTAGAATATCGGCGGGCGTGGTAATCTCAATCGACAGCACCACTTGCATATTCGCCAGCAAGCGGCGGTCAGGGTTACTGACCAGCGCATAGACGTTGAAGGTGCGGCTTCCGCGATCATACGCGCCATCCATACGCTGCACTTTGCCAGTCAGCGCATCGCTTCCAATCAGGCTGCTGGTCACACGCACGGTCTGGCCAACCTGAATTTTGGTGACATCCGGCGTTTCGTACATCACGCCGCGCACCAGTATTTCCGTGGGATCACCCACTTCCATCAGCGCAGCTTCCGGCGTGACGGATTGCCCCAGCACCACGCTCTGTTTGGTAACAAAGCCAGTCAGCGGCGATGGGATGGAAACGGGGGAACTTCCGACAAATATCGGCTGGATGGTAAGCAAGCTCTGGCCTTTGTTTACTTTCTCACCCACCTTGACGTGAATATCCGACACACGGCCAGCGGCGCGGGAGGTAATGATTGCCTGACGTTCGGGCAGGAATTCAACGAGGCCATTTACATCCACCGATGCAGCGCGTGGCGCAATCACCGCTTTTACTGTCTGGATTCCAAGGTTGTTGATGGCTGTGTCTGACAAGGTGACAGTTGATACAACACCTGCCGATGCCTCGGTGCCAGGTGCAGCGGCGTGATCTTCCCCTTCATGGGCAAAGGCTTGCCCAGCAAGCCCGATACTGCCCAGCAAGGTTAGCGCGATAATCAGCTTTTTCATTTAATTTCCTCCAGCTTTCCGCCTAATTCGAGTTCCAGTGCGCCGCGTGCATTCACGGCTTCTGCCAGCGCATCAAGGGCTTCATTTTCGCTGGTCAGCAATTTCTCACGCACCTGCCACACTTCCAGCGCATCCGCCTGACCTTGGCGGAACATGCTGCGGGTGAGTTCATAGGATTTGCGGTATCCGGGAAGGATGCTTTCAAAATAGCTATCTGCGCGGCCTTGCAGCGCGGTAGCACTCTGCTGCAATTCGCCAATCATTTCCTTCTGTGGAAGGTTTACGAATAAATCCGCCTCGGATTTGGCTTGGCGCAGTTCTGCGTTTGCGCGTTTGCGCTCGGCATCGTTCTGGTTCCAAAGGGGAATACGAAGGCCAATACCCACACCATAGGATTTTTCATCTCCATCGGGTGAACGTGAGTAAATCAGGCGAGGCCCGATTTCAGGCAGGGCGGCATCCTGTTCCGCGACACTTAGGCGGCGTTCAGCCGCATCAATACGGCTTTTCACTACATTACGCAGGTTGGATTGCTCTTTAGCGAAGGTCAGTAATTTCTCACCATCCTGCGGCACAGCAACAAAGGATGGGCGTTGCAATTCCGCCAGTTGGTAGCTGCGCCCCGTCAACCGTGCCAAATCGGTACGAACCCGACGCAACTCTGCTTCCACAGCATTGGCATCCACTCGAAGTTTGGCGGCATCAGCAGAAAAAAGATGTGAGGCGGCTGGGCTGGTTTGGCCTTGCCCCGCTGATGCTCCCACCAGCTTCTTCATTTTCTCCGCATCATCGGCATAATTTTCATAGAGCTTTTTACGCTCGGAAAGCAGCCATACCTGTGTGTAAAGCACAGTGGTTTCGTTGATGACTTTCAGGATTTCGTATTTTTGTTCGGTACTGGCGACGTTGGATAAGGCTTCTGCATAACCGTAGCGTGCGCCGGAAAGCTGGGAGAATTTCAAAGGCTGGGTAAGCTCAATATCCGTTCCAGTGCCATTTTCACCGCTGGCGCGTGTTGCATCGATATTCATTTCAGGATTATCGAGCAGCTTGGTTTCCGTGGCAGTTGCCATCTTGTCTTCATATTCCCGCTGCACACGGAACAGGCTGGTATTTTTCTGCAGACTCTCTTTTATCACCTGATCGAGCGTGATGGATTCGGCCATTGCCTGAGTCGGCAATATCGCCAGTGTCGCTATAAGTAATAATCGCTTCACGCTTTTCTCCCTTTGATAAGGATGACGGCCTGCACTTATCGGCAAGCCGTCATATCATTTATTAACAGGTTATTTATTGAAGTAGTCATAATTACGTTTTGCAGTGCGTTGTGCAGGCGTGACGGCAAAATCGTAATCAGAGTTTTTTGTGAAGGTTGCGCCGCTATTTCCACCTTTGCCAGCGAAATACTCAGCGTTGCGTTTAGCCAGACGCTGCTGTGGTGTTACAGCAAAATCATAGTCAGAGCGTTGCTGAGTCGAGGCACTATTGCCAGTTTTGCCCTGCCAGTATTCTTCCTGATTATGGATGCGTTGCTGTTTTTGACCAAGCGGATAGGCATTATCGTTTGCCTGTGCTGCACTTGCCGAAGCTATCAAGGCGATAAGCCCCAGCGTATAAAACTTTTTCATAAACCAACTCCTGTAAGAGTGACGAGACTTATCGAAGGATAAGTACCCACTACTACGAAGGGGAATTGGCCATCCCTCAAAAAATATCACCGTTTTTTGAAGATTTTTTCTTCCAGTAGCTTACGGGCGCGATAGACGCGGGTTTCAATGGTTTTTGCTGTTACCCCCAGCAATTCCGCACATTCCTCTTGGGTTCGGTCTTCCAATGCAAAAAGTATTAACGCACTCTTAAGTTTATGCGGCAACGATTCAATAGACTGGTTAATATGCCGTACCGCCTGATTCGATTGTGCGATGGCTTCGGGGTCTGGCGCGGCATCAGCAAAAACAAAGCCCGAATCCTCGTCATCCATCGAGAAAAATTGCACCAGCTTTTTCTTACGCCCATGATCGCGGCAAAGATTCAGCGCAATCTGAAAAAGCCACGTTGAGAACTTGTATTCGGGTTTGTAAGTGCTGGCAGAAAAATAGAGCTTGGTGAAGGTTTCCTGCACCAGATCATAGGCCACGTCTTCATCGCCAACATAGCGGCGTATAAACGCAAAAAGGCGGTGTTTATACCGCGCCATCAGTTCATTGAGGGCGGGATTTTCGCCGCCCTTCAACTTCTCAATTAGTTCCTGATCTGTGCATTCCTTCATGCCACCGCGCTTTATGGGTTATGAGTGAGCGCGTCAGTCGTGAGGCTATTCAACTTCTTTCGCTGTTCTGGTGTCAGCACGCTGTGCATTTCAAACAAATGCTCAAGCGTTACTTTTTGCAGTTCACCCATTGCAGCGTGGATTTTATCAACCGATTGCTTCACGCGGGGAGAATAATTGCCATCCTCGTTAATGGCTTTGGCCAGTTCACTATTGGCTTGGTGAATTTCAGATTCCAATTCCTTCTTGCGCTCGGCAAATTTAGCTTCAATAGGTTCCAGCTTATTGTCTTGCTCTGCCGTGAGGTTTAACTGCTCATGCAGCCATTGGTGCGGATCATGTGTTGTTTGGCGATGCCCCATAAAAGAGTTGCCTACCATCCAGCACGCGCCAAAAGCTAAGGCAGCGACTATAAGGCTTAGGCGTAAATCACGGTAAAATCGTTTCATAAACGCTCATAATTTGGTGTGATGGAAGCCAAGGCGATCACCTTCGGCTTGAAAACTTTGAAGTTCAGCATTTCCGCTGCATCCGGCGCAGGGGATTTTAGCGTGCCGAGGCCGATGAAAATGCCAAACACGGCGGCTACCATCACCGGCGCAAAGCGGTGTTGCCTTGGGAAAAGAGAAGCTAAAAACCCCTCAAGAAAGCCCACCGGCTGCTCGGATTTTTCTGCCACAATCCCCGCCCAGACATCGCTTTCAAGATGCTTCAGGCGATCACTGGATGGCTCTGATTTTCTCAAGAATGCCAATATATTATCAAGTCTTTTGGTCATAAATACCTCGCTCCTATCTATACCCTAATACGAACGAGTTATCCATATCCCTCAGAATTAATCCTCATCGTTTTTGTTTCCGTACATCACGCTCATATAGCGGCAGTTTCCGAATTGACTGCCCATCTTGTTGACGTGATCCATGAACATAGCGATGATTTCTGGAACACTGACATCCTCTACTGGTTGCCCAGCGCGTTTGGTGTACTTTACCAGCTTTTTCTTGAATCCATCGAAGACAGCGTGAATATGTGCATGTGGAAGTGCTGAAGTCATTTCTAACCACGATAGAAAATTCTGATCTGCCATACTTAAACGCTGTTCTTCGGTTGGTTTCAAGTCATGTACATTTGCCATACCGATCTCCCTATAGTATTGTTATGAAATGTTTTATGCGCCCCATTGATTAGCACAAGGGAGGCGCATACTAGCAACCTCTAGTAGAATTGGCAATCTTTAATTCTAGTAATGCGGGAAATAATTGCCTAGCTACGGGGTTTCTTTGAGCCCGCTTTATCGGAATCCTGACCAAACAATAGCCACTCTGGGCTTACCTCAAGCACTTTGCAAATTGCCGCCAGTTCAAAATCCCGAAGGCCGCGCACACCGCGCTCGATTTCCGAAATACTGGTCTGTGATATTTCGATGTCATGATCGACGGACAGGGCAGCAGCGAGTTCCACCTGATCGAGTTCTCGATCAATGCGTGACAGTTTTATTCTTTTACCACAAATGTTTGCCTTCATAAGTTCCGCAGCCTACCCTCAGGTGCGGAACGCTAATGCCCATCGGAATTTCGCGTAGCGGGATTTCCAATAAATCAGTATTATTTCCATTACCGCATTGTATTTTTATGTTTAATAAGGCTACCCCAACGGGTAGAAGGTGTGTTTTACAATGAGAAAAGCAGCGTCAAAGAAGACAACATGGCAGCTGGATGACGTGGATATTCAGGTGGGAAGCCGTATCCGCGAACTTCGTAATGCGCTTGGCATGACACAGGAAGAGCTGGGCAAAGCACTACGCGACAGCCTGTCTCACCAGCAGATTCAGAAATACGAAAAGGGCGAGAACAGTATAAGCTGCGCGCGCCTGGTGCAAATCGCCGATGCACTCGGCGTTACCGCTGGCAGTTTGCTGGAAGGTGTATCGGCGAAGACAGGCAATGCGCTGCATGAGCCGCCCGCCGCAGCGTATGAGCATGAAACCACCTACGACAAGAAGGCGCTCAACAAAGCGATTGAGTCACTGCCCAATGCCGATATGCGCAAGGCGGTCGTCGATTTCCTGAAGATCGTTTCGGATAATACCAAAAAATCAGCCTAAGAATCCGGCAAGGCGATTACTTCTTTGTACCTGTAATGAAGGTGGGCAAAAAGTCTGGCTCATCCCAATTTGCGATATATTGCTCGGATAGGCTATCAAGTGACTTTAGAAAATCTGGATCATCGATCCTTACCAAAGCAGTGAACAGCTTATTCACCACCTCTTTCATAAGGCGCTTCATTTCATCGTTGCTGATGCGCGACACATCATTCCACGCAATTTCTCCTGAAGGTGTCATCACTTTCACATCAGAAAAATCACCCGCCTGAGTGCGGGGCGTTTTTCCTGCATGCAGATCTTCGAGAAATGTATTTCGGACGCATGTAACAGCCAAGGCTTTTGCCAAAGCAGATTGGATAGGGTGAGGGTCGTTTTCTGCCTTGCTCATACATGCCGCGAGAATAGTGAGGTGGTGCCCCCGGTCAGACTCGAACTGACACATCCGTGAAGATAATGGATTTTGAATCCATCGCGTCTACCAATTCCACCACGGGGGCGTTACTTTTTTGCTCGTGCCGACTATGTGCCGACTGAACAGTTTTTACTCGTTTTTTCTAAAATCGGAAGGTCTTTATAACCATCTGATTCTATGTATTAAAATCACCTCCCGATTCGCATCTTACGCGAAGGACTCATGGGATTTTGAGTCCGACGCGTCTACCAATTCCACCACAGGGGCATCTTGTCTAGGCACTGCTAACTGATTACTTGTTACTTGAAAAAATTGACAACGCAGCGCATCTCAAATAATCAGTTAGCAGTGCCTAACAAAAAACGATGTGTATAATGAATCAATATGCAAATAAAAAGTATATTAAACAATAAAAATTTTCTGCCTACGCTCATATTTTCTTGCGGGGCAGTGCCATTCTTGTTTTCTATCGTTGCAGAGTATGGCTTTAAACTGATTCCATGTCATCTTTGTTTATACCAACGTTATATATATCTTGCGCTGGCATTTTCAGGGTTGCTAGTTTTTTTCATAAACAAGAAACCTCTTCTTTTGCTTTCTCCATTGTTGCTTGCACTTAGTCTTGGTGTGGCAACTTATCATAGCTCGGTGGAGAGGGGAATAATTGCTGGGCCTTCAGGGTGCAGTGGGAACATAAGCGATGGGGCAAGCCTCGATGAGATAAGAGAGCAGATATTATCAGCCGAGCTTGTCAGATGTGATCAGCCAGCCTTTACGCTATATGGGTTTTCTATGGCGGATGCTAACATTGCTTTATCATTGATTCTATTGATATTAATATCAGCGTTGTGCTGGAGGGGAGGGAAGATAAATAATGCTTAGACTACCAGGTGACCCTAAGGAAAAGAAATATATCGAATCGGTGATTAGAGTTGATCACGCAGGAGAATTCGGTGCGAAAAGAATATATGAAGGCCAGCTTGCAGTTTTAGGAAAGTCTCAATCAGCTGAAACCCTAATTCATATGCGAGATCAGGAGATTGAACATCTCAGCTATTTCGAAAAAGCTATTGTAGAACACAAGGCAAGGCCAACGGTTCTGTTGCCGATATGGAATGTTGCAGGCTTTTTAATGGGTGCAATAACTGCTTTAATGGGTGAAAAAGCCGCAATGGCGTGCACCGTCGCGGTGGAAGATGTAATCGAAAAGCATTATCAACAACAAGCAGATAAATTGCAAGATGGCGATTTAAAAACAAAAATTAATCAGTTCAGACAAGAAGAAATCGAACATCACGATATAGCATTAGAGCGCGAAGCCGCATCTTCCGCCATGTTTGTTCCAATCTCAATAGCCGTAAAAACCGCATCAAAACTAGCAATCTGGCTCTCAAAGAGAATTTAATAAAAGTTTAACACAAAAGTAGAATTTATTGTGTAGAATCGTTTCAAATTTAACCTTAAGGAGTTTTGAAGTATGGTTTTTCCAATAACGGATAAGAAAAAACTAGAAGCAGTAATTTCTCATGCGGCAGACGCTGTTCATAATGGTTGGAGGAGAGTATATCAATCATCCGAAAAAAATAAACCAAGATGGAAAGATCTAAACCCTATCGATATAGAATATTTAAAAGGAAGAGACTCAAATACAGCTGATGATAAAGAAAATGATTATGAGCATTTTTATAACATTGGGGTTTTAAGAACATTTAGAGAAAAAGGTGAAGATGGGGTTTATAGAAATATCGAAAGAATTGATATAGCTGCACTTGATAACAACCAACTACCTCCAACCTATAGCACTTCCAACACAGATTCAGCCGCTAAAATAGTTGAAGAGCTTAATAGCCGAGTCGTTAATGGTAAATTGCCTGCCTATGATAAATTGCCACTGCAAGATATTGCTCTTGCAGAGCATAAGCGTTTCAATAACGATGACACTGCAGAACTTACTGATGACAATGATATAGCCAGAACTAATGCGATTATTCGCGCTGTTTATGACGTCTATGAGCAGTATCAAAACCAAGCGAGTGAGTATGTAACTGACCCTAAATATAAATCTCATATTGATGCTACAAAAGCATTAATAAATAGCCCTGATTATATTGCAGCTCAAGCGATGATGGGGCTTATACTTCTTGCAGATATTAAAATTGGCGATAAAACTCAAGGAAGAATTAAAGCGGGAATAGAAAGAAAAATCACACAAGTAACACTCTATCTTCCTGAAGATCAAAGAAGTATAGGCGATAATGATTTAGAAGGACTTGCTATAGCCCTGCTAGTTGCTGCTTCTGGCGCAAAAAGTTTTGCAAACGCTGGAGATAATGAGACGGGAGCGATTAAAGTTGGATCGACTTATATCAAATTGATTGGCGATAATATCAATTCAAAGCGTCGTGATGCGATTACATCTCAATTAGGCTATATATTTGATGATAATCCTCTGCCTTTAAATGATATTAATGATTTCGTTCGTTTACAAAAAAGACTGGCTGAAGAATTATCAAATTCAACACTTGCTTCAATGAAAGCGTATATTGGTGATGATTCAGGTCGTAAGTATCAACATTCAGTGAACGTTGCTTTGGGTGTTGCATTCGCCGAAAGGTTATTGCATAAGGATGCTGATTTACCATACTCATCAGAGATGATGACTTATACATACAACGCTGCAACTATTCACGATGGTGCTAGAATATATAATCTTGCATTACTAGAAGAAAAAAATATCAATGTTGGTGGCGAGCTTAAATCAGCAATTGATATTGCCCGAGAAGCTGCTGAGATAATGAATGTTGGTGAAGGTAACATCGAAGATGTTGCAACAGCAATAGCATTTGCTGGAATCAGTGACAGGCAGGGTGCGCTCTATAAAAAAGCTGTAGAGCTTCATAAAGATGTAGCTCTCATTCGTAAACATTATAACGATAAAACTATTCATAATGATCCTGCAATTAGTCAAACATTACTTGCTGGCGCAGGTGCAGATGCAATTTCAGAGCATCATGTTTGGTATATAATTCAAGATGCGAATAAGCAAAAAGTAGTAAACCAATCTCTTACCATACGTGACAAAGTATATGGAATAATCGACAGAATAGAAGCAGGTTTTCCCGACTCTGGTTCTTATGTTGAATCTTTCATTTGCGCTCTTGCTTATGCACAAAATGGTGAAATTGATCCACAGGTTATGTTAACTCTATTTGATGGTTTCAGTGCAGATGAAAATCAATCCAAAGGTTTTTTAAAGGCTTGGAAAGATGAGATGAAAACACAAGGTACAGAGCGTGTTAAGCAAGAGCTAGATGCAGATGGCAAGCCAACTGGTCGTAGGGCATGGGATGAGAAAATCACTGAAGATATGAGAACTGAGATAGGCATTTTGCTTAATCGTGCTAGTGAAATTGGTATGGAGGCGGCCGCTAAGGAGCGAGGATACGATTACACCAAGCCACTATATCAAATGGTTGTTTGGGGTGGGTTTGATATTGATACTCTAGAAGATATTTTTAGTACTGAAAAAAATCATGCTTCTTTAGGTACTTACCTTGAAGCTAAAATAAAGGAGCTTTCTCAAGAACAGGGAAAGCTAGATTCAAAAAGTATAGCAACAGAACTTAAAAAAGCCCACGTTGAAGGCGGTCTTGGTTATGAAAATATTGCGAAACCTAATACAGAAGCTAAGATATGGGGTACTCCCTATGATCAATCAAAAGCCGCTCAACAAGATAGATATACTATGCATTGAAAGACATAACAAATTATCTTGATAAAAAGGCTACTCTGTGCTCAATGTTGAGCTATGGGTAGCCTTTTTAATTTGTTGTATATTTTATTGGTTAGTGCTGGCATTTTTTATGCTCAGGCTGGAAGTTCTTATGCCCAAACTGAGATGGAAATGGGCAGTGAGCCTGTTTATATTGAGGCAGAAACGTTTGATTATGACGAAAACGCCAAGATTGTTAATGCCATAGGTAAGGTTCAGGTAACTCAGGGCGAGCGGGTGGTTTTATCTGATGAACTGACTTACTATCTAAGCGAGAATATTGTTCTTGCATCTGGCAGTGTGCGCGTTCTGGAAAAAGATGGAAACGTATATTTCGCAGAGAAAATAGAGTTTAAAGACGATCTCAAAGAAGGGGTTGTGAGAGACTTCCGCGCAAGGCTTTCTGATGGCTCTTTACTTGCATCTAACACCGCAACCAGAATTTCAGAGGATGTAACCAAACTTGCACAAGCGGTATATTCCCCATGTAAATTATGTAAGGAAGATCCTGAAAAGGCTCCGTTATGGCAGTTCAAAGCTCAGGAAGTCACCCATGACACCGCTCAGGAAAAAATGTATTATCGAGATGCCCGCTTAGAGGTTTATGGAGTTCCTGTGGCTTATACTCCTTATTTTTCGCATCCCACACCTGATGCAAAACGTAAAAGCGGCTTTTTAACTCCAACTTACAGAGGGTCTGGCTCGCTTGGTGCGGCAGTGGAAACTCCTTATTATTATACATTTTCAGACTCGATGGATGCTACAATTACACCGATATTCACAACCAGTGAGGGTGTGATATTGTTTAATGAATTCAGGCATTTAACTGAGAGTGGATATTATCAAATTCGAGGAAGCATAACTTATCCAGATAAGCGCGATGATTTAGGCGATCGTATTGCAGATAAGAAAGAGCTTCGCGGCCACATAGATGGATTCGGCTATTTTAACATCAACGAAGACTGGGATTGGGGCTTTGCAGTAAGACGTGCCACAGATGATACCTATCTTGGCAGATATGGTTTTGCTCATGAAGATACACTTACCTCCACGGCGTATATAGAAAAAACCAGTGGAAGAGAATATGTAATGTTAAGGGGGCTGGCTTTTCAAGGTCTTAGGGTGGATGATGACCCTGATGTTACGCCGTTTGTATTACCAGTTGCGGCTTACAGCTATGAATCGAATCAGGGTTATATGGGCGGCAGGTGGTTTGTTGATGCTAACATGATGGCTTTAACCAGAAAGTTAGGTGCAGATAGCAATCGTGCCACTTCCACAGTGGGGTGGAGGCTTCCTGTCAAGTCGATAGGCGGCCATTTTTATGAACTAAAAACCTCTGTGAGGGGAGATGTATATTCAGTAAATGACTATATGTTCACTAATGAAGCGGGGGCTTTTGATGAAACTGATGATCCATTTACTAGGCTTACTCCTGAAATTGAGATGTCGTGGCGTTATCCGCTTATTAATCGCTTTGCGACTTCATCAAGTGGATCTTATTTAACCTTAGAACCGCGAGTAAGTGTTCTTGCAAGCCCGAATGAAGATGATCCGCAGGAAGTGCCAAATGAAGATAGTCAAATTGTTGAATTCTCGGATGTGAACTTGTTTGCGGCAAATCGCTATCCTGGATATGACGTTATAGAAACAGGGTTTCGCGTGAACTATGGTTTGGGCGGGACTCTCTATATTGATGAGAAAACCTTTTTTGATTATTTGTTTGGTCAAAACTATCACGCCGATGATGATAGCACCTTTAGTGCCCTAATTGGGGATATGGATGACAGCATGTCGGATTATGTGGGCAGATTAGCAGCAAAGATTGGTTTTATTAATACCAGTTATCGCTTCAGGCTTATGAATGATAATTTCGCAGCTCGCAGAAATGAAGTGGATACGCTTTTTGATTTTAATCCTGTGACTTTCAGCGTTGATTATGATTCTTTCCATGATGATTTTTACTTGGGCGACAGAAAACAAATAGGGCTTGGAACAAGCTGGGCGATTAATGAAAACTGGAGCGTTCATGCAAGCGGTCAGCGTGACCTTTCTGAAAACGGTGGCTTGATATATATGGGTAGCGGCGTAACCTTCCAAAATGAATGCTTGGCTGTAATAAGCGGAATCAACCGCGAATTTACGCGCGACCGCGACATAGAACCCTCAACATCTTTCATTGTCAGAGTCGCTCTGAAGAATTTGGATTAGACATATGAGTAACAATAATCAATCTGCGGGAAGAGAGCCAATAATCAAAGTTATAGCCATGCCCAAAGATACTAATCCCGATGGTGATATGTTCGGTGGGTGGATAATCAGCATGATGGATTTAGCGGGATACCTAACTGCAAGAAAGCTAGTGCACAGTAAGTTAGTAACAGTTGCGGTTGAGAGTATTGTCTTTCACAACCCAGTTTTTGTTGGTGATGCGCTAGAGTGTTACACGAGTGTTGAAAAAGTCGGCAATACCAGCATAACCATTCAGGTTGATGCCTTTGTTGAGCGAAAAGATGCAAAACTAAACTCAGAAAAAATGCGAGTAACCGATGGCAGCTTCGTATTCGTTGCAATAGACGATGACCGGAAGCCAATGCCAATAAAGAAATAACAGCCAATAAAGAAATCTAATAATATTTTTTTTGCACGTAAATTTTGGTGCATTTCCCCGTATAACATCCTGATTAATAATTATTTATTTGGATTATCCCCCGTTTAGTCCACCATTTGTCATGCAAATTTTTAGCTTGCTTGTCCCATCTATTAACTATATTTTTCCATTTATTCCCATATAATCCCATGATATCCCATAAATGACCAAGTCACTGGGGAATTATCTGGTTATTTTGGGGTGACGCAAACCTCCCTATTCGCGGGTTATAGCCTTCGGGCTATACCCGCACTTTTTAGAAAATAAAAAGTATGAGTAAGGGGGGAGATTTAAAAAAACATTAAGCAGGGGTTCATGGCACTTTTTCTATCAACATATACTAACAAGATAGACAAGAAGTTCCGAGTTTCGGTGCCAGCTCAGTTTCGTGCAACTCTTGCAAGTCAGTCATATAACGGAATTATTGCTTATCCATCCTTTGTAAATAGCTGCATTGAAGCCTGTGGGATAGATAGAATAGAGGCGATTAACGCAAGCATTGATAATCTTGATCCATTTTCCGAAGAAAGAGATGCATTTGCTACAGCAATTCTTGGAAGCTGCAATCAGCTCCCATTTGATACTGAGGGCAGGGTGATTTTACCAGAATCTTTGCTTGAGCTAACTGGAATCACAGAAGCCGCCGTATTTGTAGGTAAGGGCGCGACCTTTGAGATATGGGATCCTGTAAAATTTGCTGAACATTCTAAGGCAGCAAGGGATATGGCTCTTAAAAACAGACATGTTTTACAAAGCCCAAAAAAAGATAGAGATTTAGGAGGTGCGAAATGAGTGCCGCGCCTCATATACCAGTAATGCTAAGTGAAGTTTTGGATTATCTATCACCTAAGCAGGGAGAGATCTACGTTGATGGAACTTTTGGAGCAGGCGGATATAGCGAGGCAATATTAAAATCAACAAACTGCAAGCTAGTAGCCTTAGATAGAGATGTAACGGTTGTAAGTTACGCAGATAAGCTCAAGAAGCGATTTGGCGATTCATTCATATTCGTAAATAGTAACTTTGGCGATATGCAAGATGCGGTTGCAAAGTCTGGCTTCCAAAAAGTTGATGGAATAGTTTTAGATATAGGCGTTTCATCAATGCAAATTGATGAGGCTGAGAGGGGTTTTTCTTTCATGCGAGACGGTGCACTCGATATGAGAATGGGAAATCATGGGAAAACTGCAGCCGACTTTATTAATGAGGCAGATGAAAAAGAAATATCCGATGTTATATATAAGTTTGGTGAAGAGCGTCATTCAAGAAAAATTGCACGCGCAATAGTTCAGCAAAGAGATTTAGAGCCATTTAAAACAACATTAAGACTCGCCGATACGGTTAAATCGGTGGT
The DNA here is from genome assembly GCA_964484565.1 of uncultured Rickettsiales bacterium. Classification (GTDB taxonomy): domain Bacteria; phylum Pseudomonadota; class Alphaproteobacteria; order Rickettsiales; family CAZAGG01; genus CAZAGG01. The sequence continues at coordinate 130,623 of CAZAGG010000004.1, read as the reverse complement.
TAGATTTGACGGTAAGATTCATCCTGCGACTAAAACGTTTCAAGCGCTTAGAATATATATCAATGATGAGCTTGGAGAGTTAGAAAGAGCATTAAATTCCTCACTCGATTTACTAAAAACTGGCGGAAGGCTAGTGATAGTAACCTTCCATTCTTTGGAAGATAGAATTGTCAAGAATTTCATTAATGACAACTCAAGAGATAATAGATTCACCAATAGGCATATTCCGCAAAGTGATAGCAATTTTACAGCTAAACTTGAGCCACTCCACAAAGGTGCGGTTAAAGTAAGCGAGAGAGAAGCTGATGAAAATCCTCGCGCACGATCAGCAAAACTTAGAGCGGCTAGGAGGCTTTAGCTATATGAAAATGGCAACATTTGTTTGGATATTATCGTTTGTAACCGCCGCTTTAGGGGTCTATCAGCTTAAATTCAAGGTGATTGAGCAAGCTAATCATTTAGCAAGTTTAAAATCAGAAATAAAGAGAGAGAGAGAAGCATTAGTGGTTCTTAACGCTGAATGGGCGCTAAAAACTTCTCCAGAGCGGTTAGAAAGATTAAATCGTGACTTTATTAAATTAGAGCCAATTAAAACCTCTCAGATTATCGAGATTGATAATATTCCTATTTCTCCTTCTAATTCTGAGCCTGCTGAGCATGGGGAATCAGGACAGAATGCACGTTTAGTAAGCTATAACAGAGGGTTGGGAGAAAATAATTGAGCGACTCTTACTACAGAGAAGATTATTGGGAAGAAGAGGGAGCATCCCGCAGAGGGCGTAAAAAGACATGCGAAGAATCATCTCATAAAAAGGTACATTTAAAAGTTCAAAGCAGCCTTAGTAAAGCAGTTAAAACCTGCCGTGCAAGAATCCTTGTGGGAATGACTATATATTTAATGTGCTTTTGTTTAATAGCATTTCGACTAACTACTACAATGTTGTTTGGAGAACACGAGAAAAATGCATCTTCAAATGCAGCAAGCGGTTCAGTTAATCTCGAAAGAGCGGAGGTAGTAGACAGAACAGGTAGAGTAATTGCAACTTCCCTAAGCGTTGCTTCTGCTTATGCAAATCCTAAACTGATTAACGAACCAAAGTATGTTGCAAAGCAGGTTGCAAAAGTAGTCTCAGGGGTAAATGAAGCTGAATTATATGGCAGATTGACTTCTGATAGCCGATTTGTATGGATAAAACGCAACATGACTCCCAAAGAGCAATATAACGTAAATGCTCTGGGAATTCCTGGTATATCGTTTATCGAAGAACAGCGCAGAGTTTATCCATATGGTAATATGTTCTCGCACAGTCTAGGTTTTGTTAACACTGATAACAAGGGTTTGGGCGGTATTGAAAAATCAATGGAACAAAGATTGTTATCATATAAAGAGAAGAATAAAAAACTTGAGCTTTCACTAGATGTTAGAGTTCAGGGAATTTTGAGAGATGAGCTTCTTAAGTCAATTCATGAATTTTCAGCAATTGGCGCGACAGGAATTATTGCGAATGCTAAAACAGGTGAAATTATTGCAATGTCTAGCTTGCCAGATTTTGACCCACATAATCCTGGAAAGGCTTCAGAGCTAGAAAGATTTAACAGAGCAAGTCTTGGCGTTTATGAGATGGGTTCAACATTCAAAGCAATAACTACTGCAATGGCTCTTGATTCTGGGAAAGTTTCTATCAATCAAATCTTTGATGCAACAAATCCAATTCGTTATGCAAGGTTTAGCATAAGTGATAGCCACCCTAAAGCGCGCCCACTTAATGTTCCTGAAATATTTATGTATTCATCAAATATCGGTACGGCAAAAATGGCTCTTGAAGTTGGGGCGGAAAAGCAAAAAGAATTTATCAAAAAACTTGGCCTATTAGATCCAATAAATGTTGGCTTACCTGAGATATCACAACCTCTATATCCAAAAAATTGGAGTGATTTAAGCGTGATGACAGTATCTTTTGGACATGGAATAGCAGTTTCTCCGTTGCATTTGGTGCAGGCGGTATCCACTTTACTTAATGGTGGGGTTATGAAACCTCTAACTCTAGTGAAAGATGAGAATGCCAATAAAGAAGCAGAACGGGTTATCAGTGAGGAAACATCGTATAGAATGCGCCAACTAATGCGTCTAGTGGTAGAAAAAGGAACGGGAAGCAAAGGAGATGTTGAAGGTTATTTGGTTGGTGGCAAAACTGGAACGGCAGAAAAAGCATCAGCAAGTGGCTATAATAAAAAGGCTTTGATGTCGTCTTTTGTTGCGAGCTTCCCTATTCATGATCCTGAATATGTCATACTTGTTATGCTTGACGAACCAAAAGGAACAAAGCAAACTCACGGATACGCAACAGGAGGATGGACAGCCGCCCCAACAGTATCAAGGGTAATTGCAAGGATTGGTCCTGTTCTAGGTGTAAAGCCTGTTAGAGACTATCATCCTGCGCCAGAAAATGATAATGAGAAGGATCTAAAACTTGCTAATTTCAAAGCTCAAGATTGATGGATATAATGCTAATCTTGGTGACTTTCATGTAAGCGGTTTAGCATCTGACTCGCGCGAGGTAAAGGCAGGAGATGTATTTTTTGCCATATCAGGCAGTGCAGATGATGGTGAGAAGTATATTCCCTCCGCGATAGAAAAGGGTGCAAAAGCGATAATTGTTTCAACAAGTTCGAGTTTGAGCCAAGAAGATTTTGGCGAAGTTCTATTAATTAAAACCTCAAATGTTAGAATGGCACTTAGCAAAAGTGCGGCAATATTCTATGATAAACAGCCAAGCAATATAGTTGCAGTAACGGGAACCGATGGCAAAACATCAACTGCTTCATTCGTAAGACAGTTATGGGAGGCAAAAGGCATCAAAGCCGCAAGTATAGGCACACTAGGTATTGAAAGTAATTCGGCTGACGTAAATAAGTTTTCATCAACTGGTCATACCACTCCAGATACAATCAGTTTTCATAAAATGCTTACATGCCTTGAAGCTGAGGGAGTTAAGAATTTGGTCTTTGAGGCATCGAGTCATGGTCTTGATCAATATCGGCTGCATGGAGCGCATGTAAAAGCGGCGGGTTTTACTAATATTCACCGTGATCATTTAGATTATCATAAAACGGAAGAAGAATATTTTAAAGCGAAACTAAAGCTCTTTTCTGAGGTTTTAATTTCAGGTGGAATGGCAGCAGTCAACGTTGATGATAAACGCGCCACTGAAATTAAAGAGGTATGCGCGCGAAGAAATATCAAATTTATAGGATACGGCAAAAATGAAAACGCCAATTTACGAATATTAGAGCTTAAGCCTGTATCTAGCGGTCTTGATGTAAAGATTGAGTATAAGGGCAAAGTGCATCAGTTACATTATAATCTGGTTGGTGATTTTAATGTTTATAACGCCCTATGTGCGGTGGTAATTGCTGCAATAGATGAAGATGGCGTTGAAGCAATGCTTGAATCATCAAAGAATTTAAAACCAGTAAAAGGCAGAATGGAGCTTGCTTCAACTCATAATCAAGCAGCGATATATGTTGATTATGCTCACACTCCAAACGCGCTTGAAACAGCTCTTAAAGCACTACGTCATCACTGCGAAGCAAGGCTATTTGTGTTATTTGGTTGCGGTGGAGATAGAGATGCAGGCAAACGCCCAGAGATGGGAAAAATCGCAAGCAATCTAGCAGATGTAGTTATTGTAACTGATGATAATCCCCGTAGTGAAACGCCATCTGAAATAAGAAAGCAAATATTAGACAAAGCAGCCAATGCAATAGAAGTTGAAGATAGAAGAAAAGCTCTTGAAAAAGCCATATCAATGTTATCAAAAGGAGATATTCTATTAGTGGCAGGCAAAGGGCATGAGAATTATCAAATTATCGGCAAAGAAGTTTTGCATTTTGACGACGTAGAAGAAATTAAAAAAATAAGCGAGATGTATAGTTAAATGAAGTGGAATAGAAAAAATCTATCAGCAGCGTTAGGGGTTGATATAAAACGAGATTTTGAATCATCGCAAGTTTCGATAAACACCAGATCTATCGAAAATGGTGATGTATTCGTTGGGATTAAAGGCGAAAACTTTGATGGCAGTGATTATGTTATTGATGCTTTAAACAAGGGTGCAGCAATCGCAATATCATCTAAATCTTATGGTCTTGATAATGTGATAGTGGTTGAAGATACGCTTAAAGCTCTGGAGAAAATGGCATTATATTCTAGAGGAGTTATTAATCCCCGTACTATAGGAATTACAGGCAGTGTAGGTAAAACAAGCACGAAAGAACTAACCGCACTCGCAATATCAGCATATGCAACAAAGGGTAATCTCAATAATCATATTGGAGTTCCACTAACTCTTGCAAATATGCCAGATTATAGCCCAAGAGCAGTTATTGAAATCGGCATGAACCACGCAGGTGAAGTCACCAAACTATGCGATATAGTAAAGCCTGAAATTGCAATTGTTACAGGTGCGGCGGCAGCTCATCTTGAATTTTTTGATTCCATTGAAGCAATTGCCGATGCTGAAAGCGAGATTTTACATAAGCTGCCATCTAATGGGGTTGCAATCATCAATGCTGAGAATAAATATTATGAATATATAAGAAATATTGCCCGAAAAGCGGGGGTGTATCAGATACTTTCTTACGGCAGAGAAGGTAATATATACGCAAAAATGCTAGATTTCAAAGTAACGGAAAGTGGCTCTGAGATTAAAGCAATGCTTGATTTTCAGGAAATAACTTACAAACTTTCTTCATTCTCACCACATCAAGCGATTAACTCCCTTGCGGCTCTTAGTGCGGCTAAAATAATTGGCTTTGATATTCATGAGGCAATGAATAATCTTGCGAACTTTACCGAACCAAAAGGTAGGGGAAGGCTTAATAAGCTAAAACTGCAAAATAAAAATATTACCCTGATAGATGATAGTTATAACGCAAGTCCTGATTCAGTTGTGGCGGCAATGGCTAATTTAAAAAATCTTAGAGCTTCACTTCATAAAGGCGCAAGAACTATAATGGTTTTGGGTGATATGTTAGAACTGGGGGATACAGAATCAGAGTTGCACTCAGAGCTTGCAGTTTATGCAAAGCAATATGGAATTGATAAAATACTAACATGTGGCAAGCTCATGCAAAACCTTAATAATGCTTTACCCACAGAAATGAAATTTGGGCACTATTCAAAAAGCAATGAAATTGATAGTGATTTTATTAATAGTTTAAATGATAACGATATTATTCTGGTTAAAGGCTCACACGGCAGCAGAATGGATGTTGTTGTTGAGCTTCTTACTAACTTTCAATTATAAACCTATTTAAACATATAAATTTTTATGAATAGTAGCTCGAAAAATAAAGATCTTGCAGAGATTGTTGTCTATAATGCGATGAAGATTTTAAAAGATTCTGGAGGTACTTTATCAATTCAGGATTTAAGGCAAAAAATTGAAGATAGCGTAAATTTTGATGATTGGGCGAAAGCTACTTACGAAAAATCTGGCCAGATAAGATGGCAAGGTATTTTAAATTTTTTTAGTATCGATCTTATTAAGGCTGGATACATTGTAAAAAAGAAAGGTGTCTGGAATATTACACCAGATGGAGAGAAAGCATTAGATTTAGGTCAGCAAGCACTTTTTAAAAGTGCTTCGACAGCATATCGTGATTGGAAAGAAAAGAATCAAAGAGATGATCATATATCAGTGAAAGAAACAAAAATATCATCAGATCAAGAAATTTACAGAAGTAAGATTGACGACATAGAGAGTATAGCAGATCAAGAGTTTAAAAGATATATACTATCAAAAAGTCCATATGAATTTCAGGATATGGTGGGTGCGTTGTTGCGCGCAATGGGCTACCATACTCCATATATTGCACCAAAGGGTAAAGATGGAGGAGTTGATTTAATAGCATATAAAGATCCTTTGGGTATAAGTTCTCCCAGAACTAAGGTTCAGGTTAAGCATAGACAGCAGACATCAAGTGTTAGTGAGATTAGAGAGTTAATAGGAGTTCTACAGAAAGGAGAAGATGTAGGTATTTTTGTTTCAACTGGGGGATTTTCAAACGATACAAGAAATGCAGCAAGAACTTCTCAGATTCACGTTGAATTAATTGACATAGATAGGTTTATTAGCCTGTGGCAGGAATTTTACTCACTCTTATCAGATGAAGATAAAATGATGATGCCTATAAAAAGTATAAAATTTGTTGTTCCAGATGAGTAAAAAATACACAATATTTTTCTAATTATACTCCTGCTTAATAGGTGCCGCAATTTAAACAACTTATGTAACAAAAACTAATTAAACAAACTAACTTTGAAGTAAAAAATGCTATACAGTCTTCTTTTTCCACTTGCAGATGAATTTCAGATTTTTAATCTGTTTCGTTATTTATCATTTAGAAGTGGTGGAGCGATTTTAACTGCTCTTTTAATTTCGTTCATTATTGCGCCTAAAATGATTGCATGGCTCAAAAAGTTGCAACGCGAGGGGCAACCAATCAGAGATGATGGCCCAGAGTCACATTTGCTTACTAAAAAGGGTACTCCCACAATGGGGGGATTAATGATTTTAATATCAGTGTCAATTTCAACACTGTTGTGGTCTGATCTTTCTAATCCCTATGTTTGGATATTGGTTATTTCAACAATATGTTTTGGAATGATTGGCTTTGTTGATGACTATTTAAAAGTTACTAAAAGAAGCCACAAAGGCGTTGCGGGTAAAATGAAAATATATAACCAAATGTTGGTGGCTGTTGCAGTTTGCCTTGCTGTGCAACATTTTGCAGAACCATCATATAACACGCACTTAGCAGTTCCATTTTTTAAGGATGTTTTACTAAATTTGAGTTGGTTTTATATTCCGTTTGCTATGTTTGTAATTGTTGGTGCCTCAAATGCGGTGAACTTAACAGATGGTCTGGATGGTTTGGTGATAGTGCCAATTATGATTACGGCGGCTAGTTTTGCGCTTATATCTTATCTGGTTGGTAACGTGATGTATTCTAATTATCTGCTAATCCACCACGTGCCAAAAGCGGGAGAGATTACCGTTTTTTGTTCAGCTTTGCTTGGGGCTGGGTTAGGATTTTTATGGTATAATGCGCATCCTGCACAGGTTTTTATGGGCGATACTGGAAGTTTGGCGTTTGGCGGCTCACTTGGCACTATAAGCATTATAACCAAGCATGAGATAGTGCTTGCGATAATTGGTGGATTATTTGTGGCAGAAGCAATTTCTGTAATACTTCAAGTGGGATCATATAAAACCAGAGGAAAAAGGGTTTTCAAAATGGCTCCACTGCATCACCATTTCGAAAAGATAGGCTGGCAAGAGCCTAAGATTGTTATAAGATTTTGGATTATTTCAGTAATTCTCGCGCTGATTGGTCTTTCAACTTTGAAACTCAGATAATATCATTGTGTCCATCTCATTTAAAATATTATCGAAGCGAGGAAAAGCGCGCAGGGGAGTAATAAAAACCGCGCATGGAGAGATTGAAACTCCTGCTTTCATGCCAGTTGGAACGCAAGGCACTGTCAAAGCCGTTACCAATGACATGGTAAAAGCAACGGGGGCAGATATTATTCTAGGTAATACCTATCATTTAATGCTCCGCCCAACCGCTGAAAGAGTTGCAAAGCTAGGCGGACTTCATAAATTCATGAATTGGGATAAGCCGATTCTAACCGATTCAGGTGGTTTTCAGGTGATGTCTCTGGCATCTTTGAGAAAAATTACTGAAGAGGGGGTAAAATTCAAATCACACATTGATGGAACGGCGTATAATCTAACTCCAGAGCGTTCTATCGAAATTCAGCATATGCTTGGCAGCACTATCACTATGGCTTTTGACGAGTGTACGCCGTTTCCCGCTACGCACGAGATTGCCAAAAAATCTATGGAGCTTTCAATGCGTTGGGCGGCGCGTTCCAAAAATGCTTTTATAACGCGCGATGGATACGCTCTTTTTGGCATCGTGCAAGGCGGTATTTATCAAGACCTTCGAGAAGTTTCATCAAGGGCACTTACCGATATTGGCTTTGACGGATACGCAATCGGGGGGCTTGCAGTTGGTGAGGGGCAAGAAAATATGTTTGCAACTCTTGATGTTACCGTGCATCACCTTCCAGAAGATAAGCCGCGTTATTTAATGGGCGTGGGTAAGCCCTCAGACATAATCGGTGCGGTGGAAAGGGGGGTTGATATGTTCGATTGCGTAATTCCAACCCGTTCAGGCAGAAATGCGCGTGGATATTCAAGAGAAGGTGAGATGAACCTTAGAAACGCAAAATATACTGAAGATCTAAAACCAATTGATGAAGAATGCGAATGTTACACTTGCAAAAATCATTCGCGGGCTTACATCCAACATCTTATAAAAGCTAATGAAATGCTGGGCGCAACCTTGCTAACCATCCACAACCTGCACTATTACCAAGACCTGATGCGCGAAATCAGAGCAGGGATTTAGGGATGATTTAAAATATTAAATCAACGGTGGTTTTAGATACTACATCTTCGCGGCAAATGCCATCGGCGAGCTCTCTAACTTTTACGCCGTAAGCAGTTATTTCAAAAACACCAAGATTGGTAATGATTTCATTTACAACGCCTTTTCCAGTAAGTGGAAGAGTGCATTCAGGGATAATTTTGGCAGATCCATCTTTGGCATTATGTTCCATTAAAACAATTACTCGTTTTACACCCGCGACAAGATCCATCGCGCCGCCCATTCCTTTAACCATTTTACCTGGAATCATCCAGTTAGCTAAGTCGCCCTTTTCAGATACCTGAAAGGCTCCAAGAATTGTGAGGTCAAGATGCTTACCTCTGGCCATTATAAAGGATGTTGCGCTATCGAAATAACTACTTTCAGGAAGCTCACTAATTGTTTGTTTGCCTGCGTTTATCAGATCGGCATCTACCTCATCCTTATCGGGGAAGGGGCCAACTCCCAAGATTCCGTTTTCACTATGTAAAACAACGCCAAGATGATGAGGAATATAGTTCGCAACCATTGTTGGCATTCCTATGCCCAAATTAACATAATCGCCTTGCTTAAGCTCTTTTGCAGCTCGCATAGCCATTTCTGTATCTGTCCAGCCTATGCGCACTTAATTATCCTCCATATCAGGGGTGCGGATTGTAAGTTTCTCAATCCTTTTCTCATAAGAATCACACTTTACAAGCCGATGAACGAAAATACTGGGGGTATGGATATTCTCAGGGTCAAGTTTTCCAATATCAACTATATCTTCAACTTCGGCAATTGTAACTCTTGCAGCCATTGCCATTAATGGATTGAAATTTCTTGCAGTTTTTCTATAGGTTAAGTTGCCGCTTGTATCTGCAATATAGCCTTTAATGATTGCAATGTCGGCGTTGAGTGCGGTTTCCATAACATACATTCTGCCGTTAAATTCTCTGGTTTCTTTACCTTCTGCTGCGATGGTTCCATATCCCGTTGGGGTGAAAAATGCTGGAATTCCAGCTCCTCCCGCTCTGATTCGTTCTGCTAGTGTTCCTTGTGGATTGAATTCTATATTAATCTCCCCAGCGATATACATTCTTTCGAGAAGGTGATTTTCACCAACGTAAGAGGAAATCATTTTAGCAATTTGGCCGTTTTTAAGAAGTATTCCGAGTCCAAAATCGTCAACGCCGCAGTTATTGCTTATGAATGTAAGGTTTTTAACGCCAGATTCCTTAATAGCCACGATAAGTTTTTCGGGAATTCCGCAAAGTCCGAAGCCACCCGCCATGATAGTCATGCCGTCTTTTAAAAGCCCGTGAAGCGCATTTTCTGGAGTTTTATGTATCTTATGCATAGGTTTTTGTAAGATAGCATCAATTTTGAATAGAGCAATAAGATAATTATGATTAAATTTATTTAAAATTTTAAATAAATATTAACCAAATTTTAGCAGTATTAACTTATAAGTTTATCAGTAAGAAAACTAAAAATCAAAACAGGGTTGGTTTATGAGCTTACAAAATAAATCTACAAAAAGTAGCGAAGCATCTGTAATATCAGATAATCTAGGTGTTGAAGGTAAGATTGAGTTAATAAGAAGAATTAATAAGAATTATAGCTCAGGTTCATTCAATGGCTTTGAGAAAAATCTGGCAGAAAAGATATTTAATGTCCTCGCGGGAGATGCCGAACTAAAGGTTAGGCAGGTTCTAGCTAGAAACATAAGGCATAGCAATGATATTCCAAAACAGGTTGTTTTAAAACTCGCAAATGATGTGATTGATGTTTCAGAGCCAATATTAATATCTTCAAAACTTCTTAACGATGATGATCTAATTCAAATTGCAAGTGCGGCTCAGAATGTGGCGCAAAGAATTGCAATTGCAGTTAGAGAAGTTGTCTCGCCAAGAGTTTCAGAAGTTCTGGTAAGTAAGGGTGAAAACGAAGTTATCAAAACTTTAGTTAATAATCATGGCGCACAATTTACAGAACAAATCATTTTGCAAGTCATGGAGAATTATAAAAATGACAGCACAATGCTAGAGGCTTTAACCAAAAGAGGCGATCTGCCCCTATCAGTTGTTGGCAAAATGGTTGAAAAGGTTTCTGGCAAACTCAAAGGCGAGCTTATTAGAAAATATCATATATCTCCAAGTGCGGCTGAATCAGTGGTTAGTGATAGTGAGGAAATCGCAACTCTTGAGTTAATTAGCAGAAGAAAAACTGATAACGAGCTAGGAAAACTAATCTCTAACTTGCATAAGCAAGATAAGCTAAAGCCGTCTATTGTAATCAAAGCTCTTTGCATGGGAGATATTTCGTTCTTTGAAAGAGGCCTTGCTAAACTTGCGGATATTCCAGAGCAAAATGCTGCAATGCTTATTAGAGATAAAGGCGAAAAGGGGTTCAAAGCATTATATACTAAGGCAAAACTTCCAGCGAGTATATTTGAAGCAATTAAAATTCTCCTTGCGCTGGCACTCAAAGAAACTAATGACGGAAAACTTAAGTCTGCAAAATTTACGAGAAATATTCTCGAAATGCTTATGGAAAGCAGTTATATGAACGAAGTTCCAAATATGAGTTATGTTGCAGGAATCTTAGCGCGTTCAATGAAAGATGATGTAAAAATCGCCGCGTAACGATTGTTCAGATTGCACATTTCTTTAACATGTGCTTAATAGCCATAAAATTATTATATTGTGTAGTATTTTATGGCAAAAATTAACGTTGGTGTGTTAGTTTCTGGCAGAGGCTCTAATCTTCAAGCTCTGATTGATGCTGCACGCGATGATTTTCCTGCAAAAATTTCTGTTGTTATATCTAACAAAGCAGATGCTTACGCTCTTGAGAGAGCAAAAAATGCTGGAATCAAAACAGCAGTAATTAACCACAGAGATTATGAATCAAGAGAAGCATTTGATAAAGAGATAGATAGAATACTCAAAGATAATAATGTAGATCTTGTTTGTTTAGCTGGATTCATGAGGATCTTGACGCCGTCACTCGTTAATGAATGGGCGGGGAGGATGATTAATATCCATCCATCGCTTTTACCTTCATTTAAGGGGCTTGATGCACAAAAACAGGCACTCGAATATGGATGCAAAGTTGCAGGTTGCACAGTGCATTTCGTAACAACCGAGATGGATGAAGGGTCTATAATATTACAAGCAACCGTTCCCGTATTAGATGGTGATAGCGAGGCAGACTTGAGTGCTAGAATTTTAGAGCAGGAACATAAGATTTATCCAATTGCAGTTAGGTATATAGCAGAAGGCAGGCTTGCAATTGATGGTAGAAGAACCATAATAACACAAAGCGGAGATTAAAATTGAGTTTACTAAACAATATGAAAATTACTCCAGTAATTCTTGCTGGTGGAGTCGGTGAGCGTTTATGGCCTTTATCAAGAGTGAATTATCCTAAGCAATTTATATCATTTGCGGAAAATGAAAAAACCTTGCTACAAGAGTGTGTTGTTAGGGTTTCTGATGAAGATAGCTTCTTTAACCCAGTTATAGTTGGCAGTGATGAGCACAGGTTTATAACCGCAGAACAAGTAAGGCTTGCAGGTGTAAAGCCGCAGTCGATAATTCTTGAACCAGCAAGAAAAAATACTGCAATTGCAATCGCGCTTGCTGCAATTAATATAATAAAAAACAAAGCTGATGATGATATTATGTTGGTTATGCCATCTGACCATATCATCAGAAATAGAGATGCATTCTATCAGGCAATTAAAATTGGAGCCGCACAGGCAAGAGATGGCAAGCTCGTTACTTTCGGAATCAAGGCGAAAACCCCTGAAACAGGCTATGGATATATAAAGAGCGGAAGTAAAATTGCGGATGGCTGTTTCTCAGTAGAGAAATTCGTTGAAAAACCAGATGTTCAGACTGCAAAGAACTACGTTGAAAGTGGCGAATATACATGGAATAGCGGAATTTTCCTCTTCAAAGCCTCGAAATATCTTGCAGAGCTTGAGAAATTTGAAGCTGGAGTTTTTAGGGCGGCAAATGTTTCGATGTCATCTGCAAGTGTTGATGCTGATTTTATTAGACCAGAAGAAGAATCATTTATGGATTCTCCTTCAATTTCCATAGACTATGCGGTGATGGAGAAAACTGCCGATGCGGTGGTTGTTCCTGTTGATATGGATTGGTCTGATCTTGGCTCATGGAACTCAATATGGGAGATAGCGGAGAAAGATTCTCTAAATAATCATCTTGAGGGCAGGGTGGTTATTGAGGATGTTGAAAATACTCTTATTCGATCTGATAAAAACCTTATTGGTGCGGTTGGCGTGAAAGATCTGGTTATTATTTCGTCAGATAACGCTATAATGGTTGGCAATCGTGATAAAATGCAGGACATAAAAAAACTTCTCGATAAAATGAAGAAAGCTAAAATGCCAGAAGTCGAATCTCATTCATATTCAAATCGTCCTTGGGGCAGCTTTCAAAGTATTGATGTTGGAGTCGGTTATCAGGTTAAAAGGCTTACAATCAAAGCTGGCGCGAAAATATCATTGCAAAAACATGCTAAACGTTCAGAACACTGGATTGTTGTAAACGGCAGAGCAACTGTTATTAACGGCGATAAAGAAATTACCTTAAACGAAAATGAATCGACCTATATTCCAGCAGGAACAATTCATAGACTTGAAAATAAAGAGTTAGACAGAGAGCTTAATATCATCGAGGTGCAAACTGGTAGCTATCTGGGAGAAGACGATATTGAACGCTTTGACGATGTATATGGAAGAGCTGATAAGTAAATAACAAGAGATATTGCCAATGATAGAAATCATATTAGCAGAACCAAGAGGCTTTTGTGCAGGCGTTGAAAGAGCAATAGAGATTGTTGAAAAGGCAATCGCTAAATATGGTGCGCCAGTTTACGTTCGACATGAAATCGTTCATAATAAAAGAGTGATTGAAGATCTTAAGGCCAAAGGAGCTGTGTTTGTAAAAGAAACTGATCAGATTCCTGAAGGTAAGGTTGCAATATTTAGTGCTCATGGAGTTTCAGAGAAAGTCGAAACAGATGCAAAAGCAAGAGGGCTTGATGTAATTGATGCTACTTGTCCGCTAGTTACAAAAGTTCATAATCAGGCAAAACGTTATGAGAAAGAAGGCCATGAGATTATTCTTATTGGCCATGCGGGGCATCCAGAAGTTGAAGGAACAAGCGGAAGAGTAAATAATCCCGTCTATCTTGTTTCATCAAGAGAAGATGTGGCAACCTTAAGTGTAAAAAATCCAGATAAACTTGCTTATGTTACGCAAACTACACTTAGTGTTGATGATACAAAACATATAATCGATGCAATTAAAGAAAGATTTCCAAAGGTTGAAGGCCCCGATTTAAAAGATATTTGTTACGCCACGCAAAATAGGCAAAATGCAGTAAAGGATTTATCTAATCATAATATTGATATTTTGTTGGTAATTGGTGCGCCAAATAGCTCAAATTCCAACAGATTAAGAGACTTGGGCAAAGAAAGGGGAATAGAGTCATACTTAATCAATGACGCCTCAGAGCTTGATAAGAAATGGCTTGATGGAAAGAAAAAGGTTGGTTTAACTGCTGGTGCATCGGCTCCTGAAATTCTGGTGGAAGAGGTAATCAAAAAGATTGAACAGTTATGCGGAAGTGTTAAGGTTACTCTGCATTCTGGAGTTATAGAAAACGTTAAATTCCGCTTGCCGATAGAAATAGAACCAAGAGTTGCAGCCGATGTCTGATGAGAATTATGTAAATAATACAAATAACAAGAAAACCTTTAGATTATCAACTTTCGTTCCACTTGCTGTTTTTATTATCCTGTCATTAACTCTGCTGATTTCGTTGAATTTAAGAAAAGATTCAGGCTCAAAGGTTGATAGTTTCGATGTTAACGCTCTAGTTGGTGAAGATATACCAAATTTTGAACTAGGTGATTTTAGCTCAAAAGATATTGCTAAAGAAAATTTTGCGGTAATAAACTTTTTTGCATCTTGGTGCGTGCCTTGCCTTGCGGAGCATGAGTTTATAAAATCTCTTTCGACTCAACATAAAATTCCTGTTTACGGAATCGCAACGCAAGATATGCCAGATAGAGTTAGTAAATGGCTCGAAAAACATGGAAACTCATATAAGAAATATGGTGTTGATGTAAACGGAAGGGTTGCAATTAACTTCGGCCTAACAGGAACGCCAGAAACATTTGTGATAAAAAACGGCAAGATAATATCTCGATATCGAGGGCCAATTAATCCTGATATTATTCAAGAGATAATTTCCAGCAAAATCTAAATGAAATATTGGTTTGACTTTGTGGGTTGCTCAGAATATCCATATTGCAAAGTAGATTTAATTATAAATTTTAGGGGAGTTTATATGACTAAACTGGTTGGGAAATTGGCTCTTTGTGCTGCTGCATTGGTTGCTGTTTATGCGCCGAAAGCCGAAGCCTCCTCATATGGAGAGTGGCCAAAGTGGTATGTTGGCTTCAACGGCTCTTTAAACTTGATGAATGATTCTGATATTAGCTTTAATGGCGGAAGCAGCGATGCCTCCTATGATGCTGGATATGGTATTGGAGCGGTAGTTGGATATTTGCCTTCTTTCACAGATTTACCAGGTTTGAGACTAGAAGCCGAAATTGCACACAGAGAAGCTGATGTTGATAAATATACATCTGGTGGTGTTTCTGTTACAGGAACAGATGATGTAAGCTCGACTGCCTATATGGCAAATGTGTATTATGACATTGCTACTGGAACAAAGGTTGTACCATATTTGGGTGCTGGTTTTGGCTGGGCTGAAGTTGACTTTCCAAGTGCAGCATTTGGCAATACAGATGATAGCGATAACGCTATTGCTTGGCAGCTTATGGCAGGTCTTTCATATGAGCCTAAAATGTTGAGACACACTGTTCTTTCAGTGGGATATAAATATTTTGCAACCGATGACCTAGAGTTAGAAGCTGGTGCAGGTAACAAAATTGAATATGAATATGGTTCTCACAATTTCGAAGCTGGCGTAAAGTTTAGATTTTAGTAGAAAGCAAACTGCAAATGAACACTAAAGTCGGAATTTTAGGTGGAAGTGGCCTTTACGACATTCCAGGACTTGAGAAGGTAAAGTGGGATAAGATTCATACGCCGTTTGGGTTAACCTCAGATGATTTGTGTATGGGTGAGCTTTCTGAAGTTCCAGTTTACTTCATGCCAAGACATGGTAGGGGGCACAGGCTAACCCCAAGTGGAATAAATTATCGAGCGAATATTCATGCGTTCAAGCAAAACGGTGTTACTGATATTATATCTGTCAGTGCCGTTGGTTCTCTTAATGAAAAACTTGAACCAGGAACATTCGTAATAGTGGATCAATTTATTGATAGAACTTTCGCAAGAGAAAAGTCTTTCTTTGAGAATGGAATGGTTGCACATGTTTCTATGGCAGAGCCAGTTTGCTCAAGACTTGGAGATATTCTAGAAGAATCAGCAAAAGAAGAAGGCATAAAGGTTGCCAGAGGCGGAACTTATCTAGTGATGGAGGGGCCTCAATTTTCAACTAAAGCCGAATCTAAGCTATATAGACAGTGGGGGTGCGATGTTATCGGTATGACGAACATGCCAGAAGCAAAACTCGCAAGAGAAGCCGAAATGTGTTATGCAACAGTTGCAATGGTTACAGACTTCGATTGTTGGCATGAAGATCATGGCCATGTAAACGTTGAGGCCGTAATTAAAGTTCTAAACGAAAATGCCGATAAGGCTAGGGCACTAATTGCCAGAGCGATTCCTAAAATGAATGCAAGGCCTGAGTTTTGCAATGTTGGTTGTAATAATGCTCTTGATAATGCGGTTGTTACAGCTCCTTCTGTTAGAGATGCAGAGACAGTTGAAAAACTCTGGGTAGTTGCTGGTAGGGTGATGTGAATTTATGGCAATAACCATTGCTGAGTATTGCCTTATAACCGATTTATCAAGACTGGGTGTTCTCAAAAGGGGAGGCAGGCTTCTTGAGATAGGTGAGTCAAACTGGTATTTTGACATTCCAGTTGAAACGCTTAAAGAAGAAATCGGCAATACTTTTTTGAAAGAAAATCCTGAAAAAGCCCTTGCTAAAATCAAAAGACTTAATGAAATTGAAGCCTTAATTGAGCAAGCAAAAAGTGAAGGAAAAGAGCTTTTAAACGAGACATTTGAGATATGCAGAATATTTTATGATTCTATTCTCGAACCTAAAGAGCATTTAGCAATTGATTTTCACTCTCCAAATGGTCTGCAATATGACATGAATCATGATGTTTCATCTAAGTTTACTGAACAGTTTGACATTGTTGTAGACTCGGGAACCGCAGAGCATGTATTTAATGTATATCAGTTTTTTAAAAATGTGCATGATATAACGGCTCCGAATGGGATTATGATACATGGCCTTCCATTTACTGGTTGGGTAGATCATGGATTTTATAACTTCCAGCCTACATTTTACATGGATCTTGCGATGGCAAATGGCTATAAGATCCTGCAACTTACTGCCTTTGAATATAATCCATTTAACTTCATGCACTTCCAAAAAAGAGAAGATGTTTTGTCTTTTGTAAAAAACTTTGGCGCAGGAAGAAATTTCTTACTATACATTGTTTATCAAAAATCTGGTTCAAATTCTGAGTTCAAAATTCCTATGCAGTCCTACTATTTTGGTAATTTATCTGAAGAGCTAAGAACTGCATGGAAAGATGCAAGATAATTTCTAAATAAAATAAAACAAAAACAACTAACAACAGGTATTTATAATGAGTGCAAAGAAGCAGCAAATATTAGGCGAGTTTATATTTGAATATCTTTATAAAAAGGGCGTTAGACATGCCTTTGGAATACCAGGTGATTTCGCCTTACCAACCTTTAGATGGCTTGATAAATCGAAGCTAGATTTGATAACGCTTACACACGAGCCTTCCGTTGGATTTGCAGCTGATGGATATGCAAGAATTCACGGGCTTGGCGTTGCAGTTGTAACATATTGTGTAGGCGGCCTTAACATGCTTAATTCAATTGCTTGCGCTTATGCGGAAAAAAGCCCTGTTTTGGTAATATCAGGTGGTCCTTCTGCAATGGATAGGAAGAAAGATCCTTTGCTTCACCACAAGGTCAAAACCTTTGACACGCAGCGCAGAGTTTTTGAAGAAGTAACGTGTGCGAATACTGTTCTTAGTGATCCAGAAACGGCGGCATCTGAGATTATGCGTGTTGTTGATGCTGTGCTTGAAAATTGCAGACCGGGTTATATCGAAATTCCTTTTGATTTAGTTGATATGATGGTTGCGATTCCTGAAGAAAAGGAGAAAGAAAAACCAGTAAGTGATGAGGAATCTTTGCGTGAATGTTTGCTTGAGGCAGTTGAGTTCATTAATCGCTCGAAAAAGCCAGTCATACTTGCTGATGTTGAGCTGCACAGACATGGTCTTACTCATCACGCTCTTGAAATTGCAGAGAAATTTAATATTCCAATAGCTTCAACACTGCTTAGTAAGAGCGTTATTTCTGAGACACACCCGTTATATATTGGGGTCTACAGTGGCGCAATATCAGAGCCAGAAACTCAGGAATATGTTGATACGAGTGATTGCGTGATAATGCTTGGAACATTCTTAACCGATGTTTTGCTTGGGCTTAATACATCTGAGTTAACTAGAAAAAATTCGATTATGGTAACTACTGAAACCGCAAGGGTTGGATATCATCATTATGAAGAAGTGGTTTTTGAAGACTTCCTAAACGGCATAAAAAACTCTGGCGTGCAAAGAAGAGGGGATTTCAAAAACCCGATTGCAGCTCCGAATCCAAAGGTTTTATCTGATTCGGATAAGGCAACACCTCTTGCATCGGAGAGCTTCTTTAGCGTTTTATCAGGTCATATTGATGATGGGGATACAATAGTTTGTGATACAGGAGATTCTCTCTTGGGAGCAATTAATGTTAGAACCACTAAAAGCAGCAACTTTATATCAGATGCTTACTATCTGTCTATGGGCTTTGGAGTTCCAGCATCTATCGGGGTTATGGCGGCGAATCCTTCATCGAGAACTTTTGTGATTGTTGGAGACGGCGCATTTCAAATGACAGGAATGGAGCTGTCAACAGCCATTAAAAATGGAATGAAACCAATAGTTTGCTTGCTAAATAATGATGGATATGGAACGCAACGTCACATTATAGACGGGCCTTTTAATAATATTCTGCAATGGGATTATACGGCAGTAACAAAAGTCTTCGGTAAAGGAAAAAGCATCAGAGTTAAAACACTAGGAGAGTTAGACTCAGCACTAAATGATGCAAAAAAGAATGATGAAATGACATTCATCGAAGTCATCATTCCACGTGAAGATTCAAGCAGACCACTCAGAAGACTAGCTGGCGGCCTCAAAAAACTAAGAGATAATGGGTAAGTCCTATAGTAATCAGTCGTCAGTTGCCAGTCGCGCGTAGTTTAACTTTGACTAGAACAGGTGTAAGAAGGTTCTTACACCTGTGCTTGCAAAATTTTTAAGCCACTGCCATAGATGTGTTTGATTGAGCTTGATTCTCGGACTGATTGTAATCTCTGCTATCAATGTAATGTTGGTTTAGCGGAGAAAATCCATTAAAGCACACAGATGAATATGTTGTGGTGTATGCACCAGTTCCAAGAATCATAACCTTATCGCCAGATTTCAAACTCATGGGCAGCTTATAATCTGCGTGTTCGTAGATTATATCAATGCTGTCGCAAGTTGGGCCTGCGATAACAACTGCTTCCCTTTCTGATCCATCTCCGTCTTTAGAGGTAAGAATCTCGTATTGAATTGCTTCGGCTTCTACTAATCCCGTAAATTTTCCAATATCAAGATAAACCCAGCGGCGCGGGTCATCTTCGTGATTGCGAGAAACAAGCACAACTTCTGAGAGTATCGCACCAGATTCAGCACCCATATATCTACCAGGTTCTGCAAGAGTTTTAGGAGGATTATTATCGAAATGCTTGTTAAGAGAATTTCTGATATAAGCTCCGATTTCTTCAATTGATGGAATATCTTCTCGGTAGCGTGCAGGGAAGCCGCCGCCAAGATTTATTACTTCCAGTTCAATTCCTTTTGCAGAAAGGGCTGAGAAAATTTTTGCACATCTTCCAATAGCAACATCCCATGGTTCAGTAACTATCATTTGAGAGCCAACATGGAAAGATATGCCGTAAGGGACAAGACCCATTTCAGATGCTTTTTGCATAAGTTCAATTGCGCTGGCATCATTGCAGCCAAACTTGCGAGATAGCGGCCACTGAGCACCCACACCTTCGGTGAGGATACGGCAAAGAACTTTTGCTTCAGGTGCATTTTCTGCAATTTTTTCAAGCTCAGCAAGACTATCAAATGCGAAGACGCGAATTCCAAGATTATAGGCTTCTTTAATCTCAGATGCTTTTTTGATTGTATTGCTATATAAAATTCTGTGAGGTTCTATGCCAACCTTTAGGCATAGTTTGAGTTCATTTGGGCTTGCAATATCAAAGCTAGAACCTTCTTCGGCCAGAACCTTTAATATTTCTTCTGCTGGATTTGCTTTGATAGCGTAGTGACAAGTGGAATCTGGAAGTGACCGTTTAAGCGCGCGATATTTATTTCTCACGCCTTCAACATCAAGAACTAAACAAGGAGTAGCGGGATTTTCCCTCTCAATAAATGCTGCGATTGCATTAAAACTCTGTTTTTCCAACTCATAAACCCCATATTATCAATTACAAAAAGAGAGGGGTATTTATAATGAATTTGAGATAATGTAAATAGTTTTTTATCAATCCACAGAATTAATATTGCTTCTATTTTTTTGTTGCAGCTCTTATCGCTTTAACGCGCTCTTTGAGTGTTTCAGCATCAACTGCACCTGGAATTAGGTCGTTTCCAACGATAAATGCAGGGGTTCCTTGAATTCCAAGATCCATAGCAAGATTTCTAATAGAGGCTATGTAATCAGACACTTCTTTTTTAGAGAGAGTTTCTTTCAGTTTATCTTCTTTAATTCCAATTTTTTTGGCTAAGTCTGTAAGGCTCGCATCATTTTTTTCGCCAGTAAACTTCATAAGTTGAGCGTGGTATTCAGAATATTTCGCTTTATCTATCATGTTGACCGCGATTGCATATTTCGCAGCGAGTTCAGATGACTGACCAAGAATAGGAAATTCTTTCAAGATGACTTTAACGTTCTTATCATCTTCAATCAGCTTAGTAATTGTTGGATATGTTTTCTTACAAAAACCACAGTTGTAATCAAAGAAATAAACTACAGCTACATCGCCTTTGGTATTTCCAATTACAGGAGATGAGGTGTTGTTATAAATATCGTTCTTACGTTTATCTAGGGCTTCTTTGGCCTTGTTTTGACGTTCTACAATTTGTTTTTGTTGATATGATTCAAATGATTGAATGATGACTTCAGGATTATCCATCAAATATTTTTTTACAATCTCTCCAACCTCATCTTTGGTGACATATTTTTCATCAGCCGCGCTTAACATAGATGATGCAAATATTGAAGCAATGAGTGCAAGAGAAAAAGTAATTTGCTTTAGCATGTTAACCCTTTAGATTGTTTTATTTAGGTGATAGATTTGCATAAAATGCGTGTTAAGTAAAACGCTATTTGCTGTCATCCTTACGTTTTTTCAGTCTTTTGGCTTCGCTGTTAATTTCTTCAGCTTTTAAATAAATTGCAGAACTTTTTTCAGCGACTCTTGTTATAAGAGAAGAAACTCTAATTGCCTCTTCATATTTACCTGTAATTAGTAGCTTTTCTGCTAGATTCAGGTTGGATTCATTTTTATTTCCCAGCTTCATATTAGCTTTAGCAAGCAAGTCAAAGATTGTTGGATTGCGAGGTTCTTCCAATGAGGCATCTTTAAGTAATTTTATGGCTTTATCAAGTCGTTCTCGTTTGTCGGAAGCTATTAAGGAAGCTGCGTAGCCAATACTGATAAGAGGCTCTTCAGGTTTTAGAGAGTGAGCTTTGAAATAACTTATAATTGAATCTTCGATTTTACCGTTTTCGAATAGGAATTGGCCTTTTAACTCATGATAATAAGCATCTTTTGGGTTTTTATTGATTAGGTAATCTATATTTCTTAAAGCCTCTTCAAGCTGTGAAGTTTTAAATGCGACTATACTTCTTGCGAGAATTGCATCATCAGAGTTTTTTCCTTCATAAAAGATTCGTGTTTTTTGGGGGTTATGCAAGAAGCCTCGTAGTTTTGCCACAAGTCTGAGATAGGCAATTTCCTTTTCTTTTGGGAGTTTGCCTTTAATATTTTCGCTTTCTATAAACTCTCTGATATGTGAAATTCTATCGCGGGAAAGCGGGTGAGTTCGCATATATTCAGTTTGGCTGCCAAACGCCATTGTTTCTTGACGTCTCAATGTTTCTAATAACTTTAGCAGTCCATCAGCTGGAATATTTGCAGCTTTAAGATATGAAAGCCCAGCTTGATCAGCCGATTCTTCTTGGGTTCTTGAAAATGATAAGAAGTTTCTTTCGGCAATTTGCCTGCCAGCACTTGCAATCGCACCTGCGGCTGCGCCCTGACCGCCAGCAGCCGCTGCGGCGGTTAGAACTGTTGCAATTATTGATTGAATTCCTAGATTGTTTAATTGCTCTGCACCTTTTGCAAGATGACCGCCAGTTATATGGCCAGTTTCGTGAGCTAAAACACCCGCCAAAACAAGAGGATCATTGCTTTCTAGAAGTAATCCTGTGTTGATGAAAATATTACTGCCACCTGCGACGAATGCGTTGATTGAATCATCGTTGACTATCAATATTCTCACTGAATCTCTGGGCAGAAGAGCCGCTTCAAATATTGGATCTGCAATTTTATGAATCGTTTCCTCAATTTCAGCGTCTCTTATGAAATTGAAGGATCTTGCAAAGGCATCAACAGGTTTTAAAATAATGCACATAGAAAGCAGCAAAGTTATAATAACCCCAGATCCAGATCTAGATAAGAAGTTAATCATTGATGCGCTCCCCAATAAAGGAGGAGCGTTTTTATTATCCTTTTTGCTTGTTGCTCCGCTTTTTGAATTATAGTGTTTCTAGTTTTATTTGAGAGCAAGTATTTCGAGGCGAAGCGCGCGGAGCGTATGAATAATACGTGAGCACGGTGAGATCGATGAAATACGACGCTATCAGATAAAAATAGAAATACTATACTCAATTTGCTTGTTCTCCCGAGTTATTTTGTGGTGAAAATATGCCAAATATACCTCTTAAGAAACCCGGTGTAAGTGTGGAGAGTGGATTTACTAAAATTGTAGGATCTTCATAGCTTCCCCTCATGCTGAAGTTGGTTGCGAAAACTCCGCCTCCTTCGCCGCCTGACAATAATTCACCAATGATTGGAGTTTTGCCAACCATAGTATTAAGGGCATATAACGGGATTAGAGTTCCACCAATGTCGATTTTGTCTTTGTTTTTGTCTATGGTGCCTTTTGCGGTTAACCCTACTGAATTTCCAGCGCATTTCATATCAGATATTGTTATTTTGCCATTCTCATCAATGCTAAAGGGTGCATCGAGCCTAGTGAAGCTAATTCCTGTTGAGTTTAGACCGTCGAGTATTCCAGTAATTGAGGCAAGAGAAATTAGTTTGGCAAGAATCGGTGCTTTAACAACTCTGAAATCTCTAATTATTAATTTTCCTTCCACCCTGTCTTTTGCATCCATTTTGCCATCTATGGTTAATTCGCCAGACTTTAGGTTGTCATAAAAGCCCATGAACTTCATAAAGTTACCAGCATCAGATGATTTGATAGATAGCTGTCTTTCTTGATTTGAAACTGGATTTATGAGAACTCTATCTTTCGAAGACTGAATCAAGATTTTGTCACATATCTTTCTGCCGCATGAAATATCGAGCTTTACATCTTCCATATAACTATTATCTGAAGAGATTAGGGTTTTAACGGTTCCTGATATTTGAATTGGGTCTTTATCTTCATCTTTATCTTTACCATCTCCATGAATTGTTTTGAGGTATGGTGTAAAGTCTAAAGTATTGGCGGTTAAACTAACCTTCTTTGCGCCCGCCGTGTTATCATCAGGCATCATTACAAATGCAAAATCATTAACGCCGTAATCTGCTTTAGTAATAGTAAGAATTTTTAGTTGATTGGTTTTGTTATCTACTTTCGCATTACCCTTGATTGAAATATCATCGCCTTCTACCAGCATATCTTCAATAACTGTTTCGTTATCGTTTTTATAAAGTGTCATTGAGAGATTAGCTTTTTTGCCAGAAGGCTTAATAAAACCAATGCTGTCTAGTGTAATCTCGCTATTTGTTAAGTCAAGTTTTAGGCTGGTTTTGCTATTTTTATTATCCTCATTAGTTGAAGACTCAAATCCTACTTTACCTCGCAGCCATTCAAATGATGGAGCACCCAATTTAGCTAAACTTGACGCATCAGCCATGCCAATAGCGGTATGTTTAACGTTAATGGAATCCTTATTTTGATAGTCGGTTGCTTCGAGTTTTATGCGAAGTGGTATGGTGTTTAAAACAACATCTCCCTCAATTGTAAGGAGCTTATTATCAACGGTAATAATTATATCTGAATTGGTAATATCGTATGATGATAAAACTTTTGGAATGATTGCATTTTTAACATTCGCTGAGATTGTGTAGTTAAATCCATGTTCTTTTTCGCTAAGTGGAAAAGATAGTTTGATGTTTAGTTCAGCATCTCCTTCGGTTTCAGATGGTTGAAGATTAAGCGTTTTCTTTAGTCCTATAGGTTCTGTTGAAAGATATTGTGCAACTTCGCGCATGTTGCTGGTTGCATTTAGGTCTATAGTCATAATCTGCGAAATGCTATGCAGGTCTGGTATTTCTAAAAACCCGCCCTTTACTTTAGTAGCGTCATACATCAGGCCGCTGATGACATCAATTTTCATTGAATTTCCTGTAAAGCTAACAACGCCAGACACATCTTTTACATTAGGCAAGTCTTCATAATAGTGAACTGTTGCTCCAGAAACATTGATTTCAGCTTTTAATGATGAATCTGGTAAACCACTTTTCTTTATTGTTTGCTTATCGAGCCTACCAGTTTTTATTCTTGCAGTTGCAGTTTTAACTTCGCCTTCAGTTATATTGGTTGTAACCCATTTACGAGTTAAAGGAACTAGCTTCGCAGGCCAATACATCGCCAAGTTATTAGTGGGTAAATTAGAAATTTTTGCATTGGCATCAATATCAATAATTTGATTATCATTCAAAATTGAGCCAGAGGCTTCGATTTTAGCATTATCTTCTAAGCCAATCGCGAGCTTATTAATGAATATCTTGGTTCCGCCAGATAAAGCCTTACCTTCGACATATGAAGATTCAATATAAGTTGTTTCAGAGAAATGTTCTGAAGATATTACCCCCTCAGATGAATTAAGAATAAAATCTACATCATTTATATCTTTTCCTAGCTTTCCTGTGATTTTGACCTGTCCATCAAAGGGGATGAAATAGCCACGAGCTTCTTTTGCAAACTCAGATAATGCAGCTGGCATTAGATTGTTTATATTAATACCTATTGCATAGTCAGTGGTTGCAATATTTGATGCAAGGCTTACCCTTACGGATGAATTTTTGCCATAAGAATCAATGTTTAAGATTCCTTCACCCGTGATTTCATTTCTGTCACGTTCACTAACAAAGCGGGGTATCGAGATTGTGGATAACTTATTGTAAGCAATTATATTTTCAAGATTCATCGTAACAGTTGAGCCAAATACTTGGCCAGAAAAGAGGCTGGTTATCACTTCTTGAATAGAGATTTCTTCTGAACTTTCTATTGTTGGAATATGTTCAGTTTTAATAATTGCATTTTTAGCAGATAGTTTTTGCAGTCCGTTTTTATTGCTAAATCCATATTCAAGAAGCATTGTTGAAATTGTTGCAATTCTGTTTTTTGTTATCGAATTATCGATCTCAAGGGCGTCAATTTTTATAACTAAAGAGTCTCCGCTATCGGATAGCCTCACTTTTGCATCACTTGCACTTACAGAAATATTTTCAAGGTTGTTTGAAGCTAATTTGCTTATATAAGGCAGGGCGAAATTGATGTTGCGCTCTCCTGCAGCAATCCACAAATAACCAGCAATTGCGGCAAATACAGGCGATAGCAGGGTAAAAATCAGAATAGCTTTAATAAATCTTGTCTTGGTTATTTTCATAGCTTAGAAGTGGTTTGAAAGATTAGCTATAATATATAACCTGATTAAAGACTGTAAACCTAAAGATAGCAAATGCCATTCATAGATTCTGTTGACTGTTTTATTAAACCTGCATTCCTAGATGATGTAGAAAAGGGTTATGAAAGATTAAAAGAGTCAATCTCAGAGCTTGATTCAAATGATATTAGACACTCTCAGTATGAATTTGTTAGCAGTAATAATAATGCAAGAAAGTTGCTAGATTCTATTTTTGGTTCAAGTCCATTTTTGACAGACTTAGTCATTAAAAATTTCTCGATATTCTCTGATTTCTGTGAGTATGGTGCAGAGAAGCCAATGCGCGAATCTATGTTTGAACTTGCAGGCAGTGAAGAGCTAAGTCTTGAGCAAATAATGCGTCTTTTAAGAATAGCTAAAAGCAGAATAGCTCTTTTAATTGCTCTTTGTGACATAAGTGAGATATGGGATGTTACGAGGGTTACAGCCGAGTTAAGCTATTTTGCGGAAGTTGCAATTTCAAAAGCCGCAGAAAACTGTCTTTATCGAGCTTATAAATCAGGCCAGATAGAAATTGAAGACATTAAAAACCCAGCCGTATCTTCAGGTTTAATAATATTGGGCATGGGTAAATTAGGTGGTGCAGAACTTAACTATTCTAGCGATGTCGATTTAATTATATTTTATGATAGAGAGCGTTCTAAACTTAGTGAAAATATAAATCCACAACGCTTTTTTGTGAAGCTGGTGCAAGAGATAGTAACCATTTTACAAGAAAGAACGGCTGAAGGATACGTCTTTAGAACCGACTTGCGTCTAAGGCCAGATCCTGCATCTACTCCTGTTGCGATATCGGTTAATGGCGCAATTACTTACTACGAAACTGTTGGGCAAAACTGGGAAAGAGTAGCTTTAATCAAAGCACGTCCCATAGGTGGAGATATTATAGCAGCCGATAACTTCATTAAATATATAACTCCTTTTATTTGGAGAAAAAGCCTAGATTTTAATGCTGTGCGCGACATTCAATCTATTAAACGCCAGATGGATAGACGGTTAGATAGTGATAGCGACAAACTTGCTGATTATAATGTTAAGCTGGGTAAGGGTGGGATTCGTGAGATAGAATTCTTCGCACAAACTCAGCAGCTTATTTGGGGTGGCAAGCAACCTAATCTTAGAGCTAGAGCAACCTGCGATGCTCTGATGGAGTTAGTAAATAATCATCATATATCTGAAGCTGATGCCAATTTTCTTATAAAGTCATATTATTATCACCGTAAGGTAGAGCATAGGTTGCAAATGCTTAGAGATGAGCAAACGCATACAATTCCAGATAATGAAGATGAGATAAAGCGGCTTGCTTTTTTCATGGGTTATGAATCTGTTGAAAGTTTTGAAAAAGAACTATTTAGCATATCTTTTGGCGTGAATGAGATTTATGGAAATTTATATAAAGATACGCCTTCACTAGGTTTTTCTGGAAATACTCTGGTTTTTACAGGAGTTGAGAATGATCCATCAACTATAGCAACAATTGCCGCTATGGGCTTTTTAAATGCAGAAATGATTTCAAACTCAATCAGAGCTTGGCATCATGGCAGCAGAAGAGCAACAAGAACAAAAAGGGCAAGAGAGCTTATAACTGAGCTAACCCCTGCAATTTTGAATGCTTTTGCCAAAACTCCTTCGCCAGACTATGCCTTCAGAAAATTTGATGAGTTTTTGTCAAGGCTTCCTGCAAGTGCTCAGTTGTTCTCTCTTTTTCAGGCAACACCGAACTTGATTTCCTTAATAGCTGAGATTATGGGAACTTCGCTCTATCTTTCCGAGATGTTAAGCCGAAAACCAACATTGCTTGACGCATTGTTGTATCCAAATTTCTTTAAAGGATTGCCTTCAGCAGATGATTTGCATTATGAGGTTAATGAGGCTTTAAAAAATGTGGATGATTTTGATGAGAAATATGAAGTTATAAGAAGGTTCGTTCATGAAAGACAGTTTCAAGCAGGGGTTCAACTTCTAAAAAATATAACAACTGTTGATGTGGTGGGGGCTTTCTTGTCTGATCTTGCACAAATATCTCTGACTCAAATTACCGATATAGCAAAGCAACAATTTGAAAAAGAGTATGGGAAGTTTGCAAAAAACGAGTTTGCCATTCTTGCATTTGGTAAATTCGGAAGCAAAAGTCTGGGGTTAAATTCAGATTTAGATATTGTTTTCCTCTATGATGCGGCAGATGAAGATGAAAGATCAAATGGCTCTAAGTCGTTTTTGCCGAATGTTTATTACATCAGATTTTCGCAAAGACTTATCAGCGCAATAACAACCATCTCAGATGAAGGCAGGCTTTATGAGGTTGATACACGTCTAAGACCTCACGGTGTAAATGGGCCAATAGCTATAAATATTGAGGGATTCGACGAATATTATAGGCATTCAGCTTGGCGTATAGAATTTTTATCGCTCATTCGTGCAAGAGTTGTTTATGGCTCTTTTGCAATGGTAGCAAAGGTAAATGAAATAATGAAAAGCAACATTTTATCATTTGCTGCAAAGTCTTACGATGATTTCGCCAGAAAAGTTGTGGATATTAGGAAAAAGATTGCCGAGCAATATAACCCTAATAACATTTTTGATATCAAACATGCTAGGGGAGGGTTAATGGATCTTGAGATATTAATTCAATATCTTCAGGTTCAAAATGCCCACATTCACACAGATGTTATTACCCAAAATTCGCTGGAAGCACTAAATTCTCTTAAGAAACATGTAATTATAGATATTCATGAATATGTTATTCTTAGTGAAGCATTGACTCTATACCTGAATTATCAACAATACGCATGGCTTCTATGCAATAATAAAGTGAATGATGAAAATACTCCAGAGCGGCTCAGAGAAATGCTTGCAGGGTATTTGAGGTTGTCAGGTTATAAAGAAATGGAAGAAAAACTTAGACAAACCTCAGATTCGGTTTATAAATTATATAAAGAAAAATTAGAAGAATACTAGATAGTCTATTTGCGGCTCTCGTGACTAAACTATCTAAAAAATTGGGGGAGTAAAAATCAATGACGGCGAATTCTGCTGTTAAATCTCAGGAAAGTTATAAGGAGTTAAAAGAGGGTGATATAGCCCCCGACTTTAAAAGCGTTCTGGATTCGGGCGAATCTGTATCTCTTGCAGATATTAAGGGCAAAAAAATTGTTCTATATTTCTATCCCAAAGATGACACAACAGGTTGCACGGTTGAAGCAAAAGACTTTTCATGCATGATTCCTGATTTTGAAAAAGAATCAGTAACCGTAATTGGTGTTTCAAAAGATAGCGTTGAAAAACATGTGAAATTCAAAAATAAATATTCTTTGGCGTTTAAACTAATCTCTGATGAGAACTCTGATGTTTGTGAAAAATATGGAGTTTGGGTCGAAAAAAGCATGTATGGCAAGAAATACATGGGCATAGAGCGAGCTACATTCGTGATTGATGAGCAAGGTAAAATTGCCAAAATATGGAATAAAGTGAAGGTTGATGGCCATGCACAGCAAGTTCTCGAATTTGTTAAAGCTATGTAACTGAAATGTCGGGAGGAACAGAAGTGCCATCAGTTGCAGAATCCGCTAAGCCAATAATATCAAAGTCGGCTGTTGTAAACGCATCGTCCGCACATAATGGTTTAATTAAAATCCAATGTGGTGATGAAATATTCAGAGCACGTTTTTCTAAGCAGGGCAATGACTTAATAATCACTCTGCCAGATGATAACGAAGTAATGCTTATCAGATATTTCTCGCAGGCAAAGCCACCTTCATTGTTATCTGAATCTGGAAAATATGTAAGCTCAGATGCGATATTAACGCTTACATATTCAAGCCGTCCATTTTTAAGTGATGATTTCATTAATAACAGGAAGTTACCAGTTATTGGTGAGATAAAAAATACAACTGCTAAAATAATGATTAATCGCTTCAATGGCTCAGAAAAGCCTTCTGATGGAGTTTGTAACATTCAGGTTTGTGATATTATATCCCTTGAAAGCGATGGCAGCGTAGAAATTGAGCTTAATGATGGAACGGTTATTGTTCTTGACTCAAAAGCAAAATTGATGATTAGCGATTTTATTCCTCCGATTAAAGATGCTGAGGGATACGCCAGTTTTTCTTTGCTATCGGGCAAAATGGCATTTGCATCTGGTAAGGTTGCTACTGGCAAGAATGACAGGTTCTTTTTCCATACAAACAGTGCGAAAATATCGGTTAGGGGCACTACTTCAGGTGTTGTAGAATACCTAGAAGATGGCTCAAACAAAATATCAATAGAATATAATGAAGATGGTAAATGTGGGTGGATGGATATTGCAACCGCAGGCGGAAAGCGCAGTTTATATCATCCAAATGCAATAATTATGGTTGAAAATTCGCTGCAAATTCCGCAGCAAAAAGCGAATACATTCTCTCTATTCGATGATTTATCTGGTGATTCTGAATTAGAAGAAGGTGATGATTTAAGTATTGCTGATGGCAAATCTGAAGCTGAAATAATCGAATTGGAAAATAAAGTCGCATCGCTCGCAGAAGAAATTCCTGAAGATGAAACGCAAGAAGAACTTGTTTTATTAGAAGATGAGGAAGTTGAATCAATCAGTGAAGATAAAGATGATAAAGAAGATATAGTGATTGAAGAACAAGGTGTTGAGTCGGTCGATGAATCTGAGGCTATAAAACAGGTTGCATCAGCTATGGAAGATGATGATACTCAATTACAAATTTTAGAAAAAGAACATGAATTCGAATCTAATAATGAGGTTTCTGAAGTGATGGATTTTGCTCTCGAAGAAAATTCTGAAGTGCAAATCAGCAATGCAGAAAATAAGTTTGAAGAAGATAATCATGCAAATAATCAAAAAAGCGTTACCCAAATAAAGGAGAATGAAGTTATGTCAAATACAGTTCCTCTAAGATCTGAATATCAAAACTCAGGCAAAGAGTTTAAGGTTATTGATTTTGTTGGTCTTGAGTATTCAAGCCTCTCTTTCAGAAAAGAAGGCGATGAGCAAAACGATATGGTTATCGGTATTAAAAACTCAAATGGAATGAATCACCGTATTGTTATTAAAGGATTTTTCTCTGAAAATTCAACTCCACATGAATTGGTTTTCTCTCAGGAATAGATTGGAAATATGATAGTTGCAGTTTATCCTGGTACGTTTGATCCCATTACGTTTGGTCATATGGATATAGTCAGAAGAGCACTGAGGATATGTGATAAGCTCGTTATTGGGGTTGCTCAGGATACTGCAAAGTCCACCCTTTTCTCATTTGATGAACGAATCAGCCTTGCCAGTGCTGATATAGAATCAATGCCAGCATCTGATTCGGCGAGATGCGAAGTTCACGGATTTACAGGTCTTTTAGTGGATTATGTAAGAAGTATTGGCGCATCTGTGATAATCAGAGGGCTTAGAGCTGTTTCTGATTTTGAGTATGAAGTACAAATGGCCTGTTTAAACCATAAACTGGCATCGGATATTGAAACTATATTCCTCCCCGCATCTGATACCACACAGTTTATTTCCTCAAGGTTTATTAGGCAAATTGCAAGACTCGGTGGAGATGTTTCTCCATTCGTTTCACCAAGTGTTAAAAAAGAGCTTGAAAGAGTTGCAAGTGCAAAGGTCTGATAATGTGCAGAAATGCTCATTTGTTGCCGTAATTGGTGCTCCGAATGCTGGCAAATCTACATTAATAAATCAAATGGTTGGAGCGAAAGTCACTATCGCAACACCCAAAGCTCAAACAACCCGCAATAGGGTTATGGGAATTGTTATGTCTGGTGACACTCAGATTGTAATGATTGATACTCCGGGTGTATTTAAAGCGAAGGAAAGATTCGATAAATCAATGGTTAATGCTGCATGGCGAGCGGTTGAGCAAAGCGATTCAGTATGCGTAATTATTGATGCAACGAACAAAAGGCTTTCTAACTCTATTCAAATGATTCTTTCTTACCTTGAGAAAAGAGAGATTAAGGCAGTCGCAGTGATTAATAAGATTGACGCTGTAAAAAAACCAGATTTGCTATCTTTGGCTGCTCAAATATCTGAGTTTTCAATATTTGAAAAGATATTCATGGTTTCGGCCAAAAACGGCGATGGAGTCGAAGATCTTAAACTTTATCTAGCGGAAAAATCGAATGAAATATCATGGGTTTATCCAGAAGATCAGCTAACCGATATATCATCTAAAATGCTCGCCGCAGAAATTACTAGAGAAAAAATATTAATGCGACTTAGGCAAGAGCTGCCATATGGCGTTTTTATTGAGACAGAAAGTTGGGATGAAACTGAAAAAAGCATTACTATTCATCAGGTTGTTTACGTCGAAAAAGATACTCACAAGGTTATTATTATTGGTAAAGGCGGAGCCAAGCTCAAAGAAATTGGAACTGCCGCAAGATTTGATATGCAAAATGTGTTTGATAAAAAAATACACCTTTACCTTCATATCAAGGTGAAGGAAGACTGGAAACAAAGGCCAGAATTTTATAGCGCAATAGGTCTGGAGATGTAACATTGAAAAAAGCTATATATTTCGTTGTAGTTATTTTGTCATCGTTTGTATTGTTAGCTCAACAATCATATGCAAGTAGGCAAGTAACAAGCGGAACAGGCTTTTTTGTAAGCAATCGTGGACATATTGTAACTAATGAGCATGTTGTAAAAGGGTGCGGCAAAGTGCTAGTAAGAGGGGCTGTTGAACCACAAGAAGCTAGTGTTATATCTTATGACGAAGAGAATGATTTAGCATTACTCAAAACCAGTAATACAAGCCCAAGAAGAATTGCAACTCTTCGATTAAATGATTCCAGAGTTCATGTTGGTGATAACGTTGTTATTGTTGGTTATCCACTTAACAGAGGGGTAACGGGCGAATATGAGATTAGGCATGCCAAAGTTACTGGGCTTGATGGGCCAATGAATGAAAATAAGTGGATACAATTTTCAGACTCAATCGCACAAGGCAATAGTGGTGGCCCTCTTCTTGATTCTTCAGGAAACGTTGTGGGGGTAGTAGTTGGCAAAGCAACTTTGATGAGAAGCAATAGAGTTAGTGGAAAGCAAGAAGTGGTTCAAAAATCAGACCTTGCTATTTCACTAGATGTGCTGCAAAACTTTCTGAACATGAATAATATTCAATATAAAACTTCGGCTTCCCCTCATGTTCTTTCAACTAGCAGAATAGAATATAAAGCTCAGGATTTTATAGTTAATGTGCATTGCCAGCGTAAACCTATGGAAGGTAAGCAAGATGAGAAAACTAGAAGATAGCAGAAGCAAGAGTAACAAACTTTCTTCGGGCTTTACCTTAGTTGAGGTTACTATTGTAATTGCTGTTATATCTTTAATGTTTGGTGCTGTGATGGTTGGCTATAATATTGTAACAGCAGCAAGTGTTAATTCATTCATAAGGGATGTTGAGGGTACAAACTCATCTCTCATGCGCTTTCAAGAAAACTATATGCTTGAGGCAGGCGACTTTAACGAGGCAACTTCTATATGGTCTGATGTTGCTGGAGTTGCAGATGGTAACGCGGATGGTCAAGTTGCTGGTGCGGAAATAAATCAAGTCTGGCTTCATCTCAGTGCCTCTGAAATAATTAAAATTAGCTATACAACATCGTTAGCCGAAACAAAACTTAATGGCGGTAAATTGATGTATATGTATTTGACGAATGTTCCATCTGGCGCGCTTCCTAAAACTACAAACCATTTATTATATGTCGGTGATGGCTCAACTGCGGCCTTGTTTAATCCCACTGTTTCAGCAGTTGAGGCTTCAGAGATAGATATAAAAATGGATGATGGCGTTCCACTTACTGGAAACGTTATTGGCAGTGATTCAACTTCGGTTGCAGGCTGTGTAAATGCGGGTGCTTATAATGTTTCAAATGATGCTCGCTCTTGCATAATGGTTTTTTCAAGATAGAGGGTGACATAAAATCATGGGAATAGTTCTTGAGAATATACAAAAGAAATTTGGCACACTCTCAGTTGTTAATGATATAAGCCTTGAGGTGAAATCTGGAGAATTGCTTGCAATTCTAGGCCCGTCTGGCTCTGGTAAGACGAGCATGCTAAGGGTGATTGCAGGTCTTGAATTTCCAGAAGCTGGAAGAATTTTCATAAACGGAATGGACGCCTCAACCCTAAGTGTCAGAGAACGTAGAATAGGCTTCGTATTCCAGCATTACGCCATGTTCAGGCATATGAATGTTTTCGAAAATATTGCATTTGGAATGAGAGTAAGGCCAAAAAAGCAAAGGCCGTCAGAAGTTGAGATTAATAAAAAGGTCAGTGAATTACTTGAACTGGTGCAAATAAAGCAGTTTGCAAATTACCTTCCCGCAGAGTTATCGGGCGGCCAAAGACAGAGGGTTGCACTAGCAAGGGTTCTTGCAATTGATCCTAAGGTTTTACTGCTAGATGAGCCATTCGGCGCATTAGATGCCAGAGTTAGAAAAGATTTGCGTAGATGGCTTAGAAATTTACACAATGAAATGCATGTTACAAGTATCTTGGTTACGCATGATCAAGAAGAAGCAATGGAAGTTGCTGATAGAATAGTGATATTAAACAAGGGTAAAATCGAGCAGATAGGAACTCCTGAAGAGGTTTATAAAAATCCAGCAAATGAATTTGTTTGCAGCTTTCTAGGGCATGTAAATAAACTCGATGCAACTATTGAAGATAGTTTTGCAATGTTTGGGAATTATAAAATTCCAAAGCCAAATAATAGCGCAATAAAAGAAGGATCTCGCGTAAAACTATATGTCAGGTCAAATGATTTTATAATCAGAAATAAGCCTGATGAATCAATGGATTATGATGCAATAAGTGCAGAAGTTATTTTCCTTAATATTGCGGGGGTAACGGTAAAAGCAGAAGTAAGGCTTGCTGACGGTGCAACACTCGAAATTGATATTAGTCATAGCGACTATGAAAAATATTCAATATCAAAAGGTTCAAAAGTATTTTTATATGTTAGACGCTCGTTAGGGTTTTACGAATAATTAACTATAAGAGTGTCATACTTAGCCAGATATAAATAAGATATAAAGAGGGGAAGCATGTCTAAAAAAGAAGAAGCCGATGATGATGTTGGTGAGAAAAAAACTGGTAAGAAAAAACTTATCATCATTATCGCCGTTGTAGTTCTTTTAATTGGTGCAGGTGTTGGCGTTTACCTAAGCGGGCTTCTAACAGGTGGCGGAGAAGAAAAACCAGCTGAAGAGAAAACAGAAGAACACTCATCTGATGCTAAAAAAGATGAAAAGAAAGAAGATAAAGAAGAGAAAAAAGAGGAAGAAGGAGGTCATGGAGGTGGTGACAAAAAAGAAAAGGGCGGTGCAAAAACTGCGAAAGGAATAGCTACACCAGGACCAAACGGAGTTTTATATTACGAGCTTCCAAGTTTTCTTGTGAATCTAAATTCTGGTGAGAAAAGAACAAGTTTTCTTAAAATGACAGTAACTTTAGAGCTTGCATCTGCTGAAGATCAAGTAAAGATTGATGAGGTGATGCCAAGAATTACTGACAGTTTTAATACATATCTCAGAGAGTTGCGCTCTCCAGACATTGCAGGTTCAGCAGGTTTACACAGACTTCGAGAAGAACTGTTATTAAGAATAAATGAAATATCGCAACCTGCTAAAGTTAATGATATACTTTTCAAGGAGATTATTGTTCAGTAAAATTCCTTCAGGCATAAAATTTGCATAAAGTAACGAATGGCAGAGGATAACGAGAAAAAAACAGAGGATATGACAGACGACGAGAAAGCCGCCGCTGAGTGGGAATCTATGCTGTCTAAAGATACTGATGCGGAGGGTGGAGATTCTGCACAAGCTGCTGCTGAAGGTGTTGCAAGTGGAAATGCATCATCATCAGATGAAGATGCTGCCGCTGCTGAATGGGAATCTATGATGAACAGTGGTGGAGGTGATGGCACAGATAGTGCCGATGATAAACCTAAAGATACCACAAAAATTCTAAGCCAAGATGAGATTGATGCTCTACTTGGTTTTTCTGCTGTAGAAGAAAAAGAAGCGACAGGTATTAGGGCGATTCTGGATAAGTCACTAGGGACTTATGAAAAACTTCCGATGCTTGAAGTTGTTTTTGACCGCTTGGTTAGAATGATGTCAACATCTCTTAGAAATTTTACTTCTGATAACGTCGATATAAGCATCGATTCAATCACATCATTAAGATTTGGAGATTATCTAAATTCTATACCCTTGCCTGCTTTGCTAATTATATTCAAAGCCTTAGAGTGGGATAACTACGGGCTGATAACGGTTGATTCATCTCTAATTTATTCGATAGTCGATGTTCTTCTTGGCGGTAGAAGAGCAAATATGATGGTTAAAATTGAAGGTCGCCCATATTCAACCATCGAGCAAGAGCTTATTAAAAGCCTTATTGAGGTTGCCCTTGCTGATATGAGTGCGGCTTTTGATCCTATAAGCCCAGTTACGTTTTCATATGATAGAATCGAAACCAATCCAAGATTTGCAACGATTGCAAGACCTGCAAACGCTGCGATTTTGATTCGCCTAAGAATAGATATGGAAGAGCGTGGCGGCAATATGGAGATTTTATTTCCTCATGCAACGTTAGAGCCGATTAGAGATTTGTTGCTACAGATGTTCATGGGGGAAAAATTTGGGCGCGACTCGATTTGGGAGGCTCACCTAAGCAAAGAGCTAAAAAGCACAGACGTTGCAATAGATGCTTTGTTACACGAAAAACAAATGCTACTTGGAGAAGTAGTAAACTTCAAAATAGGAACAACTATTTTACTTGATTGCCAGCCAGACGAAGATATTACTGTTCGATGTGGCGGCGTTCCTGTAATGGTAGGTAAAATTGGTAGGGTAGGGGAAAAAATGGCCATTAAGGTTCATGATAAGATTAACCGAACTCCAGAAGAGATACAGGAATAGTAATATGATAGTTTCAATCATTTTAGATAGTCTTCTAGTTGCCCTGCTTGCGGTGACTATATATTATTGCTTTAGGCTGAATCGTCACCTAGATGTAATTAGAAACAGTAAAAGTGAACTGGCAGAACTTATCAAAGAGTTCTCTGCGGCAACAGAAACAGCGGAAGAAAGCGTTTCAGAGCTAAAAAACAATAGTAAAAAAGTGATAGAAGAATTAGCTGCAAAAATAGATAAAGGTAACTTCATTGCAGATGATTTATCTTTTCTAATTGAGAAAGCCACAAAGGTTGCAGATCAGCTAGAAAGCAAAGTGTCTAGCGTTAAGAATCAGGCATCTCAGGTCGGCCAGCAAGCGAATTTAAAAAATGCAACAACAGACAATAAACCAAAAGTGGCGGATGGCGCGGGTGTTGCTCAACCACCTCAATCTAAGTCAAAGGCAGAGGCTGATTTAATTCAGGCTTTGAAGGGTATGAAATAGAAAATGTTCAAGCTGCTTCCAGTAACGATAGTTTTAGCCGCAATTGTTCTAGCGAGCAAAGGAATATCTTTATATGAAGGCAGTAAGTTTTTAATGGCTGAACTAGTCATTAAAGAATCAATTGCAGCAGATAAAAAAGAAGAAGATAAAAAGCAACCCGAATCAGAGAAATCAGATTCGGAAAATAAAGAGGCAGATGGGGCGAAAACAGCGGCGGAATGTCCTGCTCCTGCACCTGTTGATCTTGCAGATAAGCCGCAATTTTCAGAGTCAGAGATTGAACTGCTTCAAAGTCTTTCAAAACGCAGGGGTGAGATAGAACAAAAAGAAAAAGATATTGCTCTTAAAGCTGATGTTCTAAAGGCTACAGAAAAAAAGATTGAAGAAAAAATTGATGAACTTAATAAGCTAAAAACTGAGGTGGATTCTCTGCTTGCTCAATATAATGAAAAAGAAGAGGCTAAAATTAGAAGCCTAGTTAAGATATATGAAAGCATGAAAGCTAAAGATGCCGCCAGAATTTTTGAAGAGTTGGAAATTAATGTTTTGCTTCAAGTTATTGACAAAATGAAAGAGGTTAAAATTGCTCCAATTCTTGCAAATGTGAGTGCGGAAAGGGCAAAAGAAATAACAATGAAACTCGCAAAGCAAAAACGCCTTCCAGAATCGGTTGATTCGGCCAATCCTTCCTCACTTCCATCATCTCCCGCCTCGTTACCAGAAGACAATTAGAGCCTAACTCAATTTCTCCGCCATATGTTATATTATTATAGTTTCATTAGATAAATAATGTGAGTTCTCCTCTCTAATTTTTGCACCTTCTTCATCATAAAAGAATGGAAGTGTTGCATATCTCTTACCTTTTGTCACAGGCATTGCTTCGTGGAGTAAAGAGCAAGAAAAGACTACGGCTCCGCCAGTGGGGGCACGATATGTTCTATTACCAAACTCTGGAAATTTAAGATTTCCTCCTTCATATTCTTCGGTGTTCAGGTTGATGGAGCAGGCAAAGCGTCTGTGTGCTGTTGCTTTTGTTGTATTATCTCTGTGTGCGCGGAAGAATCCCATATCGTTACCGTCATAACACGCAACTATATATCGCTCTATGTAGGTAACTTTAAACTGAAAGGCTTTCTCTATCTCTGGAATTATTCTTCTTGCAATTCTTGCGCGAATTGCTGCTCTAATATCTTTGTCTTCGATATTATAATCTTTTCGCCGCTTAAAGCTGTGGTCAATTTTGCCAATTGTATAGCCATCCTTTTCCATCATGCTGCCAGATTCTCCGCCTCCATGTGTTTCATATAAGCCTATTAGTTGACGGCAAAGTTCTGGCTCAAAAACTCTTGGTATAATTAATACAGGAGCACTTAACTCAACCCCTGCATACGCATCAATCGACGGAATACTAGCAATAAAATTGGCTAAAACCGTGTTATGTCTTTCAATATCAAGCATAGAAATATTAGCAATTACCCTTAAATTGGGATCTAAAACTAATGTAAAAGGCCGATAATCTATAGATGATGAGGTTTCCTCATCTTGCCCTTTCGCAGCAGCTATTGCGCCATATAGTTCACTGACATTTTTATCATAATCCCAGAAGTAACGTATTCCAGGAACTAACTGTTGGACTCTTTCAAGCTCATTATCTGATTTATCAATGCTGACACCAAAAAATGAGATTCTTTGATCATCAAAATACTCTCTCAAATCATTGGTAATAAAGGATATTGCTTTTCTTGATTTGTCATCTTGCGCAGAACCGAAGAAACACAACACAATATACCTTCCAGCACAAGTATTAAAGTGAAATTTGGGATTATTCGATGATACGCAGCTAAAATCTGGCACTGGATCACCAACAAAAAACTGCTTATTTATAGTCACAGAAATATGTCCTACTAATTGCTATTGACTATGATTTTAGTTAGAATAAATGTTTTAATTCTATATCAACTAATATGTTGAGATGTATATAAAGTGTATATTGATGGCTTATACAGTTTATATACAGTTATCATTATCAATCGTAATCGATATAATACTTTAAGTGATGCTAAGCTCTAGATCGCAATGAGAGATTATTTACAAAAAAACTTCTTTAGATCAGACGTTACATGGAGAGATTATTTAATATCTTTAATGCTAGCTCTTGGTGCAACTGGAATTATATATTTGCTAGAAGAAATTACCGTTGAGCGATTTTCAAATATAAACAGTACATTAATAATATCGGTATTGATCTCGGCAATTTTTCTTGGCAGAGCTCCCGCAATCTTGAATGCGATAGTTTGCGTTTATATGTATGAGTGGCTAATGGTTCCACCTTTTTTTGAAGCCAACTATGGGTTAGATAACATTATAAAGTTTTCAGTTTTTGTTTTTGCAGCAATCATAACTGGTTGGATAGCAGGAATGGCAAAGAATTATGCAATTGCACTTAAAAAAAGAGAAGTAGAGCTAATAGAAACAATAAAAGAAAAAGAGAGATATAAAAACGAGAAAGAGCAAGAGGTTATAAAAAGAGAAGCAGAAGTTCTAAGAAATGCGGTTTTAGCTTCTGTTTCGCATGATCTTAAAACGCCTCTTGCTTCAATTATTGGTGCTATTTCTTCTTTCAAATTGTATTCAAAAGAGATTAGTGAGCAAGATAGATCCGAGCTTATAGATAGCGTTTTAGGAGAGGCAAACAAGTTGCATGGGTATGTAAATAATATTCTTGAAGTAGCAAAGCTAGAAGAGCACAACACTATATTGAGAAAAGATATTATTGCAGTTGATGATGTAATTGATCTCATCATCAAGCGTTTTTCTAATCAACTTAGAAATCATAAAATAAAAATTAATCAAGATACAGACTTATATTTTATGGGGGATGAGCATTTGATGGATATAGCAATTGGCAATATTATTGATAATGCTATTAAGTTTAGCCCTGAGAATACGAAGATTATAATCTCATACAGATGCAGCACTTCAACAAATAAAATAGTAATAGAGATTGAAGATGAGGGAGTTGGAGTCAATCCAGAAGATAAGGAAAAAATATTCGATAAATTTTATCGCTCAAGCATGAGTGACTATAAAAATACAGGAACAGGGCTTGGGTTATGGATCAGTAGGAAAATAATTGATGCTCATTTAGGAACTATAGAAATTGAGAACAAAGATAAAACTAAAAAGAGTGGAGCAAGAGTAAGGATAACACTTCCAAAAGTAGATATTAATATTGTAGAGCCTAATAATTTTAGTGACATGAGGGCAATGTGAGTAACATTCATAAGAAGATATTAATTATAGATGACGAAATAGAGATTAGAAGATTTCTCAAAATAGCTATCAAAAGTCATGATTACGAGGCGATTGAAGCCGTTGATGGCAAAAGCGGAATTAGAGAATTAACCATTCAAAAGCCAGATATTGTTATTTTAGACATAGGATTGCCCGATATATCTGGTTTTGATGTTTTACGAACCATTAGAGAATTCAGTAAAGTTCCTGTGATTATATTATCTGTGAGAAAAGATGAAGCAGAGAAAGTAAGGGCATTTGATATTGGTGCAAACGACTATGTAACTAAACCATTTGGGATGGCGGAGCTTATGGCACGGATAAGATCACATATGCGAGATCATGTGATTAAAGAGTTCGAAGATACTGAAATACAGGTTGGAGATTTAAAAATTGATTTAATGGCACATAAAGTATTATTTAAAAATCAAAGAATTAGTCTAACCCCTAAAGAATATCAGCTTCTTACCATATTGATGAAGAATGCAGGAAAAGTAGTAACGCATAAACAACTTATAAAAGAGTTATGGGGTAATCTTTATGGGGATGATACGCAATATCTAAGAATATATATCAGACAACTCAGACAAAAGATTGAGAAAGACAAAATTCGTGACCAATATATACATAACGAAGCAGGTATAGGCTATAGATTAGAACATAATGTTTAAAGCATTGGCGTTATAAAAGCTAAACCATAGAGATTATTTCTATGACGGATATTCCTAGATTAATTTCTTCGAGAGATAGCTTTTCTTTTTCTGAGTTACTAAGATTTTTTATATTAGATGTGAATACTCTTAAAACCTCATCAAGCGGCATTGTTGAATCATAGTCTATTTGTCGTTTGATATTGTCGTTATCAATAAATGATAGCTTATGATTAGCAAGTTCATCAAATTCTAATATACCTTTTGAGCCGTGAACTTTGAGACATCTAACCTTTTCATGGTGTATATTACTTGCTGTGACTGTTGCAGTGAAAGGCTTGTTTTCAAAATACATGGCAAATTTTACTTCCTCACCAGAACCATTTTCCGCTCTTTTGCGTGAAAGGCATAATGTCTTGTTAGGTTTTAATGAGCCAACAATTTTTAAAATCATCGAAACATCGTGGGGGGCATAGTCATATAACATTGGGGTATCATCTCTGAAAGGCCCGTAGTTGCCGCCTATTGATTCGATTTTATTTATCTCGCCGACCAATTCAATATTTTCACATAACGCCCTAAATGCTGGATTATGAGTATAGATGTGATCTATCTGAAATATTGGATACTTAGACGATGTTTTTTTTAACTTTAATATTTCCTCTTTTATTTTCTCAGCCTGCTTTGTATCTAAAGTTACTGGCTTTTCGCATAACACAGATATCCCCTGACGGAGTGCATAAATACTCATTTCAGCGTGAAGTGAGGGTGGGGTCGTAATAATAACCGCATCAGCCTCCGCTTTTTCAAGCATCAGCTTCCAGTCTTTATATATTGTACAGCTATCAGTAATCAATGCGTCAGTTTCTGGATTGTTGCTAGCAATGGCTATTAAACTATAGTTATCAGATGAATTTATAGTTCTTATGAA
Source organism: uncultured Rickettsiales bacterium (assembly GCA_964484565.1). Classification (GTDB taxonomy): domain Bacteria; phylum Pseudomonadota; class Alphaproteobacteria; order Rickettsiales; family CAZAGG01; genus CAZAGG01. The sequence continues at coordinate 88,518 of CAZAGG010000004.1, read as the reverse complement.
GTTTTTGCCGAACCTTCCCGCGCCAATAACTGCTAACTTCATATTATCACTATACCTTTTCAGTCATTCCAGCTTCAATGAAGCCTTTTTTGCGTAACTTGCAGGAATCACAGATTTCGCAGTGTTTTCCATCATCTGATGGGTCATAACAACTTAGAGTTAACGAATAATCCATCCCCAATGAAGTTCCTAGCTTAATGATTTCTGCCTTTGTTAGCTCTATCAAGGGGGTATTAATTTTTATACCAACAGAGCTTTCAACCGACTGTTTAGTTGCGAGATTTGCCATTTTCTCGAATGCCTGAATGTATTCAGGCCGACAATCAGGATAGCCACTATAATCAAGAACATTAACACCAATGAAGATATCATAAGCTCCAACTGTTTCGGCAAAGGCAAGTGCAAAGGAAAGAAATATCGTATTTCTCGCAGGAACATAAGTGACTGGAATTCCGTGTGATATTTCATCCTCACTTCTATTTTTAGGAACGTTTATATCATCAGTTAGTGCTGATCCACCAAAAACTCTTAAGTCGATTTTTGCGATTCTGTGATCTTTGATTTCAAGAAAGCTAGCCACACGCTTTGCCGCATTAAGTTCTGCGATATGTCTTTGTCCATAATCAAAACTAAGCGCAAATAACTCATAACCTTGCTGTTTTGCAACCAAAGCCGCCGTTGCTGAATCAAGACCACCACTAAGCAAAACCACTGCTTTTTTTGTCATTCAATTCCAAGATATTTATGCGTTTGTAAAGATAGCCTATAGCCATTTTCAAGAGCAAGTTTAACAGCAAGTTTAGTGTTAGCAATATTCATTTGTTCGTCATATTCATCCATTGGTTGAACGTAAACTGGAGTTTTATAAACAGATTGTCCAACATCTTGAACAGATGAATATTCCTTCTGATGAGCTGAAATAATAAACTTGAATGCACTTATTGAAGGAAGTAGGTCTTCTCTAATGCGGTGATATTTATTGCCCGAAACTTTTGGCGAACAAACTATATCAACGCTACTTGGAAGTTTTCGGTAAATAGTACCATTAGTTTCTATTTGAACCATATAGCCATCATTAATGAGTAATTCACATAATTTCTCAATTGGTTGGCGCATTGGTTCACCGCCTGTAATTACAGCCAGATTTCTAACTCTAACACCTTCACTATTTATAGATTCTTTTGAAACTTGGGCAATAATTTCATCTAGTTTCATTGTGTTATAGCTTTCAAACTCAGTGTCACAGAATCTACAAGCTAAGTTGCAACCGCCAAGTCTTACAAAAATCGATGGAAAGCCTGCATAAATTCCTTCACCCTGAAGAGTTGGAAATATTGACTGGATGTCAAGTTCGCTTCCATCACCTGTAACTGGTTTTCTTATAGGATTTTTTCCAAACATACCGATATTCTATCCCAAAGCTGGATTTTGAATAGGGATGTATGAATAACGACGCATACGCACCTTTTTGCGTAAAGGCATTACGGCATATACCTGTTTTGATCCCGAAGCGATTAATACGCCACCAAACAGGCCACGCATTTTTGAGCCGATTTTTTCAAAAAAACCAGAGAATCTCATAACTAGTGTTGAATTAATTGGCGGAGTATAAAGCACTGAACGGAAATCGAGCGATACATAATTTGCTTTTTCCATAATGGTTTTGAGCTGCCCTCGACTATATGGTTTTCCTTGTCCAAATGGAGTAGTATCTAGCCTTGACCATATTCCCTTGCGGTTTGGCGTTATTATAAATATTTTGCCTCCTGCTACTAAAACGCGCCAGATTTCTTCTAGCATCTCAATGACTTGCTCGCTATTTTCGCAGGCATGAGCAACAATTGCAATGTCAATGCTATTATCTGGAAATGGAAGCTCCAGTTCATCGCCCATCAAAGAAAGATTGTTTGCATGGCTGGCTGGCCAGTGAATTACCCCTTGAGCGGCGGGCATAAAGCAAAATACGCTTTCAGCATCCTCTAAAAAAGGTTGAAGGTATGGAGGGCAATATCCTACTCCAAGAATTCGCTCACCTTTTATTTCGCCAATTAGTTCTTTCAGGCCGTTTTTAATAATTCTCGCTGCTAGTCTTCCTAACATTGATGAGTAAAAACTCTTTATATCTAATACATCTGGCCAAAACATTCATTATGCTCTGTTGTTGATGTTCTTAAAAAAAGATACCATTGAATTACCATATTTACGGCTTTCGATATAGTCTAAATTACATGAAGGAACTTTTGAGTTTTCATGTTGTTCTACAATTATAATCGCATTTTCTTCCAGCCATGCTTTCTGTGTAAGTTGCTCAAGAATAATATCAGTAAGATTATCTTTATATGGTGGATCGATAAATATCAGTCCAAACCGTTTATTCGCCTTAGGTAGGGAAGTTGCATCTGCTCTCAAAAAGCTAATATTTGATTGTTCTTGCAAGCTCTTTGCATTTTGTTCCACAATTTTTAATGCTTCAGGAGAATTATCAAGAAAGGTAACTGAAGAAGCACCCCTTGATAACGCTTCGAAGCCCATTGCGCCGCTTCCACAACATACATCAAGTACTTTTGCACCTACTAAACATCCAGATGCAAACTCTGAATGAGTTAGGATATTAAAAACTGATTCTCTCGTTCTATCTGTGGTTGGCCTTACGCTTTTGCTTTCAGGAACTATCAGCTTTCGGCCTCTGTGTTTTCCAGAAATAATTCTAAGCAACTTTTGCTTCTCCCTTATTTTCCTTAATTCTTTGGATGTTTGCACCACATGCAGATAGCTTTTCTTCTATTCTCTCATATCCTCTATCTAGGTGATATATTCTATCAATAATTGTTTCGTCATTTGCAGTTAAAGCAGCAATTATAAGAGATGAAGAGGCTCTGAGATCAGTTGCCATAACTTCTGCCCCATTTAGGGCATCAACTCCTCTTACGATTGCGGTGTTTCCATTGGTTGTAATATTTGCACCCATACGCATTAGTTCTGAAACGTGCATAAACCTATTTTCAAAGATATTCTCAACTATAACAGAAGCACCATTAGCAATTGATAGCATCGCCATGAACTGAGCTTGCATATCGGTTGGGAATCCTGGAAAAGGCTGTGTATTAATATCGCAAGACTTTAGCTCTCGGTTTTCTCTGCTGATTTTGGCAAAATTCTCTCCGCGCTCAATGCTTACCCCGCATTCTTCTAGTTTATCAAATACGGTATCCATAACCTCAGGAATAATTCCTTTAAGGGTAATGCATCCTCCAGTTGCAGCCGCAGCCACTGCAAAAGTTCCTGCTTCGATTCTATCAAAAATAATATTGTGTTCTGCTCCATGCAGCTTATCAACACCTTGAATTACAAGCCTTCCAGAGCCTATGCCATCAATTTTTGCACCCATTTTGGTAAGGCATACTGCAAGATCAGTAACTTCTGGTTCTCTTGCAGCGTTAGTTATGATAGTCTCACCCTCAGCTAGTGAAGCTGCCATTAAAGTATTTTCTGTCGCGCCAACAGAAACTTTTTCAAAGTGAATCTCGGCTCCTTTTAGCCTTCCTGATACCTTTGCTTCGACATATCCATGATCTAGGGTTATTTCCGCTCCCATTAATTCCAGAGCTTTTAAGTGCATATCGATTGGCCTTGTGCCGATAGCGCAACCACCAGGTAGAGAGACCCTTGCAACTCCAACTCTTGCAAGTAATGGAGCTAAAACCAATACAGAAGCTCGCATTTTCTTTACAATTTCGTAAGGCGCAAGAGTATTGGATATTTCAGGAGCCTTGAGGCGCATTACCCTATTAAAGCCAACGCCTTCTTTTAAATTACAACTAACCCCATGCTGGCTTATAAGGCTAGTCATCGTGTCAATATCTGCAAGGTTTGGAAGATTGGTAAGAACCAGCTCTTCATCGGTTAATATAGACGCCGCCATCAATGGAAGAGCCGCATTCTTTGCGCCACTAATTAATATCTCGCCTATCAGAGGCTTCCCACCCCTTACTCTTATTTTATCCATTTAATATCCAACCTGATATAATATTTTTAGTAGCACCATTTGTAAATAATCTCAATTAGGATAAAAATAGAACACTACTCGCTCCCCCTTTATGGGGGAGCGGAAGAGCTAAGATTGCGTAACAATCGAAAGCGATTCTGTGGGGGTTTTCGCATTCCTTTCAAAACATTTGAAAGGAATTGTTGGAAAGCATGTAGTACCCCCACCAAATCGAGCGGCAGCTTCGCCTTGCTCTCTTTGGCTCCCCCATAAAGGAGGAGCGTATTCTATCCTTATTCCGAGTTAACGTTAATAGCTATTATAGAGAGGTCAATATGTCAAAGATGTTATTGCAATCAATAAAGGCATATCAAAGGCAAAGTAGTGCGAAAAGAGCAGCGGAATTGACACTTTAGGCACTTTTAACAATTAGTTGACGGGATTGTTGCTTTAACTTTTTCTACCTCATGCATATCTATTTCGGTGATTACAACTTCTTCTTCGTTTTCGCTGCCTTCTGCTATTATCTCTCCCCATGGAGATATGACGAGTGAGTGGCCGTAAGTTCTTCTTCCACCTGCGTGGATTCCGCATTGGGCAGGTGCAATAACATAAGCAGCATTTTCTATTGCTCTGGCTTTGAGCAATGTATGCCAATGTGCTTTGCCTGTTGTATATGTAAAAGCGGCTGGAACTGTGAAAATCTTCGCACCCATTTGGTTCATTTGCCGAAACATTTCAGGGAAGCGTAGGTCATAACATATGCTTAGGCCGATTTTTCCCCAAGGACTATCTGTTACCTTGAGTTCGTTGCCACTTATGAAGCGGTCTGATTCTCTGTAGCTTTCACCATTTGGAAGTTCGACATCAAATAAGTTTATTTTATCGTAGTGACATTTTATCTCTCCTTGCGGATCAATAAGCAAAGAGCGGTTGAAGCGCTTGGCTTCAAACCCAGATTTAAAGGCTACGGATCCTATAAGCATCCACACTTTATTATTTCTTGCCATTTGTCTACATGCGATAATTGCATCATGCGTTGCTTGGTTTATCTCATTATTAGAGTCATCTCCGCTTGGAAATCCCATTCTCAGAGCATTTTCAGGCAGGGTTACAAACTTTACACCATGTAAGGTGGCCTCTTTCATAAGGGAGTCTATTTTCTCAACATTCTTATCAACATCATCTTTGCTGTTAAGTTGAAGACAGGCCACTTTAAATTTCATTGGAATCAATACCTTCTCCTGTGGGTTATTTTTATGCACAAATTATAGCTGATTCTTATACAAGAAATATATATTTTTTGCTTGCCGATAGACAGTATTTTATGAATATGCTATATCACTATATGTTGTGTTGATGGTTTAACTTATTATTAATCACAACAATATATAGTATCTAGCGTAATAAGAATAACTTACAGGGTTGGGGAATTTGATTATGTATGAATTGGCTGTAAATTATGAGCGAGATAATCGACTCAGCGATTTCGGTAAAGCAGTTTTAGCAGACCGTTATCTTTTGCCAGATGAAGATTTTCAGAGTCTTTTTGCGCGAGTTGCTGGATATTATGCTGACGATGCAGAACATGCAGGTAGGCTATATGACTATATAAGCAAATTGTGGTTTATGCCTGCAACGCCCGTTTTATCAAATGGTGGAACTAATAGGGGTTTACCTATTTCTTGCTTCCTCAATGAAGTTAGCGATAGCCTAGATGGAATAGTTGATAACTGGAACGAAAACGTTTGGCTTGCCGCTCGTGGCGGAGGGATAGGTACATTTTACGGCAGAGTTCGCTCAATTGGTGAAAAAGTAGGTAAAAATGGCAAAACAACTGGAATAATGCCGTTTCTAAAAGTCTTTGATTCACAAACCAATGCAATTTCGCAAGGTAGTTTGCGTCGTGGCAGTGCTGCGGTTTATTTGCAGATTGATCACCCTGAAATCGAAGAATTTATGGATATGCGTCGCCCCACAGGTGGTGATCCTAACCGTAAAACATTGAATCTTCATCATGGTGTTGCAGTAACCGATGCATTTATGGAAGCTGTTGAGAAAGATGAAATGTGGCAGCTAAAAAGCCCTAAAGATGGCTCTGTAATGAGTGAAATGCCTGCAAGAGCTATATGGATAAGGCTTCTTACAGCAAGGGTTGAGACTGGTGAACCATACATTTTATTTATTGATAATGTTAATAAAGCTATTCCTGAACATCACAAACAGCTAGGTCTTACGGTCAAAACCTCAAATCTTTGCAGTGAAATTACACTGCCAACAGGGGCTGATCATCTTGGGGTTGAGCGCACGGCGGTTTGTTGTCTATCCTCACTCAATCTTGAATATTATGATGAGTGGAAAGATGAACCGCAGTTCATTGAAGATGTTATGCGATTTCTTGATAACGTTTTACAAGATTTTATAGATAAAGCTCCTGATTCAATGCGTCGCGCTAAATATTCTGCAATGCGTGAGCGTAGTGTTGGTCTTGGTGTTATGGGCTTTCACTCATATCTTCAAGAGAAAAATATTCCCTTCGAATCTGTCATGGCAAAGGTGTGGAATAAGAAGATATTTGCCAACATCAAAGAAAAAGTCGATGGGGCGTCAGTTAAACTTGCAGAAGAGCGCGGTGCTTGCCCTGATGCGGCAGAGTGTGGCGTTATGGAACGTTTCTCTAATAAGATGGCTATCGCGCCGACTGCTTCCATATCAATTATTGCGGGTAATTCTTCACCTGGAATTGAGCCATATGCAGCTAACGTTTTTGTTCAAAAAACGCTTACAGGTTCTTTTGTAGTTCGCAATAAACATCTTGCGGAACTTCTTGAATCAAAGGGAATGAACACTGATGAAATTTGGTCTTCTATCTCTACCAATGAGGGTTCAGTTCAGCATCTTGATTTCTTGAGTGAGCATGAAAAAATGATATTCAAAACCGCTCCTGAGATGGATCAAAGGTGGGTTGTTGAACACGCAGTTGATAGGCAGCCTTATATTTGTCAGGCTCAATCTGTTAATCTTTTCGTGTCTCCGACCATACATAAACGCGACTTGCATCGTCTGCATTTTGATGCATGGAAGAAGGGGTTGAAAAGCCTTTATTACTGTCGCTCTACTTCAATTCAGCGAGCTGAGAAAGTTTCACATGATATCGAGCAACCACTTCAGCTTGAAATGTCACTGATTGCTAAGAAAAACCGTCCAATAGGTGATTACGCTGATGTGGGGGGTGGTAATTCTAATAATTATGAAGAATGCCTGTCATGTCAGTAAGTCAGAGACCAGAGACCAGTAGCCAGAGGCCAGAAAATAGAAACTTTGTAAGAAGCTATAAAGAGTTGTTAATATGGCAAAGATCTTTTAAAGCTGTTGCTGACATCTATATACTGGCGGCGAGTTTTCCCAAAGAAGAGCTTTATGGGCTAACTTCTCAGATTAAACGCTGTGCTGTTTCAATTCCTTCAAATATCGCAGAAGGGCATGAGAGGGGAAGTAAAGAATTCAAACAATTTCTGACTATAGCTTTAGGATCATTATCAGAGTTAGAAACTCAATTAATGCTCTCTGTAGAGCTGGGATTGTCTGATAAAATAAAAACTGATTCCATTCTTAATGAATTATCTGAGATTGGAAAAATGATAAACTCTTTAAAAAGTAAGTTATAAAACTTATTAACCTACTAACTACTGGCCTCTGGCCTCTGGCTACTGGTCTCTGACTAACAAACAATGGAGTAAAAAATGAGTCTATTAGAACCAAGAGCAGTGTATAAGCCATTCCGCTATCCATGGGCATATGAGGCATGGTTAACTCAGCAACAAATTCATTGGCTGCCTGAAGAAGTTCCGCTTGCTGATGATGTGCGTGACTGGAAGAAGAGCATCACTCCCGAAGAGAAGCATTTGCTAACTCAAATATTCCGCTTCTTTACCCAAAGTGATATTGAGGTTAATAACTGCTATATGAAACATTACAGCCGTATTTTCCAACCAACCGAAGTGCAGATGATGTTAGCGGCATTTTCTAATATGGAAACCATCCATATTGCGGCTTATAGTCACCTTCTTGACACTATTGGTATGCCTGAAACGGAATATTCTGCCTTCCTTAAATATAAGGAAATGAAAGATAAATATGACTATATGCAACAGTTTGGGGTTGATACCAAACGTGATATAGCAAAAACTCTTGCCGTATTTGGTGCATTTACTGAAGGATTGCAACTCTTTGCATCGTTTGCGATTTTGCTTAACTTCCCACGTTTTGGGAAGATGAAAGGCATGGGGCAGATTGTTACATGGTCGGTGCGAGATGAGAGCCTGCATACTAATTCCATCATCCGCCTTTTTAGAACCTTTGTTGACGAGAACCCAGAAATTAACGATGAAGACTTACGCCGCGATTTGCATGTTGCGTGCTCTACAATTGTTGATCATGAAGATGCATTTATCGATCTAGCTTTTGGGGTAGGGGGCATTGAAGGCATGACATCCGATGAAATTAAGCAATACATTCGCTATATAGCAGATCGCAGACTCATGCAGCTTGGGCTTCAGCCGATGTATCGTATTGAGAAAAATCCGCTTCCATGGCTTGACCAGATGTTAAACGGAGTTGAACACACCAACTTCTTTGAAAACCGTGTAACCGAATACACCAAAGCCGCAACGCAAGGCACTTGGGACGAGGCTTTTGCTTAGTTGGGAAGTTGTTAGTATAGTGCTTCTAGCTTTATTTGAGAGCAAGTATTTCGAGGCGAAGTGCGGAGCGTATTTATAATACGGCACGGTGAGACCAATGAAATACGACGCTATTAGATAAAAATATAAATACTATAATTGACCATATTGCATATAGATTGGATGATGTTGGTTGAGAGTAATTCCAAGAACTCTGTTTTCGAATGAACAGTAAAAGCGTATTATATAGAGTTATGCCGCAGGTTCTTTACTTGATTTATTTGCCAAACCTAAAACTGCATTAACGCCTCGCAATAAATTATCAAAAAATCCCTTCTGCCCAGCTTTTTCATTATTGTTATCATGTTTGATATCAACTACTTTACCATAATCAGCCAGCCCAAAAGCTAAAGTAACCAAAGATGTCACCATACCAGCTATTGCCACTAAAGGACTTTTGGTAATTGTTCCTAATACACCTACAACTGCGCTTCCAGCTCCTAGCCAGAGCCTTCCAGTAAGTGCGTCATCAAAATTCTTTTTTTGATTTGTGAAGTTATCTTGTTTAGGTTCCTCTACTACTTCATCATAAGATCTTTTAGCTTCATCTTCTTCGTTATTTTGCTCTTTTAAAGAATAAGAGAGTTTAGCTTGTTCATTTTTAATAGATGATGTCAATTTTTTGATGGAATAATAATCATATATCTCTGATGTTGGAGTAAACTTATATCCCTCATCTTCATGCTTAACAAAGCCAAGAAGCTGATTATGATAATTAATAACTAATGTGCCAATATCCGTTTCAATAAGATAAGTTTGATTTACATCAACATGGTCTTTTAATAGGTCTACTGGAATATCTTGTTGATCTTTAAGTTTCTTACGTTGTATCAGATTACTCTCAAGCTGCTCTTTAAGCTCTATTGTCAGTTCACCAAGAGACTCCGCCTTTGCTTCGAAATGACGATAAATATCACTTAAAACTGTTACTGGAAGTTCTTCGGTTTCATATTCCTTCTGACTTTCAATATTCTTAATTGAAATCAGTTTTCTGCCTTTAGTTTTGGTGGCGTATAACACACCACTTATTCTAATGATCTCACCATTTCTGGGTCTATCAAGGTATTTGCAGTCACTAAGATATTCTCCTCGCCCATTAATATAATCCTGAATTACATTGAAACATTGAGAACTTAATTGATTAACGCTCGAAGTCCCGCGTTCAGACCCATTTTCGTTTAATACATTAGCATCATATCTTATATCAGATACTTTTTGATTTTCATCGAGAGTGCAATTAATGGTTAAATCATTTAATCCACTAGTCCAATTCACAAATGGTGTTTTGGCGAACTTAACATCGAAAGTTCCATCATCTTTTTTTGTTATTTCTATGCCTTCGATTGGGAGCAAATGAGACTTGTCAGAATTCTGATGAATATTTATCAGATCATTTAAAAGTTCCTTTAGAAAATTAATAGTATAAGGCATTTTAAAATCACCACTTAATCTTATTAGATATTCAATATATAATTATTTATAAATATTTACAAATGAAATATTTGTGAAAGTTTATAAAATCAGCCGCGCATAATGGGGGGTTTGGCAGCGTTATCAGGCGTGAAGAACAATCCATTTCTCATGCCCGTATTAGTAACAATAAGATTATCAACCCAGCGCATTACGCCATCAATTGGCTTGGCAATAGCTTTTGTAATTCCATCGGCAAATTTGAAAGCCTGAGATACGGGAAGAACCGAATCAGCCGCCCTAACCATAAACTTCGACATATTTGCCATAACATCATTGCCACCTATGGTTAGCCTATATTTTACGTCTTTGCCATTAACTGAAACACTATGCTTTTCGCCATCATTAGGTGTTGTGAAGTCTACCCCCATTTCTTTTAAGATTGTGTGGGTAAGGCTGAATCCATCTTTATCTTTGAATACGGCGTCAACAATGTTTTTGGTTAGTGCCTTTCTATCATTTTTAGCTAGTTCTTTTGCTACCATTTCAGCAAGAGAATCAGACGTGAGGAAATCTTTAACTTTATCTTCAAATGACTTGATAAACTCTTGCTTTTGATCAACTGAATCGAAGTGGAACAGCTGACTAATCATCGCATAGCAATATTTATGAAGATATGGGTCATTGGTAACTTTGTATGAAATATATTCCCTTTTTACTTCTTCGCTTGGTTCTCTTCCAAACTTATCAGTTAGCGATTGCAATTCTGCTTCATTAATCTCAAGAAGGCCGTTATCTAAGGTGTGTTGGCATGCTTTCAAAAGAAGCGTTGCAGGTGTTCCGCCATTTGTGCCGATATTAAAGAAGTTTGAGAGCAATTTTCCAAGACCTTTGCCGTTATCTGCTTTTTCAGCATCTATAGGAAGGTCAACGCTTGTCTGATTAAAGTTGAGGAAAGATGTCATGTAAGTTGCCATTAATGGCATAAAGCCAAAAAATGTTTTAAGGCTTAAAAGTCGAGGAAGGGCACCGAATCCAACGTTTGCGCGAGCATGTCTATATCGTTGCGCTGTATCTCTGGAAAGAACATCGATATCTTCGCTTTCTGCAATTTGTGCCATGCTGGTCATGCGTTTTAGAGATTCATCGCCACTATTTGCAATTTCTTCAAAAACATCTGGATTAGCCTTTTTCACATTGTCGATGAAAGTATCCATCTGTTTTCCATAAACAACATTTGCACCGACCGCGAAGCCAAACATCACTGAAAATGGCACAGAGAGCATACACAAAGAACGCCTGACGCGGTTGCCAAGACTTTTATCTTCCGCACTATAACTTAGCTTGCCTTTAAATTGATCGAGAATAGGGCTAAACGGTTGTAATAGCGGATAATTATGCGGATCAACATCACCTTTAAGAATATCATGCACAACCCACCCAACACTTCCAAACATTAATGCAAAGATATTGACTTTTGCAACGTGTGCAGGTTTGAAAGATTCTACGTTATCAGCAAGGTATCGCAAGCTCTCATTAAGCGCACCACCATTGTTGATCACCTTACTATTAGATCTAAAAACCGCCTCATAAACCTGTTGTTTATCGTTCATTTATTATTCTTTTTTAAATATTGTTTGAACCAAATGTTATTTTGCTCAAACTTTAATATATCACTATATCGTGAACTTTTTATGTCAGTTTGCAAATAGTTGTTTTGCAGTGCAACAAAGATGTGCAGCTTGGCTTACTTCCTCAGCAGAACGCTTATCGGAGAAATATATTGCAGTGCAATATAGCGTATCAATGAGATTTTCCTTAGCTTTTGGATGGATTTTCTCTTTCTTAATATTAATTTTATGTTCAATAGTGCATCTTTATATGCTTTAAATGCATCTTTTCCGCATCCGCCAATGCTATATTTTACTAACATTGAAAGTTGTCCACTTAAGAAAAATGGTATTAATATTGGCAATAAAATTGATGGAGTGTTCTTAAAAAATATCCAAAACTGGTTTCTTAGTCCGTGATAAACCGTGAACGACGATCTTCTTCCAGTTACTCCTGATCCCACATGCTTAATTATTGCAGATCTTACCTGAATGCAGTTTGAGCCGAGCAAATGCATTCGGATTCCTAAGTCTAAATCTTCTGCGTAACAGAAGAAATCTTCATCAAATCCGCCGCAAATGATAAATTTATCGCGCCTGTAAACTGCACCAGCAGCACATGGAGCTATTACATATCGATCGCTATCAGGAATTTTATTCAAATCCGCTTTGTGATAGCTGCGCCAACCAATTCCATAAATGCTATATGAGTCTCCAAACCCATCAACTTTTGATGGATTATCCGCAAAAACCTGAGTTGAGCCAAACATATCAACTGACGGATGCTTTTTAACAGCATCGGCAATCTTTTCTAGCCAGTCTTCTGCTGGAAATGCGTCAGGGTTAAGAGTGATAATATATTCAGTTTGCGCCTCTTTTGCGGCTAGATTGTTTGCAGCGGCGAAGCCTATGTTGCTTTGAAGGCGAATCAAGCTCAGAGGGTAATTAATAGATGATTCTTCAAGCGCATAGCGGCATGAATTATCTTCAGAGTGATTATCAACAAGAATCACAGAGAATTTTTTATAAGTTTGACTGCAAAGCGCGTTAAGACACTCTTTTAAATAGTTTCCAGCGTTGTAATTAACAATGATTATAGTAAAAGTCACAAAAATAAAGTTATTCAGATGTTGACGAATGATTAAAACTAGCATATCAATCACATTTTTGACTGCATAAGTCAATGATATAGAAATTTCAAGGTATTTAAGAAATGGCTGTTCCTAAGAAGAAAACTTCAAAATCTCGCCGTAACATGCGCCGTGCGCATGATGCGCTCAAAACTGTTAACTTGGTTGAAGATGCTACAACTGGAGAGTTGAAACGTCCTCACCACGTGTCACCTGATGGCTACTATAAAGGTAGGCAGGTTACTACAGATAAAGTTAATCCCTGATTTGCATTAATATTGATGTGACCAAAAAGGTTACGATAGCACTGGATGCGATGGGCGGAGACAACGCTCCTGAGTGTGTCTTGGAAGGGGCATCTCGCGCGCTAAAAAAAGTCAGCGATGTTGAAATTGCTGTTTTTGGCAATGAGGCATTGATTTCTGAAAAGATAAAATCGTGTAGTTATCTTTCAAAATATTGCCGAATTTATCACACTGATGGTGTAGTTCTGCCAGAGGAAAAACCTTCGATGGCACTCAAAAAAGGTGCTAATACGAGTATGAGGCTCGCTATTAATTCTGTCGCTGATGGAAAGGCTGATGCAATTATATCTGCTGGAAATACTGGTGCGTTAATGGCGATGTCTAAATTTGTTTTAAAAACGCTTTCTGGCATTGATAGACCTGCCTTAGCTTCGGTTTTCCCTAGTGAGTCTGGGCTTTGTGTGGTACTTGACATAGGGGCTAATGTTGAATGTGATTCTAACAATCTTTTTCAGTTTGCACTGATGGGAGATGGTTATGCTAAGGCGGTTCTTGGTATTGAATCACCTAGGGTTGGTCTTTTAAATATTGGCTCTGAAGATGTTAAGGGAAATGACTCAGTTAAGAATGCAGCTAACATGCTGAGAAACTGCGGCTTGCCCCTCAATTTTTGTGGATTTGTTGAAGGCAATGATATTACGGCGGGAACTGTTGATGTTGTTGTAACTGATGGCTTTACAGGTAATATCGCTCTTAAAACAGCGGAGGGACTTGCAAAAACTATCAACAAATGGCTGAAAGAGGCTTTTACGGCTTCTCCGCTTGCTTCATTTGGTTATTTGATGGTTCATAAGGGTTTAAGAAGTATAAAGGACAGAGTTAATCCAAATCATGCAGGCGGCGCAATGCTACTTGGGCTTAACGGGATAGTTATCAAGTGTCATGGAAATACAGATGCCGAGGGCATAGAAAAAGCAATTATCAACGCCAGAAATATTGTCAGCTATGACTTGAATAATCGCATTAAGGATGAGATAAGAATATCGAGTACGGCGATTGAGCTTAGTTCGGGTGTTTCAGAATCCCTAGCCAATACTGGCTTATGAAAATATTATCGAGATAGGTTTTTAGATGAATTTAAGCTCTGTGATTGTAGGTTGGGGAGCCTATCTGCCAGAAAAAATTGTTACTAATGATGATGTTGCCAAGATTGTTGATACATCTGATGAGTGGATCACAGAGCGCACAGGAATTAAGCAAAGGCATTTCGCATCAGATGGTGAATATACTTCAGATCTTGCAACTAAGGCTGCCGAGGAAGCACTAAGAATTTCAGGAATTGATAGTAAAAACATTGACTTAATTATTGTTGCTACTGCTACTTCTGATCTTACAATGCCATCTGTTGCGGCGATTGTTCATCAAAATTTATCACTGGGAAGAGCAATTGCATTTGATATGAACGCAGCATGCTCGGGTTTTTTATATGCTCTTACAACTGCTGATTCATATATCAAAGCAGGCATAGCCAAAAACGCTATCGTTATTGGTGCAGAAACCCTTAGCCGATTAATCAACTGGGAAGATAGAGGAACCTGCATACTTTTTGGAGATGGTGCAGGGGCGGTGGTGCTTCAGGCAGGTGAAGAATCAGGGCAGGGTGTATTGGGGGCAAATATGTTCTGTGACGGAGATTTATCTGGACTTATCAAAACTTCAGGGGGTGTCTCAACAACTAGAACTGCTGGTTTGATGGAAATGCAAGGCCAAGAAGTGTTTAAAAACGCGGTTACTAAAATGAGTGATAGCTTGCTAGGCCTTCTAAAAAAACTTGATATGGATGTGAGTCAAATAGATTGGCTAATTCCGCATCAGGCAAATTCTCGAATATTAATGAGCATTGCATCTAGAATAGAAATCTCCGTTGATAAGGTAGTTTCTACAGTTGAAAAGCATGCAAATACTTCAGCGGCGTCAATTCCGCTAGCGTTAGCAACTGCAATAAATGATGGAAGAATCAAAAGAGGTGATATTTTGGCTTTACAAGCTCTTGGTTCGGGTTTAACTTGGGGCGCATCAATTATAAAATTTTAACATTTGTTCAATTATAGTTAATAGTAGAGATAGTAAAAAATATGGCATCTAAAACACTTACTCGTGCAAATCTTGGTGAAGCTGTAAGCAAAGAAGCAAACCTTACGGCTGTTGAAGCGGCGGCAGTCGTTGACGCAACATTTGAAGAGATTTCTAAAGTTCTTGAAAAAGACATATTGGTGAAGATTTCCTCTTTTGGAACATTTATGGTAAGACAAAAGAAGCAAAGAATAGGCAGAAACCCGAAAACCAAAGTTGAGGTTCCTATTAAGCCTAGAAAAGTGATTAGTTTTAAAGCATCTACGCTTCTTAAATCTAAGATTAATTCCTAATTTTTTCTGACCAGTAAAAATACTATAAAATTTTAGTAAATTATAAACCATTTGATGTAACTATGGTAGTTGTGTTTGATTTGTAATTGTGTCATAATGAAGCATCGCTATTAAAGGTTTTAAATGGATTCAGAAGGTATAAAGCTAGATTCTCATAGGCACTTGGCCAATCCAGAAACTAGTGCGACTATTTCTAAGGCTTTGGAGCTTACTAACTACAACGCCTCTTTATACGCCAAAAATTCTGAAGAACCTAGCAAACCTTTATATTTTGCATTTAAAACATTTTTAGATGCGATTTTATCTGCTATGGCAATAGTTCTTCTTTCTCCTGTAATGCTATTAACCGCAATTGCTATAAAACTTACTAGCAGAGGTCCTGTGTTCTTCCTTCAAGAGAGGGGTGGGCTTAATGGTAAAGCGTTTACAATTATTAAATTTAGAACAATGATTGAAACCATTGAAAATGGTGAAAAGAAGTTAGTAAAAACAAAAATCGGTAGATTCCTGAGAAAAACCAGTCTTGATGAACTGCCTCAGCTATTCAATGTTTTTAAAGGAGACATGTCTCTTATTGGCCCAAGACCTCATGCTTTGTATGAAGATGAAGAATTTAAACCAACTATTAGAGGCTATAGAAAAAGATTTAGAATGAAACCGGGAATTACTGGTTTTGCTCAGGTTGCAGGTCTCAGAGGTGCAATTAGAGACAGAAAAGAAATTCAGGCTAGAGTAGACTTTGACAATTACTACATAGATAATTGCTCTACGATGTTAGATTTAAAGATACTTTTCCACACGGTTTACATCGTTATTAAATCAACCAACGCTCATTAACTTTTTATTCCAGAATCAATTTGCATTTGATTTGAAGCTCTTTTGCTGTTATCTTTATTTCATTAAAACTTACATGAAAGAAAAGTTATATGGCAGGGTCAGTTAACAAAGTGATTCTTATTGGTAATTTAGGTAAAGATCCAGAAATACGCTCAACTCAAGATGGCAGAGAGATTGCAAACCTTGTTATAGCAACTTCTGAAACATGGAAAGATAAAAACTCTGGTGAGCGTAAAGAGAAAACCGAATGGCATAGAGTCGTAATCTTTAATGATGGACTCGTTGGGATAGCTAAAAATTATCTTAAAAAGGGTGCTAAAGTTTATGTAGAGGGTGCACTTCAAACCCGCAAGTGGACAGATCAGTCAGGTGTTGAGAGATATTCAACTGAAGTCGTTTTGCAAGGCTATAACGCAACACTCAATATGCTAGATAAAGCTGGTGGAGGTTCATCTTCAGATGATTATGGATCTTCCTCATCTTATCAATCTAATTCTTCCCAGTCATCTAATAAGGGATATGTTGCTGAAGAGTTAGACGACGAAATCCCATTCTGATATATGCCTTTCAGATATTTGACGGAGTTTCGCGCAGCCCCTGCGGAGGCGTAAACAAAGCAAAACGGAGTGTAGCGCAGCCTGGTAGCGCACTAGTCTGGGGGACTAGGGGTCGTGGGTTCAAATCCCGCCATTCCGACCAACTATTTCAAACTTTGTGAGAGAGATTGTTCTTGTGAGTTGCGTCTTGCTAATTCACTAGCCGCGAATCCTCCTGCTGCAATTGCAGTTGAACCTAAAACTAGGCTTGGGAAGTTTCTAATAGTAAGTGTAGCAATTGCACCAACAATAACTGATGCAACAGATGCAAACAGGCAAGCCTTAGGGTGCTTAGAGGCAAATTTTTCTATAAAATTGCCTTTATGTGATATTTCTTCGATGTTAGCGTCAATATAATCTTTTCTTTGTTTAACAACGGTTTGATGACTCATATTTACATCAAGTCTTTTGATTGCGCTAGTTAAGATTTCAATATCTTGTGCTGGGTCTGCGGATGCAAGTTTTGAAACTCCACCTGCTGCCTTTGAAGCGAGCTTACCTAACTCTCCCAATTTATCATTATTTTGGTTTGCATTAATTTGCTGACTACCCATTTGATATAGCGATGCACCTAGCCTTTTGCATGCATCTAGTGCATCTCTATATTCTTCAGGATTTTTATCACTAGCTAGATGTTTAAATATATCTACCAGATGTTGTACTGATTGAGCGAGTTTAGTATGCTTATTTTTCTCTCCATCAATATATGATCTCGTTAAATCACCTGTTACTTTTTCTGGCTTTGCTGTAAGAGTTCTTTCAGCAGCTTGAAGAATCATAAGATTGTCTATAATATTTTGAGAAACATAGCCTAACTTAACTGCAGCTTTGCCAGTTGTAGGGGCATTATTTAGACCGTCTCCCTTAGCTTTTGTAATCGCATCACTAATTTCATTTTGATTTAAATCTTTTGCTTTTGATGCTAACTCATTTAAATCTTTTGGCCATTGAGCTTTATCTTGAATCAAGCTGCAAACTGCCATGTAGCGGAATATGTCTTCCCTCTGTTGATCATTCAATCCAGCATGAGCAATCAAAAGATCTCCCGCTCTTTTTCCAAAATCAGCTCTTTTAAATTCTGTCATCTATATTCCAAAGTGAAACTGCTATAAATGTAATATGAATATGATTTTACACTTAAAATATTAAGATTCAATCGAAGTTATGTTAAATATTTGTTAAACCAGTTGCTATGATTCTTGCGACGGTTTTGGGGTCGGGTGCTGAAGTTATTGCGCGCCCTATAACTAGATAGTCTGCGCCTAGTTTCATTGCATCTGCTGGGGTTTGAACACGTTTTTGATCGTTGCCACCAAACCCTGCTGGGCGAATTCCTGGTACCACAATTTTAATATCATTACCGAAATTTTTACGGATGATTTCAATCTCATGTGCAGAGCAAACAAGGCCATTAATTCCATTCTTAACCCCAATTTCTGCAAGCCTTAAAACTTGGTCAGCGATTTTGCCTGAAACACCAACTTGAGAGATATTTTCTTCATCCATACTCGTTAGAACGGATACACCAATTATAAGCGGCTTATTAGTGCTTTTTGAAGCCGATGCTGCCTTTACCGCGGCCTTTATCATTTCTGCACCCCCTGATAGGTGGATAGTCATCATGTATGGATTGAGATGGCAGGCTGCTTCAACGGCTTTAGCAACAGTGTTTGGTATATCGTGAAATTTTAGATCAAGAAATATTGGGAGTTTCGACTCAGATAATTTTTTAACTCCAAAGCCTCCGCTTGCTGTAAAGAATTCGAGGCCAAGTTTTATGCCGCCGATATGCTCTTTAACAGAATCAATTATTTTTTGTGCGTCATTTATTCTTGCTGTGTCAATGGCGCAAAAAACTGGGCTTTTCTCAAGATGTCTTAAGTCAGCCTGAACAGCAACTGGAGATGTTCTTTCAGAACCTGAAATGCTTGCAGGGCGGTTGCCTCGGCCAAATGATTTTTGCCCTGAAGGTTTTTTATTTGAGAAATTTCTCTTGTTACCACCGTTTCCGCTGTTGCCTCCACTTTTTGCATTTGGATTGCTATTATTTCTATCTTTGTTTGGAGTGCGATTTCTATCGCCAGATTTAACGAATTTATTGTTTGTGGTTGGCTTGTTTCCGTCTTTTGTCATTATCTCAGTTCCCAGATTTTAAAAAAACTCCCGATTTATAAATTATTCGGGAGTTTTTCTATTAGTATAGAATTTATATTAATAATCAAGTTATTCAAAATTAGCTTGCAATAAAGTTAGTCTGATTATTGGTTATGCAAATGATAACAAATTACAGTCGGTTGATTGAACTTTTAAGATGTACCTTGCCTATTACCAGGTACATTGTGAGTTAGATTCAAGTCACCAACTCTAACTGCTGGAGTTGCTACAGGTGTAGTGGGAGAATCATCGAATCCTATCGCACGACCAAGAGCAGCTTGTAAATTTGCTCCAATTGCACCAAATTTGGCACCTAGAGGATTGCGCACTTTTTGCTCTTCGGTTAGATAGCTTATCATGCCGCTGTAATTTATAGAGCCGTTTCTGCCAGCTTCAAAAAATGGCGTCATAGTTGCTGCCCAATCAAACCCTTTAAAGTTCATCCCGCCTTCAGTTAATTGTGCTACTTTAGAATATGCTAATATTGCATAAAGATCGTCCTTAGATAAATCTTCGTAGCTGTAACCATTGGCTTTAAACCACTTTTTAACACCTTCAACGCTATTTTGTACGCCAAGCTCCTTATAAGCCTCTAATATCGAAGGGCCATTCTGTAATTTGGCAAGAGCTGCTTGAGCCATTTTCTGAAGGCCATCATGCATTACTTTTGCTTTTTCCTCTGGCGGCAATCTGGTATCTTTTGAGGCATCCTGAATGATGCTCGGCATCAAAGCTGCTTCAAGTTGCAGCATTTCTCCAGAAAACTTAGGGTCATTAAGCGCAAGTTGTAAAGAACCCGCTATGCCAACCTGAGTCCATGCGCCTTGATTTTGCTCATTAACTAATTCATCTACCATTCCATGCAATTGATTATGTCTTATAACGCTGTTTACTGCGTTGCTACCACCCCTGACAAGGTCTTGTATCCCACCAGTTAATACACCAAATGCGCCTCCAGCTGCTGCAATACCCCAACCCACTATATTTAATCCCGGTACTAGAGAAATCGCAAGCATTGGCAGACCAAATTTTGCGACACCTGTTAAAAGATCAACGCCACCTTGGGCAAAGCCGCCAACAGTCTGTTCATTTACACCAGCATACAATGCGCCACTTTTGTGATCTGAGTAGCCCTTCGCATTGTTATAAATCATCCTCACAAGTTCCATGGATACGCCATCAGGTAATTTTACTCTTCCTGTAGCCCAAGCTTCCATCATATTGTAGGTTGCTGAGCCTGCATACTTAAAATTTCCTTGTGGTTGCGCTGATTCAAGGTTAGCTGCAAGTTTCTCGTTATTCTGCCTTTCAGTAGTCCAATAATTCTGGATGATACCGGTAGTATTCTGAAAAACGTCTTCCGCAGCTTTGAATGCCTGTTGTGGAAGTGCTGCTGGATTACCGCCGCTCATCGCGTTATTTACAGCTGACATTGGATCATTAGTAGACATACTCAAATCTCCTTAAACCTATTTTGGGTGGTTACCCTTTTAAGTATCTAAAAATATTAACACGTTAAATTTAGTTATATCATAATATTTGATAATAGCATAGAAACATTGCAGTTTTGTTAAACCAATCAATAAATTTTTATGTTGAGGTTGCGCTTATGCTAGAAAAAACTGCTTTAGACTTACTGTTTAATGATGCTAGAACACACTATTACTGGCAAGATAAGCCAGTGGATGACTCTAAGCTCGTTCAAATTTTTGATTTGATGAAAATGGCTCCAACATCTGCGAATTGCTTTCCACTCCGAATAGTTTTTGTGAAAAGTGATTCGGCTAAGAATCGCCTAAAGCCTTTGCTAGACGCAGGAAATGTGGATAAAACCATGTCAGCCCCCGCAACCGCTATTTTAGCGATGGATATGGAGTTTTACGAAAAACTTCCACAGCTTTTTCCACATGCGGATGCAAGAGCTTGGTTTGCGGGAAATGATGCAAAAATTTACGATACTGCTTTTCGTAATTCATCGCTTCAGGCGGCTTATTTCATTATTGCAGCACGCGCAGTTGGGCTTGATACTGGCCCTATGTCTGGTTTTGATGCGGATGGAATAAATTCTGAGTTTTTTGCAGGAACTACATTTAAAGTTAATATGTTATGCAATCTTGGCTATGGAGATGGTTCAAAACTTCATCCACGTTTGCCAAGACCAGATTTTAAAGAGTTCTGCAACATCCTGTGAATCAAATTTTTTAAGATTGAAATTTGCCATAATTGTTTATAGCTATTATGGCAAATTATTTTAAGGGTATATGTGTAATGACGATTGCTAGATTTTTGGGCGTTCTCTTTTTTGCGTTTTTTGCTATTGCAAGCTCTGCTAATGCACAGCTTAAGGTTAACATTACAGAAGGTAATACTAATCCTGTGCCGATTGCGGTTACCGACTTTACAGGCGGGGGGGAAGCAGCAGCAATAGGAGAGAATATAAGCAGGGTTATTGCCGCGAATTTAGAGCGTTCAGGACTCTTTCGCCCTATAGATGAAGGTGCATTTATTGAAAACATTACTTCTGGAAATTCTATTCCACGCTTCGCAGACTGGAGACAAATTAACTCACAAGCACTAGTTACAGGAACTGTGAGCGGCGGGGGCAATAGTTTGACCATTGCATTCCGTTTGTGGGATGTTTTTGCAGAACAGCAAATCGCAGGCAAGGAATTTACAACGCAAACATCTAACTGGCGCAGAATTGCTCATTTAATTTCGGATGAGATTTATAAGCGTTTAACGGGTGAAGATGGCTATTTTGATACCAGAATTGTATATGTAGCGGAGAGTGGGCCTGTAAAAAACCGTGTTAAAAGACTCGCAATAATGGATCAAGACGGTGAGAATCACAAGTTCTTAACTGACGGGCGTTCTTTAGTTTTGACCCCGAGATTTTCTCCTAATTCTCAGACTATTATTTACATGTCTTACGGAACTAGAGTTCCTAGAGTTTTTATTCGTGATTTACAAAGTGGCAGAGAAAAAGTATTAGGCGATTTTCCTGGAATGTCGTTTGCACCTCGATTTTCTCCTGATGGAACAAGGGCGGTCGTAACGATTGCAAGCGAAGGTAACAGCGATATTTATGCGATGAATTTAAGGGGTGGTGGGCTTTCAAGGCTTACAAATGACCCTGCGATTGATACTTCGCCTTCATACTCCCCAGATGGAAAGAGGATAGCGTTCAACTCAGATAGAGGCGGTTCACAGCAAATTTATGTTATGAATGCAGACGGCTCAGGTGTTCAGAGAATTACATTTGGTGATGGTAGATACGGAACTCCTGTTTGGTCTCCCAAAGGTGATTGGATTGCATTTACACGCATGAAAGGTGGTTCTTTCTATATTGGTGTTATCAGACCAGATGGCAGCGGAGAGAGAATGCTTACTGAGAGTTATCTTGATGAAGGGCCAACATGGGCTCCGAATGGAAGGGTGATAATGTTCTCTCGTGGCAGCAGAGGCGGTGCTTCAAGGCTTGTTTCGATCGACTTGACTGGCAGAAATGAGAGAGAAGTTATTACACCGATGGACGCATCTGACCCTGCTTGGTCTCCTGTATTGCCGCTGTAAGCTCTATTGTTCAGTCACAAATAATTCATTAAAATGATTATTGCAAATCATTCTCAATTGAGTTAATACTGTGTAAATGATTATATATGCAACAGAACTAGAACGTAGATACTTCCACAATGTCGGTGGAGATCCAATCTCAACTAAATCTCCTTTTGTTGAGGCGATTAAAGCGTCAAGGAAGGGAACAAAGCTCACTAGCGCAATTATCCAAGATGAGGATGATGGCGATGATGAGCATGAACATGAGCACCACCACCATCATCATGATGATAAGTCTAAAGACTTTGTAAAAAAAGTTCTGGACGATGAAAAGAAAAGCGACTTACAAAAGATAGCAGAGCTAGGCGCGCACTTCGTAACAGGTAATGAGGGAAGCCTGCAAAGCGTTATGACCAGAGATTCTGCGACTGCTGGAATTTTTGCATTAAGTTCGCTGGTGAATTCCACTGTATTTAAAGATTCTCCATATTTTGTGAAGTTGATTGTTAATACGGCAATGAGTGCGCCGTTTGTTCTAACTCAGATTATACCCACTATTCGTGAGACATATGAAGAAAGGCATGAGGAAGGCTCAGATTTTCAAATGTCTTTGATTAATGCTGGTATGGCTGGTCTTGGTGTTTTGATGGATAACAACGAACTCAAGATTGGCTCAGCCACTATGTCAGTTGCAAAGGCATTTTCTGATAATCTAGGCAATGCGATTGGAATTCCAAATGCGGATGAAGCAATTGAAGAAGTTGAGCACCATTTTAGAGAAGCAACGGAATCTGTTGTAATCTTAAGAGATGGCAAAGAGGTCGAAGTTTCGCCTCAAGATGTAGTTGAAGGTGATATTCTAGTTGTAAAACCTTATCAAACAATAGCTTTTGACGGCATTATTCATTCGAATATTGAATTGGCACAGATTTTCGATGATGGAATGATTAGCGGCGACAAAAAGACAACTACCGCAAGTAACGGCTTACCCGTCAAGCAATCTATGACTTATATGAATGGCAATGAACCTCTGCACATTCAGGTTACAAAACCATATGAGCAGTCATATTTGTTAAGCGAGCTTGATGCTTTAAAGAATCGCCCAAGAGCTGAATCTTTAACAAGTATACAAAGATTTGTGCAGGGATATGCCTCGTTTGTTCCGCTTGTAATGGGCGTTCTGGCATTTGCATTTAGCGTTGGTGGTGATATTGCAAAGCATAAAGAGCGTGGCGATGAAGACAAGCATGGAATATTCCACACTCTGCAAAAAGGTATTAGCAGATTTGCGGAGAGTATGGTCAAATTCATGGCCTGCCCAGTTCTTGCAACTTTGGTTATGCTTCCAATGATACGCCATTTCCTTAAACAAAAGGAAGGTATTGGAACAACCAGCGATAAGTGGATTGAGAAGCTATCACAATGCGATACTTATGTTTTTGATAGAACAGGCCCACTTACTGAGGGTGTGAAAGAGATAGAGTCAGTCACTCATTTTCACTCTAATGGAAGTGTCGTAAAAGAAGATAGCGTAGATAATTCTATCCACGCCTTAATTGCAGCGGCAGAACGCAATGAGATATCAAGACATCCAGCAGCTATGGCTATATATGAATATTCTAACGCCAACAATAATGGCGGCGCAAATCTTGCAAATTCTTATGAAGTTAAAGATAACGGCGATGCATCGCATGGGGTTAATAAAACAGTAACCGATGAAAACGGCGTTCGGCATAAAGTTATTATTGGTTCAAAGGCGACTTATGCAAAGATGGGGATTGAAATTCCTGCTAATATTTTGGATGGTGAAAATCCAGATATTTCAATAGCAATGGTAACTAATAATGATACAGGTGAAGTTAGGTTTACTAAATATTCGATGATTGACAGAGTAAATCAATCAACCATTGACTCATTAGTTGAGCTAAAAAAACGCGGCAAAAATATTATCATGCTAACTGGAACTGATAAAGAAAATGCAATCCACACGGCAAATGAAATTAATAAAAGATCTAGCATGAATATCTTTGAATCGCCTAATATTCACTTCGAACAAACAAGCGATGATAAAAGAAACTTTGTAGATGGCCTGATTAAAAAAGGCAAGAAAGTTGCCTTCGTATGTGATGGAGGGAATGATACAAAAGCGGCTTCGTTGGTTGAGAGTGATAAAAGCAGTGTAGCAATTGCGATTGACACCAAAAACTCTGGTAGTGAGATAACAACAGGCGTTGCCTCAATTAAACTAAAAGATATTTCACCGCTTCCAAACTTAATAGATTTATCACGCAGCGGGTTTAATACCTTTAGAGCAGTTTCTGGTGGTTCTGCCGCTTATGTGGCAGGTTTAGGGGGAACAGAGTTCTTGGGTGTAAAGTTTGGTGTTGGTCTAAGCAGTTTATTTCATGAAGGTGCAACCCTTTTGCTATCTCTGCTTGGCTTTAAACTTACAGAAAATGTGACTGGCAAGTTCTCTGATGCCGAAAAAGCAAGGAGAGAGAGACTTGCAAATAATGCAGGCGAGCTTTCATTGCAATCATGATTAGAACATTGTCTAGAACAGTGCCTAAAGTTATTACCTCTAAAACAAAAGAGATTTACTCAGACTGGTTTTCTATTGCATTTAGCTCACTTACGATAACCAATTTTGGCTTCTTTGCCGTTCTTTCAATTATTGCAGTCTATATGGTTGAAGTGCTTAAGTTTTCGGCTTCAGAAGCTAGTATGGTGATGATTATGTCAAGTGTAGGGCTTAGATTCTCAAGGCCTTTGATAGCTCCGTTTATCAATCATATAAGACCACAAATTGCAATGCCAGCCGCGCTTTTGATATGTGCGATTGGTTATTCATTATTATACTTTGCGAAAACTCCGTTTGCAGTTGCATCCGCAATGCTTCTTGTTGGCATAGGTTACGGAGGGAATGGAATGGTTATAACAACACTTGCGGCTTATGGCAGAAAGTCATCGTTAAATCGTTACGCATTAATGAATATGGGCACAAATATTGCGGCAGCATTAAGCCCGCCGTTATCACACATGCTAGCTTCTCACATATCGCCACAAATGCCATTTGTATTTTCAGCAATCATGTTGATTGTTGCTATAATTATATCTCTGCAACTTCCTAGCAATATGCCAAATTTGGCGGATAATGGTGATAAATGGTTTAGAAGGCTAATAGATGTTTCGCGTAAAACCAAAGTTAGAATTACCCTTTTAATCACATGCTTTGGTTGGATGATATATACCCAAAAGTTTTCGTCTATGCCGCTATATGTAAGCGGAGTATTAAACCATGAGAATCTGATAAGCAGTTTTTTTGCAATCAATGCAGGGTTGATTATTGTTCTATCAATCCCTCTTAGTAAGATTTTTTCGAAATATCAGTGGAATAATAACCAGATCGTTATTTCAGCATTTTTATTATATTTCGTTGGCTTCTTTGTGATGTATGCAATGCCTAGCTTGGTTTATGCGTATACTGGATTTGTAATTCTCACAGTTGGCGAGGCTATATTAATGCCTGCATTAAATGCAAGAATGGCCGAAAGTGCGGATGATAGCGAGAAACTTCCCGCTTTCTCACTTGCCGCAATTGCTGTGGGAATAGGTGAGGCGATAGGAAATGTTAGCGGAATTAACGTGATTGAATATCTAAAGCTAGGGGTAAATATATGATAGATATGACAAATGCCAATAAATCCCCGATAGCAAGTTATGTAATGCCAAGAATTGCTAGGTTAGATAAAAATCTATATGCCGCTTGCTTTAAAGTTATGAAATTATTGCCTGCAAAGCGTATTATTGAAAATGAGATTTTAGCTGGGCGTCTAAAAAAGGGTGGCAAGGTAATAGAATCAACGTCTGGAACCTTTGGTCTTGCGCTTGCAATGCTTGCAAAGAGATATGATTATTCGTTAACTTTGGTTAGCGACCCTGTAATTGACCCGCTATTAAAACGAAAACTCGAGATTTTAGGAGTCAGGCTAGAAATAGTCAAATCTTCAGGCGAAGGCGGCTATCAGAGGGCAAGAATTGCAAGGCTTAATGAGATTTTAGAAAATGAGCCAGAAACAGTATTCACAAATCAATACAATAATCCTGTTAACTCAGATGCTTATGATGACTTGGCAATGTATTTATCTGATAAAATCGGCAGAATAGATTATCTGGTTGGAACAGTGGGAACAGGTGGCTCAATGTGCGGAACAGCGGCAACTTTGAAGAAGCTATTTCCGCATATTAAGATTGTTGGAATTGACACTCATAATAGCGTAATTTTTGGCCATCCTGATGGAAAGAGAATCTTAAGAGGGCTTGGCAATAGTCTGATGCCAAAGAATATTAATCATAAAGTTTTTGATGAAATTCATTGGGTTGGAGCCTTTGAGGCATATATCTCTGCAAATAGATTGTTTAGAGACAAATCACTTTTTATGGGAGGAACCTCAGGAGCTGCATTCCTAGTTTCAGAGTGGATAGCGCAAAATAATCCCGATAAGAATATTGCTGTAATATTTCCAGATGAGGGTTATCGCTATCAAAATAATGTTTATAATCAGCAATATATAGACGAGACATTTGCAGGAATAGAGTGCGCTCTAATGCCTCAGAAGGTTTCTTATCCCGATGAAATAATGTCAGGGTGGACATATTACGACTGGAATAGGCGAGATTTAAGTGACGTTAAAAAGGTAACCTTCCCCGAAAGAATTGACAACTAAGCGCATCTCACATAATTTGATAATATAGCCTAATATATAAAGTGGAGAATATGCAGTTATCTGGTGCTGAAATTGTAATAAGAGCATTAATTGATCAAGGTGTTGATTGTATTTTTGGTTATCCTGGTGGGGCTGTTTTGCCTCTTTATGATGAGTTGTTTAAGCAGAATAAAATTCGCCACATACTTGTTCGTCATGAGCAGGCCGCGCTTCACGCAGCCGAAGGATATGCACGTTCTACAGGAAAAGTTGGAGTATGTCTTGTAACATCAGGGCCGGGTGCTACTAATGCTATTACTGGACTTACAGACGCGTTGATGGATTCCATACCTCTGTTGTGTATTACTGGTCAGGTTCCAAGCCATTTGATAGGAAGTGATGCGTTCCAAGAGGCGGATACCACAGGAATTACAAGACCTTGCACTAAATATAATTATCTGGTTACCAAAGCTGAGCTTTTAGGCGATAAGGTTAATGAAGCATTTTATGTCGCTAAATCTGGCAGACCCGGACCAGTTGTTATAGATATTCCGAAGGATGTTTTCATCAAAACTGCTGAATATCATGGCGTTTCAGAAAATCCAAGACCAACATATAGATTCGTAACCAGAGCCAACGAGTCGTTAATTGAAGAAGCAGTTGAGCTGATTGCTAGTGCGAAGCGTCCAATTTTTTATACTGGTGGAGGGGTGATTAACTCAGGTGATAAGGCATCTCAACTGCTCAATGAATTTGTTTACGAAACTGGATTTCCTATTACCTCTACCTTGATGGGACTTGGATGTTTTCCTACATCTGATCCACATTTTATAGGAATGCTTGGAATGCATGGAACTTTTGAAGCCAATAACGCAATGCACGATTGCGATGTTATGATTAATATCGGTGCGCGTTTTGATGATAGGGTAACTGGAAGAGTTGATGCATTTTCCCCTGGTTCAAAGAAGATTCATGTTGATATTGATCCATCATCAATAAATAAGAATATCCGCGTAGATATTCCTTTAATTGGAGATTGCGGGGAAGTTCTCGAGCAAATGCTTAATGAGTGGAAGAAAAAGAAATATAAAACAAATCGAGCCGAGCTTAACAAGTGGTGGGTTAAGATTAACGAATGGCGTTCACGCGATAGCCTTAAATATAAGAAAACTAAAGATATAATTAAGCCTCAACATGCACTGCAAAGAATAGATGCTCTATCGAAAGATAAAGACCGCTATATAACCACAGACGTGGGACAGCATCAGATGTGGTCCGCCCAGTTTTTGACATATGATAAACCAAAAAGGTGGATGACATCTGGAGGTTTAGGCACAATGGGATATGGTCTTCCAGCCGCTATTGGTGTGCAAATTGCACATCCAGATTCTTTAGTGATATGTGTTAGTGGTGAAGCGTCTATTCTTATGAATATTCAGGAGCTTTCAACAGCAGTTCAATATCGCTTACCAGTTAAAGTGGTGATTCTTAACAATAGATACATGGGAATGGTTCGCCAATGGCAAGAACTTTTTCATGGAGGAAGATATTCTGAAAGTTATAGCGATGCATTGCCAGACTTTGTTAAGCTAGCTGATGCCTATGGAATGAAGGGAATGCGAGTTACCAATATCGAAGATTTAGATGCGGGAATTACCGAGATGATAAACCATCAAGGCCCCGTTATTATGGATATTGCGGTTGACCAAAAAGAAAACGTTTACCCAATGATCCCCGCAGGTGCGGCTCATAATGAAATGAAGCTCAGCCCTAAAGACGTGGTGGAAGTAGACGAAGAAGAAGCCAGATTCCAAGTTTAAGTAATATTTTTGCTTCCGTCACTGAGCGGAGGACGAAGTCCGACAACGGCAATCCAAGAAAAACTATAGCTTTCTGACTCTCCACGTCATGCCACGTTAACCTATTGTTCATGCTAGTGTGTTACTATTAAGTTAACATTGCATGACATTTGAGAGGTTTTTATGGCGAAGATAGTTAAAAAGGTAGTACCTGATCTTGCTGAAATTCTAGGGAATAAAGGCAAAAAGTCGGCTTCTGGATTGTTTGGTTTAGCCAACTTTTATAAGAATCATCTCATAGTTGCAGTAATTGGAGTTATGTTATCGCTTACGCTGGTTATAAGCATTGTTGATATCAGAAGGGAAAATCATCAGTTAAATAATTTCTTGCCAATTGAGGCGACAATTATTGATACACAAGTTCAGGCAAGATATGAGAAAAACTCTGATGGATGGACAGATTACATCTATGAACCATACGTTATATATCAATATAAAGCGCATGATGGTAGAACCTATACATCCGCCAAAATATTTCCAGGAAGTATAAAGTATAATTTTCGAGGCGATTACACAAAAGCCGAAAGATATACAATGAATTTTGTAATTGGCGAAAGCATAACGGCTTATTACAATCCAGATAACCCTTCACAGGCTTATCTGATTAGACAAAGAACTACAGTTCCTTACTTTATAGTAATGTTCTTCTTTGTGGTCATAGCCACGCCACTTGTATACGGCCTATTTAACAACAGAGCCTAACGGCGCCTAAACTTGAGCTTTAAAGACTTTTGAGAAGATTGACGTTGAGGATTTCTTATTATTCTTAGAAGTTTTATTTTCTATGTAACTATCTGCAACTTGGCCAATAGTTTTTAGAAACTTAGAGTTAGGATTTATTTCGGCAAGTGGTTTTCCCGTGCTTGAATATCCATAAATTTCAGCTTCATAAGGAATTTGAAAATCAACTTTGCGTTTAATGCTTTTTTCAAAATTTGGAATTGGCATTTCATGCTTTTTAGACATACCGATTTTATTCACTATGACTTTAATGTTTTGTTTTTGCATTTTGCCAACAAAAAATTCGCACAAACGCATTGCATCTCGAAGACCCGCAACGCTTGGCTCACTGATGATTATAATATCATCAATCACATTGATTGCCTTAAGATGATGCTTTCTTAGAAATCTTGGCATTTCGCATATAATCGTTTGGAATTTCTTTTCAAGCCCTGCGATTAGTAATACTCCTGATTCTTCGGAAATTTTATATTCCTCTTCAAATGATTCTTCAGAGCTTAGAATGCTAAACACTTCATCGCGCCTGATTAGAAGCCTGTCAAGAAACATTGAATCAACGCGTTCTGGCTTTTCGAGAGCTTCTTTGAATCCTCTACTTGGTTCAAGGTCGAGATCTAAAGATACTGTGCCAAATTGAGAATCGAAGTCTACCAAAACAGTGGGAGTCTGATTCTTTTTGGCAATTAATAAGCCCAGATTAAGGGCAAGAGAGGTTGAACCAGAACCACCTCTGGTTCCAATAACTGCGATTTTCTTTGCAGGATTAGTTGTAGTTTCTGCTTGGCTATTTTGCTTAGGGCTGTTTATTTTATTAAAAGTTGCCACAAGATCAGATTCAGTAAAGGGCTTTAGAAGATATTCATCTACCCCAAAATCCATCAGCTGCTTATAAAAGCTCAGTTCGTTTATATCGCCGCAAACAATAACTTTAACGTCTGGCTCACAGACTTCTGCGAGTGAGTTTAAATCGGCAATTGCAGTTTCTTTTGATGCAATTTCGATTAGAAGATAATTTGGAGTTTTATTGGTTTTGAGAAATGCTATTGCGCTATTGACGTTGCCATTTACAACTAGAGATGGCGATATAGAATTTTTCTCAGCAAATTTTCTTACTACATCTGCGCATGAATCTCCAGATATAAAAGCTAGGAATTTATTTCTTAATGCTGTCACAAACTACACTCTGTCTTTAAATAACTAATTTTAGGGTATATCATTTAAGACTTTATGAATTGAGAGGACGATTTTTTCCAGTTCTGTATCTGATATAATGAACGGCGGCATAACGTATATATACCCTGTTAGAGGGCGAAGCCAGACTCCGTGATCGATAAAGGCTTTTCTCAAAAATGAAACTGGCACTGCATCTTTATCATATTCAACAACGCCGATTGCTCCCTTTACCCTTACATCACGCACGCAAGGTAAGGAATAAAGAGGTGCTAAAAGTTCGCGCATTTTACTTTCAATTGCTTCAACTTGGCTTAAACGCGGCTCGCTTTCAAATAGATCGAGAGAGGCATTTGCTGCCGCTGCAGCAAGAGGATTCGCCATAAAAGTAGGGCCGTGCATCAATGCTTTATGCCAATCATTATCTAAAAATGCGTTGAAAATTTCGTCGGTTGCAATTGTAGCCGCAAGTGATATGTGGCCTGCACTTAAAGCCTTTCCTAAGCACATAATATCAGGAGTAATTCCCGCTTCTTCACAGGCAAACATATATCCAGTTCTGCCAAACCCTGTCGCGATTTCATCGGCAATAAAAATTATTCCATGCTTTTTGCATATTCGATAAAGCTCTGCAAGAATATCGGCTGAATGAAACTTAAATCCTCCAGCGCATTGAACAAGCGGTTCGATTATTAGTCCTGCAATTTGTTTTCCTAAATCTGAGAGTAGCTCGTCAAATTCTGCAAATGCATATTCATCATTGGGAATATCGCAAATAAACTGCATCGGCATATATGCGTTATACATCTTGTGCATTCCGTCATACGTGCATGAAACAGACATTGCACCCATTGTATCGCCGTGATAACCACCATTAAAAGATATAAAGCGGTTGCGCTTACTGTCTCCTTTGTTCTTCCAATATTGCACAGCCATTTTCATTGCAACTTCAACTGCAACAGAGCCAGAATCACTAAAGAAAACGCGGTTTAATCCTGCTGGGGTAATCTTTGCTAGCCTCTTTGCAAGAGTAAGTGCTGGGTCGTGATTAATTCCTGCAAACATCACATGCGGCATTGTTTCTAGTTGATTGCGCATTGCCTGAATTATATGTGGGTGGTTATAACCGTGACATGTGCTCCACCATGAAGAGATTCCGTCAATCAGTTCGCTTCCATTTTCTAGAATTATCTTGCATGCCTCAGTTTTCTTAACTGCAATTGGCATCGGCGCAGTGTGCATTTGTGTGTAAGGCATCCATATATAAGGATTGCCCTCTTCCTGCCATTTGGGAATATTGTTCACGTTGTATTTTTATTTTGCAAATTGTATGACTATGTTCTTTCCAGATTAAATAAATGTATAAATTGGGTTATGACAACAATAAATTTTTTTCCATCTTGCATTCATTATCAATAGGCTTTGTATTTTGTCATAATATATTAATATTAATAAAGTATTATTCGGTTATGATTTAATTAGTGATATATGCTTTTGGATGAGACTTAATGGTTGAATATAGAGATTTAAATGGGAGAAGTTTAATTCAGTTTCATATCGAAAACTGGAAACAAAAGGGTCTTTCTGATGTTACAGATGAAGTAAATGCTACTTTAGCTGAAAAAAATTATACTGGTTTTTCAATAGCTGGGTTAGTTGAGGGTGAAGAAGCTAAGGCATTGTTTACACCTAATTTTGTTGCTATTCATGACTTGTCCCATTTGATTCTGTCTTCTATCGATGAAGATTGCCAATTAACACGGACTTCTGAAAGAAAAGCAGATGCTATTACCGTTGCAATTAGTTTTTTAATACATGATTATCTAAATGGGACTAATCTTATTAGTGGTTTGGATGATTATTTACAGAGATATAAAGGACGCTACCCAATTTCTGATTATCCAGCTGTACATGAAATACAAGAATGCACTTTATTAGCTAAGTGTTTTATTGATGCAGTTAGCGAATATAACACTTTAACTGAAAAGCATAATCATCTTATAAGAGTTGATTTATCTAATTTACCTAATATGACCTCTAATGCTTTTTTGTGGTGTATGTGCCGTGCATCAGAAAAAGCAACAGAGAAAGATGGCAAACCAAGAAAGCTAAATTTAAGAGAGTTTGATGATTGGATTGATAAATTACACGCAGTGCTTCCCAAAAATATTTTTATAAGTGCATATCCATCTAATCCTATAACAATGAACCCATGATAATTTGGTGCTTAAAAATCCTGACTTGTATTAAGTGATTTTATTACTTAATAAATAATAGTCAGGAGATATAGATTATGACAACAATAAATTTTTATGAACTTACAACTTCACCTTTTGAGAAGGTATTGCCTCCGTTATTGCAAAAAATTCTTGAATCAGGCGGCAGAGCGATTGTGCTTGCAGATGCTGATAAGGTTGATGAAGTTGATAAATATTTATGGACATTCGGCCAAACTGCATTTCTGCCGCATGCGACATTTAAAGACGAGAATTTACCACGCCAACCAGTTGTAATAAGGTGTGATGAGGATAATCAAAACTCTGCAACCTATGTTGTTGTAACAAATGAGAAAATACTTTCATCCGCTGCTAATTATGAAAAGTGCGCTGATATATTTGATGGAACAATTCCAGACAAATTAAGCGGAGCCAAAAACAGAATGAGCCAATATAAATCTCTTGGCTATGAAGTTAATCATTTCCGCCAGAAAGATAAAAGCTGGGAAAAGATTATGTAAATTGATGGCTACTTGCTTATTCTCAAATTAGCGAGTGAGTCGCCGATAGTGCGAAAAGCAGTTTTCAGGTTTTCTTCATTTGGCGAATCGAAGTAAAACTCTGGTTTGCTGGCGCAGCTTCTGAATGTATTGCGCGCTTCAACGGTTGCGGCTCCGCTTCCACTTAATCCGAAGGTAATTGTGTATATGATAATTCCTTCGGCTTTCATTTTTATGCAGGTAGATAGAGTTCGATTATTGATTTCGCGCCTACCGTTTGGTTCTTTGGTGTTAACACCTAGCTCATTATTACCAATGCGGCGGTATCCTGTGAAGTCAGACCAGCTAGAACCAGCACTGCCAAACGGAGTGTAAAAATTGTTTTCACCATCGGTTAGCATTACCACAACTTTTTCCATTAACGGGGTTTTGTAATCAAGTGGAAGTTTTGCATCCACATGTTCCCACATTCCCCGCCATTTGGGAGATAACATCCGCCATGACCAGATTATACCTGTGCTTGAAGCCGTTCCGCCGCGCCCCCATGGAATGAGGCTTTTGATTTTATCTTTTATAACCGTTTTACTTTGCACCATAGGCATAAGTGGTTGGCCGCAGCCTGTGTTTGGACCTCTGAAATTATTCATTTCATTACGCATGGTGGCGATATTCTCAGTGGTGAGAGTGGCGGGATTATCTGCCCGAGAATAACTATCAACTATTGTTATATTGCCATCTGAATTTCTAATCCAGTTATTATCATTGTTTGAATTATTACCATCTTCAACTGAGCAATTATTTGGAAGACCGCAATCTTGCCAGAAAAACGCGTTAAAAAGAGTGTTGTTATTAGTTGCGCTTGGCGGTTCATCTGATGTGTCTAGGTCGTCGCTTGTGCCTGAGGCATTGGTTCGTTCAAATACGCAACCCTTCCACTTAACCCTTCCCGCAGGATAATTTGCAGGGTATAGAGTGGATAAATTATCCTTTATCCACGATGTTCTATGTGCGCCGATATTTGCAACTGCTCCGTATGATACTAAG
Source organism: uncultured Rickettsiales bacterium (assembly GCA_964484565.1). Classification (GTDB taxonomy): domain Bacteria; phylum Pseudomonadota; class Alphaproteobacteria; order Rickettsiales; family CAZAGG01; genus CAZAGG01. The sequence goes on along the minus strand of CAZAGG010000004.1, from coordinate 53,592 downwards.
CCAACATAGAGATTTTCAAATTCCTCTTTATCGCCGTAAAGAATGTCAATTAAATCGGTTGCTGCTTGCTTCATCGCATCAATTTTAGGACGGCTATCACCAGAGGCATTTGAAGCCATCGACCCTGTGGTATCCATAACTAATATAAGCTCTAAGCCTTTGTTCGCTCTGGTTATTTCTGCTTCGGCTGAGACTTCTATCTCATTCATTCCAAACACTTTCATAAATGCAGTTGGAAGGGTTGCCGAAACATCGAGATTTAAAACCTGCTTATTTTCACTCATTGTAACGTGGGGGCCATCGAATGTGGCATCCATGAAATCATCTGGCATGTTGGCTTTGAAATACTTCTGAACTTCAGCTTCTATATCGCGTGTATTAGCAACGGCGCCAGCGGCAAGACCAGCAGAATCAAGAGCCGCAGACATTTTTGCTTCAAGCATATAGGCGCGGCTATAATCAACCGCCGCCCCAGATGCTGCAACAAGGCCGAATATAGAAAATCCGATTAAGGCAAATGCAGAGCCTTTTTCATCGCTTAAAAGATGTTTCATTAATTTGATTAGCATTGATTTAATCCTTAATTGCTTGCCAGAGTTTGAAGTCCCCCAAGTCGCGGGCGCAAATATGCAACCTTATATAAAACATCACTTGCAACTTGTTCGGGCGCGAGAACTGGCTCAAATTTATAAAAAACCTCAGCAATAATTACGTCTTCTTTATCAATCATGGTAAAATCGGGTGGAATGTTTGCCGTTCCACCAACGCTTCCAATATGGCTGGTGGCGATAATTCCACCTGTTGATACATATTGCCAAGCTACTGTTGGGGCGTAGCTGCCATCCTTGTAAACCCTTGAGATTATGACTTTACCGTTTTCAAGAAAGGGGTAGGGGGCTGTGATATAGTCCATCGCAGACATTACCTTGTCAATTTCGGTTGAGGATATGCTCTCTCCTTGTGTAATAACGTCGGCAATGGTGGTTGCGGCTCTATCAATCTTTTGATTTAGCTGAACATATCTTGAGACCTCAACCCCAGCAATTAATAGCGTAACCATAATAGGTGCGGCAAGAGCCATCTCCACCATCGCCATACCCGAATTGTTTTTGAATATATTTTTTATGAGTTTTATCATTTTAATCATTCTTATTATTTTCTAACTTTTTAACGTTAATATTAGCCTTTGTATTTCCTCTCCATTCATCGGGAGGTTTAGAGATATATTAATCTCTGCGCGCGATAAGGATTATAAATTCGCTCCCCCATAAAGGAGGAGCGTTTTTCTAATCCTTATACCGAGTTGAGATTATATTAACGATTATAGCGCGTTATAGTATCGCAATTATTAATTAAAGTTAGTAATTTATCTAATTTTGATGTTGATTGTAATAAAAGTTTAACTTGATCTTAGTTGTTTTTTCTTTAATTTGTTACCAGTAATAATGTTAATTTATTTTAGGAGTGTTTTTGAGTATGTCAATTTTCTATAATAGAAGACAAGCCGTCCTTGAGGGGTATCCTATTCTGAGAGAATTAGTAGGAGAAACGAAAAAAAAGGTAGGAGAATCTTCTGTTTTTAATCCGTACTGGGTTAAAGATGATCAAGGTAAATTAGAAGTTCTAAATGAGCTTTATCACTCGGTATTGGATAGAAGGCAAGCGGTGCAGTTTATCAAGGATCTTGATGTATTAATCCAAGATTTAATTGTCAGAAGTGATGGTGCTATAACTGAAGAAAATTTTTTAGATCATTTTAGAATATCTCAAGTTATTAAAACTGAAGATGAAATAAAATTTAGCACGCCTAGGCTTAGCACAGCAGTAATTGAATCTCAATATAGTGTACGTAGCATTACTTTAGATCCTATATCTGATAAAAAATTACAGCCAATAGAAATAGCAACGTATGTGAAAGAGCAAAGAGCAATTTCTGGTGCTTTGCCACATGATGAATTGAACATTAGACCAAAATATACAATCGAATATCTTTTGAGTGCGCAGCCTTATAAAATTGCAGGTGCTACTTCAAAAAGACAGGAAGAGCTAAAGAAGTAGTATTTCGCAATTTAATTTGGTCTCTGTATTCCTTCCCTCATAAAGGGGGAAGGTTTTGTTTTTTATTTATTAATTATTGTACCGCGTTATAGTATCGCGATTATTAATTAAACTTAGTAATTTATCTAATTTTGATGTTGATTGTAATAAAAGTTTAACGAGAGTTTTGTGGTGATTTGTGGTTAAATGAAATGGAGTTCAAATAAATTTAGGTAGTATTGAGTTTACATATGGCACTAGGCATACAGCAAATTATAAATCCATTTCTTGCAAGGTTTGCTGGTCTTGCACGGCAGGGCAGTATTAAGCAAGAGTTGCTAAAATCTGATAAAAAAGAGGAACTTGGAATATTTGCAAAATTTGTGAATAGTAATGATTCAGTCAAAGATTTTTACTTTGATGTTCTTCCTGATAAACATTGTGAGGGCTTTTATAAAGGTTTTAATAAATTACTTGGGCGCATTGTAAGTGATTCAAGAGAGCTTAAATTGGGTTTGTTTTATAAAAAAAACGTTTTAGATTTGTTTGATGTAGAAATGCAAACTATACATCACCCTGATTCAGACGTTAAAACGCATAGGTTATGCCTTGCATCAAAAGATCAGTATAGAAAGCTCGGTACTTATGAATTAGCATCGTATGGTGTGCGTGACAGAACTACTTGGGTTGATGCAGGTGGTTGTCAATACTCTAGGAATATTTATCCACCTCAATATTCCAACCTAAAACTTCTTAATCCCAAAGGTTTTTTATCTCCAGTAGAGAGTTCTGTTCAATCAGGAATATCCAGATAGCCGCTACTAATTCACATCATAAGGCTCGTTTCTAACCACTATGCTTGATGAGATGTCGTATTTGCCGTTTTCGCCAATAAAGCTCTGAATTATTGGGGTCATTATCTGCCATGGGTAGGTGACGGTATAAACAACAATATCCCCTGCGCCGCCCAGACCTGCACTTCCCATGTCGGCATCCCACTTGCCATTGCCGTTAATATCTTGATATTCGGAAACTTCACAACTGCCATTGCCGTTAACATCGTTGCATGGTTCGGGTTTGCCGATGTTATCAAAACTTTCGTATGTCTTGGTTTTTATCGCTAGCTTTTCTGGTTTTAGAAGCCCTGCGGCTTTTTGCTTAACCATTTGCTGGATGTATTCTTCGCGGCTCATGCCTTCGGCTACAAATCCCGTTTTTCCCATGCGTGAGGCTGAAGAAACCGAGCTTTCTAAAACGCCTTTCGCAAACATAACGGTTGATGTTTCTAATATCCCAAAAGTGAACATAAAAAGAACAGGAGCTGCAATCGCAAATTCAATTGCCGTCGCCCCCTTTGTGTTACTGACTATGTTATGACATTTTTTAGTTTTATTTGTGTTATTCAAAAACCCCCACAGGTTATTCAAAAACCCCCACCCTAACCCTCCCCCATAAAGGGGGAGGGAAGCAAGGGAGCGAATCAAATCATGGGTTATGTTACTCTTTCTCATGCTATAATATTAATACATGAGTATATACGAATTATTAATATAAATTAATAATTAGCGCAAATTTGAAATAACTTTTACATTGCCGCTTTTAGGTTATCTATCAATTGAGATATGGTGCATGATAGAGAGTTGTGAGGGGCAGGGGTGTTGAGAGTTTTCCAGCCTGTTCCAGCATATTTTTCATGCTCGCTGATTAGGCATTTAGAAATTATTTCTGGAGTTAGAATTGCGCTCTTATCATATTTATCAAGTTTTTTGACGAATTTATCTAAGCTGATTTTAATGAATTTTTCGTTTGCCTGAAATATTGGTCTCCACAAGTTAATATCTGAAGTGGATAGCCTTGTAAATTCTGAGGTTATGTTAACATGTGGTGCAAATGCAAAGCTAATTAGCTGTGGCAAATGCGAAACTTCGGCGTAAATCATATCGTGTTTTTCGGCATCCATAATCTCAACTGATGATTCTAACAAATTCCAGAAAGATGTGATTTTATTAATAAAATAATCATCATTGTTTGTAGGGGTAATAATAACCTTTTTTTGCGCAAACAATTCAGGATTTGCACTAGCCGCACCAGTTAAATGCGAACCAGCAATAGGGTGCGCAGGAATAAACCGCGAAGGGTTTGGAAATTGCTTTTCAACCTCGCGTAAAATTGATGATTTAACCGACCCAACATCGGTTATAATGCTAGAATCATAAGTTTTGAGGAGTGAGACAACTATTTCAGCAATTGCATTAACGGGAGTGCAAACAACAATGATATCTGGATCTTTGGTAGATATGGAGTCAATAATTCCATGTTGCAGGCAATATTCAGCTTCTTTTAGGTCACCGCCCGATATATATATATCAGGATTTATCTTCTTTAATTTTGCTCCAATGGATGCACCAATCAGCCCTAACCCGATAATATGAATGCTGTCAGGCACCGTTATAATCATTATTTACTAACTGCGTTGCTGAATATTTGCTTTATTGCACTAACAAGAGTCTGGTTTTCTTCATTAGAGCCAACTGAAATTCTTAGGCAATCTGAAAGGCCATATGCTACTGTATCTCTTACAATAATTCCCTTTGCCATTAGTTTTGCATTCACTGACTCAGCGTTTAATTCTTTGTTTTCAGGAAACTTTACTAAAAGAAAATTCCCTGCACTTGGATATACATGAAGGCCAATTTGAGTAAATTCGGCTCTTAGATATTCTCTTTGCACTCTATTGAATTCTACAACTTTTTTAATGTATTCTCTATCTTCAAGAGCGGCAATTGCGGCGTCACTGGCGGGGGTTGAAACGTTAAACGGCCCTCTCGCCCTGTTGAGTGCGTCTGCTATATCATCGGGAGCATATCCAAATCCAATTCTTAAAGAAGAAAGACCATATATTTTCGAGAAAGTTCTTAAAACTACGGTATTGTCAGTTGATTTAACCATATCAAAACAATCGGAATAATCATCCTCCTCCACATATTCGGCGTATGCACCGTCGATAGCAAGAATGATATTGTCGGCAAGGCTTTTTCTAAGTCTCTCAATCTCAGATCGGCTAATATATGAACCTGTCGGATTATTAGGATTGGCGATAAAAACAATTCGGGTTTTATCAGTCACAACTTTTAAAATCTCATCAACACTGGTTGTAAGGTTTTCTTCTTTCGCTTTAACGGGAACTGCTCCGAAGCCTTTGGCATATATCTGATACATCAAAAAGCCGTGTTCAGTGTGAATAATTTCATCGCCAACACCAGCATAGCAGTGGATTAACAGCGCGATTATTTCGTCAGAACCAACGCCGCAAACTACATTTTTTTCATCTAAGTTATAGTGCTTTGCAATCGCCTCGCGCAGTTTTGTGTGCGCCCCATCAGGGTAGCGATTAAGAGAGAAAGCCGCATTCTTATAAGCCTCAGTAGCTTTTGGGCTTGCCCCCAAAGGATTTTCGTTTGAAGATAGCTTAATGGTTTTTTCTATTCCCTCAACTTTTGACTTTCCACCAACGTAAGGTTTTAATTTATATATATATTCGTGTGCTTGCGGTTTGCTCATTATTTTATTTCACCTTGATTTATAGCCATTAGCGGTTGCTTGTCGCGAAAGCCGCGAGGCTTAACTAAACATCTGTGAAGCTATACACGATTTCCAACTCTAAAGGCAAGTATATCAAAACATTAAGGTGGATTAAATAACAGTGCCTAAACCTCACAAATTATAATTTTCCGTTTGTTATATCAATCTGACTCGCTATAGTCTTGTGCTATGGCAATAATAGCATCATCATTTTCTGGAAAAAGTGTCGGCGTTTTCGGACTCGGCAAAAGTGGTATATCAACCATAAAATCATTGTTATCGGCAAAGGCTAAGGTTTTCGCTTGGGATGATTCTGAACAGGCGAGGGCGGCTGCGCCTTCTAAGGCTATAGTTTCAGAGCCTGAAAGCTGGAATTGGGGCGATATTTCCACCCTTGTTTTAAGCCCTGGTGTGCCGCTTACCCACCCTAAACCTGCTAAGGTTGTGGAAATTGCACTACAAAAAGGTGTGGATATAATTGGGGACATCGAAGTTTTATACAGAGAAAATCCTAAAGCAAAATATATTGGAATTACAGGAACTAACGGGAAATCTACCACAACCTCGTTAATAGCACACATATTAAAGTGTGCAGGTTTAAAGGTCGAAGTTGGCGGAAATTTGGGAACTCCTGTTCTTGATTTAAATCCCCTTGCAGAAGATGGAATTTATGTTCTTGAAACATCATCTTATCAGCTTGATTTGATTGATAAAACTCGTTTTCATATCGCAATTTTGTTGAACATCAGTCCTGATCATCTCGATAGGCATGGCGATATGGTTGGCTATGTCACAGCAAAGAAGCGGATTTTCAATAATCAATTAAAATCAGATTTTGCAATTATCGGTGTTGATGACACTTACGGTATGGGAATTCAGGATTTTTTACGTTCAAACCCTAATCATCAGCAAATTATTCCTGTTAGTGGCACAAGAGAGCTTGCAGGTGGATTATCGGTTTATGATGCTTTGATATACGAAGCGATTAACATGAGTAATACAGGGGAGTATGATATATCGGGAATTGATAGCCTAACAGGTGAGCATAACTGGCAAAACGCTGCATTTGCGATAGCTGCAGCAAAGGTTTTGGGTGTTTCTTCAGGTGATATATATAAGGGATTGAGAACTTTTCCAGGTCTTGCCCATAGAATGGAGACGGTGGCAACTATAAAGGGTGTCAAGTTTATTAATGATAGCAAGGCAACCAATGCTGATGCGGCTTCTAAGGCACTTGGGAGCTATAATAATGTTTATTGGATAGCGGGTGGAAAGCCCAAAGCAGGCGGAATAAAATCACTCAAGAAATATTTTCCGCGTATTACAAGAGCCTATTTGATAGGTGAAGCAGAAGAAGAGTTTGCAGAAACACTTAACGGTGAAGTAGACTTTGTAAAGTGCACAACTCTTGAAAAAGCAGTTGAAATGGCAGCGAAAGATGCTGCATCCGAAATTGATAACAGCACTGGAAATCAGCCAGTTGTTTTGCTTTCACCAGCTTGCGCCTCTTTTGATCAGTGGAAGAGCTTCGAGCACAGGGGGGATGCATTCCGCGATATGGTTTTGAGGATGGCCAAGAGCAAATAATTAAGAGTAAATATCATGAAAACAGTGTCAAGGGTTAGCCGAAGAAATCAAAGTTATTTTGGTCGATGGTGGTGGACGGTAGATAGAGGCATATTTGCTTCGATTCTAATTTTGATATTTATTGGCGCGATTATGGGTTTTGCATCAAGTCCAGCGGTTGCAAAAAGAATTGGCCTAGATGGGCAATATTTTGCCTACAGGCAGTTGTTTTTTCTAATGCTTTGTTTAGCCGTTATAGTGATTATTTCAATGCTTGATGTTGTAACCATCAGGCGGCTATCTGTTATCGGACTTTTATTGGCATTGCTTTTGCTGATGATTGTTCCATTTGTTGGAGATGAGATAAAAGGCGCAAGAAGATGGGTTCGCATAGCGGGGGTATCTATCCAGCCTTCAGAGTTTATGAAGCCATTCTTTGCGGTTGTATCGGCATGGTTTTTCGCCAGAAGATATATCACACCGGGATTTGCAGGATATTTACTTTCTACAATACTATATTGTTTTGTTATTGTTTTGCTATTAATGCAGCCAGATCTTGGAATGGTAGTGACAGTGACTATGATGTGGGTGGCGCAATTTTTTGTTGCTGGCCTTCCAGTATATGCCGTGATGGGGCTTAGTATGGTGGGGATAGTGGGGCTATATGCAGCTTATGTCTTCTTTCCGCATGTTAATAAGAGGATAGAGACATTTTTAAATCCCGAAGAGTCTGATAATTATCAGGTCGATAAATCTTTAGAGGCCTTTCAGTCAGGTGGAATAACTGGGGTTGGGCCAGGTGAGGGCACGGTAAAGCAGTTTCTGCCAGATTCTCACACAGACTTTGTTTTTGCGGTATTAGGTGAAGAATATGGCCTTTTTGCATGTTTGTTTGTAATGTCGGTATTTGCATATATCGTGGTGAAGGGATTTTATCGGGCAATGCAGGAAAAAGACTTATTTGTTTCGATCGCAATTGTGGGTTTATTAACTCAATTTGGGGTTCAATCTCTAATTAATATAGGTGTTTCAATTCATCTTTTGCCAACTAAGGGAATGACATTGCCGTTCCTCAGTTATGGCGGGTCTTCACTTCTTGCCATAGGAATAGGGATGGGAATGTTGCTAGTTTTAACCAGAAGGAGATATGGAGTTTTATAAAAATATCTTGATTTTTTTGAGAAACATATCTATCAGTGCAATCCCTGCATTTTTTATAGAATGCGGATGTGTTATTTATTTAAACCCTAACCAAAGTTAAAACGAACCATGAATTTATCTGCGAGCGCAATCCAAAACTACGAATCAAGTGAAAATTTTGCTGATCTTTTCCAAGACTATCTAGACAAAGACGAGAAAAAAGAAGGCTCAGTAGTTTTAGGATTGATAACCTCAATCAATAACGAATTTGTTACAATTGATGTAGGCCTAAAATCAGAAGGCCGAGTTCCTTTCAAAGAATTTTTCTTAGGTGGAGAAAATCCAGAGCTAAGAGTTGGCGATGAAGTTGAAGTTTACATCGAAAAAACCGAAAACAGAAACGGTGACGCAATGCTTAGCCGCGAGAAGGTTCTCCGTGAAAAAGCATGGAAGCGTCTAGAAGATGCACATGAAAAAGAGCAAAAAGTTAATGGCGTAATTTTTGGTAGGGTAAAAGGTGGCTTTACAGTGGATTTAGAGGGTGCAATTGCATTCTTACCGGGAAGTCAGGTTGATATTCGCCCTGTGAAAGATGTTGATCCGCTAATTGGAATGAGCCAGCCGTTTGTAATTCTTAAAATGGATAGAAAACGCGGAAATATAGTTGTTTCTCGCCGCGCAATCTTAGAAGAATCGAGATCAGAACTCAGAAACGAGCTTCTAGGCAAAATAAACGAAGGCATGATTCTTGACGGCGTAGTGAAAAATATCACTGATTACGGTGTGTTCATTGATCTTGGTGGAGTTGACGGATTGCTTCACATTACAGATATTTCATGGCGCAGAATCAATCACCCATCTGAAGTGCTATCACTTGGCCAAACAATTAAGGTTATGGTCACTAAGTATAATGCTGATACAAAAAGGGTTTCACTTGGTCTTAAACAGCTTGAAGAAAATCCTTGGGTTGGCGCGAATACAAAATATGCAACCAACTCTCAACATTCAGGACGTATTACCAACATCACTGATTACGGCGCATTCGTAGAAATCGCACCAGGTATTGAAGGCCTTGTTCACGTTTCTGAAATGAGCTGGACAAAGAAAAATGTTCATGCAAGCAAGCTAGTTGCTCTAAGCCAAGAAGTTAGAGTGATGGTTCTTGATATAGATGAAGATAAGCATCGCTTGAGTCTTGGAATTAAACAGTGCGAAGAAAATCCATGGGCTTTATATGCTGATAAACATCCTAAAGGCACTGTAATTGAAGGTGAAATTAAAAACATCACTGATTTTGGTATCTTCATTGGTCTTGATGACGAGATTGATGGTCTTATCCATTCAAGCGATATTAGCTGGTCAGAAGCTCCTGAAGTTGCAATCAAAGCCTATAAAAAAGGCGATGTAATTAAAGCAATCATTCTTGAAACTGAACCAGAAAAAGAAAGAATCAGCTTAGGCATTAAGCAACTTGAGAAAGATCCTCTAGAATCAGGATTCGAAGGAATCACCAAAGGTGAGCCTGTAACCTGCACAATATCTGGAATTCAAGAAGACGGCATAGAGGTCGAAATTAAAGATGGAATTAAGTCATTCATCAAGAAAGTCGATTTAGCTCGTGACAAGGCGGATAGAAGAACCGACAGATTTGCGGTTGGTGAAAGAATCGACGCTAAGGTCATGAGCGTTGATAAGTCAAGCCGTAAGGTTACACTTTCAATCAAAGCTCTTGAAGTTGAAGAAGAGAAAAAAGCAATTGCTGAATTCGGCTCAACAGATAGCGGTGCAAGTCTTGGAGATATTCTAGGTGCAGCTCTTGAAGAAGCTAAGTCTGAATCAGAGGCAAAAAGCAAAAAGAAGAAGTAAGGATTGGTGAATATATCCGCTGATTTATTGCTAGATAGGGCAAAACTCAAAAGAAAGCTAACTTTCTGGAGGGTTTTGTCCGTTCTTGCTTTATCTATTGCGGCTGCCGCTACAGTGATGTTTTCTAGTGACTCTCTTCCTTCTGGCGATTATATTGCAAGATACTCACTTGAGGGTGTAATAATTGAAGATATTGAAAGAGAAGAGCTTTTTAACACCATCAAAGAAGATAAACACGTCAAAGCTGTTGTTCTAAGAATTAATAGCCCTGGTGGAACGGTTACTGGCGGTGAAACGCTTTACAACCAAATTAAAGAAATATCTCAAGTAAAACCTGTTGTTTCTGTAATTAAAAGTATGGGAACTTCAGCAGCCTATATGGCAGCGCTAGGTGGTGAGAGAATATATGTGCATGAAAGCAGCCTGACAGGCTCCATAGGGGTTTTGTTTCAAACGGCTGAAGTAACCGAACTTGCAGAAAAAATCGGCATAAAACCAATAGAAGTTAAATCAAGCCCTCTAAAAGCAAGCCCTTCTATGTTTGAAAAGGTTACGCCTGAATCCGAAGCGGCTCTTAAAGAAATCATTGGTGATATGTATTCTTACTTTGCAAACTTGGTTAAAGAGCGCAGGGGATTTTCTGAGGAAGAACTTGCTAAAGTCGCTAACGGTAAGGCTTTTAGTGGAAAGCGCGCTCTTGAGCTAAAATTAGTTGATGCAATTGGTGGGGAAGCTGAAGCAAGACAGTGGTTAATTGAAAATAAATCTTTAAACCCAGATATAAAAATTGTAGATGTAGAAATTAAGGAAAAAGACTTTGGTTTTTTATCTGAACTTGATAGTATAGCAAAAATTATAGAGAATAGAGCAAAGTCATTGACTACTTCTGGTATTATCTCTATATGGTCTGCCCAGTGAATTAATAACTAACCATTAATTAAATATTTTTGAAACATGACAAAATCTGAACTTATATATAAATTATCCAGAGCCTTTCCAAAACTCAATGTTAGACAGCTTGAGAAAGCAGTTAATGCTATCTTTAGAGAGATGTCTAATGCATTAATTAGTGGAGATAGAATAGAGCTAAGGGGATTTGGCGCGTTTTCAACAAGAGAGCGTGAACCAAGACAAGCAAGAAATCCTAAAACAGGTTCTAAAGTGCAACTTGGAAAGAGAAAAGCATTATACTTCCGTGCAGGTAAGGAACTGCGTGAACGCGTAAACAAAAAGTAGGTTCAAATGTTACGCACAACAAAAAAGCTGGTAAAACTTTTATCATATGTTTTTGTTGCGTTCTTATTCGTAACCTTCGCAGTATCTAATAGAGATTATACATCTATTAATCTCTATCCACTTCCTTTTGCTGTTGATACTCCGAAATATGTTATATTGCTCGCGGTTTTCATAGTGGGGGTTTTAATGGGATTACTTTATAATTCCGTTAGAACCATCTCGCTTAAAATAGATAATAAAAGACTACGTTCTGAAATTTCTCAGACTTCGCCAGAGCCAGCAAAGGCAGATGAAAATATTTGAAAAAGTATTTGGCTGGATATCTCATTTAAGAAGATTCATGTGCGAGAATCTTCTTACTATTGCTATTATTCTTGTAATTGCGTCTTTTACATATTTATTTTTTTCTGGTTGGGACGCAGATAATGATGGAAAAGATGAATCTTTAATTTCTTTAGGGGGTTATGCAACTTTTTTATCAGGTATAGGTGCATTTTCCGCTTTAATATTCATGTCATCAGCATATTACGATAGAGTTCGTCAGGATAAAATCTTTAGAAATGAAGAGGATATGCGGGATATAATGGCACTATTTTACAAGATAGTTTATGATAAAATGGAGGAAGGCAACGCTGATGAAAAAATTAAAATACAACTTAATGGGTTAGAAACTGCATATGAGGCATTAGTTAGCTCAAAGATGACCCTTGGGTATAGTAGAAAAGTTCACCATTTACACAATAAAAAATATTTTTATGGGTTAAATGATGAATGCATTAATGAACTAAAAATGCAAGCTCAAAGATATAAGAAAATATATGATGAAAATGTTTATAATGTAAAAGGTGAACATTATAAAAATAGTGGTTACTATTTTTTCAGGGAATTTTGTGACGATTTCTTACAAAAAAAAAGTTAAAATTTGTGGTGTTTCTGATACTTCAACTCTCAAACTTTGTTTGGAACAAGGCGTTGATTTTATAGGCTTTGTTTTCTTTGAGAAATCACCAAGAAACATTAGTTTTGAAAAAGCATCTGTGCTTAACTCTACTTTCAAAGAATTCGATAATAAAATCACAAAGAAAGTTGCTGTAACCGTTGATGCCACTGATGAAGAGATTGATGAAATCATGAAATCTCTACAGCCGCATTTTATTCAGCTTCATGGCAAAGAATCTCAACAAAGAGTTTCAGAAATAAAATTAAAATATCCTGATATTAAGATTATAAAAGCAATTAGCATTGCTAATATAGATGACATAAACAAAGCAAAAAATTATATAGCGCATAGCAAAGTGTTAGGGGTTTTTCAGCGCAGTTTTCATGCGCTATATAAATTATTTAAGCCTTCGCTCTGCTTAAACGCAACCGCTAACGGCTATATAGCGCAAGCTGATTACATAATGTTTGATGCAAAAACAGACGAATCAAGTCCGTTACCAGGGGGAATGGGTAAATCTTTTGACTGGTCGCTTCTGGAAGCAATCGATGATGTGTTAGGTTCAACACCCTATTTTCTCGCGGGTGGAATTAATATAAATAATGTAAAAGATGCAATTTCCAATACAAATGCATATGCAATTGATGTTTCTTCTGGAGTTGAGTCATCACAGGGTGTAAAAGACCCTCAAAAGATTATTGAATTAATTAAATTGGTTAAAAATAGTGTTTGATGTAAATAAATTGCCCGATGAAAAAGGCTATTTTGGTGAATATGGCGGAAGATATGTCGCTGAAACCCTTATGCCATTATTATTAGAGCTTGACGCTGAATATAAAAAAGCGAAAAGCTGCACTGATTTTCAAAAGGAAATTGCATATTATAATAAGCATTATAGTGGTCGTCCAAGTCCACTTTATTACGCGAGAAGATTAACTGAGTATCTTGGCGGTGCAAAAGTCTATTTTAAACGAGATGAACTTAATCACACAGGTTCACATAAGATAAATAATTGTATAGGGCAAATTCTACTTGCCAAAAGAATGGGTAGAACCAGAATTATCGCAGAAACAGGGGCTGGCCAACACGGCGTTGCTACAGCAACTGTTGCAGCACTTTTTAATCTTCCGTGCGTAGTTTATATGGGTGCAAAAGATGTCGAAAGGCAGTCACCTAACGTTTTTCGTATGAAGTTGCTCGGAGCAGAAGTAAAAGCCGTGAGTAATGGAACCGCCACATTAAAAGAGGCAATGAATGAAGCGTTAAGAGACTGGGTTTCTAATGTTCATGATACATATTATTTGATAGGAACGGCGGCGGGCCCGCATCCTTATCCTGCTATGGTTAGAGACTTCCAATCAGTTATTGGTAATGAACTAAAACAGCAAATTATGGAAGAGGAGGGGCGACTTCCCGATTTTCTTGTTGCTGCAATTGGTGGAGGTTCAAATGCTATTGGCTTGTTTGATCCTTTTATAAATGAAGAAAGCGTATCGCTAATTGGTGTGGAAGCAGGCGGCAAAGGGGTAAACACCAATGAAACAGCCGCAAGTATCAATAAGGGCAGCGCTGGGGTTTTGCATGGCTTTAAAAGTTATGTAATACAAGATGATAATGGTCAGGTAGCTGATACACATTCAATTTCAGCAGGTCTTGATTATCCTGGAGTTGGGCCAGAACATGCTTATTTAAAAGATTCTGGAAGAGCAGATTACGTTTCAATTAATGATGACGAGGCCTTAGAAGCGTTTCAATTATGCTCAAAACTTGAAGGAATTATTCCCGCGCTAGAACCAAGCCACGCTTTGGCTCATGTGATGAAGATTGCACCTAAAATGGCTAAAGATAAAATTATAGTTATGAATCTATGCGGTCGCGGCGATAAAGATATATTCAGTGCCGCCAAATATTTAGGATATGAGATAGGTTAGGCTAATGGCTAATAGGATTGCTAAATCGTTTTCAAAGGGAAAAAATATTATCACCTTCATAATGGGCGGTGATGAAAGCCTTGACGAAACATTTGAGATAATGAAATCGCTTGCAGAATCTGGGGTTGATATAATCGAAGTGGGTATGCCATTTTCTGATCCATCAGCAGATGGAGAGGTTATTCAGGCGGCTGCAACCCGTGCGCTTGCCTCAAAGACAGATATTTCAGGTATTCTAAAGGTAGTTAAAAGATTTCGTGAAATTAATGATTCAACACCCATAATCTTGATGGGATATTACAACCCAATATTCAAATATGGCATTAAAAAATTCGCAGAAGATGCAAGCAATTCAGGAGTTGATGGGCTAATAATTGTTGATTTATCTCTCGAAGAAGAGGAAGAGACCGTTGCTCACTTCAAATCAAATGAATTAAGTCTGATTAAACTTATTGCTCCCACAACTTCTGCTGAGAGACTTCCTGATATAATTAAAAATGCATCTGGCTTTGTTTATTTAGTCTCTGTTGCTGGCGTTACAGGCGTAAAGAGTGCAACGGAACAAGAAATTAAGCAATATACTGATAGGGTTAGAAGCACAACCTCGCTTCCAGTTGCGGTTGGATTTGGAATCAAAACGCCAGAGCAAGCTAAAAAAGTTCTTAACTTTTCAGATGCAGTTGTGATAGGTTCAGCATTAGTTAATTATTTGCACAATAATGAAGCAAATAAAGCAGATTCTGCTTCTTTCTTCGTTAGTGATTTTGTGAAAATTAAGTAATATAAGGCTCTGCAATAAACCAAAACGGAGTTTCTTTTATGAAACTATCTGAATCTCAAATAAAAGCGATAACCGATCTGCTCGACAAGCAATTCACAGATAATGCTGGTAATGAGGTGCGCTATTACTTTCAAGGCTCATCAGTTGGAAGTTTAAGAGGACTATTCCTCAAGATTATCTCCGAAAACAACAAATATTTAAGCGAATATGTGCTTAGAAGAGATAGATTCATTTTAGGAACAGAAATACTTGATACATATAACATAGATGCACATTTTGATTCTAAATATGCAGACAGGCAATATGAAAAAGTTAGGCGATATGGGTCGATGTTTGTTGATAATGATCAGGCAAATATATTATTGCAGCATTTAAAAGAAACCCTGACCCATGAGCAATTTCAATCTCTATCAATTTTGATGGTTTCACAAATAGATTTTAGATCCTTAATAGATGACTACACAGGTCTAGATGGAATTCTTGCAAAGCTAAAATTGCAGATAGATAGTAAAGTCTTGAACGATAATGACTGGAAGAATATTGATTCTGCTTTTAAAATAATGCTTTCAGATGAAAACAGAAGCAATATGTATGGAGTTTTCCGTGAAATAAATGTACTAGATCTTATGAGTGCACTGCTTTTTAGAATTTTAAATCCTGAAATTTTCATGGCGCAGTTAACTAGAGATAATTTCACAAAGGTTATAGATTTTGTAAAAGATATTGATGATGATAAAAAATCAGAGCCAGATTTCATAAGAATAATTAGATCTGGAATTAAGCAAGAAAAAGCTAAGTTGCCTAAAACAGAAGAAAAATCAAAGAAGTTTGCAGACTCAGCTAATATACTTTCTCTTCTTTTAGATATTGAATCTGGCTTAGTTAAGGTAGAAGATAAAAAATTTCAAGTTGCCGAACTTGCAACACAAATTAACCTTACAATACATAGCCTTTTTGTTGGTTTATACGCAGATTTAGATGAAATGGTTGAAAGCAGAAAAGCTCAGCATCAAAGATTGGTTATGTCAGCAGGAAGCAAGTCTGATATCGCAGTTTTTGATGAAGAGGCTACTGAGATTGCCATAGATAACCTATTAAGAACAAAGCAATTCGGTAGAAACTTAATGTATAAAGCGCTAGATTTCACTGATTCCCTAGCAGAGGTAATCTCAGGCACTAGTAGAGGTAGAGGATATTAGTAATAATATTTTTGTATATACAATATTTATTGGCTTAATAGTTATTATATATTCATCTATTGTCATGCAGATTATAGTATTTCTATTGATTGGTGCTCGACAAAGGACTGGGAGCTAACCGATTAGTGTCCTATGTAGATGCTCTGAATGAGATGGGCAAGATATTTGACAGCCCTTCAAACTGGATGGAAAGAGTTTTACCTTTGAACCCGCTCGCGCTGGCTGCTTAGTTTCTCAGTGTGATCTTACTGCGATGTTTGATAATAAGGTCTAAGATGCCTTCTTTGATGGTTTCAAATAATCGAGGAGGTAAAAATCCATAGGCATATTCACCTTTTTTTCCGGGAACAGTACTTAGATCATATCCCGGCCAGATGAATTGATTCACCTCGCTTAAGACTACCCATGATGTTTCATGATCCAGCCCTAAATGCTGTTTTACACGCGGTGGAATCTCTAGCCCTATGGTATCCCCACTAGGTTTGCTATGAGTGATTGGTGAGACGGTGACTTGTGTACCAGACTCTTGTTGCTCCACCGATAATACAATCACGCAGGGACGATTCTTTCGGCCTTCCTCTTCCCCCGCATTATGCTCATGCCGCCACAAATAGGCGTAGGAAATAACAAGGCCGGGCTCAGGGTTGGGAAAGGGCATTCGGCTTAATCATCCAGCAAGCTATTGAGATGGTAATGCTTTGCATCCATCTTGCTTGCGGCTATCGCTTGGATGGTGACCTCTGAAAGTTCCTCTATCGCATGTGCCTTTGGCATACGCGCTTTAAGTTCAAGATACTCCTCATATTCTGCACCAGAAACAAAATAACCGGTCACGCGGTCGTGATTCGTCACAGCCACTGGCTCGCGCTGTGCTATTTCGCGGTAACGACCAAAGTTTTTAGAAAACTCACTTGATGAGATCATTAACATGTTTTTTCTCCTTAACATACCCATTATACGCAAATTACGGAATATAGCAAGCAAATACCAGTTTACCCTTCGCACAGAATCAAGGGGAGATATTCATATATTACAATGCAAGTATAGTGTTAATAAAGATGAAGAGGAGCCGGAAAGTATAGAGCCCAACCTAACCCGCAGTCAGACACAGAAATCGAATATTAAAATGGATATTTGGTGCGGATGGAGGGACTTGAACCCACACGCCTCTCGGCGCCAGAACCTAAATCTGGTGCGTCTGCCAATTTCGCCACATCCGCTCTAGGAACGATGAATAGCTATAATCTCGCAAATTTTAATTACAAGTCTTTTTTGTATTTTGTAATAAAAAAAAGCCTATCTGGTTGTATTTCTCCAGATAGGCTTCTTCAAAGAGTTAAGAGATTTACTTAACTATCTTACCACCTTTGGTTGTTACTTTTGAACCGTCTTTAAGTTCGTGGGTTCCGTCTGGAGCTGGAGTTTTATTGCCATCTTTGCCAATTACTGATACAGCTTCGCCAAGAACTTCAACTTTTGTGCCATCTTTAAGTTCAAGGATTTTTGCTTCTGATTTCACTTCTGTAACAGCAGGGGTTGCAGGTGCATCAGTAGCAGAGGATGCTGTTGAAACTAGGGCAACTGGCATTGCTAAAGCTGCTGCAATCAGTGAAAGAAATACAAATTTTTTCATATAGTGAGTCCTATTATAAGTTGTTGTTTAACTTGTGTTATCGAGTTAATTTTTTTATCTCGATATGCTGTTTATTATGCCCTGATATGCATTAATCGACAACTTAACATAATGTTATCATGTCTGAGAGCCTTAAATTGAGCCTTATAGAGAAGTTATTAGATTAAATAATATCGAATAGTTACAAACAATTTATGTTTGCATCGCAACAAAATATCTGTTGTTTATTTTTAAAATAGGCTATATTAATACGCAATATTGAGTTTCAACCGTGAGTGGAAAAAGCATCGCTATTTGCAAATTCCTAGAAATCACACATAACAGGAGTATTTAAAATGTCGCAGCAAACTAAAAAAACACCAACAGCAGCTAATACACAATCTAACGAAGCTAATAGAGAAGTTACTCTTAAGGCTGTTGAAACAATGAAAGATACAGCAGATTCAATGATGAAAAAAGGTGCTGAAACAGTTCGTGAAATGGTGAATTCAAGCGCGCAAGAAGCAAAAAAAGTTCAAGCTCAAGCAACAGAATTTCAAAAAAATACATATGATCAGTTTATGACAAGCGCAGACATGGCTTCTAAAAGCATGGCTCAAATGGCAGAAGTTAGCAGAGACTATATGGAAGCTATGATTGAAAGCGGAAATATTGCATCTGTAATCAGCAAAAGCATGTCTGATGACATGATGAACTATATGAGCAACTCTTTCTCAAGCAGCGCAGAATCTGCAAAAGAAATATTCAATTGCAGAACATTTAACGACTTTGTGAATATGAACAATAAAATGTTTCACAACAGTGCTGAATCTTTCTTTGCGTTCTCACAAAAAATGTCAAATAGCATGTTCAGAATGGCAACAGATGCTCTTCAGCCAATCAATGAAAGCCTTTCAGAAGCTCAAGATAAAATGAGTAAAGTAATGAATAAGAAGTAGAAATTACTTCTATAGAGTAATGAAAAGCGTGTGAGCTATGCTCATGCGCTTTTTTTGCGAAAAAATGAAAGTGTAAGCATTTAGTAACTTTCATTTAATCGAATTTTTATCAATTGAGAGTATTCTGGGTAATGTTAGACAATTTTATAGGAAATCTAGCGTATGCCAGAAAAAGATATTACAGGAAATCTTTCACAAGAGGCTGTTGTTGCAAAAACAAAAGCCAAGTCAAAGAAGCCTAATCTATATAAGGTCGTCATCTTCAATGATGATTTCACGCCGATGGACTTTGTTGTCTATACACTAAAAAATTTCTTCAATAAACCGCACGAAGAGGCGGTGAAAATAATGCTGGAAGTGCACAACAAAGGCTCTGCAAAATGCGGAACATACACTCGCGACGTAGCAGAAACAAAAGTTGAGCAAGTTATCAGCTTCGCAAGAAGAAATGAGCATCCGCTAAGATGTGCGATGGAAAAAGAATAATATAAGGAAAAATATGATGTTATCAAAAAATCTTGAAACAAGCCTTCATAGAGCTTTAGCAGTTGCAAAGAGCTATAATCATGAATTTGCAACACTAGAACATTTATTGCTAGCTCTTTCTGAAGATGCAGATGCATGTGTTGTTTTAAGAGGATGCAGTATAAATATAAACAAACTACGCCAAGATTTGGTAGATTTCCTAGAAAATGAGCTAGGCGATTTAGTAGTGCAAGGAATTGAAGAAGCAAAGCCAACTTCAGGCTTTCAAAGAGTGATTCACCGTGCTGCAATTCACGTTCAATCAGCAGGTAAAACTGAAGTGACTGGCGCGAATGTTTTAATAGCATTGTTTTCTGAAAGAGAGTCTCACGCTGTATATTTCTTACAAGAACAAGATCTAACAAGACTTGATGTTGTAAACTATATCTCACATGGAATCGTAAAGTATGGTGACTTGCCTAAGTCACTTATGCCATCAGCAAAGCAACAAGAAGAAGAAAAGCCGCAATTGCTAGAAGATGAAAAGACCCAGAAAGGCAAATATGAAGCACTTAATCAATATTGCGTGAATTTAAATAGAAGAGCCGCTGAAGGTAATGTAGATATTTTGGTTGGCCGCGAGGCTGAGATTGAGCGCACAATTCAAATATTGTGTCGTAGAACTAAGAATAATCCTTTATTCGTTGGTGAGCCAGGTGTTGGTAAAACTGCAATTGCAGAAGGTCTTGCGCTTAGAATTACTAGAGGGGAAGTTCCTGATGTATTAAGAAATGCTGTAATATTCTCACTCGATATGGGCGCATTACTTGCAGGCACAAGATATAGAGGTGACTTTGAAGAGCGCCTAAAAGCAGTGATTAAAGAAGTTGAGAAATTACCTGGTGCAATTTTATTTATTGACGAGATCCATACTATCATTGGGGCAGGGGCAACATCTGGCGGTGCGCTTGATGCATGTAATTTGCTTAAGCCAGCACTTGCTAGGGGCAGTTTTAAATGTGTTGGTTCAACCACATATTCTGAGTTCCGCAACTTCTTTGAAAAAGATAGAGCATTGGTCAGAAGATTCCAGAAAATTGATATTAACGAGCCATCAGTTGAAAACAGCATAAAAATTCTTCGCGGTCTAAAACCATATTATGAAGAGCATCATGGCGTAAGATATACATCAACGGCGGTGAAAGCAGCGGTTGAGCTATCTGCTAGATATATCAATGATAGAAAGCTGCCAGATAAGGCAATTGATGTTCTTGATGAGGCGGGGGCTGCTCAAAAATTGCTTCCAGAAGCGCGTAAAAAGAAAACTATCACAGAAAAAGATATCGAAGAAATTGTTGCAAAAATTGCAAGAATGCCAGCGAAAACTGTTTCACTTGATGATGCAGAGAAGCTCAAAGAGCTTGAAGCAAATCTTAAATTGGTTGTATTTGGACAAGATAAAGCTGTTGAGGCACTTGCTAGCGCAATTAAGATGTCAAGAGCTGGCTTAAGAGAGGTTGATAAACCAATAGGTTCTTATTTGTTTACTGGCCCCACAGGGGTTGGAAAAACAGAGGTTGCAAAGCAACTTGCAAACCTAATGGGTATGGAACTCTTACGCTTTGATATGTCGGAGTATATGGAGAAACATGCTGTTTCAAGGTTGATTGGTGCCCCTCCAGGTTATGTAGGGTTTGAGCAAGGTGGAATGCTAACTGATGCGGTTGATAAGCAGCCATATTCAGTTGTGCTTCTCGATGAAATGGAAAAGGCGCATCCAGACATATATAACATCTTATTGCAAGTTATGGATTATGGAAAACTAACAGATCACAACGGCAAAGCAGTTAGCTTCAGAAATGTAATTTTGATTATGACAAGCAACGCTGGCGCATTTGAAATGAGCAAACCCGCTATTGGGTTTGGTAATACAGTCCGCGAAGGGGAGGATAAAGAGGCGGTTAATCGGGTCTTTACTCCAGAATTCCGAAACCGTCTCGATGCGGTCATTCCATTCGCACACCTTGATTCAGATGTTGTTTGTGATGTTGTTAATAAATTCGTGTTTGAACTCGAAAGTCAACTTTCAGAGCGCAATATCAGCATATATCTAACCGATGATGCAAGATTGTGGTTTGCCGAAAGAGGATATGAGAAAAACTATGGTGCGCGTCCACTAAATAGATTGATTGCTGAAAAGATAAAACGCCCACTTGCTGATGAAGTTTTATTTGGCAAACTTGCAAAAGGTGGTGCGGTTACTGTTAAGGTTGAGAATGATGATATTACGTTTGAAATCACCTCAGCTTCAGACATGGAAGGCAGAAATTCCTTCCGCAGGAAACGAAACAGCGGCGAATTGGTTTAGCTAGAAATACAATATAGCTAACTATGTCTGGAATATAATGGCAGCTTCATTGTGAGGCTGCTATTTCCAATATCTCTTTATGTATCTCTTGGATGTTGCGGTTGCCGTTAATGATGTGAATTCTATCTTTAGATAGCTTGGCAATCTCTCTAAAGCCGTTTCTGATTTTTTGATGAAAATCTATATCCATGCTTTCAAAGCGATCGAGTTTGCCATCGCGCTTTATGACTCTATTAATTCCATCTTCGATTTCAATGTCGATAAGAAATGTTATATCTGGTTTGAAATTTCCTATTGCGAGTAGCGTTGCTGCTTCTACAATTTGTTTGCCCAGACCTCTTGCATACCCCTGATATGCCATTGTTGAGTCATAGAATCTATCGCAGATTACAACTTTTCCGCAATTAAGTGCAGGTTTAATGACTTTTTCAACATGGTCTCTTCTTGCCGCTGAAAACAGAAGAAGTTCTGAAATTCCATCCCATTTTGAGTTTTCACCTTCCAAGAGCATTTTGCGAATCGCAAGTGCCCCTTCACTTCCCCCTGGTTCATTGGTGACTATAACATCTCTGCCCTGAGAGATAAGATAATCTCTTAAAAGTCTACTCTGAGTAGTTTTGCCAGAGCCTTCAACTCCCTCAAAGGTAATAAACATTGAATTTAACCAAGTAGTCTGTGTTTAATATTGGCAATAATTCTTGCAAAGAACGATAGCTTTTCAACTGATTCTGCCGCTTTAAGTGGTTTTGTAATCACCCCACCTTCTGGCAGTGTAATATTAATCTCTCCTACAACATCGCCAGTAGCAATAGGAGCTTTAATTGGAGAGTTAAACTTTGCAACAAACTTTATTTTACCTCTCTCAGAAATTGGCAGAGTAATTGTCATGTCTTTATCGACTGTTAGCTTAACTGTTTCAGCTTGACCCATCCACACTGGAGCTTCAGTGACAATGTCGCCTGCCTTAAAGATTGTTCTGCTTTCATATTCTCTGAATCCATAACGAATAAGTTTTTCAGCTTCCTCAGCGCGCTCTTTCTCGCTGGAAAGACCGTTTACTACCAAAACCAATCTTCTATCACCTTGTTTTGCAGAAACTGTGATTCCGTAACCTGCAATTTCTGTATGTCCAGTTTTAAGACCGTCAACCCCTATGGATCTTCTTAAAAGAAGATTTCTATTTTGCTGGGTTATGCCGTGAAAGGTAAATTCTAGCTCTGAGTAATAATGATAATATTCTGGAAAATCATCAATAATTCTTTTTGCAAGAGTTGCTAAATCTCTTGCGGTAACTTTATGATTTTCATCTGGCCAGCCAGTTGCATTCATGAAGTTGGAATTTTTAAGCCCAATCTCTTTTGCTTTTGCATTCATTCGCTTGGCGAATTCTTCCTCACTTCCAGCAATTCCTTCTGCAACAACTATGCAGGCATCATTGCCAGATTGAATAATAATTCCGCGAAGTAAGTCTTCAACTGCAACTTCTGAACCCAGTGTTACAAAGGTTTTTGAGCCTTGTTTCCTCCAAGCATTTTCACTGACCATAAACTTGCTATCGAGTTTTACAGATCCGTCTTTCAGCTTATCAAAAAGCATGTAAGCAGTCATTAACTTGCTCATAGAAGAGGGGTGCATAAGTTCATCTGCATTTTTTTCATATAAAACAGTATCAGTTGTTGTATCAATTAGAATTGCCTGCTTTGCAAGGGTTTCGATGGCGTAAGAGCTCTTTGAAAAAATGAGTGCAGCAAAAACAATAAGAGTAAATAAACTAAGTCTTTTAAACATTTTTATATGCCTCGATAATTACTGATTACTGATTAATGATTTTTGCATCGTTGTGGCCAAGCGACATAACTTTGCTTAATGCATCTGAAGCATCTGCCAGATCTGTGAAAGGCCCAACTCTAACCCTATAGATAGTTTTAGAATTTACCTCAACTGGAATCACATTGGCAGGGCCAACATGTGATAGTTTTGATGCGGCGTTATAGGCATTTTCCTTGACCCCAAATGCTCCCGCTTGAATGAACTTATTAGCACTTGAAGGAGAAGCAACTTGTTTATTTAGATATGTATATTTAGCTTCTTTGCTAATTTCACCGGGTTCTATGGGCTTCCAACGCATTGTTACTGGTTCTGGCTTTGAATCTTCAATGAATGGCTCGGCGGCCGCAATTTGAGGCTTTACTCGCTCATTATCTGAAGAATATGAATTAGCAGTTTTGGCTGGTGATAAATCAACCGATGAAACGCTTGCAACAGGCGCGGCATTGCCTGATATTCTATCTGAAGTTGTAACGTAATCTTCAACGGTTATTGAAGGAAGTTCCGCTGATTTGCCGCTATCTCTAATGGCATATTCATGCATTTGAACATCTTTCATGTTAAGACTTGCCCAGAGTTTTTCTGTTTCTTCGCGGAGGTATTTAACCCTAACCTTAGCAGTGCCTGTTCTGATTACACCAAGAGCTTCAGCTGATTTTTTTGATAAATCAATAATTCGAGAGCTTTTAAATGGCCCTCTATCGTTAATTCTAACCGTTGCGGTTAGTCCATTTTCTAGATTTGTGACCCTAACAATGGACGGAAGGGGAAGGGTAGGGTGCGCCGCTGTCATCTCATATTTGTTGAAGACTTCGCCGTTAGCAGTTTTTTTACCATGAAAACCTGGTCCATACCATGAAGCCGTTCCAACTTCGTCATACCCATCATCGAAGGTTGGATAATACCATTTGCCACCAATTTGATATGGATTACCTAGCTTGAAAACGCCTTGATACTGTTCCATTTCAGGAGGAATACTTGATTTGCCATATTTATCTGGAGAGCCAGCACAAGCAGAAACAATTAAAACAAGAGCAAAACTTGCTAGAATTTTGAACATAGCACATCTTTATGAAGGTTTATCGGCCTGCTATCTTATCGGCTAGAGTTCCAACTGCAACTGCAAAATAGCTGGATTTGTTCCAATCAAGAATTGTGTGGAAATTTGGATAGGCAATATAGGCGTGATTTGGGTTGCCGCCCACATAAATTACTGATGTAATAAGGTCATCTGAGCCTTGAATCTCTTTTCCTGAAGCGAGTTTAAAGCCCATTGCTTTCCACTCAGAAAGTGGCTTTTTAATCTTCCACCCGACTTGAGACTTATCCACATTCTGTGAGGATTTGATTTTTCTGCCCCATGTCATTTCTGAATTCCAGCCAACTGTTGAAAGGTAGTTTGCAATTGAAGCAAATGCATCTGCTTTAGAATTCCAGATGTCTCTATCCCCATCATTATCGCCGTCGGTTGCATATTTTAGAAAGCTCGATGGCATGAACTGAGTTTGCCCCATCGCGCCAGCCCATGAGCCAGTAACGTTTTCAATATCTATTCCATCAGAATCCGCCATTTTAAGTGCAAGAATAAGTTCTTTTTTGAAAAAGTCTCGTCTTCTGCCTTCATAAGCGAGGGTGGCTAACGAATCAAGTATAGGGAAATTACCCATATTCTCACCAAAATTTGATTCTATAGCCCAAAGAGCCACAATAAATTCTGCTGGAACTCCATATTCTGATTCGATTCGCTTTAAAACTGCTTTGTTGGAATTGTAATGCTTTTTGGCAAGGTTTACTCTGCTTGTGGGAATAATATTTTGCATGTATCTTTCAAAAGTAACCACAGATTCAGGTTGCTTTCTATCCAGCCTTATTGTTGTTGGTTGGAATTCAATATTGTTTAATTTATTGATGCTTGCTTCGCTTACGCCTGCTTCTCTGGCTTCAACTTTTACTTCGCTTATAAAAGATCTGAATGATTCTGCGGTATAAGCATTTGAGAGTTTAGGAGAAAACAAGAGTGCCAAAAATGCGGATGCAAAAAAGATATATTTCATTGTGTTATGCTGCAAATGAGTTTCCGCAACCGCATTTAGCAGTTGCATTTGGGTTTGATATTTTAAACGATGATTCACCCAAAGTTTCTATAAAGTCAAGCTCTGAACCATCAACAAATCCGAGAGATACGTCATCTATAACAACTTTTGCACCAAATGCCTCTGAGATAATATCTTCAGGATTTGCGGTTTTATCAAAGTCAAAATTATATTGAAAGCCAGAACATCCGCCAGCAGTAACCGTAATTCTAAGCATCATATTTGATATATCGATGCCCTTTGATGAATCTTCGGCTAGAAGTTGTTTAATTCTGTTTGCAGCACTTTCTGTAAGGTTAAATGGCATGTATATTTTAGCTCTGTTGTTTAATATAAGTTGAAACGCCAGCACAGTTGCTATAGCAATTAAATTATAGCTAATTCGAGGATATATGCAAATATTGTTGAAGCCATACGCCGTTATTCCAGAAAATGTAAGAGGAAGGCTTTTTGATGAGCCTGAGAGCTCTACTAGAACCTCAATTCAACGTGATAGGGATAGAATAATCCATTCACATGCCTTTAGAAGACTTGAATATAAAACACAGGTTTTTGTTAATCATGAGGGAGATTATTACCGCACAAGACTTACCCATAGTCTTGAAGTTGCACAAATCAGCAGATCTTTATGTAGAAATCTCGGATTAAATGAAGACTTAGGCGAAGCACTAGCACTTGCCCACGATTTGGGGCATCCTCCATTTGGTCATGCGGGAGAAGATGGGCTCCATGAAGCTATGAAAGATTTTGGTGGATTTGATCATAACGCCCAAACTATTCGCATATTGACGAAACTAGAACAGCGATACGCAGCATTTGACGGCCTTAATCTTACATGGGAGACCCTTGAAGGCATTGCAAAGCATAATGGTCCCGTTAAAAATCCACCCAGAGCGATTATAGAATATAATGAAGTTCATGACTTAGAGCTTGATACATATCCGTCTCTTGAGGCGCAAGTTGCGGCTCTTTCTGATGATATTGCATATCACAATCATGACATAGATGATGGTTTGAGGGCTAAAGTTTTCTCTATTGATGAATTAATGACTGTTGAGCTTGCTGCAAATGTTATTAATGAAGTGAGGGCAACTTATAAGGATATTTCAATTAGCAGGCTGATTCATGAGACAAATCGGAGGCTAATTAATATGATGGTTGCGGATCTAATTAGGCAAACCAATAAAAATATTAAAGATAACCGAATTGAAACGGTTGATGATGCACGCAAGGTAGGGAAGGCCACAGTAAATTTTTCAGCTGAAATGCAAGAGCATAATAGATGTCTAAAGAACTTTTTAATGCAAAATATGTATAGAAACTATAGAGTTAATAGAATGTCTAGTAAGGCAAGAAGAACTGTTATAGAGCTATTCAAGATTTTTCTTGCTGAACCAAGTTGCCTTCCCGATGAGTGGAGGAGAGAGACAGCAGAGCCAAACTCACTAAAAACTGCTCATATTGTCTGCGATTTTATTGCTGGAATGACCGATAGATTCGCCATAGATGAGCACAAGAAAATGTTTGATGTAGCACTTAGAAGCTAGTTTTTTTTATCTTCTTCTTGTGCGTTGTTGTCATCGTCATTCAAAATTCTATAGGCTGCGCCGTCTAGGTCTTCAAATTGATCGTTCTTTAACGCCCAAAAGAATGCAATCAAGCCAACTGCACCAAGTGTTAAAGCGATAGGAATAAGGTATAAAAGTATTTCCATAGACCCTAATTATTTATTATGTCCAACTCGAGATAGGGTTGATAAATAGGGCTCCTCCTTTATGGGGGAGCCAAAGAGAGCAAGGCGAAGCTGCCGCTCGATTTGGTGGGGGTTCTTCATGCTTCTCAACATCTTTTTCAGATATGTTTTGAAAGGAATGCGAAAACCCCCACAGAATCGCTTTCGATTGCTGCGCAATCTTAGGCACTGTTAGCTAATTATTTGAGATGCGCTGCGTTGTCAATTTTTTCAAGTAACAAGTAAAAATGTGCGTGTAATAGCTTGCTCTATTGCCAAACATTTTTGCGAAGTTAATTGGAAAAATTGATAGCAGCCCAGAGGGTTTGAATGAAAATTGGTATAAATTTACAAGAAATACTTGCAGATAAGAGTAACTATCTGGCGCATATTTCTTGTAAATTTCTCCGCAATTTTGATTCAAACGCATTCTCCAAATAATTAGCTAACAGTGCCTAACTCTTCCGCTCCCCCATAAAGGGGGAGCGTGTAATGCCCAACTTCTTATTCCGAGTTGATTTAAAAAAATCAAAAGTACAATAAATATAACGTCTTTAGCAACAGTTTGCAGAATTATATCAACATCAAAACCTTAAGCGCATTGCGTTTAGAATCACAATAATTGACGAGCTAGACATTGCAATTGCAGCTATGAGTGGTGTGACGTATCCCAGAACCGCTATTGGAATTGCAATCACATTATAAATTGTTGCGAGGAAAAAGTTTTCCTTAACCAATCTTTGCGAGAACTTAGCAGTTTTGAGAGCTTTTAGAATTGGTTCTAGCTTTTCACCCTGAAATACAATATCTGCTGCATTTTGAGTAATATCTATCGCACTGGAAGGCGACATTGAAACAGTTGCAGATGATAGCGAAGGGGCGTCGTTCAGTCCATCTCCCACCATTAAAACGTTAAATCCGTTTTGCTTCATGGACTGTATAATCTCGTTCTTTTCTTTTGGATTTAACCCGCCTTTAAACTCACTAATTGAAAGCTCCTGAGCGATTGACTTTGTGATTTCAGGGTTATCACCTGAAAGTAGAGAAGTTTTTATCCCGATTTTATTTAGTTCTTTTATTACATAATGTGCGTCAGATTTTAATTCATCGGTAAACTCAAACTGAGTTACGAGATTACCATCCTTTGAAAGGGCTATATTGCTAACATTAGAGTGATTGGATAAATCCTCTAAATTAGAAACGCACCATTCAGGCTTTCCAAGACGGAAAATGCTTCCATCATATTCAGACTCGAGTCCAGATCCGCTTATTTCCGTTGTATTTAGTGATAAAAGTTCACCATCATACTCTTTCGTAATTGCAATGGATAATGGATGCTTGCTGTTAGCGGCCATTGACGCGGCAATTTTCATGTCAGAAGAAGATATTTTCTCTGCATTAATAAGTTTGGGTTTGCCTAGTGTGAGTGTTCCAGTTTTATCGAAAACAGCGTGAGTGATTCCAGCCATTCTTTCAAGCGCACTGCCTGATTTTAATAAAATTCCTCCTCGCATTAATCTCGAGCTTGCAAGTATCTGAACCACAGGAACAGCAAGTCCTAAAGCGCAAGGGCAGGTGATTATAAGAACAGTTGCGGAATATAACAAAGCAACTTGCCATGAGGTTGAATTGCTCAAAACCATCCATCCAACAAAAGTTGCAAGTGCTAGAATGTGAACTACTGGGGTATACCACTTCGAGATTCTATCTGCGAGAGTAACGTAATGGGCTTGAGATTGTTCCGCCGTCTCCATTAATTTAACTATCTCTGATATAAGAGATTTTTCATGTGGCTTGCTAACTTTAATGCGAATAGCACTAGAGATATTTAAAGTTCCTGCAAAAACGTTATCACCAATTTTCGCGTTATGCGGAATGCTTTCTCCAGTTATGAGGCTGTTATCAATTTCAGATTCACCGCTTATTATAACGCCATCTGCGCTTATTTTTTCTCCAGAAGCAACAATTACGATCATGCCTTCTTTAATTTCGGTTATTGGAATTGTTTGGTTCTTGCCATCTTCTAGGGAAATAGTTGCGAATCCCGAAAGGCTTTTTAATAGATGCTTTGCGGCTTCTCTTGCTTTTCCTCGCGCTCGTGCTTCTAAATACCTTCCAATTAATAGGAAGAAAACAAGCATAACGGCGGAATCAAAATAAGAATGTTCACCGAAATTAATTGTTTCAAACAGACTCATCAGGGTTGCAAGAATTATCGCAACAGAAATGGGAACATCCATATTGGTATGGCCAGAACGTAAGGCTTTCAGCGCAGAACTATAGAAGGGAATTCCACAATAAGCTATTGTGGGAATTGCAATTATTGCTTGAATCCAGTGAAACATTGTTCTGGTGGCTTCGCCCATTTCGGCGGATGAACTGCTCCACAAAGGAATAGAAAAAAGCATCAAGTTCATGCTCGCAAATGCAGAGACAGCAAGGGTTCTAAGCAGAAATTTGCTCTCTTGCTGCTCAAGAGTGTTAGAGCTTTCACTATCGAATGGAAGTGCGGTGTATCCCATATTGTTAATAAGTTGCACCCACTCATCGGCTTTGGTTTTTAAACCGTTCCATGAGATTTTTAGTCGCTTTGTAGAAAGATTAAGCCTTGCAAAAGTTATTTCAGATTGTTTCTTTAGAGCATTCTCAATAATTGCCACGCATGATGGGCAGTGCATTCCATCAACCATTAAATTAATGGTGTAAGAGTTTTCAGATTCTTTTACAGCAAAGTTAGAAGCGGCTATTGTCACTCAACAACCATCCTTTGAATTTTTTGATAATGATTATCGTTGTAGTATGCATTAATTGTCACTTCCCACAAGCCGTTTAAGGGAAAGTTAATGTAATTATCACCTTGTTGGATTGCCTGAGAAAAGTCCATTCCCGCCTTAGAAGGACGAGAGAAACTGGCTGTAACTTTTTCAGGTTTTATCTCTATTCCGTTTTTATCAGTAAGTATAAAAGATATTCTATTGCTATTTGTTTTGATAGTGCCATTCCATCCTAGTCTTTCTTGATTTTGGGCAGCGGCAATAACTTTATTGTATTCTATGCCCTTTTTGTATGCATTGTCTGTAACAAGGCCAGAAAAGGTTTTAAAGGCAAGGCTTACCATGAATATGTTTACCACCGCTATAAATGTAAAGAATGCAATGAAATATGCGGGAACATTAAGATTCTTTTGCTTGATAGTATCGCTCATGGTTTTTTGCTTATAAAAATGGTTGATTTTGAATCTTCATAACCTGTTTCGTTATCTTTTAGAATAAATTCAATATTTTTTCGCTCAACTTCCTGTGAGGGAGCGGAAATAAAAACCCTGAAATGCCCAACTGTATCAGCAAAAACATGCAATGAGTTATTATCTATATGTTTATTTGCCTGAATTTTAAGATCTTTATAGTCGATGTTATTTACTGATAAAGTGTATGTTTTATCCTGATGGGTTTTATTTAGAACGTGCAATATATAACCATTGCGGATGTTGCCATCTGATAATGTGACGTATAGCGGATTTCGGTCGTGTATTACATTAACATCAAGCGGTGCGCGATTTAAAATACTGTAAAGCATTATTACGCTAACTATTGAGATGATAGCCGAATACCAGAGAGTTCTCATGCTAAATATTTTAAAAGAGCCATCTTTTGCTTCTGTATCATATCGAATTAAGCCTTTTGGAAGTCCAATTTTTTCCATCACATTATTGCAGGCATCAATACAAAGGCCGCAGGCAATGCATTCCATCTGCAAACCTTTTCTTATATCTATACCCATTGGGCAAACGACAACACAGGAATCGCAATCTATGCAGTGCCCTCTGCCTTCCCAGCTTGTGCCTGCTTTATGCTTTCCTCGCGGTTCGCCACGCTTTTCATCATAAGCTATAACCAGAGTGTTCTTATCAAACATTGCCGATTGAAAGCGTGCATAAGGGCACATATAGGTGCAAACTTGCTCTCTGGCAAACCCTGCCATAAGGTAGGTTGAGAGAGTTAATCCAATTATCCACCCGCCAACAGATAGAGGAACATCAAGGTGAATGATTTGATCAAACAGGGTAGGGGCGTCGTTGAAGTAAAAAACCCAAGCACCGCCAGTAAATAGCCCGATTATGAGCCAGATAATATGAGTTAAACCTTTCTTGCGAATTTTCTCGAAAGTCCACGCAGATTCATCGAGCTTTTTTCGAGCATTCCTATCGCCCTGAACGATTCTTTCGACCCAAACGAAAAGATCTGTCCAGACTGTTTGAGGGCAGGCGTATCCACACCAGACCCTTCCAAATAGCGATGTAACGAAAAATAGACATACAGCCGCAAGAATTAATATTCCAGTTAGATAATATACTTCTTGTGGCCATATCTCTATCCCAAAGAAATAGGCTCTTCTAGCAGCCATATCTATAAGAATGGCTTGATCTGGCATGTGAGAACCTCTATCCCATCTAAGCCAAGGAGCCAGATAATATATGCCGAGTAAAACAATCATCGCAACCCACTTTAGTTTGCGGAATGTTCCCCAAACCCTTCGCGGATATATCTTTTTTTGCTTGGCAAAATATTGAATTGATTCTTCGGACATAACTATTATCGCCTATTCTTTGCTTTTTGAGCCTTCGCCCCCTCCTAATGAGTGGACATATATTGTAAGCTGCTTAACTGTAGAATCTGGAAGTCTCTCTCCCCAAGCTGGCATAACACCATGGCGTGGTCTGTTTATCTGGCTTACTATGCTAGATTTATCAGATCCGTAAAGCCAGATTGCATCAGTTAGATTTGGTGCGCCAAACTCTCGATTTCCCTTACCGTTATCTCCATGACATGAGGCGCAATTATTCTTAAAAATTGCTTCTCCAGCAGCGTAATTTTCTGTATTGCCACTAAACAAAGCAATAACATAATCAGCAACTTGATTAATCTCTTCACGTTTTAGAATTTCGCCAAAGTTAGGCATTACAGAGTCATGTGCTCCATCAACGCCACTGCGGATACCATATTTCAATGTTTTATATATTGAGTCTATGTCGCCACCCCATATCCAATCATCATCATTAAGATTTGGATAGCCCTTTCCACCTTGCGCTCCTGAGCCATGACAGGCCGCACAGTTTTCGCGGAACATAGATTTTCCGCCAGCAACCGCGAAAGCATACATATCAGGGTCGTTTGCAATCTCATGGATTGTTGAATTCTGTATTTTTTCGGCCATTGCACCACGAATCTGTTTTATCTCAGCTTGCTCATCAGCTAACTTTTTATATTGAGTCCAACCCTTTACCCCTTCGGTGTTGCCAGTAAGTGTTGGCCATGCAGGGTAAACAACCCAATAGCCAATTGACCAAATGCAGGTTAAAATGAAAACAATCAACCACCAGCGAGGTGCAGGATTATTAAGCTCCTTCAAGCCATCCCACTCATGCCCTGTTGTTTCAACACCTGATAATTTATCGAGATCTTTTTTATTATCTTCAGCCATTATTTTACTCCTTATCTTTCAATGGAATGAAAGAATGTGATTCAAGTTCTTTTTTATTTGATGGGCGTAGCGTGTTGAAGGCTATCCATATAAACACCGAAATGAAGAATAACATTCCAATCATTGGTGCATTTTCTATTATCCAGTTCATTATTTATCTCCCAAATTACTTTGTTCGATTTTATAGTTTTTGATGTCTGCTAGTGTTCCCAAAACTTGAAGGTAAGCAATGAGCGCATCTGCCTCTGAGATGAACTGTTTTTGTCCGTCAAAATTACGAGAGATAACTTTCTCACCATAGCGAGATGTAATGCCAGATTGATCAGCATCAGGATTTGCCTGTGTCACTGCATCGTTATAAGCATTTTCAATCATCTCATCGGTATAGGGTACACCAACCATTTTATGCGCCTTCATTAGCTTTTTGATAGAATTAAGGTCAGCACCTTTTTTCATCATAAAAGCATAGGCAGGCATTGTTGATTCAGGAACAACATCACGGGGATTAATCAAGTGGGCAACATGCCACTCATCAGAATATTTTGCTCCAACTCGTGCGAGATCAGGGCCGTTTCTCTTGCTTCCCCACAAGAAAGGATGGTCATACATACTCTCAGCAGCAAGTGAGTAATGGCCGTAACGTTCAACTTCATCACGCAGAGGTCGAATCTGTTGACTATGGCACGAAGCACAATTCTCACGAATATATATTTGTTGTCCAGCAAGCTCAAGAGGGGTGTAAGGGCGCATGCCCTCCACTTTCTCAATAGTTGTTTCCACTCTGAAAAGTGGAACAATCTCAACCAAGCCGCCAATAGAGATGGCAACTATCGTGCAGACTAGTAATAATATCGAGTTACGTTCAAGTTTTTTGTGATGCTTAAGCATATGCTGCCCCTTTTTCAGAAGATTCTATTGTTGCGGTTTTGCTATCTGAATTCACTGTTTTCCAGCAGTTATAGATCATTATAGCCATCCCTATCAGATATAGCAGTCCACCAAGTGCCCTAATAATGTAATATGGGAACATCGCATCAACGGTTTCAACGAAAGAATATTCAAGAAAACCAAGCGCGTCATAGGTTCTCCACATCAAACCTTGCATTATTCCAGCAATCCACATTGCGGTTATATATAGAACAATGCCGATTGTTGCAGTCCATAGGTGAATATTCACGAGCCTCAATGAGTATAGCTCCTTCTTTTTCCACAAAACTGGAACAAGATGATAAACTGCACCAAAGCTAATGAAAGCAACCCATCCAAGTGCGCCTGAGTGAACGTGTCCAATCGTCCAATCGGTGTAATGTGATAGAGAGTTCACAGCTTTTATTGACATCAACGGGCCTTCAAACGTACTCATCCCATAGAATGCAAGTGCAATTATCATAAATTGCAGAACTGGATCATCTCTAAGTTTATTCCATGCACCAGAAAGAGTCATAACGCCGTTTATCATGCCGCCCCAAGATGGCATCCACAACATTATTGAGAATGTCATGCCAAGAGTCTGTGCCCAATCTGGAAGAGCGGTATAATGCAAGTGGTGAGGGCCTGCCCAAATATACATAAAAACTAGTGACCAGAAGTGCAATATGGATAGGCGATATGAATAAACAGGTCTGTCAGCCCTTTTAGGAATGAAATAATACATTATTCCTAGAAAGCCAGCAGTCAGGAAGAATCCGACAGCGTTATGTCCATACCACCATTGTATCAAGGCACTCTGAACGCCACCCCAAACTGATACACTCTTTGCATCAAAAAGCGATATAGGAAGGTGTGCCGCATTAACAAGGTGCAAAACTGCAACCGTTGCAATGAAGCCTAGATAAAACCAGTTAGCTACATATATATGAGGTTCTTCTCGGTTTTTTAGAGTCATTAGAAAAATTAAAAGATAGGCAACCCAAACTACAGTTAGCCACAAGTCAGCATACCACTCTGGTTCTGCATATTCTTTGCCTTGCGTAACCCCAAGAACATAACCAAGTGCTGCAATAACAATGAAAAACTGATAACCCCAGAAGGTGAATTTAGCGAGAGAGTCATTCCACAATCTCGTGCGGCAAGTTCTTTGCACAACAAAGTAGCTGGTTGCAAAAAGTGCATTTCCACCAAAAGCGAAAATAACTGCTGATGTATGAACTGGCCTTAGCCTTCCAAAGGTAAGATATTCACCAATGTTTAATATTGGAAAAGCAAGTTGAAGTGCGATAAACAACCCAGCGGCCATTCCAACAAAACCCCAAAATAGAGTAGCTATCGTAAATAGCTTAACTATTTCATCATTATAATTTGGTGTAGTTTTTTGCATGTTACCTCATTATTTTTGCAGCCATAATCAATAAAGAAAATCCGTTAAAAGCCATCATCGCTCTTCCAATATTAGAAAAGAGACTTTGCTTTTTACGGCTTAAGAAATCTGCACCTGCACTAGCCAACAACAGTGCTGGTATAGTTCCAAGTGTAAATAAAAACATCGCAAGCATTCCAGAAACTGGGTTTGCAAGTGTAGCCGCCATCATGAGCGCAGCGTATAAAAGCCCACATGGCATAAATCCCAGAAAAGCACCTCTTACTAAGGTAAGAGAATTTGCTGATTTTTGCACATCAACTTCAGATTTTGAATCATGTCTGCAAGAGCTCATGCAACTAACTAAAAACATTATTCCAGCAACGGCAAGCATGGTTGAAGAGAGTATCGGCCACCAACTGAAGTAAGTGATTTGAGATGATAGCAATGCGGCCAAAAAGCCCAAGAACGAATAGGTTATCATTCTGCCCAAATGATATTGCAATCCGTATTCATTCAAAGAAATGCGATTGGTTTTTGAAGATGCGCATTGCTTAGACCCGCACATTTTATCACATGCAACAAAAGACCCACACATAGCAAGGCAATGGGTGAAGCCTCCAGTGAGGCCACCTATAAAGAATGCCAAATAAATACCATATCCATCTGGTATAACTGCATTACAATGAGCAAGTAAAGATTCCACCAGACTAATCTAGCCAAATTTTGGCTGCGCGCCTTGACATTTATCAAGGTTCAAATAAACAGATCAAATCTGAGGAATTGCTTTGCTAGTCGAATATTCAAAGTGGAATAGTTCATCGGGATAAACTATATTTCTAATCTCGTGAGCGGCCATTGCAGCTTCTGAAAAGCCACATAATATCAGCTTTAACTTTTTAGGATAAGTCGCAATATCACCAACTGCGAAGATTCCCTTTTCGCTGGTTTCCAGCGTTTCAGGATTAACGGTAATATGGTTTTTTTGAAGTGCAAGACCCCAATCGGCAATTGGCCCAAGATTCATTGAAAGCCCGAAGAATGGCAATAAAACATCTGTATCAAGAGATTTTTCTTCTCCCTGCATTGTTTTTACTATGGTTTTTTGTAAAACTCCATTGGTGCCCTCTAATCTTTCAAGTTGATAGGGCACAACCATTTCAACTTTTCCTGATTCAACCAGCTTCATCATTCGACTTACGCTTTCAGGAGCAGCTCTGAATTTATCTCTTCTGTGGATGAAATAAATCTTCTCGGCAACATCTGCTAAAACTATCGACCAATCAACCGCTGAATCTCCGCCTCCTGCAATGGCTATGCGTTTGCCTTTAAAATCATCTTTCCTGCCAACCATGTAAAATACGCTTTTGCCTTCATATTCCTCAAGATTTGCAAGTGGTGGTCTGTTAGGGCCAAAGGCACCGCATCCCGCTGCGATTACAACTGCTTTAGCCTCGATAATTTTCGCCTTAGAGGTTTCGATTTTAAACCCGCTTGATGTTCTAGAAAGCCCAATAACTTGTTCACCTAAATGATATTGCGGATTAAAGGGTTTTGCCTGAATTTCCAACTGCTTGATAAGATCTTCTGCGCTTATAGATGGATGTGCTGGAATATCGTAGATAGGTTTTTCTGGATACAACGCTGTGCACTGCCCACCAATGAAATCAAGTGAATCAATTACATGGCAGTTCATTTTCAGCATTCCTGCCTCAAATATGAAAAATAATCCAACTGGACCCGCACCTATAACGGCAATATCTGTCTG
This sequence comes from uncultured Rickettsiales bacterium, assembly GCA_964484565.1. GTDB lineage: Bacteria > Pseudomonadota > Alphaproteobacteria > Rickettsiales > CAZAGG01 > CAZAGG01. The sequence goes on along the minus strand of CAZAGG010000004.1, from coordinate 16,713 downwards.
GTAATTTTGCATTAGTTATTTTGGCTCATATCAATAATTTGAAAAAAGACATTGTGATTGAATGCGTATTCTTCTTCAATCTCTTTTTTCAATTCTTCGCTTGGCTCACCATAATCGCACGCGATTATTTCGCCAAATTTTGCAAAGTCAATCATTTGGTTGGGATCTTGCTTGGTAAGTCTTTTAAGATTTTTTGCTGTTGTTGCAAGATAGGTGTAAATAGGCTTATCTTCAAAGTTAATTGATTTTATTAGGACAATGAAGAAAGCGTTTTTTAGAGCTAATTCGTCTGAGAATGAACGGTCATTCATAAGATTTTAGGTTGTTACTTCTTGAGCTGGTTTTTTAATTCCAAGTCTAATCGCAAGTCCAGTTAATGCAAGTCCGCCTAGAATAACGACAGAATCCATTGCTGTTGCAACAAAATCAACGGCAAGTTCTGGATCATTAGCATTGGGATTATTTTTCCCACCAACGGCTTTGAACATGTTTAGCACTCCACCAACTATTGATTCAAGGGCTTCACCAATTGGCTTAATTGTAGCGAGACCTTTCACAATAATAGCTGATACGCCAGTTATCACCGCAGCTTTGCCCATTGTCGCGAAGACATTGATTTTGCCAAACATTGATTTTTTGTTTTCTTTTTCCATGCATCCATTATCTTACAATATAGTTACATTTTTATGACTATAATTGATTTTTTTAATGTTTTACAGGTTTTTTATTATCTATTGCCGCTTTTACGAATGATTTAAACAGTGGATGAGGTTTAAAAGGTCGTGATTTTAGCTCTGGGTGGAACTGAACACCAACGAACCATTTGTGTCCTTTGAGTTCTATGATTTCAGGGAGTTTGCCATCGGGAGACATTCCAGAAAATATCAATCCATTCTTTTCGAGAGTATCTTGATAATTAATATTAACTTCATATCTGTGGCGATGCCTTTCGCTTATCGTATCGCTATTATAAATATTAAAAGCTAGAGTTTTTGGCTTGATAACACAATCATAAGCGCCTAGACGCATTGTTCCACCCATGTTGCTTTTTTTGGAGCGTTTTTCCTTCTCATCGCCTCTATCCCACTCTGTCATGAGACCAACTACTGGGTTTTCATGCTCAACAAGCTCAGTTGAAGAAGCGTCTTTGATGCCAGCTAAATTTCTGGCAGATTCGATAACTGCAAGTTGCATTCCAAAGCATATTCCAAGAAACGGAATGTTATTCTCTCTCGCATATTTGATTGCCGCAATCTTCCCCTCAGAGCCACTTTCACCAAAGCCACCTGGAACCAATATAGCGTTTGCATTTGCCAAATCTTTTGCTACCGACTTGCCATCGCAGTTACGGGCATCAACCCATATAACATTTGCTCTAACGTTATTTGCAATTCCAGCATGGTGAAGAGCTTCTGTGAGTGATTTATATGCGTCTTTCAAAACGGTATATTTTCCAACAATTGCAATTTTAACTTCGCCTGTTGGATTTTCATATCTTCTGACAATATCATCCCAAACGCTTATATCGGGAGTTGACTTTGATTTTATGTTAAAATGTTTTAATATTTGTTTATCAATACCTTGCTCGATATAATTTGCAGGAACCCTGTAGATAGAAGGAACATCAAGAGCTGCAAAAACGCACTCTTCGGGAATGTTGCAAAACAGGGCAATCTTTTTTCTTTCACTATCTGGAATTGGATGCTCAGACCTACAAAGCAGCATGTCTGGCTGAATTCCAATAGAGCGGAGTTCTTTTACAGAGTGTTGAGTTGGTTTGGTTTTAAGTTCCCCAACCGCTGCAAGATATGGAAGAAGGGTAAGGTGAATATAAAGAACTTTTTCACGCCCATATTCATAAACGAACTGCCTAATTGCCTCTAAGAAGGGTTGCCCTTCAATGTCGCCGACTGTTCCACCAATTTCGCAAAGAACAAAATCTTCTTTTGCAGTGTCATTCTTGATAAACTCTTTAATCAAATCAGTAATATGTGGAATAACCTGAACTGTTCCTCCGAGATAGTCTCCGCGTCTTTCTTTTTCGAGCAATTTTGAATAGATTTTACCAGATGTTATGCTGTCAGTTTTTTTGGCATCTACTCCTGTGAATCTTTCATAATGGCCTAAATCTAGGTCGGTTTCTGCGCCATCTTCTGTTACAAAGACTTCTCCATGTTGATAAGGGCTCATAGTTCCTGGATCAACATTGAGATATGGATCAAGTTTTCTAAGCCTAACTTTATATCCATGTGCTTGAAGAAGAGTTCCGATGCTTGCAGATGCAAGGCCTTTACCTAGTGATGAAACAACGCCGCCAGTAATGAATATATAACGAGTTGGCATATAGTTTATTGAGCCTTTGGAACAACTGGTTCAGATGTTTTTTGCTCAGTTTTTTCTGGAGCTGATTGACCAGAAGGAGTTGCAGAATCAAGGATAGAACTGCTTCTTTCAGAACTTCCAATATAAGCTAAAGTCAAGCTGGTAACAAAGAAAGCAGTTGCGAGAATTGCCGTTGTTCTGGTTAGAAAATTTGCTTTTCCCCTGCCAGTAAATATTGAGCCAGAATTGCCGCTTCCGCCAGCTAGGCCGCCCATTCCGTCGCTATCTGTTTTTTGAATAACTATCATTGTTACTAATGCCAAGGCAATAACAACGTGGATAATCAAAATTACTTCATACATTTTTATTCTCCTTCAACTGCTTGCTCAGAAGCAGATATAATGCTTGCAAATTCCGACGGATTGAGGCTTGCACCACCAACCAAAACGCCATCAACTTGCCATAGTGATAATATCTCAAGAGCGTTTGCTCCTTTAACAGAGCCACCATAAACTATATTAAATTTACCTTCAACTGCTGATAATGCCTTTCTTATCATAATGTGGGCTTCAACAATATTATCTGTGGTTGGAGTAAGCCCAGAACCAATCGCCCAAACTGGTTCATATGCTATTGTAAATGATGATTTTTCTGCAAATAATTCTTGCGGTAAAGATTCTATAACTTGTTTTGGAAGGACTTCATAAAAAGTTCCATTTCTTCTTTCTTCTTCGGTTTCTCCAACGCAAATAATAGGGTGAAGACCGTTTTTAAGTGCAGCTATAACTTTTTTTGCCACTATCTCATTTGTTTCTTTATGGAACTGTCTTCGTTCAGAGTGTCCAATTATGACATATTCACAGCCTGCATCTTTTAACATTGCAGCACTTATATCACCTGTAAATGCCCCAGATTCATTAATGTGGCAATCTTGCCCGCCAAGTTTAATATTTGAATTGAAGATGTTTTTCATCACAGTATCAATTAATATGCTAGGGGGGCATATCACGACGTCGCTTGATTTTAAACAGGCGTTTTGAATAAACTCAGCCAAATAAGATGCTATATTAGCGGCATCTTTCCTTGAGCAGTTCATTTTCCAGTTAGCAATTATTAGTTTGTTTGACACAGCACTTGTATATGAAAATTTTAATCTTATAGTTAGCAAACGAAATTACCGTTTCGCAATTACATTCATTAACAATAAAAATCCAGCTTTAAATAACATGCTTTCAGGTTTTAGATCTCTTGCTCAAAGTGTTGCTGCAAAAATTCTTATTATTCTCATTATCTTAAGTTTTGCACTGTGGGGAATTGCAGATATATTTAAAAGTTCAGGGGAAAGATATTTTGCAAAAATTGGCGATATAGAAATTTCCGCAGCAGAATATGACAACGCCCTGTCTCAAGAGATTGCTAGAGCCAGAAATATTTACGGCGCAGAAATGGCTAATTTACTTCGCTCAGAGCTTGCCAACCAAACTATGGATCAGATTATTAACCGTGAACTGGTTTCACTTGATGCAAGGGATATGGGTATATTAATTCCAGATTCAGTTGTGGTGGATAGAATTCAGAAGAATCCTATGTTCTTTGACGATGCTGGGAATTTTAGTAAAGAAGTTTTTGAATCAAATATCAGAATGTTAGGTGAGTCAGAAAAATCTTATGTGGAAGAGTTGAGAAAAGACATAGCAATCAAAACCTTGCTTGATTCTATAGTGCGTTCAATTAACGTTAGCAATCAGGAACTAAAACTCTTTTCTGAAATTGCCAATGAAAAGCGAAAAATTGCTCTATTCACAGTTAATCAGGAAGCCGTGAATAAAGTTCCAGAGCCAACAGATTCTGAATTACTGGAATATTACGAAAAAAATTCTGAGGCTTTTGTAAGCCCTGAACTTCGCGAGGGAACATATATTCATATCAGCAGAGATTCTTTAACGAAAGACAGTAATATTGCAGTCACCGAACAACAGGTTAAAGATGAATATGAAGCGAGAAAAGAGGAGTTTGTAAGGTCGGAGCTGCGTAGTTTTAAACAAGCGGTTTATTCTAGCAAAGAGGCCGCTGAAAAAGCAGTGGCTGAGCTTCGTGCAGGAAAAAATATTGATGAATTAAAGCCAGATTCTAATGAAAATCAGGAAGATTTTGTAATAGAGATAAAATCTTTGCATAAAGAAGATGTGACTCCAGAATTACAGGGCTTTGTTTTTAACGCTAAGGTTTTAGATATATCAGATCCAATATCTTCGTCATTTGGCTGGCATGTTATTCAGCTTACTGAGATTAATCCTGCACTTACAACACCTTATGAGATTGCAAAAGAGCTTTTAACTAAGGAAATTGAGCAGTCTTTGATAGAAGAAAAAATCATCAATATAATTGATGAAATTGAAGATAAAGTTGCTTCAGGCGAAAAGATTGAAGAAGTCGCTGGCTCTTTTGGTATTAAAGCTAAGAAAATTAATATGGTTAGTAAAGATTCTAAATATCAAGATGGTAAATTTGCCAAAGTAGAAATTGGCAGCTCAGATGTTGAAAAAGAGGAAGCTGCACGAAAAATCGTAAAAACCTTATTCTCTTTACAGCTAGGTTCTAATTCTTCTGTCACAGAAATTAGCCCTAATAATTATGTTGTCGTAAGACTTGATAATATTTCTGAAAAGCGAAATCGTGCGCTTGATGAAGTTAGAGGTGTAGTGATTGAACGTTGGAAGGCCGAAAAAAGGCAAACCATGTTAAAACAACTTGCAGAAAGTATTGCAACTGGAGCGAACTTAGAATCTTCACATAATCAAGCTGGCGTAACGAAAGTGGAAGCAACGCTCAACAGAAGCGGAGAGGGATATGCTGGAATAATCAATCCTGAACTTATCAAGAATGCGTTTGAGAAAAAGAAAGGCGAATCAACCAGAGTTTTTGAGTCAGTCGTGAAACAGGGCGTAGATTCATCTGCTGCAAAGGCTTATTCTTTTGCAAGGGTTGTTGAAATATTCCCAGCTGAAGCTGTTGATTTATCATCTAATTCTGCTGAGAAAACAAGACGAGCCATAGTGCAAATGAGAGAAAATGAGCTGATTAATGCGTATCTTGCAAGTTTGAGAAAAGAATATCCTGTGGAAATAAACTATAATGCGATTAGAAATGTCGCTGGAAATAATGTGGAAAATGAAAAGTGATAACAGTGCCTAACGTTGAGCCAAGTTTAGCAGAATTTAAAAAGAAATATAATCAAGGTTTAAACCAGCTTGTATATACGAAACTTATAGCCGATCTCGAAACGCCAGTTTCTGCATTTTTAAAAATCTGTGATAATGAACAAAATTGTTTTCTATTTGAGTCAGTAAATGGCGGAGAGAGTAGGGGAAGATATTCTATTATCGGCCTTAATCCTGATTTGATTTGGAAATCTGGTAATGGAATAAGCTCTGTTACAGAAGGCAGCATTACGGAGAATTCTAAAGACTCCCCGATTAATCATTTGAGAGAGGTAATAAAACGCTCAAAGATTGAGATTCCTGATAATCTTCCGCCAATGGCTACAGGTCTTTTTGGGTATATGGGCTATGACATGGTTAGGTTTATGGAAGAATTGCCAGAGCCAAAAATTGCCAAATTGGATATTCCAGATTCCATTTTCATACGCCCTAGAATTATGGTGATTTTTGATTCGGTTGCTGATGTAATATTTATAGTTACTCCTGTATTCTCAGATTCGGATGACGCATCGTCATCAAATTCTGCAAATGATGCTTATGAAGCTGCATGTAAGCGTATCAGTGATATATATGATAGACTCATGAAGCAGTTAATGGGTTATCAGGCTCACAACACAATGAAAACAAATGAAGTGAAATTTACTTCCAATATGAAGCGTGAGCAATTTCATGAAATGGTTTTAAAAGCTAAAGATTATATTGCTGCGGGTGATATATTTCAGGTTGTTCTGTCGCAAAGGTTTGAAGCTGATTTTTATCTCCCACCCTTTTCATTATATCGTGCATTAAGACATTTAAACCCATCTCCATTTTTATTTTACTTGAAATTTGGTGAATTTTCTTTGGTTGGCTCTAGCCCAGAAATTCTAGTGAGAGTTAGAAATGGCAAAGTTACAGTAAGGCCAATCGCTGGAACTCGCAAGCGAGGCGCAAATCATGAAGAAGACTTGGCTCTTGAACAAGATTTATTATCAGATGAGAAAGAGCTTGCAGAGCACATGATGTTACTAGATTTAGGAAGAAACGATGCAGGACGTGCCGCAAAGGTTGGTACTGTGAAAGTTACAGAGAGGATGATAGTTGAGAGATATTCACACGTTATGCATATTGTCTCTAATGTTGAGGCTGATATTCGTGATGACATTGATGCACTTGATGCTCTTTCTTACGGCTTTCCAGCAGGTACAGTTTCAGGTGCCCCAAAAATAAGGGCAATGGAAATTATCAATGAGTTAGAGCCTGTTAGAAGAGAGTTTTATGCAGGAACCGTTGGTTATATTGGCAGTCAGGGCGCACTTGATACATGTATCACTCTAAGAACGGCTCTAATCAAAGACAATAGAGTTTATGTGCAAGCTGGTGGCGGAATAGTTGCCGATAGTGATCCAGAAGCTGAATTCCAAGAATCATGCAATAAGGCAAAAGCAATTATGGCAGCGGTTGCTGCTGCTGAAAAATTTGTTTGAATTGCTAATTCGGTAACAAAACCTTCACAATTCTTTGTTATGATTGTTTTCATGATTACAAGAACGCTATTAATTTTGTTATTTGCCTCTAGCTTGTCAGCTTGCAAGCCCTTAGCCCTTTACATGACTAATGTAGAAGGACCACCTGAATATGTTGCAGGCTATGAAGATGGCTGTGATTCTGGAATTTCAGCGGGTGGAACCATCATGCAGAGAATCACCCACCCTTTCAAAAAAGATCCTGAGAAACTAGATAACTCTCTATACAAAATGGGTTGGAACGAAGGCTTTTCTTATTGCCGTTTCTATGTAAGTGCTCCTGCTAAGTTTTAAAGACAATTATATAAAGATTTTCTGAATATAAAGTCTAAGCTCTTGGAAGTTGCCTACGTTTTCTATCTGGCCTTACTTTTCTTCTAACTTGAAAGTCGCTCATTCTATTTGCGATGTAATCATGAGCTTTATCTCGCATTTCATCGATATTATTTCTGAAATAGTGATCAGCGCCTCTGATAACATGATATTCTATCTTCGCACCTTTTTGAGAGGCCAGCTTTCCCGCCAATTTTGATACCGATTCTTCGTTTACAACTTCGTCTTTATCGCCTTGAAGAATAAGCCCAGAAGAAGGGCATGGCGATAAAAAGGAAAAGTCATACATATTAGCAGGCGGGGAAGCTGAGATAAAACCTTCAATTTCTGGGCGACGCATTAGTAGCTGCATCGCAATCCACGAGCCAAAAGAGAATCCACCTATCCAGCAAGTTGATGCATCTGGGTTTTGTTGCTGTAACCAGTCTAGTGCTGTTGCAGCATCCATCAATTCGCCTATTCCATCATCGAATCTGCCCTGACTTCTTCCAACTCCTCTGAAATTAAAGCGTAAAACCGAAAATCCATTGTTTGAGAATGAATGATAAAGCTGATAGACAACCTTATTATTCATCGTTCCGCCATAAAGTGGATGGGGATGCAAAACTAGTGCAATTGGTGCATTTGGTTTATCTGATTGATGATAGCGGCCTTCAATTCGGCCTTCTGAACCGTTAAAAATTACTTCTGCCATAGTCTCTACTTAATTATATTAATACTTGTATGCAATATATATAGTTTAAATTCTTAAACTTAAAGTGTTTAAATAATTTATATTTAGGCCGCTTTCTTTTTAGCTTGAGATTTTTCCCATTCTATCATGCGACGTTCAATTTCTGGGCGGAAGTGACGCACTAATCCCTGAACTGGCCATGCGGCTGCATCGCCTAGCGCACAGATTGTGTGACCTTCAATCTGCTTGGTAACATCAATGAGTTTATCAATCTCGCGTATCTCACCCTGACCATTAACAAACCTTTTCATTACGCGGTAAAGCCAGCCAGTTCCTTCGCGGCATGGAGTACACTGCCCGCAGGACTCATGCATATAAAAGCGTGAGAGTCTGGCGATAGCATCAACTATATCGGTAGATTTATCCATGACTATCACTGCTGCTGTGCCTAGACCTGACTGAACGGCGCGAAGTGAATCAAAATCCATCAGCACATCATCGCAAATTGATTTGGGAAGTAGTGGCACTGATGATCCCCCTGGAATTACCGCAAGCAGGTTATCCCACCCGCCGCGAACTCCACCAGCGTGCTTTTCAATCAGTTCCTTTAATGGAATTCCCATTTCCTCTTCAACGTTGCAAGGCTGGTTAACATGACCAGATATGCAAAATACTTTTGTGCCAGTATTATTAGGGCGACCAAGCCCTGCAAACCAACTGCCACCGCGTCTTAGAATATCGGGAACAACTGCAACACTCTCAACGTTGTTTACAGTCGTTGGGCATCCATATAATCCCATTGCGGCAGGAAATGGAGGTTTGAGGCGTGGCATACCTTTTTTACCCTCAAGGCTCTCAATAAGGGCTGTTTCTTCACCGCAAATGTAAGCACCTGCTCCACGCTGGACATAAATATCCATATCCCAGCCTGATTTACAGGCATTCTTTCCTAAATAACCAGCGGCGTATGCTTCATCAATCGCTGCTTCCAGAACTTTCATTTCATTATAATATTCACCGCGAATGTAAATATAAGCAACGTGTGCGCGCATGGCATAAGCTGCAAGCAATGTGCCTTCAATAAACTTATGCGGCTCGTTGCGGATTATATCTCGATCTTTACAGGTTCCAGGCTCGCTTTCGTCGGCGTTGATAACCAGATAACTCGGGCGGCCATCCTTTGATTCTTTGGGCATAAACGACCACTTCATTCCAGTTGGGAAGCCTGCGCCACCACGTCCACGAAGGCCTGATGCTTTAACTTCTTCAATAATCCAATCCTGACCTTTTTCCATCAGAGCTTTGGTATTATCCCACGTGCCGCGTTTTTTTGCAGCATCCAACCCCCATGCTTCTTGGCCATAAAGGTTGGTAAATATGCGATCTGAATCTTTAAGCATTTATGCCACCTTCTTTTTCTTATTTAGAGTTGTTAGGCCACCTTCGGGAGCGGAAGTCATGCGTCCTTTTTGCGATCCTTTCCTCGGTTCTTTTCCTGATTTTAGATCATCGATGATTTTACCCATGCTTGTAGCATCTAAATCTTCGTAATATTCATCATCTATTATCACAACGGGAGCATTAACGCATGCGCCGACACACTCGGCTTCTTTGATTGTGAACATCCCATCTTGACTGGTTTCCCCAATATCAATACCTAACTTACTTTTGCATGTGTGGGTAATATCATCAGAGCCTCTAAGCCAGCATGGAGTTGTGCGGCAGATATTGATTACATGCTTTCCAACTGGTTTTAGGTGGAACATTGTGTAGAAATTGGCAACCTCATAAACCCTCATCGCGGGCATGGAAAGCATATTTGCCACATAATCCATTGCATCTTGAGAGACCCATCCCTCTTGATATTGTGCAAGATAAAGAAGCGATTTTACAGCACTTGCCTGCCTGCCTTCAGGGTATTTGGCAATATACTTTTTCGCCATTTTTAAATTATCAGCGGAAAACTCGAATTTTTTTGGTTCTGTGTTCATATTATTTATCAGTTTCATCCAAATATTTTAATAATACTTTTTTCAACTCTGGCAATTTTTTATCAATTATAGTTGCTATAACTTCTTCTTCGTATTCACTTAAATAATCATGTGCAAGTTTATTTCTAAATGCAGTCATTTTATTCCATTCAATGTGATTATTTTCATCTATGATGCGCTTATCAATTTTAGAGGTTGCATCGCACAAAGTCTCAAGTAAGCGGAACACAGCATTGTAAGTTTTTTTATCTTATAATGATTCTGCAATATTGTCTCCAACATATTCAAATATTTCATCAATACATTCAACTATATACCTTAAATAAAGATCAGGATTTTTATTCATTGCCTTCAATAATAAATGGAATTGACTCACTTAAAACTTTATCTTTGATAAACCAATGTAATTTTCTAGGGGAGATTAGAGAAATGTCTCTTCCTGTTAAATTTTCAAGATCAATAAGAAAACCGAAATAATCGTAATTCTTCACATTATTCTTCCACTTATACAGCATGTCTATATCACTGTTTTCATTGTCTTCACGCCTTGCAACTGAACCAAAAATGCGTAGCTCTCCGATTTCATATTTGTCAGCAAGAGATTTAATTTCGGGTTTTATATCGTTCAATTTATCAAGTATTGTCATTACCTATCAATCTCTCCAAATACGATATCCATTGTGCCGATGATTGCGACAACATCGGCGAGCATATGGCCTTTTGACATAAAGCTGAGTGCCTCTAGATGAGCAAATCCTGGTGCACGAAACTTGCAGCGATATGGTTTGTTTGAACCATCAGATACAAGATAAACTCCAAATTCGCCTTTGGGTGCTTCCACTGCTGTATAGGTTTCACCTGCTGGAACGTGATAACCTTCTGTGTATAACTTGAAGTGATGAATCAAGGCCTCCATCGAGCGTTTCATCTCTCCCCTTGGTGGGGGTGCAACTTTTCTATCCAGTGTTTTAACTGGCCCTTCTTCGAGCATTTCAACGCATTGTTTGATTAGCTTCACTGATTCACGCATTTCTTCAACGCGAATCAAATATCTATCATAGCAATCACCGTTTTTGCCAATTGGAACATCAAAATTTAGCTCGCTGTAAATATCGTATGGCTGACTTTTGCGAAGATCCCATGCAACACCTGAACCCCTAAGCATTGGGCCAGTGAACCCCCAAGCCATAGCATCTTCTGCGCTTATTACGCCAATATCTACGGTTCGCTGTTTCCAGATTCGGTTATCAGATAAAACGGTTTCAAGATCATCAATATATTTTACATATCCTTCTGCAAATTTATATATATCCTCGGCCAACCCAGCAGGAATATCTTGAGAAACACCGCCAGGGCGAATGTATGCCGAGTGAAGCCTTGCGCCTGATGCACGTTCATAAAACTGCATCATTTTCTCGCGTTCTTCAAATAGCCACAAGAAAGGTGTCATTGCACCAATATCAAGAGCCTGTGTTGATATATTGAGTATGTGATTTAAAATTCGCGTAATCTCACAGAACATAACCCTTATAATTTGCGCTCTGCGCGGAACTTCTATCCCCAGAAGTTTTTCAACAGCCAAGCTATAGCAATGCTCTAGAGCCATTGGTGAAACATAATCGAGCCTGTCAAGGTATGGCAAAGCCTGAAGATAAGTTTTGTTCTCGATTAGTTTTTCTGTTCCCCTGTGGAGTAATCCAATATGTGGATCGGCTCTTTCGACTATTTCTCCGTCCATTTCGAGAATTAGACGCAAAACTCCATGTGCAGATGGGTGCTGAGGGCCGAAATTTAAAACAACATTTTTAGCTCCCGATTCAGGATTAACTTCCCAAGCTCTTGCCCCGACTGTGCTTGCTGATGAGGCCAATGTTTTAGTTTGCATTTTTCAGATACACTTATTGATTTGAATATTGCTCAACAAAATAATTCTTTTAAGTTGAGATAGCAAGAATATCTGAGAAAAATTATAGTTCCTCTAAGCGCTGTTAGCTAATTATACACTGCGGCCGTGTTCTGGCTTTTCACGTTTTTCTTCTTTTTCTTTTTTTGACTCTCGAATATCTTCCAAAATTTGTTGACGCTGATCTAAACTTACCCTGCCCATGTAAAATAAATCATCGAGAAGATTTTCTGGCTTGTTGTGCGCTTCTGCTTTGCTCCAGTCGCTAATTCTAAAGATAGTGCGGATATTTTCAAAATATGGAACTTCTTGAGTTGAATCTGATGGCGCCACTGTCCAATAACTTAGTAAGCGCATAATGCTATCTGCATTTTCTGGAGGAGTTCTCTCTCTTATAAAGGCTGGGTATGGATCATCTTCATCACGGAACACATTTTCTAGGTATTTATTCTGTGGAATGTAGTTTGTTATACCAGATTTACCAGATTCAGGCGCTTTTACCCTAAAGTTTGCGCCGTTATTTCTTAGAATCTTTAGTGTTTCAACCGAGTGAAGGAAGTGAGTATGCAATTGAATTTTATCAGTATTTGGGTCATATTTGCCACCATAACCAGATATATAATTAGGGTGTCTAGAGTATGCACCATGACGTGTGTTGCATTGAGACACAGTAAGAAATAATGGATTTAATCCATCATATCTTCTGGCTTCTATATTCGCGCCTCTTTTTAATAATGCGGCCACCACTTCAGGATAGCATAAATTAGAAACATGCATTAATGGATTGCTGCCATTATGATCTCTTGCTTCTAAACAAATTTGTCTACTAAGAATCAGTAATTCTCTATTTTGCGATTCATATTCATCAATGAAATTTTTAGACAGTGGATTTATCTTACTCCTAGCCAGCAAATAGAATCTTTTTGTTGTATTCTGCTCATCATCAGATGTGCCTTTGGGGAAAGTTAATTCAACCATAGATTTGTTTATTTGCAAATATTAATAATATGCAAAACTTAGCACGCTTTCATTAACCTTTTATGACATCATAACAGCTAATTGAGGCTATTTCTTTACCCATTTTCCAGATTGATCCATCACAAATGAGCCAGATGGAGATTTTTCGATTAGTTTTTGGCCAGCAACTTTTTCTATAATATCGACTGACTGATTAGTTTTTGCAGCAATTCTCTGATACTCAGCTTGTCTTTCTTTATTAACGCTCTTTACAAGAGAAGATATTGAAGAATCAGAATTGCCAACCGCAACAATGTATCCACTTGGTGTTTCGCCTATTAAGCCTTTCGCACGAGCACTTTCTAAAGTCTCAGCTGCAAATGCAAGTGAGCCACCCAAAATGGACAAAGCAAAAACTGTAACTGCAATAATTTTATTTATTCTAGCAAATGTCATTAGAATATTCCTTGCTTAGTGTTAAATGAATTCTCTAGCTCTTTATCAACCTTAACCTTAATTTCATGAGAAATGTTGATATTCATATTGATGACTATTGGTTTCTCAGGTGCTTCTACCTTCACAGTTGGAGCGCAAGCAGTTATTGCCAGAAGCACAAGAGTTGAGAGTGAATATTTAATTTTCATATACATCCGTTTAGCTGTGGCTATTCACCTTGTTTTTGTAGCTTATTTTGATAATCGTAAGATGCAATTGATGATCTAATCATATCAACAATGTTACCATTGATATTAAGATTAAACTCAATTCTCTTGCCTGAATATAGATTAGGATTAGAGCCTGCCAAAAACAAGTTAATTCTCTGTAATGAAAGTGAGGGGCTGTCGATGGTCATATTGAGTTTGTCGTAGTGAAAATTTGATAAAGCCTGAGTTGCAATATTTGAATCTGGTGTGCTAACTCCTGAATTATCAGGTTGATATTTTATTACTCCTCCAGCAGATGTTGATAACTTGCTTTCAGATAGCTTGATATATTCCCCACTAATTGAGACTGGAATATTTCCACTAATTTTTCCGCTAGCGTAAAACTGCTTTTGAGCAAAGAGCGAAATTACTTTTGCAAGTTCGACGTTATTGAGACTAAAAACTATATTAAGTGGATATTTAAGTGGATAAACTGTGACTAAACCTGTGGACAATGTTCCATCAGCCCACTGCCATTTTTGTGAAGATATGCTCAATCCTTCTTGTGAATCATAAATGAGATTTAAAGAGCCATTTTGTAAATGTAAATCTCCGAATGAAAGATTTGACACCGTAGTTTCAGCAAGGCTTTGCATAGAAAAACCTTTATCAGAGCCTTTAATTGAATATTTTCCACTAAGGCCATTTAAATTATGAGCTTGATATTTAGCAGAAATATCATCAACAAATGCAGCGGCTTTATAAGTTAAATTCTTGTCGCTTGAATAGCTAACGTCACCAGAGGTTTTTATTTTGCCAGCAACATTTTCTAACTGTGGAGCACCCGCAGGTAATAGTTTTGCAATCAAGCCGTTATATAAATCAGATGCATCAATTTCAGATAGAAAGAACTTGGCGTCAAGCTCTCCCGCATTTACCTGATAAGCTCCATCGGCTTTAAAGTTGGCTTTAATATTGTTATTATTGGCTGTAAATGAGATTTTGCATTCGATTTTTGTTGTGCAATCAATCTCTCCGCTAAGATCGGCAATCAATATGCCCTTGTAATGAATTTTAGAATCTCGAATTAGCAGCTTTGCAAATGGCATAACACTAGCTTCACCGTCAGCTTTTGGTGTTTCTTGCCCGTTTGTGCTTTCTACTTCACTTGATGTTTCAGCCTTACTCTCTTTGGGGAAGGGAAGGTTGATGTTCATTCCTGATATTTCTATCTCATCAACAGCCATATTTGCGAGTGATGAAGGCTGAAATTTAGTTGTTATTTCAGATATTAAAACCCGCTCATCGCCAAATATATCAAGATTTTTTATCGTTGCGCTATTTGTTGCTAAGTTGAAGCTATCAAATGTCGCCTGAGTGTAGCCAAAACTAGATAATACCTTGCTTATAGTTTCGTTCCTTTTAGACCAAGCAATAAAAAAAGCGCCTAGAATCAGAAGAAATATTAAAGTCAATAGTATAAGTTTTTTTCTTTTCATTATCGAAACATACAACGTGATTATCTGCTCTGCAACAGGCTTTTGGGCGGTGTTGGTAAGAGTCAATCAAATGTTACAGAAAAATTACAATAAAGCTAAATATATACTTTTTGACAAGTTATCAACAGTATGCTATGACATAAATGCATATCAGAGATACTACATTACCGTTTTTCAAACACAGGTTGTAGGAGTATGTAGCATGATTATGAAAGTTATATTAATTACATTTGCACTAATCGTTGTGCTTTTTGCAGGTAATGCCTACGCCGAAGACTATTCTGGCGCGCAGGGATTGGTTGCAAAGTCGGATTCATACTCAGGCGGTCTTGTTGACGAGGCTGGTTCGTCGGTTGTAACCAGTGGCAAACCAGCAGGTGACGCTGCACCATCTTATGTGCCTGATAAATCATCAAATCCTTCTAGAATGACCATGAATGACGGTTCGGTAATTACTCCCTCAGATATTAGAGAGATGGACAGAATGCTTTTTGAGCTTTAATCTGTAAAGCATTTCATCATAAATTATTCTTACTTCCGTGAAAACATCGCATTTCGACTTTCATTTACCTGATAATTTGATTGCAGAGTTTCCTGCTACTCCAAGAGATAGCGCGAGAATGCTTGTCGATTTGGGGGCGCGAAACTTTAAAGATGATAATGTTTTTAATTTAGCGGATTATTTGGGCGAATCCGATGTTCTGGTTTTTAATAATTCGAAGGTAATTCCCGCAAGATTAGATGGCCTAGTAAATGGCAAGAAGATAGAAATTACTCTGCATAAAAGAGTTAATGATTCAAAGTGGTGGGCATTTGCAAAGCCTTCAAAGAAGGCATCAAAGGGTGATAATATTGTTTTTAATGAAAACTTTAGTGCCCATGTCTCTGAAAAAGTTCAAGAAAGCGGAGAACTGCTCTTAGATTTTACATGTAGCAATAATGGCAATTTATTTGAAATGCTTGAGCAATATGGACGAATTCCGCTGCCGCCATATATCAGAAAAGGTAAGGCGGAAAGCTCAGATTCACATAATTATCAAACGGTTTACGCCAAGAAAGATGGCTCAGTAGCCGCACCAACAGCAGGTTTGCACTTCACAGAAGATTTATTGCAAAGAATCGAGAAAAAAGGCGTTAAAATATGCTTTGTAACTTTGCATGTAGGTGCAGGAACTTTTCTTCCAGTTAAGGTTGAAAACTTAGAAGAACATAAAATGCATGAAGAGTATTATGAAATTCCTTCAACAACAGCCGATATTATTAATCAGGCTAAAAAAGATGGAAGAAGAATAATCGCAGTTGGCACAACTTCTTTAAGAACCCTTGAGGCTTCAGCAACAGCTAATGCGGGGTTTGTCAAAGCAGAAACAGCCAAAACTGACATATTCATTTACCCTAGTTACAAATTTAAAGTAGTTGATAATTTACTTACAAACTTTCACCTTCCGAAATCGACTCTCATAATGCTTGTCTCAGCCTTTTCTGGTACTGAAAACATTAAGGCACTTTATCAGCACGCAATTAATAATGAATATAGATTTTACTCTTACGGCGACTGCTGCTTTTTGAAGTGTAGCGTGCTATAACTGAAGTTTTTCAGGTATGTACCCTTTGTACTTCCTGACACATAATATCCAATTTATACCGGAGAGATAGTATACACTT
>CAZAGG010000003.1:0-237862 GCA_964484565.1 uncultured Rickettsiales bacterium | reverse complement strand
GCAAGCTCTTCCACAAATACATCTCAACTCCTCTCATAGTGTAGGGGAGTAAGCCATAAAGGGGGAAGGTTTTATTTGCTATGGCTTTCTGAATTCTGGCTTCGCCATATTTTTATTAGAGGCCTCGTGTTTTTTGCTTCGTGCAACCACGTCGGGCTTTGCCCTCATCTCGATGACGCAGAGTTAATCCCAAGCCGTTGCTATACAAAAAAGGCTTGGAGAAAATATCCCCAAGCCTTTTTTTATTATGGTAGTCTAAGCGAGTTTATTAAGCTGCGATTTTCGCAACAACACCTGCGCCGACTGTTCTTCCACCTTCACGGATAGCGAAGCGTAGACCTTCATCCATAGCGATAGGAGCAATAAGTTCAACTTCTAAGCTCACGTTATCACCAGGCATAACCATCTCAGTACCTGCAGGAAGTTTAATTGTTCCTGTTACGTCTGTTGTACGGAAATAGAATTGAGGGCGATAGTTTGCGAAGAATGGAGTGTGTCTTCCACCTTCTTCTTTGGTAAGAACATAAACCTCAGCAGAGAATTTAGTGTGTGGGTTGATTGAACCTGGTTTCGCAAGAACCTGACCGCGCTCAACATCTTCACGTTTTGTACCACGAAGAAGAACACCAACGTTGTCACCTGCGCGACCTTCGTCAAGAAGTTTTCTGAACATTTCAACGCCAGTACATGTGGTTTTTTGAGTCGCTTTCATTCCAACGATTTCAACTTCCTCACCAACTTTAACAATACCACGCTCAACACGGCCTGTAACCACTGTACCACGACCAGAGATTGAGAAAACATCTTCAATTGGCATTAGGAATGGTTTGTCGATTGGACGCTCAGGAAGTGGAACATATTTGTCAACTTCAGCCATAAGTTGTTTAATAGCATCAACGCCAATTTCAGGGTTTTTGCCTTCAAGAGCTGCAAGAGCACTACCTTTAATGATTGGAATATCATCTCCAGGGAAGTTGTATTTAGATAGAAGCTCTCTAACTTCTAGCTCAACTAGGTCAAGTAGTTCAGGATCGTCAACCATGTCAACTTTATTCATGAATACAACAAGTGCAGGAACACCAACCTGACGAGCAAGAAGAATGTGCTCACGAGTTTGTGGCATTGGGCCATCAGCAGCTGATACAACAAGAATTGCACCATCCATCTGAGCAGCACCAGTAATCATGTTTTTAACATAGTCAGCGTGACCTGGGCAATCAACGTGAGCGTAGTGACGACCTTCGGTCTCATACTCAACGTGAGCAGTGTTAATTGTAATACCGCGAGCCTTTTCTTCAGGTGCTTTATCGATTTGATCATAGGCAACGTAATTTGCGCGCCCAGCTTCTGCCATTGTTTTTGTGATTGCCGCTGTCAGCGTTGTCTTACCATGATCAACGTGACCAATCGTGCCTATATTTACGTGCGGTTTATTCCGCTCAAACTTCTCTTTAGACATACCTGTTAAAGCCCTTAAATGGTTATTAGAAAATTAAGTGTAATACTTTTGAACTGGGATGTTTAGCTCTCATTTTAACAGTTTGCAAGGTTTTTTTTTATTGCCAATTATTTTTAAACTAAAAAGATGGAATTGCCTGCTTCCAACCAGACATTACTATGATTTCATATGTGGCACTTAGCTTTGATTCATCAGAAAAATTTTGCCAATATATTTCTTCTGCAACCTTTAAGAGTTGGCGACTCATAGGTTTAATATTGGCTCTATACATTGCGTTAGACTCGCCCATAGATTTAATATCTGTAATAAGTGTCTTCAAATTCGGATAAGTTACTTTTAGCTCAATCACATTGACCACAGGCAGCGCGAAGTTTGCCTTTTGCATGATTGTAGCGGCATCGTTTACTTTAATAAACGGGATAAGCCTTTGACTTGCACCGCCATATAGCTTGCTTTCTGCGATTATGAGAGATTCTTTAAGCTCGTAAAGAGAGTTTCCGCCCGCGAATGCGGCCATAAATAGCCCATCTGGTTTTAATACTCGAAGTACATCCTTAAGAAATGAAGGGATATTATCAATCCATTGTAGGTAAAAAGCACTGCATACCATATCAAATGATTCGGTTTTAAATGGTAAAGATTCATCATAAGAGCAGACTCTAATTCCAGAAAAGTCTTTCAAAAACTCCTCTGCAATATCCAGAGAAATAACTTCTTTAACTTTGCTCGATTCATAAAGGTGAGTTATCATGTTGCCGCTGTGGCAGCCAATATCTAAGGCAAGCTCGAATGTTCTTTTTACGTCTTGAACGTTATCTGCCACTATCTCGCAGCAATATTGCTTGATATAAGAGAAATTGCTAAAGTCTTTCGCACATTTATTTCTTTGGAGTTTTAAAATCTCTTTATTGAATAACAAATTTGTATCCTCACTAAAAATGGCGGCGAGTGTTATTATCCCTCCACGATGTTATTCGTGTGGGGTGATAGTTTTTGGAGATGATGGGCTTTGTGGAAAATGCGCCTCTGAAATAAAGCATATAAGCCGTCCTCTCTGTATGATTTGCGGGGTTCCATTTTTGTATGAGCAATATGAAAACGCAATATGTGAAACTTGTAGCCATAAAAAGCCATATTATTCTATGGCTAGATGCGCAATTGTCTATAATCAAATTGCCTCTAAAATTATAAGCTCTTTTAAATATAGCGACAAAACAGGAAATCTGAATTTAATTGATTCATTGCTCAAATCATGCACTTCAGAGTGTTTGCAGGGTGTTGATTATATAGCACCTGTCCCGATACATTCATTTAAGCTATTAAAAAGAAAATATAATCAATCTGCGCTTATAGCGGCAAAGATTGCAAAAGGCTCTGAAATTGAATTCGTGCCAACTCTACTTGTAAAAACTAGGCAAACAAAACCTCAGGCCGTCTTATCAGATGTAGAAAGAAGAAAGAATGTACGAAATTCATTTGCGCTCAACAAAAGGTATTTTAATAATATTCAGGGCAAAACTATTCTTCTAGTGGATGACGTGTTTACAACGGGTTCAACAGTGAACGAATGTGCAAAAGTTCTTATCAAATCTGGAGCCTATAGAGTCAATGTAATAACAGTTGCAAGGACAATGCTGGAAAAATGACTTCACTTTTATAAGTTTGCAGGGTAATAATTCTAAAAAATCTGAATCCAAAATGAAGTAAAAAATAAATGAGCATAGGCACAAAGCTATATACCTTTTTAAAGGGCAAAAAAGTTGGAGAAGATGATTTTGGCAACGCGTATTATGAGGAGCGTTCAGCTAAAAGTGGCGCAGAGGCTAAAAGATGGGTTTTGTATAAAGGTATTCCAGAGCCTAGCAAAGTTCCAGCAGAGTGGCACAGATGGCTTCACTATACTGCAAGTGATTCGCCAGCTAAAAAGCCATCAAGACACTATTTTTGGGAAAAGCCTCATTTGCCTAATCTTTCAGGAACTAAGTTTTCATATTCGCCATCTGGACATGCTAAAAGAGGCGGCAATAGAAGAGAGGTCGAATCAGATTATACCGTTTGGCAACCTGACACGGAGAAAAAATAATTATGGGAAGAAATGTAATCGAGACGATAATGGGTGCTATTGTTCTTGCTATCGCAGGGGGATTCCTCTTTTTTGCGTACTCAAGCAGTAATATCGCATCAGTGGATGGTTATTTGGTAACTGCAAAGTTTGAGAATGTTGACGGATTATCAGTAGGCAACGATGTAAGAGTTGGTGGCATAAAAGTTGGCAGTGTTGTGGGGCAAGACTTAGATCCTAAAACCTATAATGCGGTTGTTAAAATGAATATCAAGAGTGGGATTGCGATCCCTGATGATTCATCCGCCGCAATTGTTGGAGATGGTCTTTTGGGTGGAAAATTTGTTTCAATCACAGTGGGTGGAAGTGACAATTCTCTTGCTGCAAACGGAGAAATACAGTTTACACAATCGGCAGTTAATCTTGAATCATTACTTGGAAAGTTTGTCTTCAGCGACGGCGGCGTAGATAAAGAATCAAAAGTAAGCCAACCAGAGCCAGTTCAGCCCGCACAATAAAACCTAAAGGTGCTTAATATTTATTGTGTAAAATGGCGATTTGTGAGACAATGTTGCTTACGGAAAGATAAAAACAAAAGTTGAGATAAAAATATGCTAGTGAAAATTTCAGGAAAAAATATTGATGTCGGTGATGCTCTTAAAACCCATGTTGAGCAAAGGATAAATGAAGGTGTAAACAAATATCTTGATAGGGCTACCGATGCTAACATAGTTCTTTCAAAAGAATCTCATTTCTTTAAGACAGATATAAATATCAATACAGGAACTCATTCCAAGATAGTTATCAAGAGTAGTGGGGAGGATAATGATGTTTATGCCAGTTTTAATACTGCTGCAGAAAGAATTGAAAAACAGCTAAGACGTTATAAAAGAAAACTAAAAAATCATCATAAGCATAACAAGACAGAATCTCCTGAAGATTTGATTCTACCTGCTAAGAAGTATGTTTTGCAGCCAGAAGAAGAGGCGCATGATGAAACTAATGATAATGATGCGCCAATTATCATTGCAGAGAAAGCAACGGGAATCGAAAAGCTCACAGTTAGTGAGGCGGTTATGAAGATGGATCTTGCCGATCTTCCTGCTCTGATGTTTATAAATAAGGCAAATGGCAAGCATAATGTTGTTTACAAAAGAGCTGATGGCAACATATCGTGGATAAATCAAGATTAGTTGAATCTGCTGCCGAATTTCACATTCCTAAAAGCTCGATGTTTCTGGATATAAATGTCCAGACTAAGGAAGGTTTTTTAAAAGAAATCTCAAGGCTCATAGCGGATGACTTAAGCCTTGAAGAGCAAGTTGTTTGTGATCTTTTTATGGATAGGGAAGAGCTTTCTTCTACAGGTATAGGAAAAGGCATAGCAATACCTCATATAAGATGTGCCGAGCTTGAGAAAACAAAAATTTATTTTGCGAAAACCGCAAGTCCAATAGATTTTGAATCTATTGACGGCGAGAGTGTAGATATATTTTTTTGTATAGTAGCTCCGCATAAGGAAAGCTCTAACTATCTCAAAGTTTTAGCAAATTTATCCAAAAGAGTGAGGCAAGATTCACTTGCAGATAAACTTCGTTTGCAAAACAACCGAGATGATATTGAGAAAATATTAACTGAATTGTTTTAGCTTCTTTTCTAGCCTCTTTTCGCAAATCTAATAACAGAGGGATGTCTTGCGTTACATTCACGCCAGTTGTGTGTCAGTAAATGATAGAGGGGTTCTGATTCTTGGCGAATCTGGAACGGGAAAGTCTGATTTAGCTCTTCGTTTAATAAATAAAGGCGCAACATTGGTTGCAGATGACAGAGTAGGCCTTAATACTGAAGGAGATGTTTTAATTGCAAGTCCGCACATTGATATTGCTGGAATGCTTGAGGTTAGGCAATTGGGAATCGCAAGGCTTCCATATCGTGCGTTTTCTGAAGTCAAAATGGCCGTCACATTGGTTGAATCTAGCCAAACTGAGCGTATTCCAGAGGGAGATGCTTTTGCTTTTATAGAAAAAATTAAAATACCTATGTTTTATTTTCATTCTTTCTGGAGTTCTACGCCAGATAAGGTATTAATGGCTTTAGATAATTTATTGATATAAAACCTCAACTCGGAATAAGGATTAGAAAAACGCACCTCCTTTATGGGGGAGCCAAAGAGAGCAAGGCGAAGCTGCCGCTCGATTTGGTGGGGGTACTACATTCTTCTCAACATCTTCTCATCAGTTGTTTTGGAAGGAATGCGAAAACCCCCACAGAATCGCTTTCGATTGCTTTGCAATCTTAGCTCTTCCGCTCCCCCATAAAGGGGGAGCGTTTAAAGTTCTGTTGCTTGTCTCGAGTATGAATTAACACAGGAATAGCCAAGCCTAATGAATAATATTAGAGAGATTGCATTTGATACAGAAACGACTGGCCTTGACCCTGCGGCAGGGCATCGCATAGTTGAAATTGGCTGCGTAGAGATGATAAATCAGGTTAAAACTGGGCGCGTTCTTCAGTTATATATTAATCCTGAGCGTAATATTCCCGATGAAGTAATAAAAGTTCATGGCATTACGAATGATTTTGTTGCCGATAAACCTGTGTTTAAACAGGTTGCTAAACAGTTTGTAGATTTTATCTCAGATAGCAGGCTGATTATTCATAACGCCTCGTTTGATATGAAATTTATCAATTGGGAGCTTGCGCGCGTTGGCTTCGCAGAGCTTGATTACTCAAGGGTTACGGATACAGTTGAAATAGCAAGAAGAAAATTTCCAGGATCTCCCGCAAGTCTTGATGCGCTGTGCCGACGGTTTAATATTGATAATTCCAACAGAAAATATCATGGAGCCTTACTTGATTCCGAGCTGTTAGCGGATGTGTATCTTGAGCTAACGGGAGGCAGGCAAAGCGCACTTTTTGCCGCATCTTCTGACTCAACAAATAAGCAAGATAAAGATAATCTGGCGACCAACTCATTTAAGAAACTTAGTGTTCCATATAGAGAGTTTCCCCCAACAGATGAGGAGTTATCGTTGCATGAAGATTTTATCAAGAAGATTAAAAACTCTCTATGGAATGAGTTTTACGGTGCAGCTAACGACTCGGCGTAAGGCAGAATTTCTTCTGATTATATGGCAATCGTGCGAGCAACATAGCAAGTCCGCAAAAGCCTGTGAGTCCAGCAATAGTAAGTCCTGCACCTATAATGCCTGTTGCGATTAACCATAACGGTGAGTGAGTTAGTCCTAGCGCGCTGCTGGCTATCAATAAAATTCCAATAACTAGTTGAACTTGTCTATCAAGCGGAAGTTTTCTTTTTCCTAATGAGCTTACTTCAAATCCAGATTGTTTCCATCCTTCTATACCGCCTTCAAGATTATAAATCTCGACATTTGGAAGTTCTGAAAGTAGCTTTTTGCAAGCGTTTTCGCCTCTGCCACCTTTGCGGCAATGTATAACGATTTTCTTTCCCTCGCATGAAGTTGGAAGAGAGGCCTTGTCAAAGCTGCTAAGTGGGATTAACGTTGAGCCTGCAATGCTTTCTGATTGGTGCTCAGATGGCTCTCTTACATCAATTAATATTGCCTCAGACGATTTAAGCCAGTTTTTAAGTGTATTTGCATCAACGGTTTTTATGGTCATATATTAGATTCTCCTAATTTAGTTTGGTTTGTTGCAATATATAAGATGCAATATCGACAGCAGTGCCTGCACTTCAATGCTTGATATTTTATAATAAACCTGAAGGCCGCGTTTATCATATTCTATAAGATTCGCATCCTTCATTTTTGCCAAGTGTTGAGATATTGCTGATTGAGATAATCCAATCATTCTAGATAAATCTCCAACTGTTTTCTCCCCTGATACAAGATTGCATAATATCAGTAAGCGATTGGCGTTGGCAAGCTGCTTAAGAAGAGCCTCCGCGCTCTTTGCACTATCTTGCATTATTTGTATTTGTTCACTATTCATGTTGACATTATATTAGTATATGCTAATATAAGCAAGAGTTAATTTAATATCAACGAGGGATTTATGGAAAAAAACTACCCAGAAATAACTAGGCGCATTAGCGGGAATATGAAGGTGCTTAGAAAAGATATCTCAGATGTAATGCAGGGTTTTTCTAGCTTGGCAATGGCAGCAACTAAAGATGGTGTGCTAGACAAAAAAACTAAAGAGTTTATCGCGCTTGCTATTGGCGTTTCAACAAGGTGCGATGGCTGCATAGGTTTTCACGCAGAGGCCTTAGTTAAGCTCGGTGCAACAAAAGAAGAGTTTGAAGAAGTTCTTGGCATGGCAATTTATATGGGTGGTGGCCCTTCTTTAATGTATGCCGCTGATGCAATGCTTGCTTATGAGCAGTTTAAGAATCTTAGCTAAGTCCTATTGTTGAATGAAATTGACATAATTTTAAAGGAATACTTGCAGATATGGCTTGCTATCAGGAGTATATTTCTTGTAAATTTCCTTGCGCTTTTCATTTAAACGCGTTCATCGATTAATCAGTTAACAGTGAATCACTACTCAACAATTTTATGCAGTAAAAAATCTTGAATATATTTAATAACAAAGCCTAATATATTTACAAACAGGGATATAATTAATGAATAAAGCATCGTTTGATTGGCATGATCCGCTTAGTCTAGATTCTATATTAACTGAAGAAGAAAAAATGGTGCGCGATTCTGCGAGAAACTTTGCGCGCGATACTCTAATGCCAAGAGTTATTGAAGATTTTAGGCATGAAAGATTTGATCCAGAAATCATGAGAGGTTTCGGTGAAGTTGGACTTCTTGGCCCTACAATAGAGGGATATGGCTGTGCAGGTGTCAACAATATTGCGGCAGGGCTTATAACTCACGAGGTCGAATGGGTAGATAGTGGTTATCGCTCAATTCTTAGTGTGCAATCTAGTTTGGTGATGCATCCGATTTATACTTTTGGAAATGAGGCACAAAAGCAGAAATATCTTCCTAAACTTGCGACAGGTGAGTTAATCGGCTGTTTTGGCCTTACCGAACCAGATCATGGTTCTGATCCAGGTGGCATGAAATCTGTTGCCAAAAAAGTAGATGGTGGATACTTAGTTAGCGGCTCTAAAACATGGATAACAAACTCACCAGTTGCAGATGTATTTATAATATGGGCAAAAGTTAAAGGTTCTAACAAGTCTGAAGACGGCACAATTCGAGGGTTCATTCTAGAAAAGGGAATGAAAGGTCTCACCGCTCCAAAAATTGAGGGGAAAATGTCGATGAGAGCTTCTCCCACAGGAATGATAATGATGGATGAAGTGTTCGTTCCTGATGAAAATGAGCTTGATGTTTCTGGACTCAAAGGGCCTTTCTCATGTCTTAACAAAGCAAGATATGGAATCGGATGGGGCGCGTTAGGTGCAGCTAGATTCTGTCTTGAGGCTTCGCGGGATTATGCGGTTGGCAGAATTCAATTTGACAAGCCAATTGCGGGAAGCCAACTCATTCAGAAAAAACTTGCCGATATGATGGTTGAAATACATCTTGG
This sequence comes from uncultured Rickettsiales bacterium, assembly GCA_964484565.1. Classification (GTDB taxonomy): domain Bacteria; phylum Pseudomonadota; class Alphaproteobacteria; order Rickettsiales; family CAZAGG01; genus CAZAGG01. The sequence goes on along the minus strand of CAZAGG010000003.1, from coordinate 228,815 downwards.
GCTTCTTGCCTGTCATCAGGTTGGTAAGTTAATGGATGAAGGAAAGGCAACTCCAGAAATGATTTCATTTATCAAGCGTAACTCAGCCGCAAAGTCTTTAGATATTGCACGTGTTTCAAGAGATATTCACGGCGGCAACGGTATTGCTGATGAATATCATGTCATCAGGCATATGCTAAATTTAGAGAGTGTCTTTACCTATGAGGGCACAAGTGATATTCACGCCCTGATTTTAGGAAAAGCCATTACTGGCATAGATGCATTCCGTTTCTAATTCAATGAAGTTTTGAATATGCAAAAACTAATCTTGGGGATTGCTCGCAAGTTTTTTTCTTTAATTTTCAGAATTGAAGTTAAGGGAATAGAAAATTTTCATAAAGTAAAAGGCAAGATGATAGTGGTTGCCAATCATACCTCCTATCTTGATCCTGCGCTTATTGCTTGTTTTATGCCTGAAACGCCAGCTTTTGCTATCAATACATTTATTGCACGCAAGGCTTTGTTTAAGCCGTTCATAAAAGTTTGCAGAGTTTTTGAAGTTGATCCCACCAGTTCAATGACCGTAAAAAATATCTGTAACTTCCTTAAAACCAACCGAATTATAACGGTTTTTCCTGAAGGTAGAATAAGTGTAACTGGCTCTTTAATGAAGGTATATGATGGAACAGCGGTTATAGCCGATAAGTCAGATGCTGAAATTCTGCCCGTTCATATTTCAGGAACGGAGTATAGCTTGCTCGCAAAGAAGAATGGCCTCAGAAAATGTCTCTTTCCTAAGATTATTATTACGATAAACCCAGCACAAAAACTTCATGCAAATCAAGAAAGTGCGGGCAAAAAAAGGCGTAAAGAATTAGGAGAAAAACTCTATTCAATAATGTGTGAGTCACAGCATTTGGCTGTAATGCGAAGAGATAAGGAAGCAGATCTATGCACTAAACTATTGAAATCAGCTAAAATCATAGGTTTTTCAAAAACAATTGCGCTTGATACAAATAATAAATCGCTGACGTATCGTTCGCTTCTTATCAAGTCGGCTGTGCTCGCTGGAATGTTTGAGAAAAGATTGGATAACTCTTCTTTCATCGGCCTTATGATGCCTAACTCACTTGCGGCGGTAGTGAGCTTTTTCGCGCTTCACAAAATTGGCAGAATTCCAGTAATGATAAACTTTACTGCTGGCTCTCACAATATTACTTCAGCAATTAAAACCGCACAGGTAAAATATGTTATTACTTCGAGAAAATTTGTTGAAATTGCAGGGCTTGATAAAGAAATTGATGCTATCAATGATGTTGCAAAGGTCATTTATTTAGAAGATGTTGCGTCTTCAATAGGGTTGATGGATAAGTTAGCCGCACTTTATCAGGCTTATTTACCTTCTGCATGGCGTCATGAGATAAGAGATGAAAATTCTCCCGCAACGATACTGTTTACCTCTGGTTCAGAGGGAGAGCCAAAGGGAGTAGCTCTTTCTCATAAAAATATTCTCTCTAATATATCGCAGGTTAGAGCAAGAGTTGATTTTAATGAAGGCGACAAGCTGTTTAATGCTCTGCCACTTTTTCATTCATTTGGCTTAACTGCTGGAACTTTGCTTCCTATTCTTAGTGGCGCATGTGTTTATCTTTATCCGTCTCCGCGTCATTTCAGAATCATTCCAGAGGCGTTATACGACTTCAGGGCAACCATTATGTTTGCAACGGATACTTTCTTGAAACAATATTATAAAACGGCGCATCCGTATGATTTCTCAAGTCTAAAATATATTTTTGCAGGCGCAGAAAAGCTACATAATGAAACCTTTGATGCCTACAATGAAAAATTTGGGGTAAGAATAATGCAGGGCTATGGGGTTACTGAAGCAAGCCCAGTTGTTGCCGTAAACACTGCACTTGAGCATAGGAAAGGCTCAATCGGTAAGCTGCTTCCATTAATCGAGGCACGTTTTGAAAAAGTTGAGGGTATAGACTCTGGCGGGCGCATGTTCATAAAGGGTGATAATATAATGATGGGCTATATTTTTGCTAAAGAAGCGGGGGTTATTAATCCGCCTCAAGATGGATGGCACGATACGGGAGATATTGTTTATAAAGATGAAGATGGATATTTATTTATCGCAGGGCGGCTTAAGCGGTTTGCAAAAATTGGTGGAGAAATGATTTCGCTGGCTGTTGCTGAGGAGATTGCAACAAAGCTCTTTCCAGAAAATATTCACGCAAGTCTTGCAGTTACAAGTGATAAAAAGGGTGAAGAAATAATTCTGTTCTCAGATTGCAAGGAAATTACTGCTGAAAAGATACATGAATATGCTAAGAAACATGGAATTACAGAGATATATCTTCCAAGAAAAGTAATGCATATAGACAAAATGCCGCTACTAGGAACTGGTAAGACAGATTATGTGAGCTTAAATAAAAAAATGCCCAGCAAGTTGCTGGGCTAGGCTGGGGAAAAATATTCCTTTTATATATTTTTATGCCGCAGCGTCCATAATCTGGGCGCGGGATATTCCGAAAATGTCTTCGACAACGTTTCTGATTTCTTTGGTATTAATATCCATGAATCCTGCTTCACGCATATCGAAGGTTATTTTATCAACTATTCCGTCGGTAGTTAGGGCAAGCCCACAATCAACGAGACTGAGTGCGTATATTTCTTTATCTACTGGCTTTAGTTGCATCTTATCTGCTGCCCACAAACCTATCAGCTTGCAAGCGCGTGCTTTAATTTTAAAGTCTATTGTGCAATCATGAGCGAACTTATTTTCAAACGCTCTTTCTCTTGAATCAAATGCCCACATGTTAACCTTGCCTTTTTTTTGTTAATAACATTTACGAATATAACGATATAGTGTTATCAATTAGTTAATTTTGTTAACTTTTGTGAATAATTTTATTTATATTGCGTAAAACGCTGTTTTTTGCTTTATTACGGCTTTAAGAACTTTAAAAGAGTATTGACCATATGTCTCGCAAGAAGGCAATTTATGAGGGGAAAGCTAAGATTTTGTATCCTGGAATAGATCCTGGAACAATTATTCAGCACTTTAAAGATGATGCAACAGCCTTTAATAATCAGAAAAAAGGCATCATCAGTGGCAAGGGAATTATTAACAATAAGATTTCTGAGTTTATTTTTAACAGGCTGCACGAAATGGGGATTCCTAATCATTTTATCCGCACTATTAATATGCGCGAGCAGTTGGTAAGAGAAGTTCAGATTATTCCCGTTGAGGTCGTGGTTAGAAATTATGCTGCTGGTTCTTTCTCAAAGAGATATGGAATAAAAGAGGGAACTCGCCTTTCGAGAACAGTTATAGAGTTTTGCCTAAAGGATGACTCTCTTGGTGACCCACCAATTAATGATGACTTTATATTGGCGCAGGAGATTCTCGATCCCTATGAGTTAGATGAGCTTCGAGTGCAAACCTATAGAATTAATGATTTCTTGAGCGGTCTTTTCTTTGCACTTGGGATGAGATTAATAGATTTCAAGATTGAGTTTGGCAGAATGGATACGGGTGAGCGCACAGTCATTCTACTAGCTGATGAGATAAGCCCTGATACTTGCAGGTTATGGGATTTAAAAAGTGGCGACAAAATGGATAAAGACCGCTTCCGTCACGATCTTGGAAATGTTGAAGAGGCGTATAGAGAGGTTGCAAGAAGGTTAGGGGTTCTTCCAGAGAATATTTAATCTAGATACTGATAGTAATACTAATTTCTATTTGCGCTTTTTAAGAGCGTAAATAAAATTAAGAAAAGAATGACTTGATAAACGAAAGGTATATGGCCTTTAGCTTTTCAATATCTTCAACGGCAACATTTTCGTCAACCTTGTGTGCAGTTCTTCCTGTTGTGCCAAATTCTATTACGGGGCAATAATCTTTTATGAATCTCGCATCCGAAGTTCCCCCTGTAGTGCTTAGTTCGGGGGTGATTCCTGTTACTTCTTTTATGGCGTTTATTAGAATATCACTTAAGCGGCTTGGTTTGGTTATAAATGATTCTCCCGTAACTCTGTAGTCTAATTGATAATTAGGTGAGTGCTTTTTGCAAACTTCATGCACCCACTTAATTAATGATTCTGAGGAATGAACATCATTAAATCTAATGTTAATTTTGGCAATAGCCCTAGCGGGAATTACATTATCTGCGCCATTGCCCGTATCAATTGAAGTAATTTCAAGATTTGACGGCTGAAAATATTGATTACCTGAATCAAGAACATGATTTTTAAGCTCATGAAGAATTGCAACAAGTTTGGTTAAAGGGTTATCGGCAAATTGAGGATACGCCACATGGCCTTGAGTTCCTTCAACGGATAGTTTGAAAGTTATGCTCCCCCTTCTGCCAATTTTAGCCATTTCACCCAATATATTGGGATTAGTTGGTTCACCAACTATGCAGGCATCTATTTTCTCTCCAAGTTCAGTGATTTTCTGCAATGCCTTTTTCGTACCATTTATTGCATTACCTTCTTCATCACCAGTGATAAGAAAACTTATTGAACCTTTAAAGTTAGGATTTTCTCTAATATACAGAGCGGCAGCAGATGCAAAACAGGCAATCGCCGTTTTCATATCTTCCGCGCCGCGTCCATATAAATAACCATCACTAACGTTTGCAGAGAAAGGCGGAAAGCTCCAGTCCCTTTCATCTCCAGCGGGTACGACATCTGTGTGTCCAGCAAAGCAGAGGTTTGGGGTGTTGACTCCCCCAAATTTGGCATAGAGGTTGAGAGTTTTGTCGCCGCCATCTCCATCAAATTCCATGCGCTGACACTTAAAGCCAGCTTGGTTTAGAAAATCTTCTAAAACCCCAATAGCACCATCATCAACAGGGGTAACGCTCCTACACTGTATAAGGCGTTTAGTAAGTTCAAGCGCGGAGTAATTCATTGATAGATGTCTTTGATCTGGTTTTTTCATCAACTCTTTTTACAATAACCGCACAATATAGTGAAGGAGAAGGCGAGCCATCAGCCATATTTTTTGAAGATGGCAGAGTTCCAGAAACAACTACTGAATATGCAGGAACTCTACCCATGAAGATTTCTCCTGTTTCGCGGTCAATAATTTTTGTAGATGCCCCGATGAAAACCCCCATTGAAATTACAGAGCCAGTTTCGACAATTACACCCTCTGCAATTTCGCTTCTTGCACCGATAAAGCAATTATCTTCAATGATTACAGGATTTGCCTGAAGCGGTTCTAAAACTCCGCCTATGCCTGTTCCACCAGAAATATGGCAGTTTTTGCCGATTTGGGCGCAACTCCCAACCGTTGCCCATGTGTCAATCATCGTTCCAGAATCTACATATGCACCAATATTAACAAAGCTGGGCATTAAGACTACATCAGGAGCGATATAAGCACTGCGTCTCACAAAACAACCAGGAACGGCTCGAAAGCCTGAGGTTTTGAAATCCTCATCGTTCCAGTCTTGAAATTTGGTTGGAACTTTGTCATACCATTTTAAATCTCCCGAATTTACGATGCTCATATCGTTAAGTCTGAAAGACAATAAAATAGCTTTTTTTAGCCATTCGTTAATATGCCATTTGCCATCTAATTTTTCTGCAATCCGTGCTTTTCCAGAATCTAATAGGCTGAGAGAGCTGCTTACGGCATCTCTTACTTCGCCTTTAGTTGATGAGTTGATGGAAGTGCGTAATTCCCATGATTTCTCAATTGTTTCTTTGATATTTTGTATTTCAGACATATGAACCATTCTAGTGATAATTGCGTAAAATTTAAATAAATATTAACTAAGGTTGTAGTAAACTGACAATCCTTATAGCAGCTAAATCGTTCAATACAAAATAATATAACAGGGGTTTACTTGGCTAGTACTGAAAATCCAGAATATGGGTTGGAATCCATAAAGTTAGAACGCGACCGCTTTGTAGCCTTTGCTTTCTCATCAGCAGATATTCTAGTCGAACTAGATGCACAGCAGAATATTAGTTTCATAGATGGTGCAACAAACGGATTTCTTGGCTTAAAACCTTCAGAAATGAGGGGTAAAAGCATCTATGATTATCTAAACGGGGCGGATCTTGAGCTTGCAAAAAAAGTTTTTGGAAACACATCGGGCCTTACCAGAATAGATGGAATCAAGTTGTCATTTGTCGGTAAAGATTTAAAACGAACGACTTTCGCAATTTCTGGCTATCAGTTGCCATATATTGAAGACCATTTCTTTCTAACTCTTTCACATATCAAGGCAAATGTTGCAGAACAAGATTTGATAAAGCGTGATCTGCAAACTGGTCTGCTCAACCGTGAGGCCTTCACTTGGGAGGCAAATAAAAAGATTTTAGAGGCAAAGGCTCGCGGCGAAAACCTGCAAATGAGCATGATAGATCTATCTGGAATCGCTAATATAATTGGTGATTTGCCTTCAGATAAATTTGAAAATCTACTAGAAGATATTTGTAAATATCTAAAATCTGTTTCAATCGGCGGAGATCTCGCATCAATATTTGATAACGGCCATTTCGGCGTGATTCATAGTGATTCTATCAATTCGCATACTATCCGTGAGGGAATAGAGCAAATTGCCCGCTCTCAGCTAGATAGTAAACAAAACATAAGTTTAAGAAGCGAATCTGTAACTATGGATCCGCTCGGAATCAATGACCACGATGCTGCGAATGCCGTTTTATATACCATCAATAAATTTGCGAATGATACGGGTGACGATTTTACCATCACATCATTAACCGATAGCTATAGATTAATGCTTGAAGAAACTCTTAAGAAAATGAAGGAGTTTAAAAAGACAATATTCTCAAACGCATTTCAGGTTGCATTTCAGCCAATCATGATGATGGGAACAAACAATATTCATCACTACGAAACCCTTGTAAGGCTAGATGATAGTGTATCGTCATTCTCTAGTCCCTTTGGATTCATTAGCTTTGGTGAGCAAGCAGGAATTATTAACGAGTTCGACCTTGCTATGTGCCAAAAAGTTATTGATATGTTAAACGCAATGAGTCTTGAGGGTAAAAAACCGGGTGTTTCAATTAACGTATCAGGAAAATCGCTATCAAGTAGACTTTTTAGAGAAGCACTAAAGGCAATATTAGAAGCAAATCAGGATATTAGAAGTCAGATTATCTTTGAAATAACAGAATCTGCAAGAATTGAAAAGCCAGAGGAGGTCAACGAGTTCCTTCAAGAGCTTCGTAAAGAAGGCCATCAGTGCTGCCTAGATGATTTTGGGGCAGGGCAAACGTCATTTGATTACATCCGCTTATTGGAGGTAGATTACGTTAAAATTGATGGAAGTTACGTTACAACCTGCATTGATACAGAGCGCGGCAAACACTTGCTTAAAGCAATTATTACGGTGTGTCATGAGATGGGAATGCAAACAGTTGCAGAAATGATAGAGACCAAAGAAGTTGCTGATTTTCTTGGCAAAAGCGGAGTAAGTCTCGGTCAGGGCTATTTATACGGCAAGCCAACAACAGATGTTAAGACTCTTAAACCAACTTCTCATCACATCAATGTAGTTAAAACGCCCAAGAATCAAAGAATTATTCATGAAACCGCACCAGTTCAGGCACAAAGTGCAATGAAAGCCAAAAAATTTAGCAATCCTGCCAAAAAATGGTGGGCAAAGGGCTAGGCATACAAAGGTTTTGCAATTACAGAATGATTTGGGTATAAGCCTAGCATGACTAATATTGTTGCGATTGCATCAGATCATGCTGGGGTTGAGCTTAAGGAGCATCTTGTTGATATTCTTAGGAATATAGGCTTTGTAGCTTTAGATCTTGGCACAAATACAAAAGATTCAGTTGATTATCCTGATTATGCGAATTCGCTTGCGGCTTCTATAAAATCTGGCCATGCCAAGCAGGGCATCTTAATTTGCGGTAGTGGAATTGGAATAAGCATTGCAGCCAATAGACACCCCCATATTCGTGCGGCCCTATGTTTTAATGAAGAGATGGCAAAACTTGCAAGGCAGCATAATGATGCAAACGTATTGGTTTTGGGAGCACGTTTCATCGAAAAAGATAATGCAGCAAATATTGTGAAAACCTTCTTCACAACTAGCTTTGAAGGTGGTAGACATGCATTAAGAGTTGAAAAATTAAATAAGAGCGAATGAGAGGATAAAATGCTTACACCAAACGTAAAAGACCTAAAACAGCACAGTCATTACAAAACATATTTTGATTCGCCCTTAAGCGATACGGATCCTGATCTTTATGCGATAGTTAAGCGCGAAGTGAATCGACAATCAACCCAAATTGAGTTGATAGCTTCTGAAAACATTGTGAGTAGAGCGGTTTTAGAAGCAATGGGTTCTGCACTTACGAATAAATATGCAGAGGGTTATCCTGGAAAGAGATATTACGGCGGTTGCGAGTTTGTTGATGAAGCGGAGCAGCTTGCAATAGATAGAGCATGCAAATTATTTGGATGCAGCTATGCTAACGTTCAGCCGCATTCTGGTGCACAGGCGAATCAGGGTGTTTTCTTGGCGCTCTTGCAACCCGGAGATACATTTCTTGGAATGTCACTTGCTGCTGGCGGACATCTTACTCACGGTGCCGCGCCAAATATGTCTGGAAAATGGTTCAAGGCAGTTCAATATGGCGTTCGCAAGGAAGATGGGCTAATAGATTATGAAGAAGTGGAAAAGCTAACCAATGAACATAAGCCAAAGTTAATAGTTGCTGGCGGTTCTGCTTACCCTCGTGCAATAGATTTTGCAAGATTCCGTAAGATTGCTGATTCTGTAGGGGCGTATCTAATGGTTGACATGGCGCATTATGCGGGACTTGTTGCGGCTGGGGTTTATCCTGATCCGCTTCCACATGCGCATGTGGTAACGACAACTACTCACAAAACTCTTCGTGGGCCTAGAGGAGGAATGATTCTCTCTAACAGCGAAGAGCTTGGCAAAAAGTTTAATTCGGCAATGTTTCCAGGACTTCAAGGCGGGCCACTCATGCACGTTATCGCAGGTAAGGCCGTTGCTTTTGGAGAAGCCCTAAAGCCTGAATTCAAGGAATATGGAAAATCTGTAATTGATAACGCAAGAGCATTGTCAGAAGTTCTGGTGAAAAGAGGCCTTGCAATTGTTACAGGCGGCACAGATAGCCATATGGCACTCGTGGATTTAAGACCCAAAAAACTTACAGGCAAAGATGCTGAAAGAAGCCTTGAAAACGCTGGCCTTACATGCAACAAAAACGCTGTTCCTTTTGATCCTGAAAAACCAGCAATTACATCTGGGGTAAGACTTGGTACTCCTGCTGCAACTACAAGAGGGTTCGGAGTTGAAGAATTCAAAATGGTCGGTGAAATGATAGGTGATGTTCTTGATTCGCTATCTAAGAATCCTGAGAATAATTCAGTTGCTGAAAAAGAGATTGCTAAAAAGGTTGCTGAGCTATGCTCGCGCTTTCCTATTTACAGTTACTAAATTAATAGCGTAAGCAAGACTTATGAAATGCCCGTTTTGTGGCCATCACGATACTCAGGTTAAAGATTCTCGCCCAAGCGAAGATGGCCTTGCCATCAGAAGGCGCAGAGTCTGCCCTGAGTGTAATTCGCGGTTTACCACGTTTGAGCGTATTCAGCTTCGTGAATTGGTCGTGATAAAAAGAAATGGTGATAGAAGGCCATTTGACCGTGATAAGATTATGCGCTCTATAAGCATTGCTCTTCGCAAGAGAAATGTGGATGATGAAAAAATCGAGAATATGATTAGTAATATAGTGCATAAACTAGAAACTATGGGTGAATCTGAAATTCCATCCACTTTAATCGGAGAAATGGTAATGGAGGCGTTAAAGTCATTAGATGCGGTTGCATACATCCGCTATGCATCGGTTTATCGTGATTTTACAGAGGCAAAAGACTTTAAGAAGATAATTGGTCAGTTAGAGTAGATTTCATTATATGGGCATCGGTTTTGCTGCCATCTGGGTTAGTGTAATATTTTCTTCTGACTCCAACAAAATCAAAACCAGTTGATTGATAGAGGTTTATTGCAGCCACGTTTTCGATGGATACTTCTAGAGTTATTTCCAACACGCCATCTCTTGCAAGCTCAGAAGATATTATTCTAAGTAACTCGCGGGCTTTACCTGTGCGGCGGAATTTCTTTGCAACGCCCAGTTCAACAATGTTTGCTTGATCTATAACTTTGGTTATCATCGCAAATGCAGCTATCTCATCCGCAACCCTAACTGTGAAGATGCAGGAACTTTCTAGCGATAAGAATTTTGATAAAACCTCCATATCCCACTTTTTGGGAAAGCATTCATCGCATATTCTCCATAACTCTTTCATGTCTTGGTCACTTAAAGTCATAACAATAATTTAACATTAATTGATTATAGTGGTTTAAATTGGTTAAGTTATGCGCCTAGCGGGCAGGAAAACACTTGTGTTAAGATATTTACTATTATTTGGATTAATTTCTATAACTTTCTCAAGCATTCTGCTTTTAAAGAGCCTTGCTCCAAATTTATATAGAGATTTAATGATAGCTATAGATATCACAGGAATATCTGAGGTCGCAAGAGATGAAAAACAGCGAATAAGAACTATAGAAAATCTTGGCATACCCTATGAAAAGCGCGAGGTTCTAAAGAATCGAACAGTTTTTCTGGGTGCAACAGAAGAAATGGTTTTACTGGCACTCGGCAAACCAAGTCAGATAGATAAAAAGGCAGATTCAACCACATGGGTATATTATTTTGAAGCAGATCAACGCCCAACCTTACTTGTTTTTAAGGGCAGTGTATTATCCGCTGCTTATAGAGGCTCTGTTTTAGATATTGCAACTCAGTAAGATAAGCACTGCTAGCTATCTTCCTGCTGCAAAGACTAAATAAGCTGCTTCTTGTGCATCTAAATATCTTCTTTCAAAACTCATATGATCTTTTCCATTTGCGGCTCTTACATTGAGCGGGCAATTATAAACATCGGATATAATCGAATCGATTTCTTCGAGTTTTGATTTTGCCTCTTCGCTTTCAGGATCAAGCGCTGCATATTCAAAGTATCGCTGTTGAATATCAGCATTTTCTAGCAAACCATCACGGAGTTTATGCCAAGCCTTTGTATGATGGAGATCAACGTCACTTCCAAGAGGTGCGCCTGTGAAATAGCAACGATTCCCAGAAAGCGTATAAATATCTCTTTCTTCATCTGCCTTCCAACTAGGGCGTTTAAAGAAGTGTTCAACCATTTCGTTTGCAATTCGAGCATATTCAGGATTGATGAACCCATGCTCATCATGCTCTTCATTGATTCCCATTCTGCCCATAAGTGCGGCATATTGCGGGTTAATCATAATCCTTTCGGCTCTTTCTGCCCGCTCTTCTCTTCTGATTTCGTCAAGAATTTTATCTTGCGCTTTTTTATGGTTGTCTTTGTGGGCTGTGTGCAATTCAAGGGATCCAACCATAGATTTTGCCATCTCTTCTAATGCATCAGCAGTAAGTCGCAATTCGTACTTGCCACTTGCATCTGTTGCAAGCATAAGAGCTTCTGGCTCTTGTTGCATTATTTCACGAATAATTCTCCAATCTGGATATGCAATCACCACAACATCGGATTCTGAAACTCGTATTTTAGGGTCGTAAAAACATGGATAACTGCCGTCTTCATCGCTGTTTTTTTTCTTAATTCGAGCTTCGGTTTTTTTATCTATCTTTGGGATGGAAGAAAGAACTTTTCTTAAACCTTCTGGAACAAGTGCTTCATAACCCTCTCTAATATCAACATAGTTATCAGGCTTTTCAGCACGAATAGCCATGTTTATCATGAACTCGATTGCTTTGGTGAAATCACCTGTTTTGCCGCTTTGAATTAGCAGTCTCTGGAATTCTTCTTCTTCCGAAACATTTCTTTGGAATTGCTCATCTTCTGCAATTTGTAATCTCTCATCTCCACCAATAATATACTTTCTATAAACATATATATATTTGTCGTATATCTTACTATGCTTCTCTTGAATTTCAGCTAACGTTAAAAGTGGTGTGGTTTCAGTGGTTTGTTCGCTCATGTGCTGTCTCTATAACTATGATTTTAAATTCTTTAAAAACCATTTACTGCTTACAAGCAACCATTTCACAAAATCTTCATATTTATAGCGTGTAGGTAATTAGCTAATAGTGCCTTATCAAAAAGAGCCATTCGTCTTCGCTTAGAACTGTAACACCTAGCTCTTTTGCCTTAGATAACTTTGAGCCAGCATCTGAGCCAGCAACTATATAGTCAGTAGACTTTGATACTGAACCTGCAACTTTTGCACCGAGTTTTTCAGCCGTAGCCTTTGCTTCGCTTCTTGTCATTTTCTCAAGAGTTCCTGTGAAGACAACCGTCTTGCAAGATATTGGTGACGAGATAACCTCTGGCTTATATTCGGTTAGTTCAATATATCTTAAAAGCTCTCTGATTAAGTTGAGGTTGTGTTCTTCTGAAAAGAAATCGTGCAAGCTACATGCCACCTTATCTCCGATTCCTTCGATGTTTTTTAACTCTTCAAGTGGCTCTGTTTGAATGGCTGATATTAATGAGTTTATGTTTGTGTAGTGTTTGGCAATTGTTTTAGCGGTTACTTCACCCACAAATCTTATTCCTAGAGAATATATAAATCTCTCAAAGCCTATTTTTCGCTTACTTCTAATCGCTGCAAATAGGTTTTCGACTGATTTTTCTCCCCAGCCTTCTCTATTCTTTATCTTTGTAATGCTATTTTTGTCTCGCTCTTCTAGGGTAAATATGTCGACAGGATTTTTTATCATCGCAATATCGTAGAAGCTCTCTATTTGCTTATCTCCTAAGCCTTCTATGTCAAATGCATCTTTTGATACAAAATGTTTTAGACGCTCTTTCGCTTGCGCCTCGCAGATAAGTCCGCCTGAGCATCTTCTTACAGCTTCAGACTCTATTCTGGTTGCGTGGCTCCCACACACTGGACACTCAGTCGGAAAATGATAGACCTTTGAATTTGCATTTCTTTTGCCAAAATCGACGCTAACTATTTGAGGAATGACATCTCCCGCTCGTTGGATGACTACAAAATCTCCCTCCCTAATATCTTTTCTGGTAATTTCATCTTCATTATGCAGGGTTGCTCTTGAGACTATTACTCCACCAACATTTACAGGCTTAAGCTCTGCAACTGGTGTTAATGCTCCTGTTCTGCCCACTTGAATAGTTATTCTTTCTAAAACGGTTGTTGCGGTTTCGGCTTTAAATTTGTGAGCTATCGCCCAGCGTGGAGAGCGACTTACCGTTCCAAGTCTTTCTTGTAGTGCCACGTCATTAACTTTATAAACAACGCCGTCAATATCATACTCAAGTTCGTGTCTTATATCTGCAATTTTGTTGTAATATCTTATAATATCTTCAGCATTATCTTTTAACTCAGTAAGGGGATTTATAGAGAAGCCAAGTTCTTTAAACCCGTTTATTGTTTCAATTTGTGTTTTGGCAAAATTGCCACCGTTATAACCAATGGCGTAAGCAAAGTATTTTAATGGCCGCTTTTCAGTAACCTTCGGATCAAGTTGTCTAAGTGAACCAGCAGCGGCATTTCTCGGATTGGCAAATAGTGAAAGCCCTTCAGCTTCCCTCTGTTGATTTAAAGTAAGAAAGTCATTTTTTGCGATGTATATTTCCCCTCTTATTTCAATCGGTTTTTTAAAGCTAATTTCTTGTGGTAATGACTTGATTGTTTTTGCATTTGCGGTGACATCTTCCCCAACGCTTCCATCACCACGAGTTGCAGCATAGACTAGTTTCCCATCTTCATACATCGCTGAGAATGAAAGGCCGTCAATTTTCGGCTCAACTGTAAAAACAATGCTATCACTATAGTTTAAGAAGCGTTTTATTCTTTCAATAAAGTCATTCACATCATCATCGCTAAAAGCATTTGCCAGCGAGAGCATTGGGATTTTATGAGTGATTTTACCAAAGGATTGCAGTGGTTTTGCGCCAACTTTTTCTGAAGGCGTATCCACACTTTTCAAATGTGGGTAAAGCCTTTCTATTTCTTCTAGTCTTTGTCGTAACTTGTCATATTCAAAGTCGCTTATCTCAGGCTTATCTTGCTGATAATAAAGGTTGTCATGATGAGCAATTTTCTTTTCAAGTTCTATAAGTTCTAGTTTTATCTCTGCATCTTTTAGAAAGTCATGTTGAATTGTCATAGCAAAGAAGCCTAACCCTAACTTTCTTTTGCCTGTAAGCACATCAGATAATTAACAGTAGTATCGTTTGAAAGCCTCCACGTTGAAGTGATTGGGTTATAGGTCATGCCTTTTATATCCTCAACATGCATAACTTTTTTGGAGCCATTTTTTAAAGTCATATCAACTATTTCAGAAGGTTTTAAGAACTTGTTCCAATCATGAGTACCAATAGGAAGCCACCTCAAAATATATTCTGCTGCGACCTTAGCAAAGAGCATAGATTTCAAGGTTCGGTTAATGGTTGCAACAAACATTAATCCATTTGGTTTTAAAAGATTGATGCTGCTTGCAAGAAAAAGCTCTGGATTATCAACATGCTCGATGACTTCCATGTTTAAAATTACATCATATTCTGGGGCATTAAGCTGTTCAATTGAAGTATTTATATATTCTATATCAAGTCCAACTTTTTCAGAGTGGAGCTTCGCAACTTTGACATTTTTCTCTGATGCGTCAATTCCCGTAACTTGTGCGCCGAGTCTTGCAAATGGTTCTGATAATAAGCCGCCGCCACAACCAATATCCAGAACTTTTAGGCCCGAGAGGTATCTTCCTTTTTGTTCGGCAATATTAAATTTATCCGCAATATGGCCTGTTATAAACTCTAGTCTCAGCGGATTAATATCATGGAGGGGCTTAAACTTGCCCTTAACATCCCACCACTCGTCGGCAATGCGGGAAAATTTTTCAACTTCTTTTTCATTAATTGTAGTATCCATAAACCTACTATATAATATATTTTATAAAATATAACAGGATTTCGTGAGATATGTTTCAGAAAAACCAAGATGACAAAACTATCTTGCAGCAGATAGGCATTCTTTCCAACCAATTTCAGGCATGGCTTGCAAATATTAGAGATAACCTTCCTGAGATTATTAGGAAGATGAAAAATCTTGGGCAATCGAATTATGAGCTTGGCCTGATATACATGAGAACAGGCGAAATTAGAGAGGCTCTCTTCAGGTTCAGGTTAAGCAACTTTTTTAGACCAAACAATGCAGAAAACCTATACAATATGGGTTTGTGTTATCTCATGTTGGGCAATTACAATAAAGCTGCTGATTCTATTGCGAAAAGTATGGATTTAGGCAATGAAGTTGCAGAAGCCCCATTTATGCTGAGTCTTGCTAGACAGGAGGATATACAATCACTTCCTGCAAAAATGGTTATTGATTACTTCGATGCTCTTGCTCCATTTTATAACGATGAATATCTTACGAGACTCTCTTATCAAGGGCATAAGCTAATTTTTGAGAGCCTTTCAAATTCTCAGATTGATATTAAATTCCCACTAGATATTTTGGATATCGGTTGTGGCACTGGTTTAGTGGGGGAACTCCTCAAGCCATATTCTAATGTGTTGGATGGTGTTGATTTTTCATCTAAAATGGTTGAGCTTGCAACTCTGCAAAAGAATGATGGTGGCCGCATTTATAGCTCGGTTGTTAAATCGGATATTCGAGAGTTTCTTAAAGCTACAGCACGCACTAAATATGATTTAATAACGGCATCTTTGGTTTTTAACTATATCGGAGATTTAGAAGAGATCTTCAGCAATGCCCGAAATTTCCTAAATGATAATGGTCTTTTTGCATTCTCAGTAGAAAAGAGCGATGATTTAAGCGGATATAACCTAGCTAAAGGCCAAGCTCGATTCTGCCATAGTAAAGATTATATAGATAACCTAGCAAAAAAGCACGGCTATAAGGTAATCGATTCAAAAGAAGCAACACTCCTCTCAAGCCCCGATGGCCAAAATATAATCGGCCTGCAATACCTGCTTAGAACGGATTAAGCCTTAGCGGTGGTTTTCTTCTTGGCCTTAGCTTTTGGTGCAGTTTTTGGTTTAGGGGTTTCTTTGCTTTTATCTTCTTTTTTAGATTTAGCTGTTTTGGCAGAAGATGATTTTGCTTTCGCTTTCGCTTTTGGTTCGGGCTTGTCACCGTTTGCAGAAGATCCAATAATTTCGAGTGCGCGCTCTAAAGATAGGCTTTCGTTTGCTTCTTTTTTGGGAATGCGGTAGTTATTTTTGCCAACCTTAAGATATATTCCATATCTACCTGAACAGAGGTTGATGTCTTCTCCTGATTGTGTCTGTCCCAATGTTTTGATGATTCCAGACTTGGAAGGAGAGGCTGATATTAAATCAACTGCTCTGTTTATGCCTATAGACAAGACTTCTTCAGTGCTATGCAGCTTTGTATAAGAGCCATTATGAAGCAGATATGGCCCATATCTTCCAATGCCTGCCATAATTGGCTTTCCTGTTTCTGGGTGATTTCCAACCTCGCGTGGAAGGGATGCGAGATTTATTGCCATTTCTAGTGATAAATTATCCACCGATATTTCACGAGGTAAAGGGGCGCGTTTTGGTTTGTCCGAACCAATCACAGGAATTTCTATATATATTCCATATGGGCCTTTTTTTACACTGACGGGAACTCCAGTTTTTGGATCAACACCAAGTTCCTTAGGAAATGATGTAGAATTGAAAGGCGAATCGTCGTCTTCATTTGCGGTTTCGTCAGACTTTGTAATTTGCTTCGTGAAGTTGCAAGTTGGATAGTTGCTGCATCCTATAAATGCTCCAAATTTGCCCATTTTCAAAGATAAGCGTCCATCTGCACAGCTTGTGCAAGCTCTTGGATCTTTTCCATCGCCCTTCTCAGGGAATAAATGATTTTCTAGTAATTTCTCGATTGACTCAAATATTTCTGATGGTTTGCGTTCTGCAACTTCGCCTATTTTAAGGTGGAATGGATCCCAAAACTCTCTGAGAACCTTCTTCCAGTCAATTTCACCAGCTGAAATATTATCTAATTGTTCTTCTAGTCCCGCTGTAAAATTATATTCCACATATTTACTAAAGAAAGAAACGAGGAATGCACTAACAACACGCCCTTTCTCTTGAGGGAAGAATCGCTTTTTATCTAAAACTACATAATCTCTTTTTATAAGAACTGAAATTATTGATGAATATGTTGATGGGCGACCAATGCCAAGTTCTTCTAATTTTTTAACTAAACTTGCTTCGCTATATCTGGGTGGAGCCTGCGTAAAATGCTGAGCAGGAATAATATCATCAACGCTAACTGGTTCGCCAACGGTTAGAATAGGTAGCTTCTTGTTTTCATCTTCATCTTTATCATCGTCACGATCTTCTCTATAAACCTTAAAGAAGCCATCGAATTTAACAACTGATCCATTTGCTCTGAGAACAGCCTTTTTATCTTCAGATCCAATATCTGCGGCGACCTGATCAATAATTGCACTTTCCATTTGGCTTGCTATCATCCGCTTCCAGATTAGATCGTAAAGCCTGTATTGATCTTTATCCAAAAACTTTTCTATTGAATCTGGGATCTTGCTAATATCGGTTGGTCTGATTGCCTCGTGAGCTTCTTGGGCGTTTTTTGCCTTTGTTTTATAAACTCTTGGAGAGGCAGGCACATAATTTGCGCCATATTTCTTTTCGATTAGGCTTCGTGCATCATTTATTGCTTCATTTGAAACCTGCACCCCATCGGTACGCATATAGGTTATAAGGCCAACTGTTTCTCCACCTAAGTCGATTCCTTCATATAGTTTTTGGGCGACTTGCATAGTTTTGGAGGTACTGAATCCCAGCTTGCGCGATGCTTCTTGTTGCAAGGTTGAGGTTGTAAAGGGCGCGTATGGATTGCGTTTGCTCTGTTTATTTTCAATATCCATAACCTTATAACTTTTGGTTTTAAGATCGTTGGTTATTGTATGCGCCGTCTTTTCATTGGTTATGTAAAACTGCTCAACTTTATCACCGTTATAAGAGGTTAGCCTTGCACTAAATGATTCTTTTTTCTGATTTTGCAGGTTGGCGGTTATATCCCAATATTCTCTTTCGATAAATTTTTCGATTTCATCTTCTCGCTCACAAATCAACCTAAGTGCGACGGACTGGACCCTTCCCGCCGAGCGACTGCCTGGCAATTTCCTCCAAAGTAGTGGAGAGAGAGTAAAGCCAACGAGATAATCTAACGCTCTTCTTGCCTGTTGAGAATTTACAAGATTCATATCTATGTCTCTTGGGCTATCCACCCCTTTTTTGACGGCAGACTTTGTAATCTCATTGAAAACAACTCTTTTAACTTCAGTTGATGCAGCTATGGCCTTGCGCTGTTTGAGTATTTCCAGCACATGCCAAGATATTGCCTCTCCCTCTCTATCAGGGTCGGTTGCCAGCAATATTTTCTTAGAGTTTTTTGCAACAGATACTATTTCTTTAATTCGCTTCTCAGAATCTGGACTTACTTCATAAGTCATTGCGAAATTTTCATCAGGGCGAACAGAGCCATTTTTAGCTGGCAGATCTCTTATATGGCCAAAAGATGCCAGAACCTTATAATCGCTTCCCAGATATTTATTTATTGTTTTCGCCTTAGCGGGCGACTCTACTATCAGTAAATTCATATATAACTACTTATAGAGTTGAGCTAAGCAATACAACCCCTTTTTGAAAGTTTTTAGAGAATTTCTCTAGCCAGCGCATATTTTTGCGATCTGAATTTCTCTATAATCCTTAGAACCTCATTGTCTGGAGTTCCCACCTCTCGAAGCAATGCGCCACCAAGCTGAAGGCTTGCTTCAAATGTTTCAGGAATGACTATATCAGCACCTGCCGCAGAAACTCTCTCGGCGTATGCCTTATCTCGTGCGCGAGCAATTATTTTTATGTGTGGATAGTGTTTCTTTATAACTCCAACAGCTTTTGTTGAAGCTCTCAGATCATCATATGTCACTATTATTGCCGATGCTCTCTCGGCGCCCATAGCATTTAGCATTTCAAGGCGAGATATATCGCCATAATATACGGGTCGTCCCATTTTCTTGCTTTGCTCAACTTTGCTTGAGTCAAGGTCAAGGCATGAATGAGGGATGTGTTCTGCCTCAAGCAGTCTTTGGATTGTCTGGCCAACCCTTCCATAACCTGCAATTATAACGTGATGCGATAAGTCGCTTGTTCCTTCTTTTGCTTTGGTTTCTTCATTTGCATCTATTTTCTTTTTGCTGCTGATTAGGTAATCTAATTTCTTGCCAGCACTGGATAAAAGCGGAGTTAATGCCATAGTTAGAGTAACTACAACTAACAAAATTTGTGAAATTTCGACATCTAATATTCCATAATCTCCGCCTAGTTTAAAGAACACAAAGGCGAATTCGCTTCCCTGTGCAAGTAAAAGGCCAGCTTGAATTGAGGCTGCAAAGGGAAATCCGAAGATTCGACAAAGAAGAACAATTACCAGAGTTTTTAGCAATACTAATCCTATTGCTATTGCAGATATGACCCCAATATTCTCTTTGATAAGTACAGGATCAACCATCATGCCAACCGACATAAAAAATAGACCAATTAGCAACCCCTTAAACGGCATAACATCGGCCATAACCTGATGCTGATATTCCGTTTCTGCGATTAAAAGACCTGCAATGAATGCGCCAAGTGCAAGAGATAATCCCGCACTTGATGTTGCGAAAGCAGAAGCTAACACTAATAAGATTGTAAGAGCTGCGAATAGTTCGGTATTTTGTGGATTTCCAACGCTTCGATATAAAGGCCTGATAACAATTCTGCCGCATATATATATAAGGAACATTACAACCAAACTTTGTATTAGTGAACTTCCCAATGCTTCTATAAGGTTGCCACTATCTCCCTTTAACAGAGGGAGCATTACTAAAAGTGGAACAAATGCAAGATCCTGCAATAGTAAAACCGCGAATGATAATCTGCCAACCTGAGTTCCTTCAGTTCTATTGTGATGTAAAACTTCCATCACTACCGCTGTTGATGATAGAGCAAAACCCATTCCCACAATAAAAGCCGCTTCATTACTGAGTAAGCCAGTTTGGTGAGCGAAAAACCATATCAGTAAACCAGTTACAAGAACCTGTGCGCTGCCGAATCCGAAAACTTGTCCGCGCATTGCAAATAGACGGCGCAGTGATAATTCCAAGCCTATAACGAATAAAAGAAAAACTATTCCTAGTTCTGCAACTTGGGTTATTGCCTCAAGTTCGGTGACGATTCCAAGTGCATGAGGGCCAACTGCCCAGCCCGCAACCATGTAACCCAAAACAGGGCTTAGGTTAAGCCTTCTAGATAATGGCACTATCAATACCGCTGCTGCTAACAGAGATATGATATATGATAAAAACCCAAAATCGTGCATTGCTCATCTTGTAAGAAAAAATTTAATCCTATTACCTTCCATACAAAGTAACCCACATCAACCCTAAAGGGCAATAGAAGATATTATAAATATAATATATTTAACAATAGAGCTTATATTGTGTTCTTTGCTTTATCGAGCACTGCGTTGATAAATGCTGTTTCGGATTCCTCGCAAAATGCATCTGAAACTTTAAGATATTCCTGAATAACAATCTTATATGGGTTTTTCTTAACAAATAACATTTCATAAACTGCTGCGCGAAGAATCACTCTCACGAGCGTTGTAAGTCGCTTAACATCCCACCCATCTGCGAGAAAAGAGCTATACATATCATCGATTTTATCAGAATAATTTATAACACCCTCAGTAATTTCTTTTAACATCAAAGCATCTGGAACAATTTTGTTGCGATAAAGTTTATCGCTGTCGCCACTTTTACTTTGAGACATAATCTCTATCTCGTCGTTAAGTGCACTTTTTACGAGGCTATTTAAATCACCATTTTCTGGCGGGTTGAGTTCATATTCATAAAGTAATTTCACAGCTGCAACTCGAGCTGCTGTTTTTCTCAAGACAGAATCAACCTTCTTTTTGGTCTTTTTGGGCTTGTCTTTAGCCTGTTCATTTTCGGAGATTTCAGTCATTAGCAGGCAGCAACTTTTCGCGTAGTTTCATCATTCCAATGCATGCTTTGACAGCTTCACCGCCTTTGTTCTTTTGAGATATTGAAGCCCTAACTTTCGCTTGCTCAAAATTTTCAACTGTTAGAATGCCATTTCCGATTGGTTCTAAATATTCTAAACTTAGATTCATCAAACCCCTTGCGCTTTCATTGGCTACTGTTTCGTAGTGACTTGTTTCACCTCTAATAACACAACCAAGTGCAACATAGCCATCATAATTTCCAGATTCTATCGCAAGGCCAATAGCCATAGGAATTTCAAGTGCTCCCGCTACTTCGTGGACTTCATATTTCATTTTTTCTTTATTTATCTCGGCAACCGCCCCTTCAATAAGCATGTCTGCTATGTCTTTATAAAACGGCGCAACTGCAAGAAATATTGTTTTCGTCATTATTGTTATCTCTACTCATGTGATTTCATTATGCCATGTTCTTACACTTTTGAGATACTTATGCCAAAAGAAAATTTAGACCCTATCTGATATAAATATTTTCTGAGGTGTTTATATCGGTTATGGCAAGCACTACTTCCTTCGATTCTTGAAGATTTGTAATCGATATATCGCTTTGCCGAAGAATATGTAATACATCCATAACTTGTTCATGTATTCCCTCTGTTAGTGATAGCTCTCTTCCATCTGCGTATTTATCCAGTGAAAAGATAAAATATGCAAGTGTTGTAATGCTTCTTGCAGAAGGCTCTTCTTCTTTAATCTTCTCTTCTATAAAACCGACATATTCGAAAAAATTATCATCATTAATTACTATACAGTTGCCATCATTATACCACTTGTACGTTCCATCTGCACTCTTTCTAAGACCAAACTCTAAGAGCATTTCTTCAATTATCTCTTCTTTTGTTTTAGTTCCTAAATTGATATATTCAGCATTATTCAGATGAAGATTGACGTAGGACTCTATAATTTCTGCAAATTTTGCTGATGGAGAATTTCCCTCCCAACTTCTGAGAACGGAGAGAAGGTAAGCAGATCCACTAATATATTGATTAGAATCAGAATCGTAAAATGCATCAAAGTTATCTGTGTTGACACCTCTACCCCCACTATGGGCTTCGGCAGCAATATTTGCACGAATTAAATAACCTAAATCAGACAGCTCTGGTGGAAGGCCATCATCTGACACATAAGGCACGTCACGAACTGAGCCATCAGTTGCAGCATGTTGGATGTTATACCCTGAAAAGCCTTCTACCTCTAATGCAGCATCAATATCTTGTGAAAACTGCATGCTATAGCAGGCTGCGATTAATATATTATCAATTAGGATGTTAGGGTTAGCTTTCCAAGCATTTATTATTGCAGATGAGATATCGTTAGAGCTAAACTCGATGCCTGTATTAATGTAATCATCTCTCGCTACCAAAATCGTATTGCCATCATCTTCTACGCCATGAGATGAAATTGAAAGGTTTGCACTGCCAACTAATCCAGAAAGTGAACTTGATAGAGCGGCATCTAAACTTTGTGCATCAAACGTGAAGCCATCAGCTTCAGAGCTTATAATTTCTTCTTTTTGTGAATCTGTTATTGTTTTGCCGTCGACTAGCCAGTTACGATGTCTTTCTATAAAATCCCTATCATTCCATGGAGGGGGTGCAACAATAAGAATGTTTGGATTGCCATTTAGAATCTCTCTGACAAGGCTTTGATATTCTGTAAAGACTGCTGATTTACTGAGATTGATTGTTTTTCCACCATCAAAATATGCAGGGGCAGAAAGGAATACTTTCACCTCAGTTGTTGGAGGGTTTGGGCATATATCATTACTGGAATTGTTATTATCAGTCATCAATTTAGCATAGCATAAAATTGTTAAATTTTTAAGAATATCGCGCCAATAAGTAAATAATAATTAACTTAAGTCTCTTGATTGAGGCAGCATAAGTTTCACTAGCTGTTCATTTGTGAAACTATTTGGTGACATGTAAAAGCAACTCGGCTAGTAATGAATTAACAAAACAATAAGAACATATATGGGGATGGTCAGAGTGGTAAACTTTTCACGCACGCGAGAACTGCTTTCAGAGCTTGGAAAACCAATTGCTGAGCATTTGCCCGAAATTGCCAGAAGCGTGATGGAAGAAAAAAGAATTGGAATAGTTTCTTCCCCTACTGGTAGTGGAAAATCTGTAGGCGTTGCATCTGAAATTGCAAAATGGCTTAGCGATAACCCAAGCCATAATTCAGCAGATGAAATATTGGTTTTGGTTCCAAGAGTTTTACTCGCAACCGATCTTGCAAAAAATATTGCGGAGCTAACCGAAACTGAAGTTGGCCTTGATGTTGGCTATATGATTGGTAGGCAAGCAGGTGGCTCTAAGCTCCCCTTGCGTGATAGAAAGCCTAGAATTACAGTTTCTACCTATGGTGCGGCTCTCGTATCTGGCAAAATACAAACTTCTGGCATAATATTTCTCGATGAAACTCACGAAGCGGATCAGCATATTTCTCTAGCGCAATCAATCATTTTTGAAGAGCTAAAAAACCGAGAAGACTTGCGCGTAATCGAAATGAGTGCAACCATAGAAGCGAATCGTCACGAAAATTTCTGGAAGAAGGTTGGCAGAACTCACACCACGATATTAGAAGGAAATGGCCAGTTGTGCGACTTTGTGCAAATAAACCCAGAGGAGTCTGAAAGCACATTAGAGCAAGAAATATTAAATCTCCTTTTTGAACCACAAAATCAATATATAGCCGTTTTTATGAACGGTGTAAAAGACATCACCCGAACGGCGATTAACCTGCGTAAGATGCTCGACTCTATTCCCAAAGAAACTAAAGAGCAATATGGCATTAATAGTATTCAGATAGATATTATCCACAGCGATCTAACCCCTGAAGAAAGAGCTAAGGCGCAGAATCCGCCAAAATCTGGGCAAAAGAAGATTCTGATTGGAACTCCCGTTATAGAATCTGGGATAAACCTTCCATTCCAAGCGGGTATAAGCACTGGCATTGGTAATGTTCCCTATGACCGCGAAGAAACAGGTGCAACTGCTTTGGTTCCTGAAAACTTACCAGTATCGCGAATCATGCAGCAGATAGGCAGAATTGGCAGATTCCCAATGGCAGATGCGAATGCAAGGCCTAAATTTGTTTTATTTTCTAGTGTATCTATGAACGAAAGAGCAAAACATGCAACCGCAGAAGTGGAGCGATGCTCATTAAATCCTTTGGCATTCAGAGCCGCGTGTCTAGGCTATAACCCAGAGAATTTAACCTTTGTGCATTCTGTTCCTCGCTCAAGAATAGAATCAGCCAAACGCGAACTTTGCAATCTTGGTTTGATTAATGAAGATTGGAGCCTCACCAGAGACGGCGAATATGTTGCAAAACTTCCATTATCTCCTGAAAGTGCGGCTATTGTGTGCGAAGCAAATAAAATAGACAGGAATAACGAGTCGAATCTAAAGATTATAGAAGATGCAATAATTGTAGCTGCAATCCTCGATATTGGAAGCCTAAGAGCCGAAGATAAATATGCACATAACCATAATCCCGAACATCCGCACGGCAAGGAATATGATTCAGATCTTATAGATGCATTAATGGCATTTAGAGAAATTCAAACAAGCAAAACGAGCGATATAAAAGGTCTTCTTAAAAGTTTAAATGTAAGCGAGAAACGCTTTAATGATGTCAGAAACCTAGTGCAAGATATATGCGAGCAACTAAACATCAGAAGAGAGCCAAAATCTCCCAATCATGAACAGCAGGAGCAAATAAAACAAGCCATATTAGCGGGAAGTGTAAACAAACTGTTTGCCAAAACCCGTGAAGGTTTGTTTCAAGATCTGGTTATCTCTGATAATGCCTATCCAGTAAGCGATAGATCCGTTGTTTATGAGCATTACACATCGCCGTTAGTAACTGGTAAATTACGAGAAATTCCTGCAAGACATGATTCAGAAGATGATAAACCTGTGACGCTTATTAATTCTGTCTCATCAATATCTGCTGCATGTTTATTAAAATTAGCTGCAAGAAAAGGTAATCTTTTAAGTGCGGTATATTGCCAACCATTACTTAGCACTAATAGCAAAAAAGGTAAGGGCAGGGGTGATAACAACTACCCATATCAAATAACGGCGACATATTTGGGAGATAGAGATTTAACGCTAGTTATCGGTCATGATGAATATCTAGAACTTGAGGATGTTATATCTCAGCTAGTAAATGATGAGGCATATGTTCAACCAAAGCATGTTCACAAAGCATCGCGCTCAGAGAGAAAATCCTCTTTTCTTCAGGCTTGATTGTCTTGCTTTTTCGGAAATGCTGTAACTACAGCTATTATAGCGAGAACTATTATAAAGAAAATATCTGAAACATCCACATTATCAACAACATCTCTGAATAGAGAAGGGTTGACTGCCACTGTTATCAAGGTGTAATTTGACATTATAGCTAGTATAATGGATGATATGATAATCTTCATGTATAACCTGCGGTTGAAATGCCAGCCATTATACAACCAAAAGTAGAGTTGCGCAATGGCTTTTGCGTTAATTTATATTATTAATATGCACGACAAAGGTTAATATATATTAAATGAAAATATTGGTATGCGTTAAAAGTGTCGTTGATTACAGCTACCGCGCAAGAGCTATTCAAGATGGCTCAGGAGTTGATCTAACAGGTGCGCGTAAAAACATGAATCCTTTCGATGAAATCGCTTTAGAAGAGGCCATAAGACTGAAAGAGAAGGGATTGGCAAGAGAGATTATTGCTTTCTCAGCAGGTATAGAGCAAGCAAAAGAGGTGCTCCGCTCTGCACTCGCTATGGGCGCAGATAGAGGAATTCATGTCGCAACCTCAAATGAAATTATTGAACCACTAGCAGTTGCGAAAATTATCAAGGCTATTGCTGACAGAGAATCTCCAGATCTTATTATAATGGGTAAACAAGCAATTGACGATGATGCAAACCAAACAGGGCAAATGCTTGCCGCGCTATTAAAAGTTGCTCAGGCGACATTTGCTTCTAAATTAGAAATCACAGAAGATAAGCAATGCGCGATTGTTACACGTGAAGTTGATGGTGGATTAATGAGGGTGAAAGTAAAACTTCCCGCCGTGATTACAGCCGATTTGAGACTCAATGAGCCACGTTATATTACGCTGCCAAATATCATGAAGGCAAAGTCAAAACCAATTGAAGCAATTGATATGCAATCTCTTAACGTTGATACAGCTAATCGTTTGGAATACATCCATTATTCTGATCCTGCTAAACGCAAAAAAGGCATTAAAGTTGAAAGCGTTTCAGATTTATTTGATAAACTTAAAAATACTTCCGTGAAGGTTATATAAAGCTCTATGAAAGTTTTAGTCATCGCAGAACTAGGCAATAAAGCAGCAATGGATGCATGTGTTATAGCGGCAGAATCTATATCAGATTGTCCAGATATTAGCATTGTAGAAATCAGTCAAAATGCTGCCCCTGAGAATATCGAAAAAGCTATTATTGAAAAACATAACGCCGAATCTTTTACTCACATAATTGCCCCTGCAAATACTTGGGGCAAAGATTTTATGCCAAGAGTTGCCGCCAGTCGTGATGTTCAGCAAGTTTCAGATATTACTGCCGTTAATTCTCACGATACCTTCACTAGGCCTATCTATGCAGGGAATGTATTTCTTAAACTAAAAAGTAATGACGGTGTAAAAATAATTACCGTGAGAGTCAGCGCGTTTTCTGGCTCTCCTAAAAGAGAATATCCAATCTCGAAAGTAAGTCTTGATAGCAAAGGCGAGCTAAGCGAATTCATTGAGCTTGAAGCGGTTAAAAGCGAAAGGCCAGAACTTCAAAATGCTAAAATAGTTGTATCAGGAGGAAAGGGTCTGGCAAATGCCGAGAACTTTAAAGCGTTAGAAAGGATTGCAGATTTGCTTGGTGCAGGCATCGGTGCATCAAGAGCTGCCGTAGATATGGGGTTGGCGCCAAACGATTGGCAAGTTGGGCAAACAGGAAAAATTATCGCTCCAGAAGTATATTTCGCATTTGGAATTTCAGGGGCGATTCAGCACCTTGCAGGAATGAACGAAAGTCGTATCATTGTTGCAATAAATAAAGATGAAAACGCCCCTATATGCGAAATCGCCGATTACTCTCTTATCGGGGACGTTAATATATTGCTTCCTGAAATAGAAGAATATATAAAGAAAAATAAATAGTTAAAGAAACAATATCCACATGAAAGCTGAAATTACTAATAAGCTAGAGCAGATAAAGCAGTCTCAGGAACTGTTGAGGAGGTTTCTTTGACTGGGATAAAGCCCTATTACGTCTAGAAGAAATCGAGCATTTTGTAAGCAAAGATGATGTATGGAATGACAGAGAGAAAGCGCAAACGCTTTTTAAAGAAAAAACTTACCTCGAAAATGTAATTGGCAATTACAAGGCATTAGAGCAAGATCTTAATGACAACCTAGAACTTTTAGAGCTTGCTGAAGCTGAAGGAGACTCGGCACTTATATCAGAATCAGAGCTTTCTATAACCAAAATAGCTGAGAAATATCGCAAGCTAGAGCTTGAAAGCCTGCTTTCAGGTGAAGCAGATGCTAACGATTGTTATATAGAGGTCAACTCTGGTGCAGGTGGCACAGAAAGCCAAGACTGGGCGCAAATGATTCTTAGAATGTATGTAAGATGGGCAGAGGCTCATGATTATAAAGTTGAAATGATAGATGAAACTGAAGGCGATGGAGCAGGCATAAAGTCCGCGACTATTAAAGTAAGTGGTAACAATGCTTATGGATGGCTCAAAACCGAAAGTGGTGTGCATAGGCTAGTTAGAATATCACCGTTCGATGCAAATAAGCGCAGACATACCAGTTTTGCTAGTGCGTGGGTTTATCCTGTTATTGATGATAAGATAGAGATCGAGGTTAATCCTGCTGATATTAAGGTTGATACTTTCCGTGCTTCAGGAGCTGGTGGCCAGCACGTAAATAAAACTGATAGCGCAGTTCGATTTACTCACATTCCAACAGGAATTGTTGTGGCTTGCCAAACTGATCGTTCACAACATCGCAACCGTGCAATGGCAATGGAAATGCTAAAAGCCAGACTTTATGAGATGGAATTAAGAAAGCGTGAGAGCGCGGCAGACTCAGAAAATGCACAAAAAACTGATATAGGTTGGGGGCATCAGATCCGTTCTTATGTACTCCATCCATATAAAATGGTGAAAGATTTAAGAACGGAGTATGAAACAAGTAACGCTGAGGCAGTTCTTGACGGAGACTTAGATGAGTTTCTTTCCGCCTCACTTGCCCATAAATTAAAAGAAAAGTGAGGCTAGGTTGACCATACCATCAGGCGCAATTGCATTTTACTTTGATAGGAAAAAGCAAGCTATAGTTTACAGCGTTGTTTATGTAACTAATCGCTACGCAGATGATATAACTGTTATAGAACTGCCACGCGGTTCTGCTGATAGCATTTACGTGAATTTATTATCCAAAAGAAGAACTGATTTTCAGGCTCTCCCAAGGCTTGCTGTTGAAAAAGGCAAGGAGAATGCTACTGTTAGAGCATTAAAAATACAAGATTATGGAAATTGGCAAGAATCACTTTATCAAGCAGGTTATTTCCATGAAATGTTAGAGACAGAGCAAGATACAGGAGTAAGAGAGTTACAAGAAGAGCATGGGTTTGATATTGGCCGACATGCCAAAATGGTTAGGAGGTATATTGATGCGCCTCCATTTCCAGTTGCTTCAACCTATGGCTCAAAGACTGAAAAGCGGTTTTTTCTAGAAATCAATGGCAATATAAAAGAAATCCAACTTGCTGTTAGCTATAAAACAGAATCTAAGTCTAAACCACGTTTAGGCGTTCGTTATGTCGAAGAGGGTGGATGGGCAACACTCGCAGAAATAAAGCAAAATATTTATCAGTTTGTTGAATATGCAAAAAATGATGAACAAAGAGCTAATACAAAAATGTTACAGGAAGCTGAATATCTTAAAAGTATTGTTGATTGGTTGGAGTCAGCGGAAAATAACATTTTGCTGCCTTCCTTAAATCGGGCAGAGCAGGTTAGAATCTCAGGCTCCCCATTTAGAAAGGCAGAGTTAGATATATAGCGCGTAGCTGTAATATTTTGTATGATTATGTAGATAATATTGGTATATATTTAACGCATGGTCATTGCGCGGTGGATGAAATCCGACAAAGCAATCCAGAAAAACAACTCTAGCTTTATAGATCACTTCGCTCACGCTCGTGAAGACGAAAATAAATCATCTTGTAATAAATATTTAATATTAAGGTGTTATATTGTTAACATCAATTAATGCTAATAGGATGAAACAAATGGCTGACGAAATTAAATTAGGTCAAGAAGGCAACGGAACAGAAGAAAACCCAAATACCCCTGCGCCAAATTCAACAGAATTAGTAACTGCCATACTAGATGCTTTAAAAAAAGAATCGGGCACAATACTACAGATAGTTTTTAGTAATGAATATGGATTGTATTACAATAACCAGATGGTGCCTCTTAATTTCTCTATCACTATTAATGATCAAGAAATTCCAGCAACATTAGATTTTGATGGAAATATATCTGTTAATATCGATGGTGTAGATCA
Source organism: uncultured Rickettsiales bacterium (assembly GCA_964484565.1). Lineage (GTDB taxonomy): Bacteria > Pseudomonadota > Alphaproteobacteria > Rickettsiales > CAZAGG01 > CAZAGG01. The sequence continues at coordinate 199,050 of CAZAGG010000003.1, read as the reverse complement.
TATCTTATCTATAGATGGAGAAGGAAATATAAAAATTAATGGTACTACGTTAGGTGTAGTAAATTTCACAAATAATCGAGTGGATAGTGAATTATCGAATTTTGAATATACAGTTTCAGTAAATGAAGGAGTGACAATCCAAACTCAACAGCCTGTGGTTGAGCCAAATTCTCCTGAGCTTACATTGCAAGAAGAGGCTGTTTCAATTACAAACAATCAAAGAGTTACAAGATCGACGGCAGCATCAGCACTTGACAGTCATATAAATCCCCAAGTTGACATAATGGTAGATAATATTAATCAACTTATCGAAAGCGGCATTATAACATCTCGCGAGCAGATTCGGGCTGTAAACGGATTAATTGGCGATTTAAGAAGAAATGATGAAGTGTTTACGGCTCTTACAGTTGAAGAAATGGGCCTTGCTCTAAGGTTGTTTGATGAAGGATATAGAGACAATGATTTAAAATCTATATTTACTTCACTTGGTAGAACGGCAATGAATCCATTAAGTGATCATGCTGTAGGTGTTTTAAATAATGCTTTATTAGCTGTTGATGATGGTCTTTTGACTGTGGAGCAAGTAACTGAGAATCTTGAGTTTTTAAATGGTCTAACGGCTGATATATCTACACCGCAGCATGTTGCAAATGCTCTGCTACTTAAAGGAGTAGAAGGTATTAGTATAAGCGATATAAATATAGTGCTAAACTCAAAATTGGGTGGTCAAGATAATATTGAAGATGTGATTGATTATATAGGCGCGAACGGAACTGAAAATCTTGAAGCGATTCTTGCATTAGCTGGGCAAGAGATAGAAAGGGGTAGTTCATATTATACGCTTTCTCTTGATGAGGCGGTTCAGATTGCTTCATCTGTTCCTGCCGATGAAATAGAAGATGTTGTTGCTTTGATAGCAACAGGTCTTTCGGTGCAAGCTGCAATTGATGTAAATGTTGCAATAGAGGATGCTGCAATCAACCTTGATACAGCTGGTCATTTAGATAGAACAGGAGATGGTGTAAGATTTGCGACCGATGCCATACAACTATCTGATGGCAATATTGCTGGTCCCGATGCCATTGAGCAAATTCTTGATAGAGGCGACATTAATGCACTCCCAGAAGCGTCAAAGGCTGCGCTGAATGACTTAAGAACTCTGCTCAACAGCCAAAACGTAAGCGCTGCACAGCAAGCAGAAGTAGTAGAGCAATACTTGGGCGAATTAAATAACAGAGGTAACGATGTAGGAGTTGCTCTAAACCCTAACCGCTAGGCCGTTTTTTTGCATGAAGTCTTTTACTTCTTTGATTTTATATTCACCGAAGTGGAAGATGCTTGCTGCAAGTAGCGCGCTTGCGTGACCATCTCTAACGCCTTCAACAAAATGTTCGGGTTTGCCAACTCCACCTGATGCGATAACGGGAATTTTCAGGTTATCTGCAATTAATCTGGTGATTTCTATATCGAATCCACTTTTTGTGCCGTCTTTATCCATTGAGGTGAGTAGAATTTCACCTGCCCCTAGCGATTCCATATATTTTGCCCAATGAAGCGCGTTTTTGCCTGTCTCTCTGGTTCCGCCGTGGCTATATATCTCATATTCGCCTGACTGAGGGTTTTTCTTAACATCGATTGCCACCACAACACACTGAGAGCCGAACTTGGTTGCGCCCTCTCTCACAATTTCAGGGTTAGTAATCGCCGCAGAATTAATTGAGGCTTTATCAGCCCCCGCCAGCAGAAGTTTGCGGATATCTTCCACCGTTCTTACTCCACCACCCACGGTTAGTGGCATAAAGCATTGCTCGGCAACGCTTGCAACCGTATCATACAAAATGCCTCTGCTTTCAATGGATGCAGAAATATCAAGAAAACAGAGTTCATCCGCCCCCTCTTTATCATAGGTTTTGGCAATCTCTACGGGGTCGCCAGCATCTTTCAGTTCAAGGAATTTGACTCCCTTAACAACCCTGCCATCTTTAACATCCAAACACGGAATAATTCTTGTTTTAAGCATTGTTTTTAATTTACCTCAATTTGGAATAAGGGTGTTAAATACGCTCCCCATTTATGGGGGAGCCAAAGAGAGCAAAGCGAAGCTGCCGCTCGATTTGGTGGGGGTTATTCATGCTTCTCAACATCTTCTTCAGTTGTTTTGAAAGGAATGTAAAACCCCCACAGAATCGCTTTCGATTGCTTCGCAATCTTAGCTCTTCCGCTCCCCCATAAAGGGGGAGCTGATAAAGCACTTCTTCTCATCCTATATTTACGTTAATTTGCCAAATCATCAAGATAAACGTTGAGCACTGCTGCTAGTGCTTTCATGGTTGTGATACTACCATTTTTTCTGCCTGCTTCAATGTTGGTGATTAATGGTCTTGGAACGCCAGATTGTCTAGCTAACTCTGCCTGAGTCATTCCTCTATATTGTCTGAAAACCTTTAACGGATTTGCTCCAATATCTATTTCGTCATAAAGAGTAATAGGAAATGCCTCTTCATTAATATTCTTAGCCTTGATATATTCAGCAATATCGCTTGCCAGATTAAGTTCTGCCAGCATGTTTTGGTAATCTTGCACTGGAATTAGTGCGAAAATCTTTCCATCCTGTTCTAAAGTTCTTATATCCATGGGTTTTTAGTAAATATTAATAAGATCATGCGATTGTATTAAAGTTATATTACGATGTTGCAGTTTTTTCAATGTAATGTTTTTATTATTGGTATTATATAATTTTGAGTGAACTATATTTGGAGTTTAAAGAATGAGTAGAGAAGTCAATGTAGATTACATTAAAGAACTGTATAGAGCTGCTGCAACTTTTGATCCTAATAGGAATAACTTGCTTAGATATGTGAAGCAATTATTTGATTCGTTTTCAGTTCCAGAGTATTACGATCGCGATAGAGCAAATCAGGAAGCAATTAAAGCACTTTTAGACCAATTACCTGAAGGAGAAAAAAAATCTGTATTAACCGAATTAGCAAATGCCACAAGAGAGCAAGTTATAGAGATTAAAAGAGTTTTTGCTGAAAATGGTACTGCATTTCCGAATAAATCAATAAATCATGAGACTGCTGGGTTTAATGTTGCAGATGCTACTGGAATTAACATCCCAAGCTATGATTTAGCTTCTAATGTGCATGGTGTTTTTGCAATTCAAGTATCCCCAAGAGAGATAATTGGGAGCTTTAGGACTGCGCGTTATATTCCTAGTTTAGATTTTAAAACTAAAACACCAGAATTAAAAGCACTAGAAACAGTAGCTTTAGGTGAGATCAATTCCTTTTTGATGCTTAATACAGATGAAACTAAAATTGACATATATACTCTTAAAGAAACCTTGATAGCTCTTGATCATCTTGCAAATAAAGCTCAAGCAATTGGTGAGCAGAGTAGTTTACTTACAGCAGAGTATATTCAAAAGGCTAGAAATTATTTCGGAGCTCACAAAGAGGAGTTAATCCCAAATGTTGTGCCTGAGCAAGATAAGATAAAAGAAAGGATCGATGAAGAGTATAATAAAGCGTTTGCTGATATTAAGGCGCGTGGTAGATAAGCTGTCTATAATTTAATCGCATCATCGAGTGAGATTTTTTGCTCATAGAAGGCTTTGCCGACAATTACTCCGCTGATTGAGGGGCGTGATTTGATGGCTTTAATGTCATCTAGTGAGCCAATTCCACCAGAGGCAATGATTGGAATATTAACCGAATTTGCAAGGTTTTCTGTTTCTTCAAGGTTAACGCCTTGAAGAGTTCCATCGCGGTTAATATCAGTATAGATAATTGCCGCAACTCCTGAATCTGCAAACATTTTGGCAAGCTCTATGGCTGACATGCTTGATGCTTCAACCCATCCTTCCGCCGCGACCATTCCGCCTTTTGCATCAATTCCCACAACAATTCGGTTTGGGTAGAGTTTGCAAGCCTTGCGCACGAGAGATGGATTTTTAATAGCAACAGTGCCTAAAATCACTCGTTCAATGCCAACATCATCAAGCCACATGCTGATTGTTTCTATGCTTCTTATGCCGCCGCCAAGTTGCACCTTCATTTTTGTTGAGGCAACAACCTGTTTTACTGGTTCAAGATTTACAGGGCTTCCACTAATTGCACCGTTTAAATCAACCATGTGAAGATATTTAAAGCCTGCATTTTCAAACTCTTTTGCCTGATTTGCGGCGGAATCATTGTAAATAGTTGCCTGCGCCATATCACCTTTATAAAGGCGGACACACTTGCCTTCTTTTAAATCTATTGCGGGGTAAATAATCATGAAAAAATATTTTGATTGAGATGGTGTGAAATTCGTAATACCTAACTATATACATTTTAGTTTTATACACTCAACCAAATATATTAATTTATGTCAGAACTTACGCCAAAAGAAATTGTTTCAGAACTTGATCGCTTTATTGTCGGTCAGCAAGATGCAAAAAAAGCCGTATCGATTGCGCTTCGTAATAGATGGAGAAGAAGTCAGGTTGAACCATCGTTACGCGATGAGATAATGCCAAAGAACATTCTGATGGTTGGGCCAACGGGCGTTGGTAAAACCGAAATTGCAAGGCGTCTTGCAAGGCTTGCGAAAGCTCCATTTATAAAAGTTGAAGCAACTAAGTTTACTGAAGTTGGCTATGTTGGAAGAGATGTGGAGTCAATCATCCGTGATCTAGTTGATATTGCAGTGAAAATGATTTCTCAAACCAAGCGCGATGAGGTTAAGGCTAAAGCAGAAATACAGGCTGAAGAAATAATAATCGATTCACTTGTTGGAACAACAGCAAGCACAGAAACACGCGATAAATATCGCAAGATGCTTAAAAATGGCGAGCTTGAAGATAAAGAGATAGAAATAAGCGTTAGTGATAATAGTAATAGTGGATTTCCAACCTTTGATATTCCTGGAATGCCAGGTGGTCAAATGGGCTTTCTAAATATTAGCGATATGCTAGGCAAGGCAATGGGTGGAAAAACCAAGCAGCGCAAAGCTACAGTTGCAGAATCTCGTAAAATATTGATGGATGAAGAAGCCGCAAAGCTAGTCGATCAAGAAGAAGTAACCGCTGCGGCTATTGAATCAGTTGAAAATCAGGGCATAGTTTTTCTGGATGAGATAGATAAAATAACCACCAGAAGTGACGATGGAAGAGGTGGCGAGGTAAGCCGTGAAGGTGTTCAGCGCGATCTTTTGCCGCTTTTAGAAGGAACGGTGGTGATGACCAAATATGGGCCTGTTAAAACTGATCATATTCTTTTTGTGGCATCGGGCGCATTTCATCTTGCAAAGCCATCTGATTTACTTCCAGAATTGCAGGGCAGGCTTCCAATAAGGGTTGAGCTTAATCCGCTTACTGAGGCGGATTTAGTGAGAATTCTAACTGAGCCAGAGGCGAGCCTTACCAAGCAATATATTGCACTTATGGATACTGAAGGGGTTTCAATCGAATTCTTGCAAGATGGTATAGAGGCTATAGCCGAACTTGCAACTCAACTTAATAGAGAGGTTGAAAACATCGGCGCAAGAAGGTTACACACGGTGATGGAGAAATTACTTGAAGAGGTAAGTTTTGATGCTCCAGATTTAAAGGGCAATAAGATTGCTATAAATAAATCATATGTTGATGAGCGTTTAGGTGGTTTAACTAAGAAGTCGGATTTGTCAAAATTTATATTATAGTTATCAAAGGGGTGCGATATGAAAAAAAAATCTATTCTCTTGCGTAAATTGAGCTTGTTTGCAGCATCTTTCTTAATGTTGTTTGCCTTGTCAAACGCGGGATATAGTGGTTTGGAGCACAAAATAGCACCTGAATCGGCAAAAGATATTCTAAAGATAAATCAAGATGATAAAGTTATTGGAGATCCGAAAGCTAAAATAACGATATTTGAATATTCCTCTCTATCTTGCCCACACTGTGCTGATTTTAACAAATCCATTCTGCCAAAGCTAAAAGATGAATATATCAATAAGGGCTTGGTGAACTTGGTGCATCGTGATTTTCCTTTAAATGAACCAGCATTGCGTGGTTCTCAACTGGCGCATTGTGCAGGTTCGGAGAGATATTATATTTTTACTAAAGTGTTATTTGAAACCCAATCTAAGTGGGCATTTGATAGTAATTTTAAAGAAAACCTACGCAAGATTGGCCAACTTGGCGGCATTTCTGGAGAAGAGTTTGATAAATGCATGAATGATAAGAAACTTGAAGAGGGGATATTGTTGAGAAGAAAAAGTGCCTCTGATTTGCTTGGAATAAAGTCAACACCAACATTTGTAATTGCTGGTAAAATTTACTCAGGCGGTCATAGCTTTAATGATTTCAAATCAATCATTGATGCAGAGCTTAAAAAATAATGGTTGTATCAGATTTTATAGATAACAAAGAGTTCGCATTTCGAGATGCTACGGGATTAGATGTAAAATTCTCCAATGCTGGAAAATATGAATTATCTTATAAAATAACCGTTTATAGCGATAAAATAGCAAAGGAGCTGCACTCTCGCCTTTTGGAGCATTCAAGTATAGAAAACTCGAAGATTGTACTTAGAGACGGCGAAAGTGTTGGAGGCGATAATTTCGCTAGTTTTAGTATCAAGAAATGGATAATTGAAATACCCTTTTCTGAGATGAATAGCGAGTTTATCCATAATGTTGCAGATGATAGCTTTATAGTTAAAGAAATCGCGCCGATTGCAAGCACACTTAGAGATCATGTCTATGCGTTTATGACTGGTTCTGCAAACCTTTCTTCTTGCAAAAGAGTAGTGGATGAACAACTAGGCGAAGCGATAACTCATCATAGCAAGGATGAACAACTTGCAGAATGAAAATCAATCTGGCGATTCAGAATCAGCTTTAAAGGAAGAGCTAGACGAGCTTAACAAGAAGATTACAAATGCAACAGGACTAAGGGAGCGCAAGAAAAATCTGGATGAGAACAGCCCTCCTCCTCCGCCAAGTGCTTTCTCTGTAGCCGCAGATTTGCTGGGAGGAGTGGCCGCAGGAGGAATAATTGGATATTTTCTTGATAAAACGCTTGCAACCTTACCACTTTTTTTTATATTGTGCCTTCTGCTTGGAGCATGTGGAGGATTTTATAATATAATCCGCCAGTCTAGCAGAGCTAATCATTTGAAATAACAAGAGTTGAGAGTTTTTTTGTCTAACGCAGAGCAAGAATCTGGGCACAGCCCCTTAGCGCAGTTTGAAGTTAAAAGCCTTTTTGAGCTTCCTCAAATTGCAGGTTATGATGTGAGCTTTACTAACGCTTCTATGTTTATGATGATTGCGGTGGGTGTGGCTTTCGTTATGCTGTTTGCAGGTCTTAGAAATCCTCAGTTGATTCCAAATAGGCTTCAGGTGCTATCTGAAATGCTTTATGATTTTGTTGCAAACATCATTCGTGATAATGCTGGCAGTGATGGCAAGAGATATTTTCCGATTATCTTTTCTCTTTTTCTTTTTATACTCCTTACAAATCTTTTGGGGATGATTCCTTACAGCTTTACCGTAACTAGTCATATTATAGTAACGTTTGCTTTGGCAATGCTTGTATTCGTTGGTGTTACGTTGATTGGATTTTATAGACATGGCCTTCACTTTTTAGGATTTTTCCTCCCGAAGGGGACTCCTTGGTGGATGGCTCCTATGATGTATATGATTGAGCTATTCGCATATCTTGCAAGGCCAATTAGTCTTTCTGTGCGTTTGGCAGCAAATATGACTGCTGGGCATACGATGTTAAAAGTTATGGCGGGATTCGTTATTATGCTTGGTGTTATGGGTGGCTTCGCACCTTTCGCATTGTTGGTAGTTTTAATTGGTTTTGAAATATTCGTTGCTATATTGCAGGCTTATATTTTTACCGTTTTAACTTGTGTTTATCTTAATGATGTACTACACGCTCACTAAATGATTTTTTAAATTGAACTTAACTTAAATAACCTAAGGGGAATAAATATGGAATCAGAAGCATTAAAATATATCGGCGTTGGCTTGATGGCTCTAGGCATGCTAGGTGCGGCAATCGGAGTGGGAAATATCTTCACAGCTATGCTTAATGGTATTGCGCGTAATCCATCAGCTGAGCCAAAACTTGCTAAATATGTTTATGTTGGTGCAGGTCTAGCGGAAGCTATGGGTCTATTTGCGATGGTTATCGGTCTATTGCTAATATTCGCTGTATAATCTGGATATTGTGCTAGATTAAAATGCCTCAGTTAGATTATACAACCTTTTCATCACAGCTTTTTTGGCTAGTTGTTTCATTTAGCCTTTTGCTGATGTTTGTTAGTCTTTTTGTCAGTCCGCGTCTTAATAATATATTTCAGGCGCGGAAAGACAGAATTGATGGTGACTTGCTTGATGCAAAAGAGTTTCAGGCTCAAGCTGAGAAATTCAGATTAGAGTATGAAGCGGCTCTTGAGTCTTCAAGAAGTCAAGCTATCGCTCTTATAAGCGACGCAACAGAGAGAATGATTGAGCTTGAGAAAAAGCGCACTCGCGAGATTGAAGCTACAGTCGATAAGAAACTTGCAGAAGCAGATGTTAGGATAGAAAAATCAAAAGCTGAAGCAGTAAAAAGTGTCAACGAAATTGCTACTCAAGTTATGGTTAGTATTCTTGATAAAATATCTGATGCAAAGGTTGATAAAAAGCAGGTGGAGTCTTATATAAACAAGGCAATGAATTAATTTTGGAGTATTTAGCGCGTGATAAGTTTTGACGAGAAGTTTTGGATAGCAGTCTCATTTGTTGTTTTTTTCGCTTTGATTTTTAAACCCCTTAAAAAAGCTATTTTGGGTGCACTTGATAAACGTAGAGCGTTGATATCATCTGAACTTGATCAGGCGATGCAACTTAAAGAAGAGGCGAGAAGGCTTCTAGATTCATTCCAAGAAAAGAATAAGCAAGCCCTAGTTGAAGCAGAAGAGATTATCAAGAACGCTAAAAACGATGCAGAGAATATTCTTGAAAATGGTAAGAAGCAACTTGATGATATGGTCAAAAAGCGGATAGAGCTTGTCGAGCAACGTATAGCTCAGGCAGAAGCATCTGCAATGCATGAAATTCAAGCTGGTGCAATGGAAATTGCTATCAGAGCAACTAGATTGTTGTTGTTAGAGCAATCTTCTTCTGGCATTGGCGATGGATTGATAAAGAATGCCGTTAGTAATATTGAAAAGAAATTTCACTAGATTTTACAGAGTTTATAGCTATTGAGTTATTTTTTATAATTTTAGATACATAAAAACCATTATTTGTTAATGGTTTTTTGTTGTTTTGGAGTAATACTTTATGACGAAAAATGAGTCATCAGATAAGTCAGATAAGAAAGTCAAAATGAAATCAAAGACATCGTCACCTTCTGAGAATGTGAAAAAAACTAAGAATTCTGCAACTAAGCAAAAAAATCAAACTTCGGAAAATGCTGTCAAAGCCTTTGATAATGGAGAAAAAGAGGTAAAGCCTCAAAATCAGGCCGAGATGCAGGCTATTGTAAGAAAACTACTTACAAAGGGCAGGGCTAAGGGCTTCGTAACCTATGATCAGCTAAATGAATTATTGCCCGAAGATAGCATGAGCCCTGAGCAGCTAGAAAAGGTCATAGAAATTTTAGGTGAAGCAGGAATCTCGATTAATGACAATGCCAACGCCGCTTCTCAAGATCAAGATCCAGATGCAGTTGAAGAGCAAGAAGAAGAAGCCGAAGTTGATTTTGGTAGAACTGATGATCCAGTCAGAATGTATCTTCGTGAGATGGGAACCGTTGATCTTCTCTCGCGTGAAGATGAGATAGAAATTGCAAAGAAAATAGAAGCTGGAAGAGATCTCGTAATCAGTTGCTTATGCGAAATTCCATTCGTTATTAAGGAAATAAACTCTTGGCAAGAATCTCTAAATTCAGGAAGTGTTTTCCTGAGAGATATTATTGACTTAGATGCAACCTATGGTGCTGGCCCTGAGAATATTCCGCCAAGTGGAGAAATTCCAGAAGAAGAATTTGAAGAAGTAATTCCCGAAGCTCCTACAGATAATAAAAAACCTGCAAAATCAAAAGCAGCTGCGGTAGAAAAAAAAGATGAGCCAGTTGTAAAATCTAGGAAGACAACATCTAAATCCTCAGATGAAGATGATTTCGATGATGAGGATGATGATGATTTTGAAGATGACGATGTGTCAGATTCAGATGACTCAGAAGAAGATGAGCTTGAGGATTTTGAAGACGAAGAAGAGGAAGATGACGAAGATGAGGCGGCGCTCTCTCTTGCAGCACTTGAAGCAGAGCTTCTTCCAAAATTTATAGAGACGTTGTCAGAGTTTGCAACTGTATCTAAAAAGATGATAAAAATTCAAGAGCAGAAACTTATATCTGCCCTTGAAGAGGAAAAGCCAAGTGATAAATCTTTAAAAGAATATCAAATACTTAAGAAAAAACTTGAGGAAATAATCTCTGGAATTCGCCTCAACGGCACAATTGTTGAGAAAATGCTTGAGAAAATATACACTTACAATAAGCAGCTCATCACAATTGAAGCAAAGCTAATGCGCCTTGCAGATGCGATGAAGATTAATCGTAAGGTATTTATCAAAAGCTATCACGGCCATGAAATGTCACCTAGCTGGCCGCAATTAATTCATAAGAATGACAAAACTTGGAAAGATTACTCAGAGAAAAACCAAGAAGAAATTGAAACAGCAAGATTTGAGGTCATCAAATTAGCTAAGGAAATTGGTCTTGATATAACAGAGTTTAAACGAATTGTTCTTGCGGTTCAAAAGGGTGAGCGCGACTCAAATCACGCAAAGAAAGAGATGATAGAATCAAACTTACGTTTGGTTATTTCTATTGCCAAAAAATATACTAATCGCGGTTTGCAATTCCTTGATTTGATTCAAGAAGGCAATATAGGCTTAATGAAAGCGGTCGATAAGTTTGAGTATCGTAGGGGATATAAATTCTCAACCTATGCAACATGGTGGATACGTCAGGCAATTACGCGTTCGATTGCAGATCAAGCAAGAACGATACGTATTCCAGTTCACATGATAGAAACTATCAATAAGATAGTAAGAACTGGCCGTCAGATGGTTCATGAAATGGGACGTGAGCCAACCCCAGAAGAGCTTGCTGCAAGACTCGGAATGCCGATAGACAAGGTTCGCAAGGTAATGAAAATTGCCAAAGAGCCAGTCAGTCTTGAAACACCAATCGGTGATGAAGAAGATAGCCATCTAGGCGATTTCATTGAAGATAAAAATGCTCTGCTTCCTATTGAGGCTGCAATTCAGTCGAACTTGCGCGAGATTACCACAAGAGTTCTTGCAAGCCTTACCCCAAGAGAAGAGAGGGTATTAAGAATGCGATTTGGAATTGGTATGAATACAGATCACACTCTCGAAGAGGTGGGGCAGCAATTCTCAGTTACCAGAGAGCGTATTAGACAGATAGAGGCAAAAGCTCTAAGAAAGCTGAAACATCCTAGCAGATCTCGTAAACTACGCAGCTTCTTAGATACTTAATATGAATGCAGCGTCTGACCAGTCTACTAAGTTTAATGCAGGGCTTATTCCCACAATTATATCGCTTATATCTTTTGCGGTTTGCATAGCTTTAGGCGTTTGGCAAATTCAGCGCATGCACTGGAAGAATGATCTTATTGCTAAGGCAGAGGCAGGATTAAAAAGCTCACCAAAGCCCTTTGCCTCAGATGCAACATATCAAGAATTTGAAAAACTAGAAGTGAGTGGTGTATTCATCCATGATAAAGAAATGCTCTTCGGACAATATTATGGTGATCAATGGGGATATAAAGTTGTAACCCCTTTAAAGACCCAAAAGGGCAAATATGTTTTTATTAATAGAGGATGGATTCCAAAAGAAAACCGCGATGCTTCAACCAGAAGCGAACAACAGACAGAAAAACCCGTAACTATTGTTGGCTTGGTAAGGCTTGGCAATAAAAAAGGACTTTTCACACCAGAAAATGATGCAGCTAAGAACTTTTGGTTTTGGTTTGATATTACGGCAATGAAATCTTACACAGGCCTTGAAAATGCAACTGATTTTGTGATTGAGAAAGTCGCAACAGATCAAGAAAAAGATGCTCGAACCTTACCAATCCCCGCTAAGGAGGAGGTAAAGTTCTATAACGCTCACTTAGCATATGTAATCACTTGGTTTGGCATAGCGCTATCAATATTGGTAATTTATATAGCTTACGGAATTATGCGCGCCAAAGGTAAGTATAAGTGAGTTGAGGGCTTGGAAACAGCTTTTGTTTATTACACACCTACCACAGCAGATTTTTCCAATGCTTGTTTTTTGAGTTCATATTGGACTCTGTGACTCAGATGATCTAAGCGTACAGGACAGGTTGTAACATGATTTGAGTTAGCCAATTCACATTGGTAATTATTTATAAATAATTCTGCACTTCTTGGTGATAGGTTTATTAAGCCGCCATTTCCAGTTCTATCATCTGATCGAAGAAAACCTATAACTCCTTGTTGTTGCCCTATATTTTTCCCTAGAAGAATAAAATGCTTACCTTCCTGTTTATCATAGGCGATAAGATAATTACCTTTACCTGCAATATTTAGTGCTTGCGAGATATTTAAATCACATCTTTTCATGATTCCTGCAAAATGTTCTTGAAGGTAACTTTCACCAGATATGCCTCCATCAGGTTTTCTGAAATCATCAGGATTGATGGGTTTTATTCTTGACACTTTTAATGCTCCTATTTATTAATGCACATTAACTAAAATGGCTTGCTTTGTCAAGTATATGCTAAAAAATTCTATTTAAGTGCTCAGAAAATTTGCAATAATACTGGGTATGTTGTTTTTGAGATTGTAACTAACTGAATGTGGAGGGGCGTTATTAATCTCCTCTAACAGAATTTCTTTAAGTGTCTCTTTATTGTTGGCATATTTAAAGCCATATTTCTTAGATAGCGCATCAACAACTTCAAGCTGATTATTTGCAGGGTTTTTAGTTGTGTTTGCAACTATTCTTGGAAAGCAAATAATTTTCTTAGAAGCGCGCATTGCATCGCCTATAATTCCCATTCCTCCGTGACATACCACTAATGATGCTCGGTTAATTTCTGAGAGCATTCTATCTCTGGATAATAATTTCTCATATTCCATGTTTTTAGGCAGATACTTTGAGCCAGCAATTTGAGCAAATGCAGAAACATCTATTCCAGAAATTGCAATATCAACTGCTTCTAGAAGTTCATCGAATCCATTGATGAATGTTCCAACGCTTACAAAGATATGATGTTTATTTATAGCAGTATTCCTTCAGATAGAGTTGCTTTAGGAAAGTATTTCAGTTTTTCTGGCCACTGAACAATAAAAAGATCACTGAAGGGGTATGCAAGCCTTCCGCTTAAACTTGGTTTAATATCACCTGCTGATTCAATATAAATGACCTTGCAGCGGAATATCAGCTTTCCCAAAATTATTGTTGGAATAGTTACATCTGCTCCTGTTGAAATGATTATCTTAGGTTGCTTTTTAATGAGTAAAACAAGCGAATCGATAGCGTTCTTTATAGTTCTTATAATACTTCTACGCGGATGGGTTATGTAATATGTATTTTCCCTAACAATTCCATTTTCAAAAGTAACGTGATAAACATTTGTAAATTTTATACCTTCAAGGGCGCGCTCTATTTCGGCCAAATGCCCACCCGGTGAATATGTAAGGCAGGTTCTTCTATTTTCTGTGTGCATTAAATGCCTATCCTATAAATATTCTGTTCACTTCATACCCTACTGTTTCGCAGTCATCATATGCCTCTGGCTTTTGAGTTGCAACTCTTATAGAGGCTATCTCTTTGTATTCTTTGCAAATATTTATGATTTCTTCGCATAGATTTTCTTGCAAATTAAAATGTCGAGATTCGATAAGTGCATGAATTTTCTGTTTGATTTCATCATAGTTTAAGGTGTCAGTAATCACATCAGATTCACCGCCTCTTAGATTGCTTGACAGAAATATATCCATATCTATCAAGATGGTTTGTTTATTGCGCCTTTCATGTTCATATATTCCTATCGAGCATAACATCTTGAGTTTTCTAAAAAATATTTTCTGGCTATTTTGCATACATGACCCTATTGCGCTAACCATTAAAACCCAAGTGTTCGCCACAATCTACAAATATTGTCTGTCCCGTCATCCAATCTGAATTGATTATAAAATTGAGTGCTTCAGTTACATTCTCTAGTGTAGCACCTCTCCCTAGTGGGGTTCTATTGTGAGATATTTTAAAACTTTCTTCAGTCTGGTTGCCACTTCTTAATATCAAACCGAGTGCAAGAGCATTAACCCTTATCTGCTTGCTTGCAAATTTCATTGCCATCATATCAGTTGCAGCATTTAGTGATGCTTTAGATGCGGTATATGAGTAAAAATCAGGGTTCATATTCCACAATTTTTGATCGAGTATATTAATTATCTGCCTGCTATTTGAATCATTATTTTGTAAAGAGAAATCACGCGCTAAAATCATTGGCGATATAGAGTTTATAATCATTTGTTCAGAAGCTAGGCTCGCATCAAAATCATCTGCATTATCTTTATAAAAAGATGCAGCGCAGTTTATCAAAATGTCTATGGATTCATTGTTTGTTTGCAGTGTTTTAAACACAGCCTCAGTTTGCTGAATTTCACGCAAATCCGCTTGGATAATTTCTGCAACAAAGCCCTCATCATTTAGCTGCTTTTTCAAGAGCCTAGCGTCATCATGCGAGTTGTTATAATGGATGAAAATTTTATACCCACACTTAGCAAGAGATAAGCTAATTGCCTTGCCTATTCTTTTTGCTCCACCTGTTACTAGAACTGACTTCATTTTGTGATATAGATATATAAATAAAACATAAAAACGTGCGAATCATACAACAATCGATGGATAGTAACAGCAAAAAAGGTTCTGATTTAGTTCTTGAAAAACTAAAACACATGCCAAGCTCATCTGGGGTATATCAGATGATTAACGATAAAGCCGAGATTATATATGTCGGTAAGGCAAAGAATTTAAAGAAAAGAATCACGGCATATTCAAAGCCATTTGCCCATGTTAGTCGCATTAATCGTATGATATCGCAGATTACAGATATTCAGATAATCGAAACGCGTAGCGAAGCAGAAGCCTTGCTTTTAGAGGCAAATCTTATCAAGAAATTTTCTCCTAAATATAATGTTTTGCTCAGAGACGATAAATCTTTTCCATATATTGCGATTAATAAAAGCCATCCTTATCCTAAAATATCAAAGCACAGAGGGGCGAGAGCAAAGAACGAAGAATATTTCGGCCCCTTTGCTAGTGCTGGCGCAGTGGATAGAACAATTAATGTAATACAGAGAGTATTTTTGCTTCGCTCATGCACAGATAATGTTTTCGATAATCGAGTAAGGCCATGCTTGTTATATCAAATTAAGCGATGCTCTGCTCCGTGTGTGGAGAAAATATCCAAAGAAGACTACGCATTGCTCATAAACGAAACTAGAAAGTTTTTAAGTGGCGAGGCGAGAGATATTCAAAAGTCGTTAGAAAAAGAAATGGCGACTTCTGCCGAAAATATGGAATATGAGAAAGCTGCAATAATAAGAGATAGAATACAGGCTTTAACCCAGATTCAAAGTGAGCATAAAATCAATTTTGATTCTATTGGTGATGCAGATATCTTTGCTTTCTATAGAGAAGGGCATTTTAGCGTGGTGCAACTTTTCATATTCAGAGGCGGTCAAAACTATGGCTCAAAGTCTTATTTCCCGTCTCATGCCCATGATGCTGAAGATTCTGAGATATTTGAAGCAACTCTAGGAAGGTTCTATCAAACATCGAAGCCACCCAAAGAAATTATTCTCAATAAAGAAATTAATGAACTAAAGGTTCTGGAAGAAGCTCTCACAATCCTTGCGGGATATAAGGTTTCAATTAACATTCCAGTAAGAGGAGATAAAGTTAAGGCAATCAAAATTGCAGAAATGAATGCTAAGGAATCGCTACAAAGAAAAATGCAAGAAAGTGCGGCGCAAGAAGTTTTAATGCAGCAGATTGGCGATCTTTTCGGATTAGATTTCCCTCCTGATAGAATAGAGGTATATGATAACAGCCACATAATGGGCACTAATCAAATAGGTGCGATGATAGTTGCCTCAAAACAGGGATTTGAAAAAAAGCATTACCGCAAATTCAATATCAAAAACTCGAAAGGCGGCGATGACTATGCAATGATGCGCGAGGTTTTTTCAAGGCGTTTTGCAAATTATAATAATACAATCGATGGTGATGAAAAAGAAACGCCAAAGCCAGACCTGATTTTGATTGATGGAGGTTTAGGCCAATTAAACGCAGTTGCATCTGTGCTTGAAGATATGGGAATAAACGATATTCCATATGTTGCGATTGCAAAAGGAGTAGATAGGAACGCAGGCAGAGAACAATTTTTCATTAAAGATAAAGAGCCATTTACGCTGCCAATTAACGATCATAGACTATTCTATCTACAAAGGCTTCGAGATGAAGCGCATAGATTCGCAATAGGAAGCCACAGGAAAAAAAGATCTGCAAGCACTATAAAATCAGAGCTAGATATGATTTCAGGAATCGGCTCAAGTCGTAAAAAAATCTTGTTAAGGCATTTCGGCTCAGTAAAAGCAATCGAAAGAGCAAGCCTAGAAGATATAGCCTCAGTAGAAGGAATTAATAAAAAGATAGCTGAAGTAATCTTTAAACACTTTCATGGTTAACAGTGCCAAGCACAAAGCGCATGCTTAAATAATTGAATCTGGGCGGTGATTATCTCTTGAAATGATTGCTTTAATTTGCTAACCATACCCCCCTTAATACCATATCATTACATATTGCGGTCGTGGTGGAACTGGTAGACACGCAGCGTTGAGGTCGCTGTGGGCGAAAGCCCTTGGAAGTTCGAGTCTTCTCGACCGCACCATTCTCCAGTTTTGTTTGCATCAGCAAACAGATTGAAGGGATAACGCATTGTATATTCGAGCTTCTTCTCTTTCAGCGTTAGGTTCTGACCCGAAGGGAGGCGTACGCCAAATACAAAACTCAGTAATTCGCGTTTTTCGTTAATCCCCGAACCTGCGTAATGCTTCGCCGCGTGGTCAGCCATGTTAAGAAGCAGGCACAGCCTGTTGTTGAACTCATCGTCGGTAACGTCGTGGGCATTCCACTATTTTTCTAGCTTAGTCAGTCGCTCATTTAATGTGCGTATCTGTTCGTGGGTATAACTTTTATCTGATACATAGGCATATCCGGCAACCACAATCAATAATCCGCCAAAAACTTGAGCTATCATCTTCCAATCCATTCGGGCCTCTATTCATCATCAGCCAGAATGGCGTCAAGTTGGCGCTTAATAACCTCTCTATCTTTTACCTTGAAAGGCCTTGGTAAATGCAGGGCTGCCTCTCTGTTATCTGGCAAGAAAACAGGAATTATACGAAAGGCATCAGATGTTTTGATGGTGGGAGTTACTTTAACAGACGAATTAACAAGCTCTTCTGACTGATATTCGGCATCATCCATAACTTCACCTAAATGAGCCTCTTCGACTGCAGGCTTCTGCAATGTGGAAACATCCGAATTTTGTAGGAGAAAATGGATGGATTCACGCAGCACGCCTACAGCATTATCTGCTGCATCGGGCTTGAATCCTCTTTCTATGAGGTCATATTTCAGTGCATTCTCTGATGGTAAATTATACCCATATTTTTCAATTACCTCAGAAAATATTTTGGGACTTTGAATCCATTTTGTTAGGAAATCTTGCTTTATTTTGTCATTTGGAGCAAAGAAATATTTCTCATAATCTGCAGATACACTCAGCTTTCCATTGCCAGCTTTGCTCAGTAGGCCAAAGTAAGAAAGCGAGGCCATCATTCTTGCGGCCGCACCATTGTTAGCGTTCTTGTACCCTAGCGATTGGGCAACTGCATCATTTGCTACCGGATGTTTATTTTCTTTTTTATAGATGGCATCCGTCTTCTCGATTGCCTCCTTTAAAGAGATAGAGGGGCATTGGGGGCTTCTTGTTTTTATAACTTTATCTTCAATGATTTTGGTTTCGGGGGTTTTCATATACACCTTCATTTGCGTTTGTTTGCTGAGTTAATTTAGTTAATCAATTAAGTTTAGTCAAGTCTAGAATACGTTAGTGGGAAAATCTATGTAAAACCACATAAAATGCTACCGTTCGGGAGCAAATAGTCGGTTTTTCGAGCAGAACAGGCTTCATGCTCCCGTTCGGTAACATTTCTATTGTTTTAAGCCGAAACTATGCTACAATGCTACCGAACGGTAACAAGAGGCATTTTATGGACGGCAACATCCACACCACTGCAGATCTCGGCAAAATCGTGCAGGCAGCGCGTAAGGCGCAAAAACTTAGCCAGGACGATCTGGCCGGGCTTACCGGTACAGGCCGTCGCTTCATCAGTGAACTCGAAAGCGGCAAGGAAACCGCCCACCTTGGTAAAACACTGCATGTGCTGAAGAGCCTTGGGATTTCGCTCTCCGCTAACCACAAGTGGGAGGCGTAGCCTATGGCCGACAACGCACACATTCTCGATGTTTATCTGCAAAGCCAGCTCGCAGGTAAACTCACCTCAACCAATGCTGAACTGAGCTTTGCTTATGATGCCGACTATTTGCAGCATCCAAATGCCAGAAAATTATCCGCTTCCATGCCGCTGCAGCCGGAAGCCTTTGGTCATAGCATTGCCGCGCCATTCTTTTCCGGCCTGCTGCCTGATGAAGGCGTGCGTGCGCGTCTGGCGCGGTACTTAAGCATTTCAGAGCGAAACACCTTCGCGCTACTGAAAGCCATCGGCGGTGAATGCGCGGGAGCCATCTCACTTTATCCGGAAGGCATCACGCCGCATTCACAGCAAGCGCCAACTTACCGCGCCTTAAGCGAAGCGGAGGCCGACGCAGTGCTCGCCTCACTCGACAAGCGCCCGTTGCTGGCTGGCGAGGAAGATGTGCGTATCTCCGGCGCTGGCGCTCAAAACAAGCTGATGATTGCTTTTGACGCAGAAGGGCAAATTGCCATTCCCACTGGCAGCACAGCTTCCACCCATATCATCAAGCCACCCATTCAGGGTCTAGAGGATTCAGTTTTTAACGAATTCTTCTGTATGCAACTTGCCCGTGACGCAGGTCTTCCTGCACCGGAAACCCGTATTTTATGGATCAAGGGCAAGCCGTATTATCTAGTCGCACGCTATGACCGTGAAGCGGATGCTTCTGGCATTGTCCGCCGCCTGCATCAGGAAGATTTCTGCCAGGCCATGCATATCGCGCCGGAAATCAAATACGAAAACGAAGGCGGCCCTACGCTGGAGCACTGCTTTGCCTTGCTGGACGCACGCATTGCCTCAGGCGCAATGGCCGGTAAAAACAAAATCACGCTTCTGCAAGGTGTCATTCTCAATTTCCTGATCGGCAATGGCGATGCCCATGGCAAAAACTTTTCCATCCTCTATCAGGGTGAATCAGAATCCCTCGCGCCATTTTATGACCTGCTTTGCACGCAAATTTACAGCGATGCGTATAAGGCAAAAATGGCCATGAAAATCGGTGGCAAATACAAATTCAAAGAGGTCAGCATCCGCCACTGGGAAAAACTAGGGGAAGCCCTGGGCTTCCGTCCAGACTTTGTCCGGCGTCAGATTGTGACCGTGGGTAACGACGTCGCCAAAGCCGCCACGTCGCTTTTCGGCAAACTGAATGGCGCACCTGAAACCGCGTCACCCGTGTACGAAAAGATCATGGCGGTGATTGCCACAAACCATCAAAGAATGACGAACTTCCAGAGCGAGGAGTGACCCTCGTCAACTTACGCAGCCATTTGAAAAAGATTGTAATTTGGTATTTGTAGCCGTAATATCTGGTCTCGCTGTTGTTCCCGTATAATGTTCACCAGCGGGCACCATTCTCCGATGGTACATTCTTATAAGATTAGTATACGATTTATTCTTTATACTAGGTGAGAGGTATGTAAAGCAAATCGATAGTTTGGAATTTGCTTCAATGAAACATTATAAATATTTTGTGAAATGGTGGGTCCGGGAGGAGTTGAACCTCCGACCTCACGCTTATCAGGCGTGCGCTCTAACCACCTGAGCTACGAACCCACAGAGCAGATTAATTTTTAGAGGGGCAACTTATAGATAGCTGATTGTATAATGTCAACAGTTGTATTTGTCTTTTATTTAGCTTTCTGTTCCGCCGACTGTCATTGAATCAATCAACAAAGTTGGTTGACCAACCCCAACAGGAACTGATTGTCCAGCTTTTCCGCAGGTTCCGATGCCGTCATCAAGATTCATGTCGTTGCCGATTGCTCGAATCTTTGTTAGTGCATCTGCCCCACTTCCAATAAGGGTTGCGCCTTTAATTGGGCTTGTAATTTTGCCATTTTCAATCATGTATGCTTCTGATGCAGAAAAGACGAACTTGCCAGATGTTATGTCAACCTGCCCACCGCCGAAATATGGGGCGTATATACCTCTTTTAACTGAAGCAATTATATCTTCTGGTGAATCTTTTCCCGCAAGCATATAGGTATTTGTCATGCGCGGCATTGGCTGGTGCGCATATGATTCCCTTCTTCCGTTACCAGTTGGCAGAACTTTCATGAGCCGAGCATTCATTCTATCTTGCATATAGCCTTTTAGAATTCCATCTTCAATTAATATATTGTGTTGGGTTGGAGTTCCTTCATCATCAACGGATAAACTACCTCTTCGTGCCTCAATAGTTCCATTATCAACAACGGTAACGCCCTTTGCCGCGACTTGTTTGCCCATCATTTCAGAAAAAACCGATGTCTTTTTTCGATTAAAGTCGCCTTCTAAGCCATGTCCCACAGCCTCATGGAGCAAAACTCCTGGCCAGCCAGAACCAACCACAACGGTCATCTCTCCAGCAGGGGCGGGGATAGCCTCTAAATTAACCATAGCCTGATTAAGAGCTTTATCGGCTAAATCTTGCCAGCTTTCGGTTGTAATAAATTTTGCATATTCAGCTCTGCCACCTTTGCCTGCCGAACCGCGTTCCATTTTGCCATCTCTTTCGACTACAACTCCGATGTTTAAACGAACTAATGGTCTTGTATCTACGGCAATATTTCCATCTGCTTTAATTATTGCAACGAGCTGCCATTCTCCCGCTAGCGATGCGCTGACTTGCTTAACATGATTATTTTTCCGTAAATATGAATCAATGCTCTCGAGAAGTGCAATTTTATCTGCGAATGAGCCTTCTTCGGTGGGATTTCTATCTGTGTATAACTTTTGCTCTATGCCAAATTTAAATCCTGAGTCAAGATTTACAGAGCCGCTATACCCTTTACTTATAGCCGAAACATTCTTTGCCGCGTTTTTAATGCGTTCAGGTGTTATGATTGAAGAATGTGCGTAAGCAGAGACATCTTCAACAACTGATCTGAGGCCAAAACCCTGACTAGAATCAAAGCCAGAGCTTTTGATTCTTCCGTCGTCAAATACAAAACTTTCCGACTGTCTGAATTCGATGAATAGCTCGCCATCATCGGCTTTGCTTAAGTAATCTTTAAACAATTTTATGGATGATTGCGCGTCGAATCCAATTTTATGATTAATCAAAGATAGTGTGTCTGAACTTAGCATTTTTCCATTCTGTAAAAAAACGAGTTGAGATAATAATCTACATGATTTATTTAGTTGATAACAACAAATTAGCTACAAACAGTTGAAAACATGAAAAACGCATTAAAAACAATACTTTTTACGGTTTTTGCATTGGTGTTATTTGCAAATACTGCAATTTCAGCCAGTGAAAATAACGGCAAGCCTTCTGAAATTTCTGGTGAGCTTCCCAAAGTTGGCCTGCCAGATCCTTGGCAGATTAGCATGATAGAGGGGCTTTCTCCTGTGAAGGAAAAAGTTCATGTTATGCATGATGCCCTTATGATAATCATCACAGTGATTGCTGCTTTTGTTGGTTTTTTAATGCTATATGTGATTTTCCGCTTCAATGCGAAGAGGAATCCTATTCCAAGCAAAACAACTCATAATGTGAAGCTAGAGGTTATCTGGACTCTTATTCCAGCACTAATTCTGGTTGCAATCACCATACCTTCACTGCAATTGTTATATTATATGGATAAAACCGAAGAGGCTGGCCTTACCGTTAAGGTTAGAGGGCATCAGTGGTATTGGAGCTATGAATACCCAGATCATGGCGGATTCAAATTCGATAGCAATATGATTGAAGAGAAAGATTTGAAAAAAGGAGATTTAAGGCTTCTTGAAGTTGATAATAGGATGGTTGTTCCTGTTGATACTAACGTTAGAATCTTGACTTCTGCAACCGATGTTATTCATGCGTGGGCTGTTCCTGCGCTTGGTGTTAAGAAAGATGCTATACCTGGAAAAATTAATGAAACTTGGTTTAGAGCGAATAAAGTTGGCATTTATTATGGTCAATGCTCAGAGCTTTGCGGTGTAAGACATGGATATATGCCGATAGTTGTTGAGGTTCTTCCAAAAGAGCAATTTGATAAGTGGCTAGAGAAGGCAAAAGATAAGTTTGCATATGAACTTAATCCGCAAATAATTCAAACCGCCGCAAAGAAATAGAATATTTATAAAGAGGATAAAAAATGTCAGCATACTCATCTTCAGCGAATGCAGATTCTCATCACGGACACGACCATCATCCAACTGGATTGAAAAGATGGCTTTTTTCTACAAATCATAAGGATATAGGAACTCTTTATCTGTTCTTTGCAGGAATTGCCGCAGTGTTTGGAACGCTTTTTTCAATCTTGATAAGAGCGGAATTGCAAGTTCCAGGAGATCAGGTTCTTGGCGGTGACTATCAGTTATATAACGTGATACTGACTGCTCACGCTTTGATAATGGTGTTCTTCTTTATTATGCCTGCGTTGATTGGAGGCTTTGGAAATTGGTTTGTGCCGATTATGATTGGTGCCCCAGATATGGCGTTTCCAAGACTTAATAACATTAGCTTTTGGCTTTTGATTCCTTCTTTTATATTGTTAGTTGGAAGTGCATTCGTTCAGGGTGGTGCTGGCACGGGTTGGACGCTTTATCCGCCACTTAGTGGTATTATTGCTCATCCAACTGCCGCAGTTGATATGGGAATTTTTGCCCTTCACCTTGCGGGTATATCGTCAATTCTTGGCGCAATAAACTTTATTGTGACAATATTTAATATGAGAACTCCAGGTATGAGCTTAATGCAAATGCCGCTTTTTGTTTGGTCGATGCTTATTACTGCCTTCCTTTTGTTGCTTGCGGTTCCTGTTTTGGGTGGCGCGATTACTATGCTTTTAACTGATAGAAACTTTGGCACAAACTTCTTCAATCCTGCTGGAGGTGGGGATCCTGTATTGTTCCAGCATCTTTTCTGGTTTTTTGGTCATCCTGAAGTTTATATTCTTATTCTTCCTGCATTCGGAATAATCAGCGAGATTGTGGCAACATTTTCTAAAAAGCCAGTATTCGGATATTTAGGCATGGTGTTTGCGATGTCTTCTATCGGTATTCTTGGTTTCATAGTATGGGCACACCATATGTTTACAGTGGGAATGGATGTTGATGCTAACGCTTACTTCACGATTGCGACTATGGCGATTGCTGTTCCAACTGGCATTAAAGTATTTAGCTGGATTGCGACAATGTGGGGTGGTTCGATAGAATTTAAGACTCCTATGTTGTTTGCGATGGGCTTTATCTTCCTATTCACCATTGGTGGAGTGACGGGGATTGTGCTTGCGAATTCATCGGTTGATATCGTTCTTCATGATACATATTATGTTGTTGCTCACTTTCACTATACTATGTCTATGGGCTCATTGTTTGGTGTGTTCGCTGCGTTTTATTACTGGATGGGCAAGATGTCTGGCAGAGCATATTCTGAAACACTTGGTAAGATTCACTTCTGGCTTACATTTATTGGTGCGAACCTGACTTTCTTCCCAATGCATTTCTTGGGTCTTGCGGGCATGCCTCGTCGTATTCCAGATTATCCAGATGTATATGCAGGTTGGAACGAAATTGCATCATACGGTTCATATCTAACAGCTTCTGCGGGAATTATATTCTTCATTCTGGTTTTCCAAACGTTGTTTGCAGGTAAAAAAGCGGCAAGTAATCCTTGGGGAGAAGGTGCGACAACTCTTGAGTGGACAGTTCCGTCACCTCCTGCGTTTCACACATTTGAAGAATTGCCGAAGTTTACCCCAGTTAAACATTAGATTTGTGAAGGACATTGGTGCAAATATCCAACACTGTTAATTCGGAAGAGTATAACTCAAAAGTTTCTGATTTCTTTGAGCTGTTAAAGCCACGAGTTATGTCGCTCGTGGTTTTCACCGCTTTTGCGGGAATGATGCTTTCGCCTCAATCTATAAATCCATATATAGCATTTGTTGCAATTCTTGCTATCTCTCTTGGCTCAGGTGCGGCGGGAGCAATAAATATGTGGTATGATAGAGATATCGACTATGTGATGACTAGAACCAAATCGCGGCCAATACCTTCTGGAAGGGTTGAATCATCAGAGGTCATTGCACTTGGAATTATAGTCTCAATATTTTCTGTAATGCTTCTTGGGCTTGCAACAAATTGGGTGGCAGCGTTTCTGCTGGCATTTGCTATATTCTTCTATGGTTTTATATATACAGTGCTACTTAAACGCTCAACTCCTCAGAATATCGTAATTGGTGGAGCGGCTGGTTCTTTCCCTCCAATGATAGGTTGGGCTGCTGTGACAGGAGATGTTACTCTTAACTCGATTATTTTATTTCTGATAATATTCTTGTGGACTCCGCCTCACTTTTGGGCTTTGGCCTTATATAGAAACGAAGATTATAAATCTGCAAAAATCCCTATGATGCCAGTGGTTAGGGGAGCTAAAGAAACTAAGAAACAGATAGTTATCTACAGTATTTTCACAGTTATATCCACGCTTTTACCCACACTTACAGGGCTTTCTAGCTTTTATTATGCAGTTGCAGCCTCAACTCTTGGAGCTATATTCATTTTAAAGATGCTGGGGTTAATAAAAACAGATGATGTGAAAGAAGGAATGAAATTCTTTACTTTTTCTATATATTATCTTTTTGGAATATTTTTGGCTTTAATTATAGATTCACTAATAAAATAGGTGCGGCAACATGATGAACATATTACAACAATGCGGTGAAATATCTGTCTACTTGGCAGGGGCAGGATTTGTTTTGGGTAGCTTATTTAGCATTTTCATATTGGTGATTTTTGAGCTAATTAAAAAAATAAGAGAAAGCAAAGCAGGTTCTTAAACATCATGCCAATTAACGAAAGACATTATAAGCAAAAAACCAAGAACTACGCACTACTTGCGATATTAGTTGCATTCATTGCTCTAATGTATTCTCTAACCATGTTAAGACTTGGTGAGTGATATGGATGATAAGCAAAACAAGAATAGAAATTTTGCAATAAGCCTAGCAATGCTAGTTTGCGGGATGATTATGCTCGCATATGCCTCTGTTCCGCTTTACGATTTATTTTGTCGCGTTACTGGCTTTAACGGCACAACTATGCGAGCGGAGAGTTCTCCAAATCAGGTTTTCGATAGAGAGATAATAGTTAGGTTAAATACAGAAACAGATAAAAATCTCGCTTGGGATTTTAAACCAGAGCAAAACGAAGTAAGGCTTAAAGTTGGAGAGAACAAACTAGCATTTTTCAGCGCACAAAACATTTCTGATGCAAATCTTACGGGAACAGCCGTTTATAACGTAACTCCTGAAAAAGCTGGGAAATATTTCAATAAAATTCAATGCTTTTGCTTTGAAAATCAATTGTTAAAGGCTGGTGAGAAAATGGAATTTCCTGTATCGTTTTTTATCGATCCTGAGATATTAAATGATAGGAATCTTGACGATGTTAAAACAATTACATTGTCATACACTTTTTTTAAAGTACAAAACCAAGATAAAAACATAAAAACAAGTGAAGTAAAAAATGGCAAAGAAACAAACCTCTGATAACGCAGTGCATTCTCAAAAACACGAATATCATCTTGTAGATCCAAGTCCTTGGCCGCTTGCGATGTCTTTTGCATTGCTTCTTGTAGCTTCTGGGGCTGTAATGTTCATGCATCAGGTTAAATTCGGCACGTCTATCATGTCAGCGGGCATAATTGGGGTGTTGCTTGTGATGTATACTTGGTGGAGAGATGTAGTTAAAGAAGGTCTTGTTGATAAAGCGCATACAAAGCCAGTTTCAAATGGTTTAAGAATCGGCATGGGGTTATTTATCGCATCTGAGGTGATGTTCTTTGTTGCATTCTTTTGGGCATTTTTTGCAGGTGCATTAGATCCAAAGGTTCCATTTGATGGCAGTTGGCCAATAATTGAGGGTGCTGTTTGGCCTCCTAAGGGGATTGTGACTTTTGACCCATGGGACTTACCATTCCTTAACACACTGATATTATTGCTTTCAGGAACTACAGTAACTTGGGCGCACTATGCATTGCTTCACAAAGATCAAAAAGGTTTGATTAATGGTCTTGCCTGCACAGTTGCATTGGGTTTTATATTCAGCTTGCTTCAGGCTTATGAATATTCGCATGCTGCATTCGGATTTAAAGACGGGAAATATGCATCTGTGTTTTATATGGCAACAGGCTTTCACGGAGCGCACGTTATTATAGGAACAATCTTCCTTGCCGTTTGCTTGTTTCGTGCGATGAAGGGGCATTTTACCCCTGAGAAGCATTTGGGCTTTGAATTTGCAGCATGGTATTGGCACTTCGTAGATGTTGTATGGATATTCCTATTCGTCGCTATCTATTGGTGGGGAAGCTGATAGTAGGTGAATTTCATCTATCGAAGATTCTTGCTGCGTTGCACTATAACTCTGTGAAAAAGTACGAACTTTCATAATAGTGTCACCTTTCGGGTGTATAAAATTGCTCTAGTATAGTTTGTTAGGAGCGTTAATAGCAATGGCAAGAAATGATGAGTGGGATGAATGGGGGGATATTCCTCCTAGTATTAATAGGCACGCTGGCAACCATAGCACAATGGGCAATGATCCAGATAGTGTGCCGCAGGATGAATATGATACGCAAGCTACGCAGGATAGATATAAAGACTCGCAATCAAGAAGTGATGATGAAGCAATTGCCAAAATAGTTGCTGATGAGCTTGATGGGCAATCTCCCATGAATATCGGTTTGAATTTAATAAACAAAATAAGCTCAATCTTTACATCAGAACGACATTTTATCTCTCGTGATGATGGAGACCCTCAGAGCTGGGGCGGTAAAGCCTATGGCGGAGATTCTGATAAGCGAAGTGAAAACTACGAAGAATATCTATTATTAATGGCGCGCAAAGTAATTATACAAAGGCTGGAGCGAAGATTTGCCATCACATATTTACAAAGTAGCCCAGCCAATAGAGCCAGTTGCGAATATGAAAAAAGAGTTGCCTTAGACATAATGCAGCAAAGTGGGTTGTGGGGTGTAGTTGCTTATAACTGGTCTCATAAGACTGCACATAATGAAAATGATATAGAAAACCCAGATGCAAGGCCATTTAATCGCAGAACTCTTGGGCAAATGCTCGGCACAATAATGAATGCACAGGCTGGCGCAGTCGCAAGAGATTACGGGATGAGTAGTAGTTATAATCCAATTTGTAATTTAGTTTCTGAGTTTGCAAGAGATGTAAACTTATCTGGCAATCAGTTATTCCAAGAAATTTTTCCTCGTATAGTAGAAATGCATCATCTCGACCCAAGTAAATATAGAAACATGTCTTTATCTGAATATATGAAAGGTAGTAGAACGATCGATATTGAAACAGCAAGCAATATTGAACTTTTGCAATACGAAGCATATAAAACCTGTCAAGAGATAGCCATAGAACGCGCCAAGGTTCTTGTTCGCAATAAAATTAGAATAGACGACGGCTCTTTAAGCGGGAAGACAGGACAAGATAAACTCAAGCAAGAGGCGATAGAAGATCTTAATCAATCAGGTTTTTGGGGTAAGAACGAGCTTAATAGAATATTCCCAGAAGCGTTAGCTAAAATGATAGGGATTGATAACGGCTTGTCTAGATAGCAAAATTGTTTCATATATAGAAACATGCCCACACGTTTAGATAAATTGATTGCAATTAAGAACCCTGAAATATCACGAACTAGGGCGAGAGAGCTTATTGAAGCGGGAAGGGTGGCTGTTTCAGGAATCGGGGTTATTAGCAATCCATCTCACAATGTAGCGGATGATTCTGAGATTATACTTGATATCCCACCTGCAACAGAGCTTTCAATAGAGCCATATGATTATAAGCTAGATATAATTTTTGAAGATTCAGATATAGTGGTTATCAATAAACCTGTTGGTATGGCGACTCACCCCGCAGTTGGGAATTACGATAAAACTCTTGTAAATGCTCTTTTATATCATTGCGGTGATAGTCTTTCTGGTATTGGTGGGGTAATGCGACCTGGAATAGTTCATCGGCTTGATAAAGACACTAGCGGATTAATTGTGGTTGCGAAAAATGATGCCGCCCATCAGAGTTTATCTGCTCAGATTGAATCACGCACAATGAAGAGAACTTATCATGCGCTGGTTTATGGAAGGCCAAAAAATATCAGCGACTCTATATCAACGTTAATTGGGCGCAACCCAAAAGATAGAAAGAAAATGGCGGTTGTTACAAGTAATGGCAAGCTGGCAATTACCAATTACAAAGTTATAAAATCATATTATAACAGCTCTATAAGCCTTGTTGAATGCCGCTTAGATACGGGAAGGACTCATCAAATAAGAGTTCACATGAGTCACATCGGTAACGCCCTGATAGGAGATCAGGTTTATGGAAGAAAGAATAAAAAGAGTCTTTCTGCAATTCCTGAACCATTAGCAAGTGAGATTTGGAACTTCCCAAGACAATGCCTGCACGCTGTGCGTTTGGAGTTAATTCATCCGAAAACGTGCCAGCAAATGACTTTTCAAAGCGAAATTGCAGACGATATTGCAGAGGTTGTTGAAAAATTGCTGTGATTATATTATATTCTCTGTTATGTAAGTGTTGAACAAATTTGGATAAAAAATGACACATAATCTTCCAGTTTTAAGTAGCAGTAGCGGCCTTGAAAAATATCTGGATGAAATTAAGCAATTCCCATACCTGTCTGCGGATGAGGAATTTAATCTTGCGAAAAAGTGGCGCGATGAAGGAGACGTTTCGGCTGCTCACCGTTTGGTTACAAGTCATTTACGCTTGGTGGCGAAAATTGCAATGAAATATAGGGGCTACGGCCTACCAATCCAAGAGCTTATTGCTGAAGGTAATATCGGCCTAATGCAGGCGGTTAAGAGATTTGAACCAGATAAGGGATTCAAGCTCGCAACCTATGCTATGTGGTGGATAAAGGCATCAATTCAAGAGTTTATATTGCGCTCATGGTCTTTGGTGAAAATCGGTTCGAGTGCTGCCCAGAAGAGGTTGTTCTTTAACCTTAGAAAGTTGAGAGGAAAAATTACCGACAGCCATCAGATAGAGATGCGCCCTGAGCATGTGAAGCAAATAGCAAATCAGCTTCAGGTAAGTGAAGAAGAGGTTGTAGACATGAACCGCAGGCTAGCTTCTGGCGGCGATCAATCTTTAAATCAACAGGTTGGTGAAGAAGGTGAGAACGAGTGGATAGATATGCTAGCAGAGCCTGCTGATTCTCACGATAATGTGATAGCGGAAAATCAGGAGTATAATACGAGAAGTAAGGCTTTATATCTTGCTATGGATTCTTTGAATGACAGAGAAAAAGCAATCATCATAGAGCGTAGATTATCAGAAGAGCCTGCAACTCTAGAAGAGTTAAGCCAGAAATATGGCATTTCACGTGAAAGAGTTAGGCAAATAGAAGCAAGAGCAATTGAAAAATTGCAAAAGAATATGCTATCTGATAACGCTTAGAAAATTTAGCTAAAGTAAGATAATATTATGGGATTTAATTGCGGAATCGTTGGCCTTCCAAACGTTGGGAAATCGACATTATTTAATGCTCTATCACAAACGGCAAAGGCGGAAGCTGCAAACTATCCGTTTTGCACAATAGAGCCAAATACGGGCAGGGTTTCTGTTCCAGATGTAAGGCTTGATAATTTGTCAAAAATGGCAGGCTCTCAGGCGGTCATCCCCACATTTCTAGAGTTTGTTGATATTGCAGGTTTGGTGCGTGGTGCAAGTAAAGGTGAGGGGCTTGGCAACCAGTTTCTTTCGCATATCAGAGAGGTTGATGCCATCATTCACGTTCTTAGATGCTTTGAAGATGATGATATTACGCACGTTGAGGGAGGGGTTGATCCCATTCGTGATGCTGAAATTATTGAAACAGAGTTAATGATTGCTGATTTAGATAGTTTAGAGCGCAGAAAGCAAAACCTTGTTAAGAAAGCCAAAACAGATAAAGAGGCAGCGGCACAACTTGCATTAATTGATAAGGTAATTCCACTTTTAGAAGATGGAAAGCCAGCACGCTTTTTAAAGTGCAGTGATGCTGATGAAGCAAGAGCTTTGCAACTTCTTCAGTTAATTACGGCAAAGCCAGTGCTATATGTTTGTAATGTCGCTGAGAATGAGGCAGCAACTGGCAATCAGTTAACAAATAAAGTTAAGCAAAAAGCGATAAGTGAAGGAACCGACGCAATAATTATTTCTGCAAAAGTTGAATCTGAAGTTGTCACTCTTGATAGCGAAGAAGATAAGCAAGAATTTCTTGAAGCTCTTGGTCTAAAAGAAACTGGGCTTAATTTAATCATAAGGGCTGGTTATAATCTGCTCGGATTAATTACCTACTTTACAGTTGGGCCTAAAGAAGCAAGGGCTTGGACAATACCAAAGGGAATTAATGCCCCTGCTGCCGCTGGAGTAATTCACACAGATTTTGAGAAAGGGTTCATCAGGGCAGAAACAATATCTTACAATGATTATGTAAGTTGCAATGGTGAATCTGGTGCAAAAGATGCGGGTAAGTTGAGGTTGGAGGGTAAGGAATATATAGTGCAGGATGGTGATGTTATGCACTTCCGCTTCAACGTTTAAGAACTCTTTGAAAGAGGTCAAGAGATGGCTGAGAACATATTAAAACCAGTAAAGTTTCTGGTTTATGTAGATGATACAGAAAATGCCCAAACAGCATTAAGATTTGCATGCCAAAGTGCGAAAAAGAGGGGTGGTTTAGTTGACTTGGTAACAGTAATTGATACGGCTGATTATCAGAGTTTTCCGTTAATGGCTGAGAAAATGCGTAACGAAAAAAGGGTGGAAGCTGAGGATATTCTGCAAAAGTTCTCTAATGAGGCCTATAAACTTTGCGGTGTTACCCCTAGCCTAATTTTGAAAGAGGGCAAGGTGGGAGAGCAGATTTTATCTGCGGTTGAAGAAGATTTTGATGCAGATATGTTCGTAATTGGTGCAAATACTTCCGAATCTGGCGGAATATCGGAGTTGGTGGCTTGGCTAACCTCGCAGCTAGGCAAAAGGTTGTTGATTCCTATCTTGGTGGTGCCAGGAAATCTTACAGATTTGCAGATAGATGAGTTGACATAAATAATATATTTTTGATAAATTAACTATTTTATTAGGAAATAATAACCGCTAATTAATAATATATCGCTAGATTATAAAATAATAAGAAGAATAAGAATAACAATAAAAAAATAAGGAATAAAAATGAGCGATAAAAGCCATAACATTCAAGATCTCTATTTAAACGCTCTGCGTAAAAAGAAACTTGCGGTTACTATGTATTTAACTAACGGTGTGAAGTTGCAGGGAGTTATTGGAAGTTTTGATAACTTCAGCGTGGTTCTAAGACGCTCTGGACAAACGCAATTGGTTTATAAACATGCTCTTGCAACTGTTGTGCCAGTAAATCCCTTGAGTTTGGCAGAGATTTCAGATATATATGCAGATGAGACAGACGACGACATCTAGGCTCTGTAGTTGGATATATTAAGGAATAAAACTGAATACTTTAATTATTGTTCCCATATTTAAGAATAAAAGATCTGCTTCTTCGCTAGTGGAAAGGGATAAATCTGCCATACTCGAAGAAGCAGCGGGTCTTGCTATAGCTATAAATCTCAAGGTAATTAATGCTATCTCTGCGGAAGTGCGGGTTATAAAGCCAGCGACACTTTTTGGCAGCGGAAAGTTAGAAGAAATACATGCAATTGTTTCTGATAATGAAATTGGATTGGTAATTGTCGATTCTGCTCTTTCACCAATTCAGCAACGCAATCTTGAAAAGGCGTGGAAGTGTAAGGTTATCGACCGAACTGCCCTTATTCTTGAAATATTCGGTGATAGAGCCGTTACCCGTGAGGGCAAGTTGCAAGTTGAGATGGCAGCACTAAATTATCAAAGAACAAGGCTAGTAAGATCATGGACTCACTTGGAAAGGCAGCGAGGCGGCTTCGGTTTTCTTGGCGGGCCAGGTGAGACTCAGTTAGAGATAGATAAAAGGCTTATTAAAGAGCGTATTAGAAAAATTGCTCAGGAGCTAGAAAAAGTAGCAAAAACTAGAAATCTTCATCGCAGCAATAGAAAACGTTCAAATTTAAAAACTGTTGCTCTTGTGGGTTATACCAATGCTGGAAAGTCTACCTTATTTAATCGTTTAACAGGTGAGAAAGTAGTAGCAAAGGATATGCTTTTCGCAACCCTAGACCCTACGCTCAGAAAATTTCGTTTAGGAAACGAAAAATCAGCAATATTATCAGATACGGTAGGGTTTATTTCTAATCTGCCAACAGAATTGGTTGCAGCGTTTAAAGCAACTTTAGAAGAAGTGATTGAGGCTGACATCATCATTCATGTTCGTGATATTTCTCACCCAGATACAGAGATTCAAAAAGTAGATGTGATTAAAGTGCTAAGTGAACTAGGAGTAGATGATAAAAAACCTATAATAGAAGTGTGTAATAAATCAGACTTGCTTGATTCTTTAACTGATAATCAACAAAAGAATGATTTGATAGAGGGTAAATCACCCAATTTATTTATATCAGCAGCTAAAGGAACGGGAATTGAAGAACTCCTTAAAGAGATTCAATGCCAGATTGATAATATCGAAGCTCAGGAAGATTACATCAGTCTTTCAGAAAACGTATGATGATGCCCCTGATATACTGGAAAATTACAAAAACTATCTTAAACGTAAAAAGCGTAAAATTTATGCGTTCACATCAAGCATAGCAATCTTTCTCGCAATATTTGCTTATGGTTATTTCAAGCCAAGTGCTGAATATAAACAAATTTACCGAGAATATTATGCACATTATTACTTGTCATATTCTAAGAGGGTGAATTCAGAAAAGGCACATTATTACGCAAGCTATTATGCTGATTATTATGCCAAATATTATACATCAAAGGAATATCTTGAAAACCTTGACTTTGCATTGCCAGAGTCGCTGCCAAGAGATGATACTTACGCTCCATCTATTCCTGAGGTGGCTGTTTTAAAAACGTCTCAAGCGGGAATAGAATTAATCAAGCATTTTGAGGGCTTTAGGGCTACCCCATATCTTGATGCGGGCGGAAAACTTACTATAGGATATGGCCATTTGATAAGGCGAGGTGATTTCTTCGATAAAATATCAGAGAAAGAAGCCGCAAGAATTTTAGAAGTTGATATCGCAATTGCCGAAGGAATAGTGAAAAAATATGTTAAACGCCCACTAAATGTTAACCAGTTTTCAGCACTTGTTTCGTTAGTATATAATATAGGTGAAAGACAATTTCGTGAAAGCAGGTTGCTTAGAATGATAAATGAATCAAGAGATGATCAATTGGTTATGGAGTTTTTCAGGTGGCGTCATGTTAATAAAAGAGAGCTAGACGGCCTTATTAGAAGAAGAGAAGCAGAAGTTCGATTATATTTTTCATAGGAATAAATGGTTATGACAGATGCGGTTTATGAAAGAAATGCCAAGAATGCTTGGAAGCTATGGAATCCTAGTCTTGATAATGGCAATCTTACGTTAGCGGAGGTTTTAAAAACCTTACCGGGTAATGATCCTAAAGAGATTAATACTATTGTTAGAATATTTGAAAATCCACGCTCGCCAATAGCTTTTAAAGGAGCAATTAACCTGCCAAGACACGACTGTGTGCATATTATTCTTGGAAGGGGTTTACTGCCGCAAGATGAGGCTTTTGTCATTGGCTTTACAATGGGAACTTCCAAACGCTTAACCGCTCTTGAGGCTTGGCTTTTTAAGGTTATCAGTAAGTATTTATACCCTCATCCTTATAAATTTAATGATGATCATCACAAGGTTCTTAAACTTGGCATCGAGGCGGGGAGAAACAGCAAATGCAAGCACATATACGATTTTCCGTTTGAAGATAGAGCTTCTGATACACTAGCGTCACTCAGAAAAGAACTAGGAATTAACACCTTTGATCTGCAAAGATTTTATCTCGCTGAAAGAGAGATGTTGCCAGATACTCCAGAAAGCAAACGACTGCCTATATAATGTTGGTAAATTGCTTAAGGCAGAGAGCTATTCTTCTTTTCCACCTCTTCTAAGTAAATTTCTGACTTTAGAAAAAAGACCAGCTCTTTGAGGTTCAACGTCATCACCTTCACGAAGTTCTGGGCTTTTCTTGGCATTTCTTACTCGCACTTCTGTTTGATGATTTGTGCCTAACGCCTCTTCAATTTCGGCTGGCAGGGAGATAAAGTGTCTAAATTCTTCAGGAATTTTGACTCCTCCGCGCCCTCTCTTTTTATCCTTTTCGTTCAAGTGTAGCTCGGGAAATATATCACTCATTTTTATAGGCGATAAAATATCAGGTGGGCTGGAGGGGAGGGTGTAGGTTTTAATTGTATGCTTTATATCATAATTATCTGGAGGCTTCTCAACCCAATCTTTCAGCGATAAAGGTTGACAGGTGATCAACTGGAAATTCCACGTACTGCGACTATCCGTTTCATAATGTATCCCTAGATCAGTAAGACTTTTACGAGAATCATAATCCAATTCACGCGTCATGATATGATCTGTTTTTGTCCATAATAAATATACTTCATCAACAATTAAATATTCGTCACCAAGCACAAAAGCAGTAATTTTATATTTATCGTGGGTGCGAAAACCATAACCCCTAGTGTTCTCATGATGAACTTGGATTTTTGCAGAATTGGGATGATCGGTACTGCCACCTTTAGAAGGAATCCGAATACTATCTATCATTGATGCCTTTTGAGTGTAAGATAGCTTTTGAGGGAATTCCTCAACTTTTTTACGAACTAATCCGCGCAAACTTGGTGCTAGTTTGTCAATTTTTCTTTCATCGATTTGATATGCTGGGGCTTGAGCAACATCTTGCATTCTTGCAAGCAATTCATTTCTCTCTCTTGCTATAGATCTCAGGAAAGTTGTAGTTTCGTTGCTATAACTACGAATATCGGTTTTTAGTTGTTCTGCCGATTCATTTTTCTGGATTCTTTCGGCGGTGTTCGCATCTTTATCAGTGACCTCACCCCTCTTTTGTATCAGTTTTTCGAGTAGTTTATCAATTTCCGAGATGTAAGATCCATATTCCTCACCTGCCATTCGTTTAAGAGCGCATAATCTAAATTGGTTTGTAAGTGGATCTGATATAACCCTGCGAGCGTTTGCCTCACCACCGAAGTTATTAGCATATTGTGAAGCAATTAATTCTGCTCTTGCAATCACATCCTCCTCTTTCGCAGATTCTGGAAGTAGTAATTTCGCTAATTCTTCTGGTATGTATCCTATTGAAACTTCAGCATCATCTTCAATGCTAAGAGTGCTTTTAGGTTTTTCAGCCAATAGCTGCTCAAGGCTAGAGTCTTCTTGAGTAGAGAGACCAGTTTCAATATTTGCTGCTGCTTTATAAGCTCTCACATGGATATTATTAATACGAGTTATTGCCTTTTGAAGAAGTCCTTCAGCAGATTTGTTTGCATAGTTATATGACGACTCAGCGCAATCTCTTTGTCTTTCGAGATATTCTATTTCAGAGTCAATTCTTTGAATCAATGGCTTGAAATATCTATCTTTTTCTGCAACTAACTCAGCTTGAATTTGTACGTTGGTTTTGATTGTAATACCAAGACCAAGTAAATCATCGTCACTGTCATTTCTTGCCATATAGTTAAATCCATAAGTATTGTTGTTCCAATAACTTAAGGTTTATAAGCTGTTTGTATTGCAGATTTATGACAAATGTTAATAATTATATAAAGTCAGATAGTTTTAGAGAGGAGATTTTTGCGAATGCCTGAAATGCAGCTTGCAGAAGGGCTTGATCGATTGCCACTTGTGTTGATGCTTCGATTGTATCGGTATTAAGCTCCGTATCGCTTATTCCCTTCCAGTAAAGTTTTAAAGTTTGGTGTTCATCGTTAGCTGTATCTATATTTACGATATTATTATTAATTTGGGTTTGGATACTTAAAATTCGCTCTCTTGCAACTTCAGTTGTTGCAAAAGCATTTTCTAGGCCCTCAAAACTTCCTGTATCTATTGCAGTTATGGTTTGTTTAATTGCCAATACAAGATCTTGGAATCCTTGATCGTTAGCTCTAACACCATATACGGTTTCGAATTTGTCATTAAAGCGTGCTTTCAGATCTACATTGTCACCAGTGTAATATCCGTCATCTGCCGTGTTGGGAACTAGAGTATCGGGTATAGATTCTAAAACTGGGGGAGAGTCAGTTTTAGAGCCTGCGAAAAGGTATCTTCCCCCTAAATTTGCGTTTAGCTGATTGGATAATGAATTAAGCATCGATTGTGCCTGTTGTATCAAAACGCCTTTCTCGGTTATATAAGGGCTTCTTGCACCTGCTATAAGATCGCGCAGGTCGGTTGTTAGATCCATAATATTTGTAATTGCAACATCCATTGTTTTTAAACGCGTTTTTATGACTGTGTTGCTTTCAATATATTGATTTGCTCCTCTAATTTTATTTTCTAAAGAGGTTATAAACTCTACTCTTCCAGCGAACCCTGCAAAGTTTTCTGATTTCCTGCCGCTTGATATTTGGTTTTGTAAAAATCCAAGCCTCGCTTGTGTATCTGTAACATTTGTTATCAGCTTGCTATGTTGTGCGTATGTACTAACACGGGTAAGATTTGTCATGATTTACCTTCCTTTCTAACCCACTGTATTTAGAAGAACATCGAATAGTTCTTTAGTTACTGTAATAACTCTGGCAGAGGCGGTATATGCATTTTGAAATATTATAGTATTTCCAAGTTCTTCATCTATATTCACCCCTGAAATGGCATCTGCCCTGTTTTGAAAACCTTCATAAAGGAATTTATCATTTCTTGCATTGCTTTCTGCAAGACTTGTTTTTGATGCTACTGACCCAAGAATATCGGATGCATAATCTGTGAAAGGTTTCTTTGTCGAAGGTAAAGAACCAGCGGCATCAAAAGAAACTGTTGTTCGTGATAATGCCGCAAGCCTTGAGGCAACTACGTTATTTCCTGAAGTTACCTCGTAGGTATAAATTGGTTGTAAGGAAGTATCTGCTGGTTGCTTAGTGGCATTCAGTTCGCCTGCAGCAAACAAGTTAGGGTTTGCTAAAATATCGCTTCTAACTGCGAAATTAATGGCTGCATTTTCTAGCTGTTCAACATATCCAACAGTTCCGACTTTATTTATGTCAACAAAATCATTTTTCACGAAGAAATTATTTAATTCGAAGTAGTGTGAGAACCCTCTAAGGCTTCCTAGAACTGGTGGATTATCGGTTAATACGCCATCTTCCCTGCTGGTCATTTCATCAATGCCGATGCCGTAGTTTTCATCTTCGACTGTAATCTTTAAGAATCCAGATGAACCAGTTGCAACAGGGCTGCCATCTTCATCAACCAGACTTGCTCTTGCGTAGCTAAGATAGTTGGTTGGTGTGCTGGTCATAGAATTGCCAGTTGGGGCTGGAACTGTTTGCATATTACCAACGTATCTATCATTTTTAACATTAATCGCGGTGGTATCGACTGTGTATCTAACTGTTGCGGTTGATACAACTCCATCGGCGTCAGTTACTTGATAATCAACGTCGATTGTATGAGTTCCAGCCGCTGCAAATGCGACATCAAAAGCAAAGCCCGCACCTGTTCTCTTCTTAATTCCAGCTTCTAAAGTATAATTCATCGGAAATGTAGCGGGAGAAGTAATAGCACCAGAAGATGGCGTTATACCTGTAATAACTATGTCGGCATCTCCACCACTTATATTTTCAAAGTCGAAGTCGAAGGTTTGAGTGAGTCCAGCAGGATTATTTTCAGTTAATGCAACAAGTTTGGCGTCATTAAGATTGCCGATTCGATTCTTTTTAGTAACGGTTCCAAAGTGTGCATTGAATTCATCAATAAAGGTTTGTACATCAATTCTACCTTCTCCATTGCCAACATCAAGATTACCAAGATCGAGTGTAAGAGGTCTTATTCCTCCACTTTCATTAGTGAAAGGATTGGCAATTGGCTCTCCTGTTGATGAAACGACTGCGAACCTAACGCTTCCAGACCAGTCTTTATAATCTGTGGCAGTGACTTCTCTGGTTCCTGTAAGTGATTGTGGGGGTGGAAAACCAACTCCATCATTGTGAACCTTATTAAATTCATCGCGAAGGCTTGCGGCGAGTTCGTCAAGTTGAGCAAGAATAGCTGGAAGTTCAGCATCCCGCATGTCAAGCAACGCTTTCATTTTACCAGCGGTTAGAACGGTTGTAATTTCTGATTCACTGCCAGCGGTTGCTATAACTTGTCCAGTTCCAACGAATGCACCATTTGTATCAACGGGAATTGAGCGAATTTCTGATAGGTTTGCATTAAGAGCAAATGCGGCTGATGAGTTAACTGGTGTATACCTTAGTTGATAACGATCTATGTCAACGAGTGGAACACCTGGACCAGTATATACATAAGCTGCTCCGTTAGGTTGATAATAAACCTTAATATCCATTACTTTCGAGATGTCCCTTAATAACACATCTCTTTCATCTAATAATCCAGCATCAGGAATAGAGCTATTGCCAACGTAGGTTTGCCCTAGAGCTACGTTTACTTTATGGAGCTTGGTTATTAGATCATTTGTTTGTGATATGGTTCTAACCAAATCTTGATCGGCTTCAAATCGCAAATCTTCAAGTCCAGATGCTAAAGAAGAAAGCTCAGTTGCCATGTTATAAGCTGCGTTTACGGCTGTCTGGCGTATTGATGAACTTTCAGGATTATCAGCAAGGTCTCTAATTGAGTTAAAGAAGCTATCTATAAATGCGTTGATGCTATTATCGCTTCCGGGTTTTCCAAGAAGTATTTGAACTTTATCATAATAATCACTGATTGTAGCAGATCTCTCAGCTTGCGAGCCATATACTCTAGCAGCTCTTAATAAGTATTCATCTACCTTTCTAAGCACGCCATTTGATCTAACGCCAGAGGGCTGGTTTTCGATATATACAGCCTCTTGACTCACGATTTTCCGAGAGTATCCATCGGTATTAGCATTGGCGATGTTATTACTCAGCACACTCAAAGACTTCTGAGAGACGTTAAGGCCAGTTAGTGCATTCTGAAGTGCGAGAGAAAGGCTCATTTTACCCTCATACCGTTTGGTTTAAACTGATTGAAAGAACGGACTTGCTATCTTTAGAATCGGCATTGCCATTATAGGTAAACTTGCCGTTATCAAGAGTTACGCTTTCTTTAATTGTATCGACGACTCTTCGATTTACTTCAATTGCAACGCTTAACCTCTTTTCGTTTAATGATAGAATTTCTTGAAATAATTTTATTGTTTCTCTTAGTTTTATTCTGTCTTCTTCTATCATTTGGCCGAGAAGGCGTCTGTCTTGCTTAACTTTTTGAATCATCTTTTCGATTGCAAGCGTGAGTTTCATTTTCTCTTTTTGCATTTCACCGATGTGTTTTATCTTCATTTCTCTTAGAAGAATTGTTTCTTGAGCAAGCAGCTCGCCTAAGTTGGAAACAAGAGTTACTATTTCTTCGACACAGATTTTATTGCTCATTTTGTTATCTCCTGTAATTTTAGAATTTCGGCTTTTAGGCTTGAGGCGATTCCAATTCCACCGCTTCGTGATATTATTTTACCGTATTCATCTATCATGAATGATTTGAAGTTTTCCTCTGCGCTTCCGCCACTCATAAGGCCATCTTGCTTGACGGTTGAGAACATATTCTTCAACATTTCTGCGATAAAAACTGCCTCAAATTCTTTGGTAGCTTTATCAACTTCCGCCTCTGTCATTGGTTTTTTACCAATGAGTTTCTGGAAGCCAGACTTGCCTTTAATTTTGCTTGTATCAAACATCTCTATATTATTTCCTTCTATGCTCATCTTGTTTGTATCTCCGCTTGCAGCGCACCAGATGCTTTGATGGTTTGTAAGATTGTTATAAGATCTCTGGGGCCGACTCCTAGAGAGTTAAGGCCATCAACCAGTTCTTTGAGTGTAGTATTAGCTGGAAGGGTCGCGATTTTATTTCCTGCGCCTTCATCTACATTTATATCAGTTCTTGGCACGACGGTTGTTTGTGCACCTTGAGGGGCGAAAGCACCTGGTTGTGAGACTTGTGGGGTTTCATCTACCCTTACAACCAGATTGCCTTGTGCTATTGCAACTCTATCGATTTTGACATTCTCACCCATTACAATTGTTCCTGATGCTTCATCTATAACGACTTTAGCAACCTGATCAGGATCGACAGTGAGTTGTTCAATCTTGCCAACTAGAGAGGCGACTTCGCCACTGAATTGTGGCGGAACGTTAAGCCTTACAGTTCCGCTATCTACAACCTGTGCAGATTTTCCACCAAGTGACTTGTTAATTGCCTCTGAAATTCTTATTGCGGTTGTCATATCTGGATTTCTAAGAGCCAGATTCATTGAAGGCATTTCATTTAGTCTAAAGTCTATTTCTTTTTCTACGATTGCTCCATTAGCAATTATACCCTGAGTGGGAACGTTCTTGGTAACTGCACTTCCTGACGCTCCACCTGCTGAATATCCTCCAGTTGCAACAAGCCCTTGTCCAACGGCATATACCTCTCCATCTGCACCAAGCATTGGAGTTGCAAGTAAGATTCCACCTTGCAGACTTTTTGCGTCACCCATTGCGCTGACATTTAGGTCGATTCGGCTTCCTTGTCTTGCAAAAGGCGGCAGTGTCGCTGTAACTGTTACTGCTGCTACGTTTTTGGTTTTTAGAGTTGAGCCGCGAGTGTTTACTCCAATTCGTTCTAGGTATGCGACTAAACTTTGTTCGGTAAAGGCATTATTATTTAGTTTGTCGCCAGTTCCGTTAAGGCCTACGACTAGCCCGTATCCGATTAAGATATTCTCTCTTACTCCTTCAAATGCGACAATATCTTTAATTCGTGATTGAGAAAACGATTGAGAAGGGGTCATGGCAATAATGGCAGATATTAAAACGAATGCCACAAACTTTTTTGCGATGGAATTAGGCCATAAGTTCTTATGAAATATAGTAAACATTGGTTTTCTCACATATCAATAATCATAATTTGATTATTACTATGCGAATTTCGTGCCAAGTTTGCTTTGTTACAGAATTATTATTTAGTTAATTCTGATTAATTTATTTGCTAGATTATTTTTCATGAAAACAAGATTATATCATTCAGAAAAACTCAGACCACATCATCTCCACGAAACGGAAGAGAGAGAAGCTATTGGAAGAGTAGCTCATTTAGCCAACGAGGCAAAGGGTAAGATTCAAGATAATTCATATAACCATGCAGTTGATGTGCTTGTTAATAATCCCAATTTACATAAAACTATTGCGGAAGAACTGCATAGACTAGGGTTTGCAGATATTAGCCAAACGGTTTCTAAAAACGGCGAATTCAATCTTGTTTTGCTAAGGCAATTGAGAAACAAGAGCCATTTGCTAGAGTCACAAGATCATGTCATCAAATTTGAGCCAGTTACTGCTAGTTTGCGCTCAACTGGAGCTTATAAAACTCTTCCAGAGGTTAGGCATGATATTTGTCTTAGTGAGCCTAGATTGCGTGGGTTAGTTTTATTTCCAATTACAACAATAGTAATAAGTGATGAGAATAGCACGCCAGTTTTATCTTTATGTGTTTATCCCAAACTTACTCCTTTCAAAAGAAGAGAGCAGCATAATCCTATTATCGCTCAAGAGATTAAGAAGATTATATATTTAGCCAATCAGCTGGGATATTCATGGTCAGATGGAAGAAAGGTAGAAAATTACGGATATTACACCGATGATAATGGCAGAAGCCACATAATGTTGATAGACCTAGATTTTATAAGAGTATCTAACACTCAGAATGATTCGCGATATAATATGGCATACGTTGCGATGAATGATTTTATAAATAATTTAGCAAAGCTAGGTTATGGAGAGGATGTTTTGCTCACAAGTGATGCTAATTTGGGCGGATACGATTATCCTTATCTTCTAAATTGTATCAAAAATCTATTTCAAAGTATTGCAGACTATAAGGGGAAGGTTACTCCTGATGAAAAAGAGATAAAAAGTTCATGCAGTATAATTCAAAGATTATTACAGAATGATAATGCTAACAATCATCATCTTGTTACTCCTGAAAATGCAATTCGTTTATATGATTTGGCCATAAAATCAATTCCGAGCGCTCAAATTATAGATCAAAAAGTGGCTGCATTTGATAGAAACTTTCCACAATATAGACAGGGGGTTTCGGTCGCACAAAGCCTGAGTTCATCTTACGCAATCAACCCAGAAAATATCATTGAAGTGAATTATAGCAGTAACTTGCGTAGTTTATAAAGATTACTTATACTACTTGCTATTTATTATCTCAGATTCGTATACGCCATATATTCCGTCGCGGCTTATCCATCCGCTTAGGCCAGCGATTTCAATTTCACACCACTTTTCATCGCACGAAAGAAGGTTGCTAACAACTCCAGCTTCGAGTTTGACTAGGGGTTTTGATGTTATGTCTGGCCTTTGGTATAGAGTTCTAACTTCACCTTTGACTAATGCGGTTCTTCGACCTTCAACCATTCCTTTGTAAACCCAGCCACTCTCGCCCGTGCTATCTTTAATTTTGCGCCAGTTTTCAAACTC
Organism: uncultured Rickettsiales bacterium; assembly: GCA_964484565.1. Classification (GTDB taxonomy): domain Bacteria; phylum Pseudomonadota; class Alphaproteobacteria; order Rickettsiales; family CAZAGG01; genus CAZAGG01. The sequence goes on along the minus strand of CAZAGG010000003.1, from coordinate 155,794 downwards.
TTCTATAATTTCGACTGGAAGGCGTTGCCTTTTATATATCCATTTGATGGGGTATCTAATTCCTGGTCCTGTTCTTAGATTGACTTCATCAGATTTAAGAGAAACAAATCTTGGAATGGGCAGGTCAGTTTCAGATGCATTAACATCTTGCGAAAACAGACAAAGCAAAGCTATGGCAATCAAAAAAGATAACTTTTTCATTTTCCTAAATACCCTGTTTGTTCGTATTATAGAGGTGGCTAGACATAATTCTAGGCTCTGCTGTTATTTATGCCTACGCACTGCATGTTTGGCAAGTGGGATTACGAGTTAATTTTAATTTTCTAAAATCATTGGCTTTTGCGTCATAGATCAGTAGTTTTCCAACTAGCGTATTGCTAATTCCGAGTATCTCGCGAATAACCTCCATTGCTTGAATTGAGCCAGTTACACCAGCAACAGCACCTATAACTCCCCCTCTTGTGCAGCTATTTTCTGAATCGTGGGGTTTATCCCCAACTAGGCAGCGATAGCATGGCATATCTTTTTCAAAAGGTTTGAATGTGGATATTTGGCCAGAGAATTTAGCAACAGATGCAGAAACAAGAGTCTTTTTGTGTTTGTAACAAGAATCTCCGACTAAAAGCCTTGTTGGAAAGTTATCGCAGCCATCAGCTATAATATCATGGCTTGATATTAACTCGTCAACGTTGCCTTTATCAATTTTGGCTTTAATAAATTTTACTTTAACGTCTGGGTTAATATCTTCGGCGGCTTGAGCGGCTTTTTCTGCTTTGCTTTCACCTATATCCCATTTTTCGTAGATTATTTGGCGTTGTAGATTTGATAACTCAACCGTGTCGTCATCTATGATGGTTATGTTAGTAACACCAGCAGCAGCTAAATAAAGCATGAGAGGAGAGCCTAACCCTCCCGCGCCTATTATCAGAACTTTCGCTTTCATTAGCTTGATTTGGCCATCAACTCCAACATCATCAAGCATAATGTTTCTTGAATAACGGCGTAGTTGCTCATCTGTTAAGGGGGGCATAATTTTTTGTAACTTCAATAAAGAAAAGGGCGGAAAATATTCCGCCCTTTTACCAAAAAAATTAGTTTAGCTTAAGAAGATTTTGCAGCTTTTGTAACTTCTTCGATGCTTTCAGCAACACGACGATTCACAACATCCATAACTTCGATGCTTGATTTTGATGCCATTTCAGCAAGTTCTTTCGCATAGTTCATATTTTTTTGAAAGAATGATTTGCTGATTTCAGCTTGTTTTGCAGCAGAAGCATCTGGTGAGCCAGCTGTCCAAACATCGCGCATTGCGCTGATTGAATCTTCAATGTTTGATTTTACAATTTCAGTGAAGCGTTGGTTAGCAGCTTTTACATTTTCAGTTGCAAGCTGGTTTGCGTTTGCAGCAGCTTCAGCATTTCTGCGGTGAATTGCGAAAAATGCGTTGTAATCTACGCTCGGCATACGGAAGTCGCCGAAAGATTTAGAAAACATATCAAAGTAATTTGCGTTTTTATTGGTAGCCATTTTATTTTCTCCAAAATTATTTCTGTGTAACGGAAGGTGGTTAAGATAATAAACTTCACATTTCATGGAGAGAATTTGACATAAATATTACAACCAGTCAAGAAAAATTTTGTGCAGTGCACAAAAAATATTTATCTACTGTTTATAAATCTCTTCGGATTTTTCCAGAGCGGGTGATGATGGGAACGAGGTTTCAGTTGCTGTCTCTAAGGAGATATTGATTCCTTGAGTTGCTTCTTCAAGTGCTGCATGGATGGCAACCTCTGCGCCATATTCAGTTAGAAGGCCAATTTGCTCTGAGGTCAAGCCGCTTACATAAAATTTCATGATGCACCTCCCCCTTCTACAGGAGAGACTTTGATATTCTCTGTATCAAAAACCTCGCATTGGTGGAATAAATCTTTGATTCCCTTTTCAATAGCAGCAGAGAAGCCAGAAGAGTTCATTTGCTCGGGAGTATATTGAGAGTAAGGAGTTTCGCTTATATCAATGGTGACCTTATTTTTGGCGGAAGAAATCGTGGCTCCATGACGGAACAGGTTGTAAACCCTGTTTAGCTCTTCTGAAGTTTCGATTTCGCTCATAATCACTCTTGATAAAATTAAATTATAAAGCCCCTGATATTACTAATATGCACCATTTTTGCTCTTAATGCAACTATGTAACAAAAATGTCAAAATTTATATAACTAGTACACCTAATCTAATTACATCGTTGATAATAAAATATTTTGAGATTATTTGATAGAGAAATGTTGCGATTAATTCTGATAATATTGTTTATCTTTAGCTGTGAGGCTCATGCGGAGCAAGCGAGAGATAGGGCTGTGGTGTATGTATGTGCTCATCCAGATGACTGCACGTTATTTATGAATCCTAATCTCTTCAATGACATAAAGGATGTTAATGCAAGAGTTCATATCATATACATAACTTCAGGAGATGCTGGTGAGAAATGGGATTCTTCTTTGGCCTCATATCCGAAAGCAAGAGAAGTTGCTTCACTTGAATCTACTAGATGGGTTTTAGGGCTGAATAACAATAATAAGTCAGAAGTGCAAGGGAACAGAAGTTTTGCAGGCAAGGGTATTCATGTGGTTAGTCAGCAGAATGTAACATCGTATTTCCTTAGAATTCCTGATGGCGGAATGTATGGAGAGGGATTCGCTCTTTACCAGCACTCTTCATTAAAGAAGCTAAAGAATGGGGAAATCGGCAGTATATCTGCCATAGATAGCTCAGCTAATTATAAAGGGTGGGAAAGTTTAAAGGCGACTATTGGTAAAATTATATTGGATGCAACTGCCTATGCAAATGATATTGAAATTCATCTAGCCGAGCAGGATTTAAATCATAATATTAACGATCATTCTGATCATATCCATGCTGCAAATCTAGTTTTAGAGGCTGTGATGCAGGCTAGACCTCAGAAATGCTATAGGATATATAGTCATAAGGGGTATGTAATAAGAGATCTGGCAGCAAATTTGCAAGATATTGATATACAAAATAAATCTGGTAGCTTTGCCGTTATGACAAATTCATTAAGGCATAATTGGGGAAGTAACGATTGGAACGAGGCTCATATCTCATTTTTATCAAGGAATTACTATAATATAAGAAATCAACCTGATAACTGCAATAAGTGATTGGCTTAAGAAAATATTAACTGTGAATCATGTATTGTTAATTATATTAAATAATTACGGTCGTGGTGGATATGAGAATACTAACAAAACTTGCGGGAGATTTTGCTGATTCATCATCTACTTTTGCTGATTATGCAAATTCTGGAACATCGAAATTCTCTCAGCAGGCTACAGGGCTTCATGTAACAAGTTGCGGATGTCTTGCTTGCACGGGTCAGGCATCGCAACTTCCAGATAATGCTCCTCCTGTTGTGGATTCGGAAAACTTCACCCTTCCAGACAGTGCAGACGGCTATATTAGGGCATTATTTGGCAACAGTAATACATGGACAGGAACTTACGGACAAGCCGCAACTGTTGAATATGCTTTTAACAAAACCTTTAGTTGGCATCCACTAAGCCCAGCAGTTAATCTTTCTGATGCTTCAATTGCAACTGCAAGAGAAGCACTTGCTCTATGGTCTAGTTATGCGAATATAACATTTGTTGAAGTAGCTGCAAATAATGCCGAACTTGGATTTATGGATTATGACCTTGCAGCAGGCGTAGGTGGGGTTTGTTATAGATATGGAAACTCAACAACCATAGTGCAGAGTGTTGTATCGGTTGATACCGCTGTCACTGATTTTAGCATGGGAAGTTGGGGAAGGGTAACTCACATTCATGAAATTGGCCACGCACTTGGATTAAAACATCCTGGTAATTATAATGCGAGCGGAGGCGGAACAGGTGGGCCTTACTTAACAGATTTCAGCCTCACGGATTCACGAGATTTTAGCATAATGTCATATTATGCAGGAACTTATGCGAATAACTGGAACCATCCAACAACCGCGATGTTATATGACATTGCAGCGATACAGTATCTTTATGGTGCGAACACCAGTTATAATTCTGGCAATACTACATATAATATTGGCGGAAGTGCTAATGCTTGGACATTATGGGATGGCGGCGGAACCGACACTCTAAATACAACTTCTTATACAAGCGGAGGGGTTACTCTAGATCTGAGAGAAGGTGCAAGCCACGTTAATACCGTTGGTGCAAATTATTTTTGGGTTGCCTTTAATGCGAATATCGAAAATGCAACAACAGGAAGTGGAGCAGATAGAGTTACAGGAAACTCATCTTCAAACGTTATCACAACTAATGGCGGGGCTGATACCCTAATTGGTGGGACTGGAACAGACACTCTGATAGGGGGTGCTGGAAATGATATTTATGTAGGTGTAACGGGAGACGGTGCAGACGTAATTCAAGATTCAGATGGAACAGGTCAGTTAAGAATTAACGGCATAACGGTTACTGGCACTGCAACTAATAATCAAATAACTCTAAGCGGAACAACTTTTACTTTCACAAGTACTAACGGTGATCTAATTGTTAGAATTAGTGGTAATTCTAGCGATAGCTGGACAATTGACGATTACACAAGTGGTAATCTTGGAATATTTGCCACAACTAACCTCTCGCTCACGGGAACAACTGGAAATGAGACCTTATCTGGAGGCGAGGGAGATGATACAATCTCAGCATTAGCAGGAAATGATAGACTCATTGCAGGAAGCGGCGCAGATAGTCTTTCAGGTGGTGATGGTAATGATAGTCTTTATGGCCAAGCAGGGTCAGATACATTACTTGGTGGAAATGGAGCTGATTTACTGCATGGTGGTGATGGTGATGATGCAATTTATATTGATACATCAGATTTACAAGCCGCTATAGATGGTGGAAATGGCAGTGATACAATTTATGGTTCGGGTGGTGTTAATTTTAATATGCAGCTTTCAAGGGTAGAGTTTTTCTATGGTGATGCAAGTTCTGGCAATGACACGGTAACTGCAAATGGATCATCAACAGCAGTCTATATATCAGGGTTAGCAGGTAATGACTCTTTAAATGGCGGGTCTGGAGCAGACACGATTCTTGGCGGATCAGGCAACGATTCTTTAAATGGTGGCAGTGAAAACGATAGCTTGGAGGGTGGCGCAGGCATAGATAGACTCTTTGGAGGCGATGGTAACGATACATTGGTTGTAGATTCTGATGATCTCTTATCGCAAATGGATGGTGGGAATGGAACTGATACAGTTTACGTTAGCGGTGCAACGGGAATTTCATGGAATCTGTTCTTATCAAGAACAGAAATATTTTATGGAAGTGATGGCGGAAATGACACTGTAGTTGCAACGGGAGTTGCGGGAACTGGTGTTACTATTGACGGAAGAGGTGGAAATGATAACATCATAGGGAGCGCACAAGGTGATTTAATATATGGCGGTGAAGGAAATGATAGCATAAATGGTAGGGAAGGAAACGACACTATATATGGTGGTGCAGGTTCAGATTTCATAAGTGGTGGAAGTGGAAACGACGAAATATATATGGATTCAGGAGATACATTAAGTAATTTAAATGGCGGCGCAGGTACTGATACGCTTATAATAACTCATACGGCAAATCTTGTAATTAACGCTTATATACTCGACTTTGAGATAATAAGAGGCTCAGATGGTGGAAACGACCATATGATTGCTGGCGGTGCGACAGGAGTAACTTTTGAAGGCCGTGGCGGTAACGATACAATGGTAGGTGGAACAGGTGCAGACGTATTTGTTTTCGATAGAGGAGATGGCTCTGACTATATTGTTATGAATGATACCAATGATAAAATTAATATTGACACTTATGTTAGTGCGGATCTAACTATAACGGCTATAGGCGGCCAGTTTTACACCGTTAGCTTTAATGCGCAGGGTGGTGCTCAATCTGGTGATTTATTAACCGTTAAAAATACTGGTGGAACATTAGACATAAGCGATTTTGTGTTTATATAATTGTCTAAACCATAATAAAAATAAGAAAATAACGATGTCAAAATACCTTTTGCCTAATGGAATATATGATCTTCTGCCAATAGAGGCAAAAAATAAGAGGATAGCTACAGAAAAGGTTTTGGAAGTTTTTGAAAAGAATGGCTATGAATATGTTCTTCCACCATTAATCGAGTTTGAAGAAAGCCTACTTTCAGGCAAGGGCAGGTTAATGAGCAAGCAAACCTTTAGAATGCTTGATCCTGTATCTCAGAAAATTCTTGCAGCCCGCCCAGATATAACATTACAAGTTGCAAGGATTGCAAAAAGCAGGCTTTCCAGCGAATCTCTTCCTTTAAGATTATGCTATAGTGGCGATGTGTTGTGGGTTAAAGGTTCGCATCTAAGGGGTGAGCGTCAGCATAGTCAGGTTGGCATAGAATTGATTGGTGCACCTTCTCCGCTTGCTGATGCAGAGGTTATATCTATTGGTGTTGAAGCATTGGAAAAGATTGGCATAACTAAATATACCGTTGATTTGAACGCCCCTCATCTTATTCGCCTTATTTTAAGATCAGAGTCTAAGCCAGTTAAAAATAAGAGTGCGCTTATAAACGCAATATCGCGCAAGGACGTTTCTTATATCAATAACTCTGAACTTGATAATAAAAATCTGATACTCGATTTAATGGCCTCATCTGGGCATTACTATGAAGTTTTGACCAAACTTGCCAAGATGAAAATGCCTGAAGGTTCAAGTACGATTATAGATGACATTGCTAAGATATGTGAATCACTTACGGCTTCTCATCCGAAATTGTCTCTTACCGTTGATGCGTCGGAAACCAGAGGCTTTGAATATCATACAGGAATTACTTTCACATTTTTCTCAAGCGATACTCCTGAAGAGTTAGGCAGGGGTGGAAGATACGACACAGAGTCAGAAGACGGCGAAAACCTGAACAGCACAGGATTAACATTCTATTTCAATACAATCTCTCGCATTATATCGGCCAAGTTTCAGGAAAAAAGAGTTCTGGTTGCCTGCAATACAAGAAGCCAAGATATAGATAATCTCAAGTCACAGGGTTACACTATTGTTAGAGGCTTTGAGAAGAATGAAACCATAGAATCTGCAAAACGCAAACATTGCCAGCATCTATTTAAAGATTCAGTTCTTATTTCAATAGATTGAATCCACCGTCATATCTGCCTTTTTCGCGTAGAGAGCCTATTTGTTTAGAGAGTTCATCATATCCAAGTTTTGTAAGGCTTTCAGAAATCAAATATTTTGATTCAGGAGAAGCCGCATAAAGCGCAAGGCTTGTGGCTGTGATATAGTCATTTCCGAATTTTTCTTGATTATCATCTGAAATGCCACATTCGGCGTATAAACTTTGGATATTAGTGATATTTGCTGTGTTTTCTGGGTCTGTAATGCGGTTTTTTAAAGCGATTGCAACTGCAAGTGCACCATCTATCGTAGCTCTATCATTAGAGCCAGCCTGACGGGTTAGAGATGAGATAGAAAATGTGTTTGGGTGAAAAGAAACTTCCGCATAGCCATTTTCATAATCCATTTTTAGCTCAAGTCTATATGTGTTAGCTCTTGCTAACTCTTCGCTTAACGCATTCATAGCACCTTCGATTGGGTTTTCTAAACCAGTTTGATTTTGTGCTCTTTGAAACAATTCACGATCTGCTGGAGTTGGAAGAAGAATGTTAAAGCTAAACTCTTGCGACTTTATTGCGCCAGCTTGCGGTTTACGACGAGAGCCTCTTTCTCTATCTGTAATGCAAGAAATTTGACTATCGGCAATGTAACCAATTTTTTCTAGCTGAATAAAAATATCAGATAAAAGATTCTTTCCAGAAATTCTCGTGTCTATGCCTAAGTCACTCAGAGAAATTATTGAATTTCCTTCGCTTGCTTGATGATGACTTCTTACTAGATTAATATCTAGCTCGGTTCTATGATATGCAGATTGTGTATATTGACTAGAAGATATTATCTGTCTGCTTTGCTCTGAATCTATAGTTCTTAGAGTTGTAGAGCCTGAGCCAGACTCCGTTTTAGTATAATTCATATCTATTTCTCAAAGTTATTCTTTGGAATTATATAATACATAACCATTACAGAATTATGATGATAATGCGTAATTGTCATTGCGAGCCGAAGGTGAAGCAATCCAGAAAAATCTAGCTTCTATAGTGTTTCTAGTTTTATTTGAGAGCAAGTATTTCGAGGCGAGGCGCGCGGAGCTTATAAATAATAAGTGAGCACGGTGAGACCGATGAAATGCGAAGCTATCAGATAAAAATAGAAACACTATAGATCGCCACGTCGGGCTTTGCCCTCCTCGCGAAGACGATGGGGTTACTTAAATTTCTGCGTTACAATTAACACTCTATGGCTATAAAGTAGGGGCAATATTATTGGTTATCTGAACCACTGCGGCTAGTTTATCTTTAGCTGCACCTGAATCAATAGCTTTTGCTGCAAGTGCAATTCCTGACTGCATATCTTGCACTTTACCTGCAACAATTAAAGCCGCAGCAGAGTTTAAAAGAACGGTATCACGATATGCACCCTCATGTCCATTCAGTAATTTTTCAAGCTCTCTAGTGTTGTGGTAAGTATCACCGCCTTTGATAGATTCTATTGGCTTTGATGCTATGCCGAAATCTTCTGGTTTTATCTCGAATGTTTTGGTTTTAGAGCCTTCAATTTCGGTTATAATCGTTTTGCCTGAAATGGTTATTTCATCTATGCCATCACTGCCGTGTAGCAACCAAACCTTTTCACAACCGAGAATTAGCAAGGCCTCTTTGTAAATATCCATTACAGCTTTTGAATAGACCCCGATAATTTGTCTTTTAACTCCAGCGGGGTTGGTAAGAGGGCCAAGCATATTAAAAACTGTTTTGAAACCTAGCTCACTTCTTACGGGTGTTACATGGCGCATTCCCGCGTGGAAGCGTGAGGCTAGTAAAAATGCGATTCCAGCCTTATTGATACATTCTTCGAGCAGTGAGAAATCAGCGTTTAGATTTACGCCTAAACTTGCAAATACATCTGATGAGCCAGTTGGGGATGATATTCCACGATTTCCATGCTTTGCTACAGGAACTCCGCAGGCAGAAACAACAAGGGAAGCGGCGGTTGAGATATTTAGCGTTCCAATTCCATCTCCGCCAGTGCCGCAAACGTCTATCGCATTTTCTGGAGCTTTAAATGGGTGGCACTTTCTTCGCATGGCTTCCACTCCACCAACGAGTTCTTCAACGGTTACACTTCGCATTTGCAAGCCCATTAGATATGCGCCAATTTGTGCAGGAGTTGCACCGCCATTTAATATAATCTGAAAAGCTCTTGCTGCATCTGGTTGGCTAAGTGTTTCTCCAATGGCAAGAGATTTTAGCATTTTTGAAAGTTCTGTCATATGAATGCCAATATTACTTTATTCAAAAACTTATTTTAGAAAAAATTTATTAATATTTTAGCAATATAGCTTCAGAAAATTTGCTATCATCTCATGGCCATATTCAGATGCGATGCTTTCAGGATGGAACTGGACACCATGTATTTGATATTCTTTATGTGCAAGACCCATGATTGCACCATCTTCTGTTTCTGCCGTAACTTCTAAGCAATCTGGAAGTGTTGCTTTATCAACTACCAAAGAGTGATAGCGAGTTGCCGTAAATGGAGATGGAATATTTGCAAAGACTCCTTTGCCATTATGAGTTATGTGGCTAGTTTTGCCATGCATTGGAGCATTTGCCCTAATCACCCTTCCGCCAAAAACTTCGCCAATACATTGAAGTCCCATACAAACACCGAAGATAGGGAATTTGCCTTTAAGCTCTGATATAATTTGTTTTGATATTCCTGCATCGTCTGGCGTTCCAGGTCCAGGAGATATAACGATTCCTTGCGGGTTTAACTTGATAATTTCGTCAATGGTGATCTTATCGTTACGAACAACCTTAACATCGGCACCCAGCTCGGCGATATAGTGATATAGATTATAAGTAAAGCTATCGTAGTTATCGATTAGTAAAATCATGTGGCCTATATAAAATTTATGCTTAATTGAACCTATCTCACTAATATTTAAGGAATGCGTTGTTCATCAAATATTAGTGAGATAGGTTCTTCATTTATAATGAATTGCATATAGGCTTTTTTATAAATGCTCAATAGCCTTTACTATTTCTTCGGTAACTTTTTTCGCATCGCCAAATAACATCATCGTGTTGTCATAGTAGAATAGTGGATTGTCAATTCCAGCATATCCAGCAGCCATGCTACGTTTGACGAATAATACAGTCTTTGCAGCCTCAACATCAAGAACGGGCATTCCATATATTGGGCTAGATGAATCATTCTTTGCGGCAGGGTTAGTAATATCATTTGCGCCAATAACGTAAACTACATCAGTTGATGCAAAATCACGATTGATTTCTTCGAGTTCCAACACTTGATCATATGGAACATTGGCTTCAGCAAGCAAGACATTCATGTGACCCGGCATCCTCCCCGCGACTGGGTGAATCGCATAAAGAACTTTTACGCCTTCTTTTTCTAGTACCTGAGCGAGTTCCCTAACCGCATGTTGAGCTTGAGCAACTGCCATGCCGTAACCTGGAACGATTATAACTGATCTTGCGTTTTTCATAATGAAAGCAGCGTCATCCGCGCTGCCAGCTTTGGCAACCTTATCTGAACCAGAAGCGGATGTAACAGACTCAGAAGAACTTCCAAAACCGCCAAATATAACGTTAATAATCGAGCGGTTCATCGCCTTGCACATGATATAGCTAAGTATAGCACCACTTGCGCCAACTAATGCACCCGTAATAATTAATAAAGAATTTTGTAGTGTAAAGCCAATGCCAGCCGCCGCCCATCCAGAATATGAATTAAGCATCGAAACAACAACAGGCATATCAGCACCGCCAATTGGAATAATAAGCAAAAATCCAAGTGCAAAGGCAAGAGCCGTCATAATCCAGAATATAGTAATAGATTCACTAGCGCAGAATATGACTAAAAGAACAACCAAAGTTCCTGCAATGGCTGCATTAAGCAAATGTTGGCCTTTAAATCTGATTGGTGAGCCTCCCATTATTCCTTGTAATTTGGCAAAGGCAATAATCGAGCCAGAAAAGGTTATTGCGCCAATCACTGAGCCAAGACCCATTTCAATCAGACTTCCAGCTTTAATTGCGCCTTTTATCCCAATTCCGTAACTTTCAGGAGCATACAAAGCGGCTGCGGCAACTAAAACAGCCGCAAGGCCAACTAGAGAGTGGAAAGCTGCAACCAATTGGGGCATTGCTGTCATTTTTATCTTTAGTGCAATTATGGTTCCGATTGCTCCGCCTGCAATAATAGCAAGAATTATCATTGCATAACTCTCAACCACGCTTGAAAACAGCGTGGTTATGACCGCAAGAATCATTCCAGTAATGCCGTAGAAATTACCTCTTCTAGCGGTTGCTGGCGATGAAAGACCCTTGAGTGCTAAAATAAATAATATTGCTGATACTAAATAAGATAGAGCTGTTGCCGTTGCCATTTTTAGTTCTCTTTCTTTTTAAACATTTGGAGCATCCTCCAAGTGACTACAAAACCACCAAATATATTTACTGCTGCTAGCATAACTGCGAAAAAGCCCATCCACTGAGAAAACTGAAGACCTTCTGGGCCAAGTGCGATTATTGCGCCAACAATAATGATTCCTGAAATCGCATTGGTAACAGACATCAGCGGAGTGTGAAGTGCAGGTGTAACCTTCCACACAACATAATATCCGACGAAACAAGCTAGAACAAAAACTGTAAGCGCAAATATAAACGGATCAACGCCGTTATTTGCGGCCTGAATTGCTTCAGCTTTGCTTGCTAATTCGTTTGCTTTTTCAGCTAGGGTTTGAGCACCTTGTTTTATCTGATTGAGATCGCTCATTTATTGCCTCTCATGCAAAATTTTGATTAATAGTTTTCCCTTCATGGGTAATAATCGTCGCTTTGATAATTTCATCATCCATATTCAGTTTAATTGATTTGCTTTCTTTATCGTAAAGAATGCCGATGAAGTTAAATAAATTGCGTGCGTAAAGACTGCTTGCGTCGGTTGCAATCCTGCTGGGGAAGTTTTCATGGCCAATAATCTTTACGCCGTGTTTTGTGACAATCTTGCCAGACTCTGTGAGTTCGCAGTTTCCGCCGTTAATCGCGGCAATATCAACTATTACAGCACCTTCTTTCATATCTTTTACCATTTCGGCCGTAATCAAAATGGGAGCTTTCTTACCTGGAATTAGTGCCGTGGTAATAACAATATCTTGCTTTTTGAGGTGTTCGTGTAAAACCTGAGATTGACGTTTCTTATATTCGTCACTCATTTCTTTTGCATATCCCCCAGCGGCATCACCGCTTTCTTCAGCGGGAACTTCTACAAATGATGCGCCCAAACTTTCAACTTGCTCTTTCGCGGCAGCTCTTACATCGAAAGCAGAAACAATTGCACCAAGCCTTCTCGCCGTTGCAATGGCTTGTAAACCTGCGACGCCCGCCCCAATAACTACAACTTTCGCGGCGGCAACTGTGCCTGCTGCGGTCATCATCATTGGAAACGCCTTATTGTACTCATACGCGGCTTCAATAACTGCTCTATAGCCTGCCAGATTGCTTTGAGATGATAAAATATCCATACTCTGTGCACGAGTAATGCGTGGTGCAAGCTCCATGGCAAAAGTGGTGGCTTGCGCTTTGTTGAAATCATCAAATTGCGCTTTGTTTTCATAAGGCTTTAACGATGCAATAACAATTGCCCCTTGCTTGAGAGAGCTTGTGTCTGGAGTATTCACCGCGAGGATTATATCTGCATCCTTACTCACATCTTTGGTGATTTTCGCACCCGCATTTTTATACATATCATCAGTGTAACTGGAAAGTTCACCCGCTGATTTTTCAATTTCAACGTCAAAACCTAGTGATATAAATTTTTTAACGGTTTCAGGAGTTGCCGCGACTCTGGATTCGCCCTTTTGCCTCTCTTTTACAACAGCTATTTTCATGTTTTTGAGCCATTTGAATATTAATTGTAATGACTATATACTCATTGAGCAAAACCGCAAACCTTTTATAGTGCTTCTATTTTCATCTGATAGCGGCGCATTTCATCGGTCTCACCGTGCTCACGTATTATAAATACGCTCTGCGCGCTTCGCATCGAAATGCTCGCTCCCAAATAAAACTAGAAGCACTATACTTTATTCACGTTTTTATCCACACCATTGGCATGATTTAACAACAGAGCCTAAATCTTCTCAAGGCTAATGACAATTTTCTCATCTTCAAGAGTGTTTTCAAAAGAGTGGGATAGAGTTTTGCCTTCATGCATCTCAACACCAAGAGTTTGCTCAAGAATATATTGCTCATGATTTTTGATTGCAGCTTTGATGTTGTAATTGGAGTGAATACTTAGTTTGATGCGATCTGAGACATTAAGCGCAGCATCTTTCCTTGCTTGCTGAATCATTCTGACTACATCTCTTGCAATTCCTTCTTGCTCAAGTTCTGCTGAAATATTGGTATTTAGAACTACAAGACAGTTGTACTGTTTTAAGAATTGAGAGGTTGATTTATTATTTGGTTCATATGACATTTCGCACTCCTCAGTAGTAAGAGTGTAATCAAATTTTTCATTATAAATTCTAATATATCCATTTTTTTCATCTTCTTCTACACTTGGTCTCAAAGAATCATTCTCAAATGCGTTATATTCAGTGACTATTCTCTTAATATTTACAGTTTCTTTTCCACGCGTTTTACCAAGCACTGGGAAATTAACTTTTAAAATTTTACGAGCAAAATTATCAATACTTCCATCTTCAGCAATATTTTTAACATTTGTTTCATCTTTTATAAGTTCTTGGAATTCGTTGCGCAAACGGTTTTCTGAATGTGGATATAGTAAGTATATCTTTTCTAAAGGCTGCCTTACCCTAATATTATTTGTGCTTCTAATAGAAAGTGCCGCAGTGCATATGTCACGCACAAAGTCCATGCCAGCAACCAGTTCTGGATTTTTAATCTGTTGAGCGCGTGTAAATACAGGAAAATCGGCTATATGAACACTGTTTGAGGCTTTTTTCTCTCCAGAAGCGGTTAAGTTGATATAAATTTCTTCGGTAACAAGTGGCAATATCGGCGCGGCAATTTTGCATATCAACACTAAGCAGGTGTATAATGTGTCATAGGCATCTTGCTTATCGCTATCTTTTTCGGTTTTCCAGAAGCGATCGCGGCTTCGTCTTATATACCAATTGTTTAACGCTTCAAGAAAGTCTTCTATAGCTTTGCAAACTTTTTGAGTATTATAATTATCATAGCCATCTTTAGCATTTTCGATAGCATCGGAAAGTTTTGAAAGAATATATCTATCGATAGTATTGTCAGGAACTCTCCATGCTTCAGATTTGCTATGCTTGCCGTTTATTGTTTCGTTAATTTCTGTGTATAGAAGATTTGCTTTAACCTTGTCTGAGTTTGCATATATCGTAAAGAAGTTATAAGCATTCCAAAGTGGTTTGATATATAGTCTTACTACATCGCGGATGAATTTACCTTCTTTGTCGATGTATAGCTCATTTCCACTCATTACAGGGGATGAAACCATTAGCCATCTTAGGGCATCTGCGCCAAACTTATTGAAAATGTCTTTCGGGTCGGCGTAATTGTTAAGTCTTTTCGATAGTTTTTGTCCTTTATCATCGAGCACTACCCCATGTGCAATGCAGTTTAAGAATGGGGGTTTGTCGAACAAAGCGGTTGATAAAACCATGAGTGTGTAAAACCATCCTCTGGTTTGCGCGTGATATTCAACGATAAAATCTGCGGGTAGATGATTTTCTAGCCACTCTTTCTTAGTTTTTGGGTAGCCAACTTGTGCATAAGGCATTGAGCCAGACTCGAACCAGCAATCAAGTACATCTTCCACGCGACGAAGAGTATATTTTGAATCTTCAGGGTCGGGTGCTATTAGTTCATCTATGTATGGGCGGTGTAAGTCTGTAACTTTCTGGCCAAAGAAGGCTTCAAGTTCTGCAACACTTCCAAAGCAATATAGTTTTTTGTTATTTGGATTATCAGATCTCCATATCGGAATTGGTGCGCCCCAAAATCTATTGCGAGATATAGACCAGTCGGGAGCAGTTTTTAGCATATTATTAAATAAGCCATCTCTGATATGCGATGGAACCCAGTTAATCTGCTGGTTAAGTTCAACCATTCTATCTTTAAATTTGGTGACTGCCACATACCAAGATGGAAGGGCGCGATAAATAAGAGGTTCGTCAGTTCTCCAGCAATGTGGATAGTTATGTCGGTAATCTTCTCGCTTAATTACAGAGTCACTTATTGTAAGGTATTTTATAATGTCTTTGTTGGCTTCAAAAACATTTTTACCAACCACTGATAGAGTGAATTCGCCTGCGTTTAGATCGTAAATCTCGCTAGTAAATTTTCCTGCAATATCTACGGGAACAACTACTTTAATGCCGTTTTCTTCGCAAGTTTTTTGATCTTCTTCACCAAAACCAGGAGCCATGTGAACAACGCCCGTTCCTTCGCCTTCTTCGATGAAATCAGCAGAGAGTATCTTGAATGAATTCGGATGGTTTGAAAAATATGGAAAAAGCGGTTTATATGATAAGCCAACTAGTTTTGTGCCAGAAAATATTGCTCTTGAATCGCTTGCTGCCTTTTGTGCGGCGTCAATTTCGCCCTCAAAGCCTAGTTCTTTGAGAAATTTGAGACTTGCAAATGAGCCAGTTATATAGCCAACTCCATCTTTAACAATTACTGCATAGTCAATATCTGGGCTTACAGCAAGCGCAAGATTTGATGGAAGAGTCCACGGAGTAGTTGTCCATGCAAGAATTTTGCATGATTTTATCTCTGGGCGTGTTGATGATATAAAATCTGGAATTTCAAGTAGTTCAAACGCAACTGTAACCGCTGGGTCAATTCTTTCACGGTAAGAGTTATCTAGCTTGGTTTCAAAGTTTGAAAGTGGAGTTTCCGCCGCCCATGAATATGGCATAACGCGGTAAGCCTCATAGATATAACCCTTATCCCATAGTTGTTTGAACGCCCATAAAACGCTTTCCATAAATGAAAAATCCATAGTTTTATAATCGTTCTTGAAATCAACCCAACGTGCCTGACGGTTTACATAAGACTCCCATTCGGATGTGTATTTCATCACAGAAGTGCGGCACTGATTGTTAAATTTCTCGATGCCATAACCTAAAATTGCTTGCCTTCCAGAAATTCCTAGCTCTTTTTCTGCGCCCATCTCAGCGGGAAGGCCATGACAATCCCAACCGAATTTTCTTTCTACCCTTTTGCCGCGCATTGTTTGATAGCGGGCGAATATATCTTTTACAAATCCAGTTAGAAGGTGTCCGTAATGTGGAAGTCCGTTAGCAAATGGGGGGCCATCGTAGAAGATATATTCATTCTTTTTGCCATCTTCAGTTAAGGCTTTGTTTTTTGCAATTGATGCTTCAAACACATTTTCTTTTGCCCAAAAATCAAGAATTTGCTCTTCGAGTTTGGCAAAGTCTGGACTTGGATTTATTTCTGGGTAATGCTGATTGCTCATTTTGTTTTCTAGATATTTTCTACTTTAGGAAGGGTAACGCCTTGTTGTTTCATATATTTGCCTTTTCTGTCAAGATATGAAACGTCACATACTTTATCGCCTTTAAGAAACAGGAACTGGCAAGCCCCTTCAAAGGAATATATTTTCGCAGGTAGCGGAGTTGTATTTGAGAATTCAAGGGTTACATGCCCTTCCCACTCTGGTTCAAGCGGGGTAACGTTAACGATAATACCGCATCTTGCATAGGTTGATTTTCCAACACAAACTACCAAAACATCGCGGGGAATGCGAAAATATTCAACTGTTCTTGCAAGAACAAAGCTATTGGGTGGAATAACGCATACATCAAGTGTGCGGTCAACAAATCCGCTTTGGGCAAAGTCTTTTGGATCAACGACAGCAGAGTCAACATTAGTGAATATCTTATATTCATTTGAAACTCTTGCATCATAACCGTAAGAAGATAGGCCGTAAGATATGACTCCGTCACGTTTTAATGATTCTTCAAATGGTTCAATCATGCCATTTTCAAGTGACATTCGGCGTATCCAGCTATCTGACATTACAGACATTATATATTCTCTCCAAGTATTGTGTCGCCTGAATATAGGCATAGCTATCTAATTATTTGAGATGCGCTCTGTTGTCAATTTCTTGACACATTTATTATTGCAGTTTATTGACTGATGCCAATCTTTAAGAGTTATAAGTGATATATGAAACAAAAAGTTAGAAAAGCAGTTTTTCCAGTTGGCGGTTTGGGAACACGTTTCCTTCCTGCAACAAAGTCTATGCCAAAGGAGATGCTGCCAGTCGTTGACAAGCCCCTTGTTCATTACGCATTTGAAGAAGCGCACGATTCGGGTATGGAGCAGTTCATTTTTATTAATGGAAGGAATAAAAACCCGATAAGTGATCACTTTGATAACTCATATGAATTACAAAGTGTACTCAGTGAAAAGAATAAGAAGCAAGAGCTTGAACTTACAAAATCGTGGATGCCCGAACCAGGCAATATCATTTTTACAAGGCAGCAAGAGCCTTTGGGGTTAGGGCATGCGGTTTGGTGTGCGCGAAATATGGTTAATAACGAGCCATTCGCGGTTTTACTAGCGGATGATATGATTTTAGGTGATGAACCTGCTTTAAAGCAAATGCTTGATGTATATTATAAAACTGGTGGCAATGTGATTGCATTATCGGAAGTTCCAGATAGTGATATTCATAAATTTGGTATCATTGATCCAGAGTTTCAAGATGGCGCAGTGTTTAAGGCAAAAGGAATTGTTGAAAAGCCCAAAGCGAAGGATGCTCCATCAAATCTTTCTGTAATCGGAAGATATATTCTTCAACCTAAGATATTTGAGTTTCTAGAGCGTCAAGGAAAGGGCGCAGGAGGCGAGATACAACTGACGGATGCGCTTTCTGCAATGCTTGGAAGTGTTGACTTATATGGCGTTTTGGTGTCTGGAAAAAGATATGATTGTGGTGATAAAATAGGTTTCTTAGAAGCAAATATTGCTTATGCCCTCGCAAGAGATGATATGCGTGATAGAATGAAGGAAATCATCAAAGAGTTTGCGAAATAATAATATCTTATATTCCAACTTTATGATATAATGCCCGCATGAGAGGTGTATTTAAATTACTGCTTGTTATCGTGATAATTGCTTCTTTCTCGTTTTCATACGCGTTGAAAGCTGGTTCTTGCTGTGATTCATTGTTTGCCGAACTTCTCTCAAGCGATGAATCAGATTGCCATAGCGAAGATGTGAGTAGTAATTCAGATTTCTCAAAGAAAGATTGCTGCAAAGGGCTTTCTTCATGCTCTAAGTGTCAAGTTTCAGTAGATTTGAGATTTGTTAAAAATTATAGAAATGCAATGTCGATGTTCGGAGATGTGACCTTTCACGTTCAGGATATTAATATTAAACCTCTCAGTGAACAGCCCTTCCACCCACCAAAGATAGCATAATAGTCTTTCTAATGAACCTATCTCACTAATATTTAAGGATGCGACAATGCTGATTTTTGATACAATACTAGGCGAAAAACGATGTGAATATTATAAATATTCTCGAGTTTTTCAACGACGTAGTGTGCAAAAAGCAGCTTGTCCCTTCGGGTTGTATCAAATTTTCATTACTACGTCGTCGAAAATCTCGTCTGTAGACCCCGCTACAGACATTCAATTTTCTCCTAGTATTAAAGAAAATTTGATGAACAACGCATTCCTCAAATATTAGTGAGATAGGTTCATATTTGAATTAATTATATTATATAAAAGGATAACTATTATGTTTAAGAAACTTATACCATTACTTTTTGTTTTATTTGTTGCAGCTTGTGCAGGGAACGTAAATAGTCCATGTGCATGTAAATGCGCTCATTCAAACCATGCTTGTATCTGTAAAGATCATGATTGCAAGAACTGCGAATCTTGTAAAAAAACATGTTCAAAGCAACAAGCTCAACCTTCTGATGAAGATGAAGAATGCGGCGAATGCAACAAGAAGAATAAAAAATAATTCTTTCTGTAACTAATATTAATAGGAGAGCCGCGCTATGTGCGGCTCTCTTTTAGTTTGCGACCAACTTCTTCACCGATTTTCTTATGTTCAGAGATTGAGCCAGATAATTCATGATATGCTGAGCTTTTTCCATCTTCAGAGGCGAGCATTCCTTTTAGAGTGATTTGATTGTCAGAGATTTTAGCATATCCCGCTATTGGGGTTCGGCAATTACCATCTATAACTGCAAGCATTGCTCTTTCGCATTCGGTTTCCATGAATGTTTTTTGGCAAGATATTTGCTGGAGTATTGATATTACGATGTTATTTTCTTGCAAGCATTCTATTCCAATTGCCCCTTGTCCAACTGCTGGTAATATTTCATTTATATCAATGATGCGTCTATTCAAGCCATCTGTTAAGAGGTTTAGGCGTTTGATTCCAGCAAGAGCAAGCATTGTTGCATCTGCAACGCCATCTCTTATTTTTTGGATTCTGGTTTCTACATTCCCTCTGAATTCTATAACATTAAGATCTGGCCTTATTGCTAAGATCTGCGCCTTCCTTCTTGGAGATGATGTTCCAAACACTGCACCTTGAGGCATATCTTTTATCGATTGATATTTGGCAGAAATAAATACGTCATTCACCTCTTCGCGGGGCAAAATAGCGGCTATCTTAAATTCATCTGCAATAATTCCTGGAATATCTTTTAGTGAATGAACTGCAAAGTCTATATCGCGCTTGATGAGAGCTTCTTCTATCTCTTTAACAAACAGAGCTTTTCCACCAATATCTTTTAGTGGAGTTTCGCGCATTTTATCGCCGCTGGTTGATATTGTAACGATTTCAACATCCGAATTGTTATGGTTCTTCTCAAGCAAATTTTTCACCATGTTTGCCTGAACTAATGCTAATGGGCTTCCTCGCGTTCCAAGACGAAGCCTTGCCTTATTTGTTATTTGATATATATTTTTCATAAGAACCTATCTCACTGATATTTAAGGATGCGACAATGCTGATTTTTGATACAATACTAGGCGAAAAACGATGTGAATATTATAAATATTCTCGAGTTTTTCAACGACGTAGTGTGCAAAAAGCAGCTTGTCCCTTCGGGTTGTATCAAATTTTCATTACTACGTCGTCGAAAATCTCGTCTGTAGACCCCGCTACAGACATTCAATTTTCTCCTAGTATTAAAGAAAATTTGATGAACAACGCATTCCTCAAATATTAGTGAGATAGGTTCTATGACGATAGTTCTTGGAATAGAAACAAGTTGTGATGAAACATCAGCAGCCATTGTTAATGACAAAAGAGAGGTGCTGTCAAATAAAGTTTTATCTCAAATTGCACAGCACACACCGTATGGTGGCGTAGTACCTGAAATTGCGGCGAGGGAGCATATCAAGCATCTTGATAATATTATCAAATCAGCATTAGAAGAGGCAAAACTTGATATAATGCAGATAGATGCAATCGCTGCAACGGTTACTCCCGGTTTGATTGGTGGTTTAATTGTGGGAATGATGACAGGCAAAGCGATAGCCGCCGCAGCTGGTAAGAAGTTCATTCCAATAAATCATCTTGAGGGGCATGCTTTAACTGTAAGGCTTACTAATGATATTGAATTTCCATATCTTTTATTGCTTGTTTCTGGAGGTCACTGCCAATTTAGAATAATAAAAGGGGTGGGCGATTTCGAGGTAATTGGCACTACCCTTGATGATGCGGCGGGAGAAGCCTTCGATAAGGTTGCTAAGATGCTTCAAATTGGTTTTCCTGGAGGGCCTGCTATCGAAAAAGCTGCATCTTTAGGAAATCATTTATCTTACGATTTTCCCCTTACTCTAAAAAACAGAGATGGTTGTGACTTTTCCTTTTCTGGCCTTAAAACCGCAGTTAGAATTTTAATTGATAAAAATAATGATATTAAGAGCAATTGCGATTTTAAAAATAATGTTGCGGCTTCATTTCAATATACTGTGGGTGAAATAATCTGTAATCGCATGAAAAATGCTGTTGAAGTTTTCAAAAAGCGGTTTCCTGATTCAGAAAACGTAGTTCTTGCTGGAGGAGTGGCTGCAAACCAATACCTTAGGCGGAGGATAACAAAATTACTTGAAGATTATTCAATGAATCTTGTTGTTCCTCCGCCGTCACTATGCACAGATAATGCAGCTATGATAGCATGGGTAGGTATTGAGACCCTTGCAAAGAACCTAGCTCAAAAACTGCCTGATTAAATATTTATTGTTTGGCAGAACAAACTGGGCAGCAACTTTGTTATCCGTATCAAGAAACAGAGGTGCTCTAACATTTACAGAAAGGCTCACTGATGTAGTCTTTCTATGCACTGAAACAATTAATAAAAGCGCGAGGGAATCTTTCTCGATTCCAAGAATTTCACATGCTTCATCAATGTCTGGCTCATCTATCATTTCGTTTTTAACGGTTACTGGTAAAACGACAAAAGATAGATCAGTATCGTTCATGCACTGAAGAATTTTAAATCTCTCCATACCTGCATTTGGCATATCCGCAAGGCAGAAATCTAGATTCTCAGGGAACCCTAGTATTCCTCTAGGAAAGTATATAGCATTTGCTCGATTGACTTTGATTTTTCCAAATCTACTTTCAATTATTTCTTCTTTGCCTGTTTCGGTTTCAGAATCCATATTAAGCATTGATGCTGGCGGTGGTGGTGATTTCAAGTTTTTATCCATGTAACTACTAGCTGTTTGCATCTTAGTGACTCCCATAAAAATTTATAACACTGAAGGTTAATAAATGGTTTATTTCCTAATTTATTAAACTTCAATAATGATATATTTTTAATGCAATTGCTGTGCCATATTGCCAGAGTCACTTCTTCTTTTAATCGATTTATACATTATAACCACAAAAATAATACCTGCAATGATTGCAAGCAGACCACCAAGACCCATCATACCCATTGCAATTTTTATTTCTCGTTCTGTAATAATCTCGGCAGACTTGCGCGCGGCTCCATATCCGCCAGACCAAGCCAATCCTCCGATGTGCATAAGCTGTCCAACCAGATAAATTACAGGTTGAAGGGTAATCCATTTATTTCGTAACTGTGGATATTTTAGTTCTGGCAGCAGTGCATAAGTCATGCCCATATATGCAATTGTTACCCCTACGATAGAACCGTGATAATGTGCGGGAACTGTAACGTTAGAGCCTTCTATCATGAACCCAATAAAGCCGCCAACTGCAAAAATGATTGCAGATGATACAAAGAAGGAAAATTCGGCAGATTTAAAACGAACATGCGATCTTTGCTTGATTAAGTCAAATAGGATGCCAAGTCCTGATATTACTGGAGCAACCCCTCCAAAATACCACATGTGCTGTGTGAATGTGTAGTTATGTTCCGCAACACCAACGGGATAAACAGAATATATCAAAGGCATCGGCACAACAACAGCTGTATTAATTATAAGGGCAACAAATGTTGCTTTTTTGCCAATGCCAGCATTAACCCCGCAAGCGTGAGTAAGGTATAGCCACGCAAGCATCATGCCCTGAGTATAGGCATATTGCAAAATGTGGCCGCCACCCCAAAATAACTGCTCATAAAAAGCCTGACCTGAATATTCTTCTCCAATCTGTGGATAAGCCAAGACGAAAGAGCTAATCGCGCAAAGTACTATAAACGCTGAGGTAAGAGCGGTTAATCTGGAATCAAGGCCAATTCCATGAAAAATATAAGCAGATGTTGGGGTAAAGATTACTGTTAATGCTGCAATTGCTATGCCAATCAGGCACAATACAAGGCCGTAAATAAAGAATTTCGAGTGCAACATCGGCACATAGTTATTTATTATCGCAACGGGATCACCAATAAAAGGGGATACGGTAATCATC
Organism: uncultured Rickettsiales bacterium; assembly: GCA_964484565.1. GTDB lineage: Bacteria > Pseudomonadota > Alphaproteobacteria > Rickettsiales > CAZAGG01 > CAZAGG01. Next base: position 132,715 of record CAZAGG010000003.1, on the reverse strand, counting down.
AAAGCACCAAGTGCAAAACACATTAAGCCAGCCCATGATAAAAGAGCGTGCCTCCTGATAGTATGCAGTGACCATATAATGCCTAAGAATCCTAGAAACCAGACCAATATTGTTAAATCAACATGCACAACAAGTGCGGTATGAAAAAAGTCTCTAAACGGAATCACCTTTTGAATGTAAGGAGAGCGGCTTAGAACCAGCAAAATTGCAAATATTCCGCCTGCTGCCAAAGCGAATATTCCAGTTTTTAGCCAAAGTGACGGTATTTTCAGGTCTTTTTCTTCAATGTTCATAAAATATATTGATGTGAGTTTGTGACATATTCCTAGCAGATTAAGTATTAATCAACCATTAAGGGCTATCCTTATAATATGGAAGTGGATAATAAAGAACAAGAAAAACAAACTGATAATAATCCAGAACAGGTTCAACCTGTTGAAGGTTCAGCCTATAATGCGAAAAGTAAAGCCAGTGATGAATCTCTGAGACAGGGAGATCTTGCCGCAACCAAAGCGAATAAGAATCTATTATATGGCCGCTATGAAATTGATTTAGAACAGCCACTTGATGATTCTTCTAAATTGAAAGCAACAGAATTTGCGGCTAAAGATAGAGAGGGGCAACATACTAATATATATGCTGTTATTCTCGATAATAATTTGCCATATCGTTTGAAGGCGATTTATACATATGAAAAGCTCAGAAGTCCAAATTTGCAACGAATGGTGGCGCATGGAACAGTTTTTATCTCTTCGCTAGGCGAAGTTCGATACGTTTTAATATTTGAAAAAATTGCAGGCAAAAAATTTTCGGACATTCTTTCGCAAACAAAGTCATGGAGCGAGCGAAAAACTATTCAAGAGTTTATTCAGCCGATGCACTCGATATTAGAAATATTGTCGGCACACGAAGTTACAATCGGCCAGCTAAATACAGATACAGTTTATTATGATAACGGCAGAATAATTATAAAAGAATTTGTTTCTAGGCCAACGGGATATAATCAAAATCATCACTTTGAAACCCTAGAGCGACTTTCGTGCAATGCTTTAAGTAAGGGTGAGGGTGATGTTTCTGTCGATTATTTCGCGCTTGGAGTGATGTTAATTCACATGGGGCTGGGATTTACTCCAAATACGGAATTTGAGCCAGATAACTTGATTAGTAAAAGAATGACTATGGGTTCTTATAATACTGAAATGGGCTCTCATGAATTATCTGCAAATATAGAAGATGCAATCAGGGGACTAGTTAATGACAACATATATGAAAGATGGGGAAGTCAGCAGATAGATACATGGTTAAGTGGTAAAAGGTATAACATCATAAGGCCATCTCAACCGAAAGAATCTTCTCGCTCTTATACATTTGGCAAAGACCAGCTCTTCAATCAACGCGCTTTAGGTTACGCTATGTTTAAAAACTGGCAAGAGGCAAGAAGCGATCTTAGAGACTTTAAGTTAATCAGATGGGTGCAACTTAGCATTCAAAAGCCAGAAAAAGCAGAGGAACTCAAAAGAGTTTTGGTATCAACGGGAGGTGAATTTGGAAGAAGTCCTTCAGAAGATGATGAGCTAATAGCTAGATCTCTGATCATTCTTGATAATCCATCACCAATAAGATTCAGAAATCTAGGAGTTAATGTTGATGGATTAGGAACAGTAATCGCAGATGCGTACGCATACAACAAAAGTGATGTTATCTCTTTGGTTAGAAGAATAATAGACCTTGATTTAATCAACTTCTGGTATGAGTTTAATCCTAATCCCGTTGGCTATGAAATAGAGTCGATAGTTTCAAACATAGATAAGATTAGAGTGGTTCTTAAAACCCACACTCTAGGGTTTGGGCTAGAAAGAGTGATGTATGATTTAAACCCATCGCTTACTTGCCAAAGTGATTTAGTTAAGAAAGACCACGTTTTAACTATCGAAGATCTAATATTATCACTCGATTCAAAGAGTAAAGATGTTCATAAGCAGACTGACCCACTCGACACTCACATTGCGGCATTTATTTGCTCAAAACTTGGAATACAGGGAGAAGTAAAACTACCCTCACTTGATAAATACCCGACTTTCAGAGATAGTAAGTTGATAGGTGCGCTAATTCTTCTCAATAAGGCGCAGAAAAAATCAGGAATTCAGTCTGCTAGAAATATATGTCAATGGCTTTATGAGAAATATTCTAAGATCATAGAAAGCTATCATAGCAGAAGCATCAGAAAACAAGTAAATGAAGATTTGAGGAAGTCAATCAGCAATGGAAGCATTGAGGGGATGCTCAAAATTATTACCAATGTTGACACTCTAGAAGCAGATAGAACTGGGTTCGACAAGGCTTGTGCTCAATTTCAGAAGAACTCTCTAAAAATCAATAAGCTCAGAAATAATAAAGAAATCAAAACAAGGGCAACCAAAATAGCAATGCGGGTGAGTATGTTGATTTCTTATGCGGTTGCCATTGGCGCATTTATATCATTAATGCAAGATTTTAAGCTAAACATATAGAATTATAGTAAGATAATGGCGAAAGATAAAACATCATCTAAGAAATCTGGTAAATCAAAGAGTGGCAAGCTCTCAACTGTAATTACGCTATTTATTTCATTGATAATGATATTGCTGTTTAAGCATTCATTTATATTTTTCCTTGCGGGAATGTTGCCATCAATTGTTGCAAGGTTGGTTGATAAAACCAGAGATAGGCTATATTTTACAATAGTTTCAGGCTTTAACTTTGCGGGTGTTGCACCATTTATGATAGATTTGTGGAATCAGGGCAACACCGCCGCTGCAGTTCAGCAAACGGCAAATAATGCCTACGCTTGGTTGGTAATGTATGGGACTGCAAGTTTAGGGTGGCTTTTAATAATCTTCACCCCGAGTGTAATTCACTCAATACTTGCAGCCATATCAAACAGTAAGGTTGTAAACCTAGAGAAAGAACAGCGTGAACTAATCGAAGAATGGGGCCCCGAAGTCAAACGCGATTCTTAAGTTTTGTTATGAATTAAAGCGCATTCACTTGATGTTGTGCGGAAGCAGCTATTTCAGATAGAATGGGTGAAATTGAATAACTGTATTTTGAATTCAAGTAACCTGCTAATTGCTCTACATCAATCGTAGTATTGCAAGCGCAAGAAGCATCTATAGTAAGGGTATTTGAGTTTTGATCATATCTTGCTGAGTAACGACCAAAATTGCTCTCTCTATCGTTAAAGCAAGAGTTAATGATAATTGCGGCTTGTTGAACAGCTTTAGCATACTGCTCATCAAATGATAGAGTATATTTTGATCTATCGGCAGAGCTTATTGGATCATGATTAAATAGTTTATCGTGGCTTGTAGCGGGCAAAATAGCCTGCACAATATCTAGAACGATTTTTTGTATTCCGTCAGATTGTCGAGTGTTTATTGCAACCATATTTAAAGCTCCTTAATGATGTTTATTTGAGATGGCTTTTCCTAAGCCAAAGGTTGAAGAAGAACAACACTTTTTATGTGAATTTTTTGCTACAATTTAACAACAGTGCCTAAATCAAAATATAGTACGTAGTTTTTGTTGCAAAATAAAATATCCATAATTAATCGTTACGCGCTATATGCTAACCGCTAACGGAGTTTCTTAGAGAGTATATTCCTAGAAAAGTTGCTAGGGGTGATATGATTAAGGCGATTCCAGAAAGCAATAGAACTGGTTCGTTCATATTCTCTGCTTTATCAGCGTTAGCACCAAAGATTATTATCGGAACATATAAGGGCAGGGTAATGAAATACATATTCTGCCTACTTCCAAGAGATAAAGCTGATGTAAGTGCACCAAGAAAGATAAAAGAAATACTTGCAATAAAAATATGCAATACAGATAGATAGGCAGTTTCTTTATCAATCCCAAGCATTTCATGGGCGATAAATGAAAATATAATCAGTGGCAAATAACTAAGGATTGCAGTGGCTTTTATTTTGGCAAAGAAGTAGGGTATTAATAGCTTCTTGCTGATATATAACTTCAAGATTCCTTCACGATAATCTTTCTCAAAAAAGTTCTGCCCTGCTGTGACTGAAGAAAATAATAAGATGAACCACAAAACCCCCTCACCTGTAAGCCCTGCAAAAGATGCAAATGCAATAGAAAAGGCATAGAATATAAACGGCATTAAGTAATCTGAAGGGCTTTTTGCCGATATTGCAAGATAGTGCGATAAGATTATGAAATATGCACTACACATCGTCGTCGTTAGCTTTTTTATACTTAGTCCATGGATTTTCAACTCTAGGGGGGAACGCAAAAGAAAAATCAGCTCTCAAAACATTTAAATTTGGATTGTATTGTTTGTCATCATCCAATCTTTTTCCATATTTATTACGCATGGCTTTGACTTCACCAAAGAATCTTTCATATTTCGATTCTTCTAGGTCAGAGCCACGACTTGCTGATTCATGATGAATTAGTTCGGCGTATGGAGTCCACACAATTCGATAGCCAGCATCTTTTACTTTAAGGCATAAATCCACATCGTTAAAAGCAACGGCTAGATGTTTATCGTCAAAGCCTTTTACTTGGTTGAAGACTTCACGGCGCATAACCATGCAAGCGGCAGTAACTGCTGATAATTCTTGCACGCATGAGGCTCTGCCAAAATATCCATTATTATGCTGTGATATTCCGTGAAATAAGTGCCCTGCAACTGCTGTCATTGGTGCGCCACACCCCAGAATTACGCCGCCATGTTGAACGCGCATATTAGGGTAATAAAGTTTTGCTCCAACTATGCCAACATCTTTTCTTAAAGCATGCGAGACCATTTCTCTGAGCCAATCTGAGTTTATGATTTCAATGTCATTATTTAAGAAACACAGAATCTCTGCATCAGAATTTTTTACCGCTAAGTTGTTAATCGCTGAGAAGTTAAATGGCTTATCGTATTTTATAACCCTTGCCTCTCCTGATTCTTGTAGCGTGCTTAGATAAGCAATTGTTTTTGATTCATCGCTTTGATTATCCACTATTGTAATTTTATAATTCTTATATGCCGTTTTGCTTTTAAGCGATGAAACGCATTGCTCAAGCAGTTCAACGCGGTTTTTTGTTGGAATAATAATATCAACTAGTGGCTCTTTTTCGGGAACAGGCCAAATTACCCTGAAGTGGCCATGACATTTTCCTGTTGTGACTTTAACACCATAGTTTTTTAAACTATCCTCAAGAGCATTAATCGAGGCGTTGATTGTATAGTCCTTGCTATCTAGTGAGCGTGCGGTTGAGCCTGCAATCGCCCTCCAGTGATATATAATATGCGGAATATGATATATTTTATCGAATGTTGTTTCTTTAACCGCTCTTAGAACTAAGTCATGATCTTGACTGCCTTCATATCCTTTACGGAAGCCGCCAATTTTATCTATAATTGATTTTCGATATACCCCAAAATGGCAGAAATAATTGTTTGAATAGAGCAAATCAATATTAAAATCTGGCTTGAAATATGGCATAAAGCGGTTGTTTGCCATATCAACTTTATCTTCGTCGCTGTATAGTAAGTCTATAGACTTATCTCGGTTAAGAGCTTCAACAACATAATAAAGAGCATGCTCGGTTAGAAGGTCGTCATGATCAAACAAAGCAATATATTCGCCGTCAGCTAATGCTAGAGCTGAATTCGAACATTCAGAGATATGGCCATTTACCTCTCTGAATGTATATTTAATTCGGCTATCTTTGCTTGCATATTCTTTGATTACTTCCCTCACGTGAGGTCTGGGAGAGTGGTCGTCTGCAATGCAAAGTTCAAAGTTTTCGTAATGTTGATTTAACACTGATTCAATAGCCTGACGCAGCCACTCTTCATCGATGTTATAAACTGGCATTATTACGGAAATTAGGGGGTTGTATTTAAAAGATTTAATATGCTTTTTGATTGCAGCCACATCTTCTTTATCTAAAGTGTCATATGCGCGAATCCACTTATGATATTCATCTTCAAGAGATGCTGGGTGTTCGATTTTCTTTTTAATAAGTGATATTACGCCTGCAACTCCTTCATTCTTGAGAATTTGCTTGAAGCTATTGTAATAGTGGATGCTCATTCTCGGATTCAAGAGTTTAGAAGCAAGAACATAGATATTCTTCGCCTTACGAATTGGCGCGGTAATCTTCCACGAAGTTGAGCTTAATATCTGGTTTATGAACTCGTCTTGAGCGTTCTTAGCCTTTAAAAGCTCGGATATTTGCTTATCTTTTTCGCTCAGTTTTTCTTTAACCTGACGAAGCTCTGTCTTAAGTTTTGAGGTGTCTGTAACTGGATTTTTTGACAAAGTAGCTTTTTTTATTTTGTTCTTCTCTTGCATTTTCTGGAATTTGTTTCATTTAGTATAGGTTTAATATAGGATAAATTCAGAACCATTTGCAACATACACAATTAATTTTATTTAAAACCAATGACAAATAAACTTCAACCAGTGCGTGGTACTCACGATATTTTACCTGATAAATCAGCTAAATGGCGCAGAATAGTTGAGATAGCCAGAAAAACTTCCGAATCATATGGATATTTGGAAATACATCTTCCTATTTTTGAATTCACAGAAGTTTTTACTAAAACTTTGGGAGATACTACCGATATTGTCACAAAGGAGATGTATAGTTTTGCAGATAGAGGTGGAGAAAGTCTAACTCTGAGACCAGAACTGACCGCAGGAATCGCGCGATCTTTTATTTCAAATGGGCTTGCACAAAACCTTCCATTGAGATTTTTTAGCTACGGCCCCGCATTTCGATATGAAAGGCCGCAAAAGGGAAGAATGAGGCAGTTTCACCAGATAGATGCCGAAGTTCTTGGGATTGCAGAGCCTTACGCCGATATTGAAGTGATTGCGTTGGGTGCAAGAATTCTCAAAAACTTGGGATTAGAAGATAAAGTTGCTCTTGAGATTAATTCTCTGGGCGATTCAGAGAGCAGAATCGCATATCGAAATGCTCTAACCGACTATTACTCACGTTTCAAAGCAGATTTATCAGAAGAGAGTCAAAACAGGCTTGCGGTTAATCCTATGCGGATTTTGGATTCAAAAGATGAACGCGATAGAAAAATCAATGCAACCGCACCTTCACTTGAGAGTTATTATAATGATTTATCAAGAAGATTCTTTGATGAAGTTCTAGCGGGGCTAACCAATATTGGCGTAAAGTATAAAATTAATCCGCTGTTAGTTAGGGGGCTTGATTATTATTGTCATACCGCATTTGAGTTTACTACCAATATGTTAGGTTCTCAAAATGCCGTTCTCGCTGGTGGAAGATATGATAAACTAATTGGCCAAATGGGTGGAGTTGAAACGCCTGCAATCGGCTTTGCATCAGGCGTTGAGCGTCTCATAGAGCTATCAGATATTGCAGATGAACGGCTTGATGTTGTCGCTATCTTACCGCTTACGGAGTCTGATGTTCATTCTAGTTTCATAATTGCTGAAACTCTAAGAGATTCTGGTATTAGATGCGAAATTATCTTCTCAGGAAATTTAGGTAAAAAACTCAAGAAAGCAGATAAAATGGGTGCTTTTGCAAGCATTTTAGTTGGTGGAGAAGAACTGGAGCGGAAAGAGCTAGTGCTTAGAGATATGCTCTCTGGTGAACAGGAGCAAATAAAGATAGACTCGGCAACTCAAGCAATTCAGAAAATGATAAGCCTTCGTCAAACCTCTAGCTTTTGAGATATAGCTATTTGCCAATTATTATTTGATATGCTAGACTCCACCTAGAGTTGAAGGTTTTCAACTTCGGGGCTTCAAAACCTCTCTCACATCGACTGGCATCAGTCGTAAATTTAGGATGCCTCCCTTTGAGCCACTTGGCTGGGGAGGTGATGGCGTATGTCCAAGGCGAAAGCTCAAAAGATCATTGCGATCGTTCATTAGCGGTTTTTGAACTCCCCTGCCACCAGCTTATTTGCTGGTGGTTTATTTAATAATAGGCTCTGCTCATACGCAACCACGAAGGCCTAAGAAATAGGGAGTTTTTATCATGGATACAGAATATATCTTTCTAGCAGATATTTTGAGTAAATTTCACACTTCATCTGAGCTTGTGCAGGTTGCTTTGCTTGCGGCTATATCAGCCACTGCAATTGGAATCGTATGGATTATCAAAGAGATGCTTGCACTTTTTGCAAAACGTAAGCAACTTCCAGTGGGCAAACTGATTTATAGCGTTCACTTGATGGGCGATAATAAATTGATGGTCTACAAACACCTGAACATTAGGCGCTGTTAGCTAATTATTTGAGATGCGCTGCGTTGTCAATTTTTTCAAGTAACGAGTAAAAATGTGCGTGTAATAGCTTGCCCTATTGCCAAACATTTTTGCGAAGTTAATTGGAAAAATTGACAGCAGCCCAGAGGGTTTGAATGAAAATTGGTATAAATTTACAAGAAATACTTGCAGATAAGAGTAACTATCTGGCGCATATTTCTTGTAAATTTCTCCGCAATTTTGATTCAAACGCATTCTACAAATAATTAGCTAACAGTGCCTAGAGAAATAACAAGAACTGAAGCTATTATTCTCTTTCCAGCAATTGAAAATGCAAATGAGAATTAGCTAAAGCATGCTACTCAATCTTGACGGTGAATTCTTCGATTTCAGAGGCTTCAATAACATCTCCCTCGCGGATGTCGTCATAGTTCTCAAATGCCATACCACATTCGAAGCCCTCTTTGACTTCTTTAACTTCGTCTTTGAAGCGTTTTAGTGTTTTGAGCCATCCTTCATGGATTACAACATCATCTCGAAGCATTCTAACTTTAGAGCCGCGTTTGATAACGCCTTGCGTGACCATACATCCACCGATTTTACCAGTTTTACTTATGTCGTAAACCTTACGAATCTCAGCATAACCAATGAATTTCTCGCGTTTTTTCGGAGCAATAATTCCAGATAGAGTATCTTTCATATCATCGACAAGATCATAGATGATTGAGTAATATTTTATCTCAATTCCATCTCTTGATGCCAAGTCTTTGGCTTGTGTATTTGCCCTGACGTTAAAGCCAAGAACAATTGCACCAGATGCATTAGCAAGGACAATATCAGATTCAGTAATTGCGCCGACTCCAGAGTGAAGAACTTTGATTCTCGCTTCTTCATGAGTAATTTTGCCAAGTGAACCAATGATTGCCTCAACTGAACCCTGCACATCACCCTTAACAATAACAGGTAATTCCTTTACCTTAGCTGTGGAGGCTGATGATTCCATGAACTGGTCTATCAGTGCGCGAGAAGATACGGAGAGTTGTTTCTCTCTAATTTTTTGTTGCCTATATTCCGCAACGCTTCTTGCGACTCTTTCGCTTTCAACGACATTGAACATGTCTCCAGCCATTGGAGCGTTATCTAATCCTAGAATCTCGACTGCGGCTGATGGAAGAGCAGATTCAAGATTTTGGCCTTTGTCATTCACCAGAGTTTTAACTCTACCATAAGCCGTTCCCGCAAGAACGAGATCACCAACTTTCAAAGTTCCAGCCTGAACAAGAACACTTGCAATAACACCGCGACCTTTATCAACTTTTGCCTCTATAACAACGCCTGACGCGCGTTTGTTAGGATTTGCCCTGAGTTCTAAAATCTCTGCCTGAAGCAATATAGCCTCTTCGAGTTTATCAAGATTCATACGTTGTTTGGCAGATATTTCAACGGTCATTATGTCGCCGCCTAAATCTTCAGGAACAAGATCATGGCTTAGAAGTTCTTCTTTTGCACGTTGAGGATTTGCATCTGGCTTATCAATTTTGTTCACTGCAACGATTATAGGAACTCCAGCAGCTTTTGCGTGGTTTATTGCCTCAACGGTTTGTTCTTTTATTCCATCATCTGCGGCAATTACAAGTACAACAATATCTGTAACTTTCGCACCCCTTGCACGCATTGCGGTAAAGGCAGAGTGACCCGGTGTGTCAAGGAAGGTGATTTTGGCACCATTTGCAAGTTTTACCTGATATGCACCGATATGCTGGGTGATTCCACCTGCTTCACCAGCCGCAACATCTGTAGATCTAAGGGCGTCAAGAAGTGTTGTTTTACCATGATCAACGTGTCCCATAACTGTAACGACAGGAGGGCGAGCTTCTAGGCTTGCCTCATCATCGGGAGTTTCATCAATGAGTGTGTTTTCAATATCAGATTCCAAAACTCTCTTAGGGGTGTGGCCAAACTCTGCAACAACTAATTCTGCTGTGTCAGAATCAACGGTCTGGTTTGCTGTGACCATCATACCCATTTTCATTAGCGATTTAATCACATCGCCAACTTTTTCAGTCATTCTGCTTGCAAGTTCTTGAACGGTGATTGACTCAGGAATGATAACTTCCCTATAAACCTTCTCAATATCTTTATTGGCGTTTGAGTGTTTTCTTAGTTTATCTCTGTGGCGTTTTGCAGACGCAACACTTCTGCTTCGTTGTTCTTCGTTCTGTTCACTAAATTGGCTGAGAACAACTCTTACAGAGTTTTTGCGCGGTTCTTCATATCTTGATTTTGGTTTTATGACAGATGGAGCAGCAGCTTCGCTTCTAAGATTTTTCTTGATTTTTTCAGGATCAGGAGCTGCAACAATAACTCTCTCTGAGCCTTTTACAGGTCTTACAATAGCAAGTTTTTTCTCAATCGGAATCGCCGTTGAGGAATATATAACCTGATTATCATCATCGTTTTCAATGTCTTCACTGTAATCTTCGATTTCATCATCTTCCAAGATAACGTTTTTGCGAAGTTTCTCTTCCAAAGGAGCAGGCTCAGCTTCAACGATAAGAGGATTTAAAATTACATCATCGCCAAGCTCTTCTAATTCTTCGAGATATTCTTCTCGGAACTGATAAGACTGGTTGCCTTTGTTACCAGTTTTAGATGCAAGGAAGGTATCTGTTAAGTCTATCTCTGCTTCTTTATTGCGTTTCTTCTTCTTATCTTCTTTCTGGCGTAGTTTTTCTTCTCTAGCCTCTTCTTCTTCGCGTTCTTTCTTTTCTTTTGCTAAACGCTCTGCTTCTTCTTGCTGTTTTCTAATACGTTCGCGTTCTTCAAGTTCTTTACGACGACGTTCTGCTTCAGCTTTTTCTTTCTCCTCAGCGATTGCTGCTTGGCGTATCACTTTGAGGCGATTGTTTTTTTCTTCTTCCGTAAGAGATTTGTCTTGAGTTGGAGAATCGGCAAGGCGTGAATCTGGCTTGGGTTTGTTTGCAGTTTGTGCAACATTTGAAAGAGAAAGAAGCCCAGAGGTAGCCTTTGCAAGAGTATCTGGCGCAGCTACTTTTTGCTCGTTTTGAGATGCAGAGTCGGTTTTAGGAATAGACCTGTTCTTACGAACCTCCACCGTAACTGTTTTCGCTTTTGAACCAGCAAACCCTTGCTTCAACTTATTCGCATCAAAAGAGCGGTTTAGTTGGAGTTTAAGTGAACCAGATTTATTCTCTTCGTTTTCTGACATTAACAGCCTTACTTAATCTTATAAAAATTATCCTGTTACTTTTTTACTATGATTGTCATCATCTGAAAACCAGTTTTCACGAGCTTTCATGATTATATCATCAATTTGCTTATCGCTTAGACCTGAGTTAGGAACAATTTCGATAAACTCATCTCTTGAAAGGTCGCCCAAGTCATCAAGTGATTTAATGTTATTTTCACCGAGCAATACCCCAATTTCCATTGTAATACCGTCTATAGCTAGAACTTCTTTGCTTACACCCAGCTTCTTAATTGACTTTTCAAGTTTTTCTTTAAGTGAATCAAGATGAGTTTTCGCACGATTGATAAGTTCGGCTGCGATTGCTTCATCAAATCCTTCGATAGATGCAAGTTCATCGATAGCTGCAAAAGCGACTTCTTCGACTTTCGAGAATCCTTCTGCAACAAGAAGTTGAGCAATAACATCTTCAACGTTAAGAGCTTCTGTAAAGGTTTTTGATAGCCTATTGAATTCTTCTGAGCGTCTTTTTGATTCTTCATCTTCGGTTAGAACATCTATATCAACTCCAATAAGTTGAGATGCCAGTTTGACGTTTTGCCCTCTACGACCAATTGCAAGGCTTAGTTGATCATCTGGAACGACAACCTCTAGCTTATTATTAGTTTCATCGATAACAACTTTTGCCACTTCAGCAGGAGCAAGAGCGTTAACAACAACCGCAGCGGGGTCAGAAGACCACTGGATAATATCAATTTTTTCGCCTTGAAGTTCGTTAGTTACAGCTTGAACTCTAACTCCCCTGATGCCTACGCATGAGCCGACAGGATCAATATTTCCATCGCGTGAGGCAACGGCTATTTTAGCACGAGAACCTGGATCACGAGCTACAGATTTAATTTCGATAATTCCATCATAAATTTCAGGAACTTCCTGTGCAAATAGTTTCGCTAAGAACTTAGGATGGCTGCGTGATAAAAATATCTGAGGCCCACTTCTTTCGCGTCTTACATCAAGCAGTAACGCTCTGATTCTATCTCCCACGCGGAAGGCTTCTCTAGGAATGCTCTCATCTCTGGTTAAAACTGCTTCGGTTCTTCCAATTTCAACGATGGTGTTGCCATGTTCAACGCGCTTTACAGTGCCGTTGATGACTTCGTCGATTCTGTCTTTAAACTCATCGAACTGTCTATCGCGTTCTGCATCACGAACTTTTTGTATAATAACTTGTTTCGCTGTTTGAGCTGCAATCCTTCCAAAGTCGATTGGTGGAAGTTGATCTTCCAAAACATCACCTTCTTTCGCACCTTCAAAGCGGAACTGGGCTTGATCAACGGAAATTTGGGTTGCAGGATCTTCAACATTTGCAACAACAGTCATAACTCTGCATAGATTGACATTGCCAGTTTTTCTATCAATTGATGCTCTGATTTCGTGCTCTTGCCCATATTTCCTGCGACCAGCAACTTGAATTGCCTGTTCCATCGCCTCTAAGAAAACATCTCTTGGCATGTTCTTTTCACGAGAAACTGCCTCAGCAATCTGAAGAAGTTCTGCGCCACCAAATTTAGAATAAACACTGTCTTTCATCGTCTTTTAACCTGCAGCCTTTTTTAAAAATCTGTTTTTAGAAAACTCAACCAACTCATTGCTAAATAACAATTTAGCTTTGTATATTGCATCAACGGGAATTTCAAATTCACCATCATGCACCCTAACTTTTACTACATCTTCAGAGGCGTATATAATCTTACCTTTAAAGTTTTTTCTGCCTTCAATTTCAGAACTAGTCTCTATTTTTGCATCGAACCCTAAGAAATCAATGAAATCTCTTGCTTCAACCAGTGGCCTATCAATACCTGGAGAGCTGACTTCAAGGTTATATGCGGTGTCGATAACATCTTCAACATCTAGTATTGCTGACGCCATTCGACTAACTTTCGTGCAATCATCAATAGTCATCGGTCTTAAATCAAGTGGCTCAGCGAGAATTTGTAGTGTCTTGCTTTTACTGCCGCTTTCAATTTTAAGCTGAACCAACCTATAGCCTTCATGATTAAGCGAAGGAGACAGGGCTTTCTTGATAATTTCAGGTAGACCTTTTTCAGCAACCATTAAAGTGATTTCATCCCTTAATTTTTAATACAAAAAAAAGCGGGCAAGCCCACTTCTTCTTGAGTTCGAGATAATACACATATATTCTTCTAGTGCAAGAACTTTCTGCTTATGCACAATAATTTGATAGGTTTATCAATAATTTTAAGCAATTTTAATTATATTTTAGTGAATATGATGAAAATATTACATTAACGCACGTTTTAAAAATATAGCGGGGAATTTATATGGAGCCGACTATTTTAGTAGTCGAAGATGAAGAAGCGATTATTACTCTTCTCAGATATAATCTTGAGAGGGAAGGTTTTACAGTTGTAAGTGCCGTTGATGGTGAAGAAGCTCTCATGATGCTTAGAGAGCACAAGCCTGATGTTGTTGTGCTTGACTGGATGTTGCCATCTCTTTCAGGAATTGAAGTTTGCAGACAAATGCGACGCAATAGTGATACAAAAAACATCCCAGTTATCATGCTATCAGCAAGGGGTGAGGAGGACGACAGGGTTAGAGGCCTCGATTGTGGAGCGGATGATTATGTTACTAAGCCTTTTTCTCCTAGCGAGTTGATTGCAAGAATAAGGGCAGTGCTTAGAAGAATCAGACCAGCATTGACTGAAAAAGCAATGAGTTACGCCGATGTGAAGATGGATCTTGCAGCTCATAAGGTTACAAGGTCGAACAAAGATGTTCATTTAGGCCCCACAGAGTTTAGGCTTTTAAGATATTTTATGGAACATCCCGCAAGAGTTTTTTCAAGAGAGCAACTTCTTGATGCTGTCTGGGGTCACGATATTTACGTTGAGCTAAGAACGGTTGATGTTCACATCAGAAGGCTCAGAAAAGCTCTTTGTTTAGACGGTGCATTCAGTGATTTGATTAGAACAGTTAGATCCGCAGGATACGCGCTCGAAGAAAATAGCTCTGCTGAGTTCGAAGATTCAGAAGAGATATAGCTAGGTTCTATTGTTGAATATATTAAAGATTGCTTTTTTAAAATATTGTATAAGACCAGATACAATACTGGTTTTGATATTGTTTGCTTTGTTTAAGATTCTACCAGTCGATATTGCATCAAGGGTTGGTGGATTAATTGCAAGAAAGATAGGCCGTCATACTCGTTTAAATAAAGTTGCAATGCGTAGCTTAGAAATAGCTTTTCCAGATAAGTTATTTGAAGAGAGAGCCAAAATTGCAAATGCAATGTGGGATAATATAGGTAGGGTCTTCGCGGAATTTCCACATATCGGCACTAGAACTTTGTCATCAAGAGTTAAAATATCAGGTTTGGAACATTTTGAAGAGGCCAAAAAGTCTAAAAAATCAATATGTCTTGTTTCGGCACACTTTGGCAATTGGGAGATAATGTCAAGGCTTGCTAAGGAAAATGGGCTTCCAATAGGCTTGGTCTACAGGCATGTGAATAATCCAATAATCGAGAAGGTGTTAAGAAGGGCTAGAGAGCCATTTTGCGAGGCACTTTATCCCAAAGGGAGGATAGGGGCTATTTCTCTCGTAAAGGCATTAAAAGCTGGAAAATCTGTTGGAATAATGGCAGATCAAAAAATGAATAACGGAATAGCAGTTCCATTTTTTGGAAAAGATGCAATGACAATGACCACAGTTGCAGAGTTTGCAATGAAGATGGACTGTGTAATCTTGCCTGTAAATTGTATGAGAACAGGTGGCTTTAATTTTGAGTTAAGAATATATCCAGAAATTAAAGTCGATAAAACGAGCGATAATGCGGTTTTTAATACCATGCTTGCTATAAACCAAATCCTCGAAGAGTGGATAAAAGAATCTCCAGAGCAGTGGTTTTGGATTCACAAAAGGTGGGATAAAAAAGAATATAGCTGTTAGCAACAGGTTCTGGATTAACTCCGTCGTCATCGCGAGGAGGGCAAAGCCCGACGTGGCGATCCAGAAAGCTGAGTTTTTCTGGATTGCTTCGCCTTCGGCTCGCAATGACGGGAGTGAATAGCAGATAGGTTCATATAATCAGAGTTTGGTTGAAAAGACAACATTTGCTACAACTTTTCCGCTTGACAGTTAATTAAAGGTTAATTATAACCGCCAAGTTTTCTTCGTTTATGCGCTATAAAATCTCACGATTGTGAGTCGCGCAAAGAAAATTTACGCCCTGAGGAGGGTAAAATGCCAAACTGGACAGCAAGGTTTAACGCTCGTGTACAGTACTTCTCGCGCCTATATCCAAGCATGAAAAGCCAGCACATTGTGGTTCTCGCGGCGCACTATACGTCGCAAGAAAAAGCCCAATCCGACCAATCTCAGACTGAGGAACGTTGGACAAGTAAAGACAAGAACTTCTTTGAGAAGTTATTGGAAACTTTAGGGGACGGACTGCAAAGTGCAAGCTATGAAAGTGACTTGCAAAAGGCGTATGAGCTAGCCATCCAACAGGATGGTGGTGAAGTGGATACGGGCTTAAAGAAACCCTCGTCTCTCTAGTTTTTCATGGTGGAAGTGCGAAAGCACTTCCACTTTTTTATTATGTGATTACTTTGCTTTGAAGCCTTCAGCTGTGCTCTCAAATGCGAGGCGATCAGTAAAAAATCCTTTTACAGTTCTCGCTTGTTGAAGCCTAGTTTTGATTTTTGTTACAACATCATTTAGATCTTCGCCATCTTTAACTCTTTGCAAAACCTCGTTTGCCATTTTATCTCTTTTGAAACCTACAGGATGATCATTTAGTGGCTCTACTAAAGCATCAAGACGATCATTGCTGATGAATTTGTTTCTAGATTGTATATCGCTACTGAAATCTTGAGCGCAATTTTCAAGATATTTTATTTTTTCATCTTGAGATAGGCCTTCAGCACCTTTCTGAATGCCGTTTAGATCGCATTCAAACTCAATGATTCTATTGTCTTTTGAGCGCTTTAGATAGAACCCCGTTGCAAGCCCAGCTAAGGCACCTCCAAGCAAGCCTAGAACTTTATTTTTTACAGGTAATAATAAGGATGCTACTCCACCTAATAAAGCTCCACCAACTGCAAGAATTGAAGATACACTAACCTTATCAGAGTCAATCGAGTCAGGGTCATGAAGATTTTCAATATGATATTGCTCATGAAAAAAGGTCTTTTTAAGAAAATCTTTACCTTGCTCACCAGCATTCATGCAATCTTGTACATACTGAGCGGTGAAGTGAATGCTTTTATCGCTATATCTTGACCTGCCAGAAAATTTTTCATCCTTCTCATAGTTAATATATATCCTATCTAACATTCCATGAGGAGGATTATTATTATAAATTCCTGATATTAAATCGTATAGATATTTCTCTTGATCAGTTTGTTTACGTGCAATAGAAAACACATCCCTGACTATATGATCAGGGTATCTAAATCGTTCTATATTTTCAAAAATATCGCTCATTCTAATGATAGTAACATATAAATATTAATTTGTAATGTGAATTTTTTATAAAACAATGATAATACTCTAATTGAACTAAACTATATTCAATTATCGGATTGTTAACCAGATGGATTTATCATCGAAGTTATGAAATCTGAGAGTAAGAGTCACAGCAACAGACCTATTGCGAGTTTGAAAGAGCCGTTAATTCAGGCGGTGGCGGAAGGAACATTTAGTTTTAAAACTGAATCTGACGCGCTTGATAAAATTGATTACATCAAAAATAAATTCATGAAATCTCGTCACCTGCCTGAAGGTATGGATGACAAGGTTATAATTTGGATTCGTGGATTTGCCCTAACTGAAGATGAATCTTCAAAAGGTTATCAGGGAAATTACGCAATTGTTTATCACACGCAAAAATCTGATGGGAAGTATACCATTCTCGCGCAAAAGATAGAAGCAGATTTGAAGTGCCACCCAGTTACGAAAAGGGCTTTGGCAAAACATCCCGATTGGGGATATTACATACTCCGCAAGGTTAAGAAGGGGTATGTATATAAAACTATAGATGAGCTAAATGATGATATAGTAAAATTAGCGGAGGATTTTCCAAAAGTTTCAATTCCTTGCACAAATAAGCTCTATACAGTGGTTTATAGAAAACATGAAGACCGCGCAAAACAGCTTACCCGCTATGTTTTTGAGGCGGAAAAGTTGAGTGGGGGGGGGTATGTTCTAGCTTACCGCGAAAATGATTATGAACGCGAATCAGATGTTGAATCTGATAAGTCTAGCTTTGTAAAAATGCTTGAAGCCAAACGCGCCCGCAGGAAGAAGAAAAACTAGATTTCACGTTAACTTAAAAATAAGAATTGAGTTGTAGATTTCAGTTCATGAATTATCAGATCAGAAAATCATGCAGGCTTTGCGGCTCAAGTAATATGGAGAAAGTTTTTTCTTTAACTCCAACGCCGCCAGCAAATGCCTTTGTTCCGTTAGAGAAAACGGGAAGTGCTCAAGAAAAATTTCCGCTGGATTTACACTTTTGCAATGATTGCAAGCATTTACAGCTAGTAAATGTTGTAAGCCCTGATGTTTTGTTTAGGGATTATGTATACGTTTCAGGGACTTCTCCAGTTTTTGTGAAGCATTTTGAGAATTATGCAACTTCAGTCATAAATGATTATGACCTTAAGCATGAAGATTTAGTGATAGATATTGGTTCAAATGATGGAACTTTGCTGTCTTTCTTCCAAAAAGCGGGAATGCGGGTTTTGGGAATTGATCCAGCAGTGGAAATTGCAAAAGAAGCAACCAAACGCGGAATAGATACAATCGCGGGTTTTATAGATAAAGATTTAGCAAAAAGTATAGCTTCAAAGCATGGTAAGGCGAAAATAATCACTGCAAATAATGTTTTTGCTCATATTGATGACTTAGATTCGGTTATTGAATCGGTAAAAATTATGCTTTCTAACGATGGCTTTTTCGTGTTTGAGGTTTCTTATCTTGTTGATGTGTATGAGAAAACGCTTTTTGACACCATCTATCACGAGCACCTTTCTTATCATAGCGTAACAGCTCTTAAGAGCTTTTTTGCAAAGCACGGAATGTCACTTGCAGATGTTAAGCGTATAGACACACATGGTGGAAGCATTCGTGGATACGCAAGAATTAATGGCACTTCAAGTCGCAATGTATCATCTTTAATAGATTATGAATCGCGCATTGGCCTTGATAAAGCTGAGACTTTTGTAAAGTATGCCGATAAAATTGATGCGTTAGGCAAGCAACTGAAAACTAAACTCGAAGAGATTAAAAAATCAGGAAAAACCATAGCGGCTTATGGCGCACCAGCAAAAGCAACAACTCTGATGTATCATTTTGGTATAACGGGTGACTTAATCGATTTTGTGGTTGATGATAGCCCTTTAAAGGCTGGTTTATACACACCGGGTTTATATATTCCAGTGGTTGGCTCAGATGAGATTTATAAAAAAATGCCAGATTATATGTTGATACTTGCATGGAATTTTGCCGATTCAATCATCAAAAATCATGAGAAATATAGAGCAAATGGCGGTAAGTTCATTATACCGCTACCAAAACTAGAAGTTTTTTAACCATAAGCGCACTGTCGGGGAAAATGAGTAATTTTATAGATTCAGATATAGCAGAAATAGCAACCTTACTTGGAGATGTAGCTCACGACTTTGAGGGTAAAACAATCTTGCTATCAGGTGCAGCGGGATTCTTAGGAAAATATTTCACGGCTACTTTTGATTACTTAAATAAAAATGTTTTGAAAAAGCCGTGCAAGCTACTTGCAATGGATATTTTTATAACTCAGCTTTCACCAGAATGGGAGTTTGCTGATAGTGATAACATCACTTTTTTCCGTCACAATATCACAGAAAAGGTAAAAGTTGCGGGTGACATCCATTACGTTATTCACGCATCAGGAATCGCCAGCCCATTTTATTATAGGAAATATCCTCTCGAAACACTTGATGTTGCAATAACAGGAACAAGAAATTTCTTAGATATTGCTCACGAAAAAAACGCACGCTTTACTTTCTTTTCATCTAGCGAGATTTATGGAGATCCTGATCCTAAGCATGTTCCAACCCCAGAAAGTTATAGGGGGTATGTGTCTTGTCAAGGCCCAAGAGCCTGTTACGATGAAAGTAAAAGGGTAGGGGAGACACTTTGCCATATCTTTAACAATTCCTATCAGGTTCATACTAACACGATAAGGCCATTCAATGTCTACGGTCCAGGAATGCGTGAAAGTGACTATAGGGTGTTACCAAATTTTGGTAGCAAGATTAAAGCAGGCGAACCATTGCAATTATATGGAACTGGCGATCAAACCAGAACTTATTGCTATGTGAATGATGCAATTAATGGTTTTCTAAGAGTTATTACCAGAGGAGTAAGCGGAGAAGCCTATAACATAGGTAATCCAGAGCCAGAAATTTCAGTAAATAATCTGGTTAAGGTTATAGAAAAGGCTTTGGGGCGTAAGATTCCTCATAATATTATTGAATATCCTGATAGCTATCCAGCCGATGAACCAAATAGACGTTGCCCTGATATTAAAAAGGCGGCTTTGCAACTCGACTATCATCCTAAGGTGCAGTTAGAAGAAGGCTTGCGTCGCTTCTTTAACTGGACAGATAAGAATTACATAGGAAAGCAAGTTTAGAATCATTTATTGATTTATTAATTCTAGCAGATTTGTTTGAGATGCGAGATTTGTTTAACGTTAATCTTGCCTGAAGTCTGATTTTTTGCGGAGTCTGGAACAAATGCCGAGCTAAAGCCTAGCTTTTCTGCTTCTTTAATTCGTGTGTCGGCTCTGGCAACGGCTCTGATTTCTCCCGAAAGGCCTATTTCTCCAAAGAAAACAGAGTTCTCAGGAACTGGATTATTGGAAATTGCAGATATTATTGCGGCGGCAACAGCAAGATCAGCTGCGGGTTCGGTGATTTTAAAGCCACCTGCGATAGTAAGGTAAACCTCCTTATTTGATAGGCTTACTCCACATCTTGCCTCAAGAACTGCTAAAATCATTGCTAGTCTATTGCTATCCCATCCAACAACTGTTCGGCGAGGAGATGCTAGATATGAAGGCGCAACAAGAGCCTGCACTTCTACCATCAGCGGCCTTGTGCCTTCCATTGCGGCCAAAACTGAAACACCGCTTACTAGCTCGTCTCGTTTGGCAAGAAATATTGATGATGGATTTAATATTTCGATTAGGCCGTTTCCAGTCATTTCAAAAACACCTATTTCATCGGTTCCACCAAATCTATTTTTAACGGTTCTTAGAATTCTGAACTGGTGGCCACGCTCTCCTTCAAAATAAAGAACGGTATCAACCATATGCTCAAGAACTCTTGGGCCTGCTATTTGACCATCTTTCGTGACATGCCCGACAATTAGTAATGAAGTGCCAGTCTGTTTTGCGCGTTGAATTAATTCGTGGGCTGAGGCTCTTACTTGGCTCACTGTACCCGGTGCAGATTCAATCGCTTCTAGAAACATCGTCTGGATAGAGTCGATAACAACCAGTCTTTTAGTGTGTTTTGATTCTTTGTCTTTATCAAAAACTTTAAGTATATCTGTTACTGAGGTTGCGGTTGCGAGTTTTACTTCCCCAGATAGCTTATCAGTTAGTCTTTTTGCGCGAAGTTGAATTTGGTTTATTGATTCTTCACCCGATATATAATAACAATCAGTACCTTGTTTGGAAAGCGACATCACAAGTTGCAAGAGTAACGTTGATTTCCCTATTCCAGGGTCGCCACCAATAAGAATTGCCGAGCCTTCAACCAGCCCGCCGCCTAAAACTCTATCTAGCTCTGAAATGCCAGTTGAAATTCTGATGTTATCTGAGGTTTCGCTTCCAAGTTCTACAAATTCTATTTTATCGCGTTTGCCAGAAGTTTTTGGATTGGCGCGAGTAAATCCGCTTTGAGTTGATGTTTCTTCGGTTATTGTATCCCAACTTCCGCAAGCATCACACTTGCCAGACCATCTGTTATAAACGGTTCCGCATGAGTTGCAGACGAAGAAAGACTTATTTTTCATGCAAATTATAAAACTCGGCAGCTTGCGTTTTTAGAAACTCTGAAAAAGGAATTTCTTCTTGCTTCAAGAAGCCTTTATCTTGAAGAACGCCGTTTACCACCATTTCTACCACTGCAACTACTGAAGAGGCGGTTGTCCATGATATGGCGCGCCATAAAACGCCATCTATCTCAACAGGATAGTATGCTTTAACATACTCCTCACGGCATAAAATTTCAGAACCTCGAATAGATTGCCTCCACCCCTCAACTGATGCGTGAACATAAACAACATCTTCAGTAACTGGAGGTTTTGCGTTGACTAGAATTTGGCCTGCTAACTCGCGGTTATCTTTCATATAAAGTTCGTAAAAGAAAAATCGCATTAGCTGGCAGTGGCCGATATAGCGCATTGTTTTATAATTGAGGCGTTCAACTTTACCTTCGTAAGTCTCGCACATTGTGCCAAGCCCACCAGAAGTAGTGAATGCTTCAAGGGTTAGACCTTTTATCATTACCGTCTCGCGCTCTTCCATTGGCGGAATAAAGCACCTTCTTCTTCCCCTAATAACTTCACAGTCATTGAGATATTCGTTCACTACACCTTCTGCTGACCAGTTAAAGGCGTATCCCAATAATCCATTTGGGTGCTGTGGAAGTGCACCAACTTTGAGATCAATGCTGCGAATCTTATCGAATGTGCTGGCAAGTCCTGCGCCGACTATTCCGATAAATCCGGGTGCAAGGCCGCATTGTGGAGCCATAACACCCTTAGATGTCTTAGAAAGTTCGCGGATGATATTGGTTGTTTCAACATCTTCGGTTAAGTCAAAATAGTGGATTCCAACTTTATGAGCGATTCTTGCAATATTCTTGCATAGATTAAATGGAAGGCAGGTAACAACGGCCTCAAACTGTTTTAATATGGCCTCCATCTCACTATCGGAGGTTATGTCGCATTGCTTTATTTCGATTGGCAGATCAGGTCGCGGGTTAACGTCAATGCCTGTTACATCAAACCCATATCTCTTTAATAGTGTCGCAACTAGTGAGCCAACCTTGCCCATTCCAACGACGGCAATTTTACTGAATTTTGCCATTGCTATTTACCTTTATCCCTGTTTTTGTTTGCTTTCAAAACGCTCTTTCAGTTTAGCAGCAACATCATCAAAGCGCAAACCTGAAGCGGATAACAAAACTAACAAGTGATATATAAGGTCTGCTGATTCTGAGATTATTTCTTCTTTATCTTGTTTCACGGCGGCTAGAGCGGTTTCAACGCCTTCTTCTCCCACCTTTTGAGCTATTTTATATATGCCCTTGCTAAATAGTTCGCTGGTGTATGAGCCGTCGTTTGGTTGAGAGAGTTTTCTCGATTCAATGATTTCAGATAGCTGGGTTATAAAGTCGATATTTTTCATATTTTTAACAGTAGAGCCTAGTTATCTAACGACACAGGCGTAGATGAAAAATTATCAACCGCCGAAAGCCTATAAACGGGAAGTTGCACAACGATTACAGACATATTCTCATCTTCCTTTTGTGCAATAATATCGCCGCCATGTGTTTTGAAATGCTTTTTGGCAAGTGATAGAGAAAGAGAAATGCTGCTAGTATGAGCTGCAAAATGATGAGTTCCTTCAATAATTTTATCGGATTCAACAAGTTTTCTTGCCTCTTTATCAAGCCTTTTGGGTGCATGCACCAAGTATTTTATAGTAATGCCGTAGTCTGTGCTGCAAGAAGTGGTGATTTTTAGGCTGCTACCATCGAGAGCCGTATTTAAAATATGGCACAAAATGCAGTGCAGAGAATGTTGCAGTTTTTGGTGATCTGCCATCATCTCAATAACTTGATTGGGTGAAGACAAAACAACGGGAATTTTCTTATCGGCAAACTTAGTTTTGAGAGTTTTATATGTTGAGTTTACCATGTCAATAATATCGACTGGTTCATCATGAGGGCCAAATACAGATGAATCATCTTCGTCATCTTCATATCTTGAATCACTGCCAGTATCTGAAAACTCAAGAACGTCATCTATAGTAGAAAGCAAGTTCTGGCTGCTCTCATAAATATCATCGAGGTAATTTTTATATTTTGGATTTGAGATGGGGCCAAATGTTTCATTTCTCATAAGGTCTGAAAAGCCGAGAATAGCATTAAGCGGCGTTCTCAAATCGTGGCTTAAGTTAGAAATAAATTCCGCATTACTTGCAAAACCTGCATTATCTTTAAATAAAGGAGGGGTGATATATTCCTCTTCAGTCATTTCAGGACGCATTATTACCATGTAATAATTTCCAAGAAACTCTATATGTGGAAAGATTGAGAGGTTATAGCACTCATAAGGTGATGATTTTAAACGAGCGAGCGTTCTGAAAGATTTTCTGGTGGAGCTTGCAAAAAACTTATCTAGTGAATCGTTACACTCGACTGCTTGAGTGAATTCAAGAAGATTATATTCGTCTTCTGATAGCTGAGAGATGTTAAAGAGATTGCGAAATGCTGAATTGCAAAAAGCGATTTTAAAACCAGAAGAAGAGCCTTCTTTTGAAAACAGAGCCACCGCCTGACTTGCAGATTCTGCAAGATTAGCAAAAAGCGAGAGCGGCAAAGACTTTTGATAGTCACTCATTTGAATTCAAAACGCCATCCTGATCTGTTAATAATTTTGTTTATATTCTTGTTTATAACTTGTTTACTACCGAAAAGAGTAAAACACAATTATTTCGTTTCGTACTAGCAAAAAAAACTGTGATTTTGGATTTATCACCATCTTTTTTCGAGTGGGTTCTTTGTGGGGTGTTTCTCGCAAAAAAAAAGGCTGGTAAATTACCAGCCTTCATTTTCTTAAAACAGAACCAGATTAGCTGGCTGGTTCCATCATATCAGATTCCATATCATCCATTGAGATTGCTTCTCCTGGTGCTGGATCTTTAAGAACGTATCCACGTCCCCAAACGGTTTCAATGTAATTCTCACCGCTAGCAACTTGTAGCTTCTTGCGTAGCTTACAAATAAACACGTCGATGATTTTTAGTTCTGGTTCATCTATTCCGCCATATAGGTGGTTTAGGAACATCTCTTTTGTAAGAGTAGTTCCCTTGCGCAAGGATAGTAGCTCAATAATAGCATATTCTTTGCTGGTTAGATGAATTGGTTTAGAATCAATTTCAACGGTGCGTGTATCAAGATTAACTGATAACTTACCTGTGCGAATGATTGATTCAGCATGACCTTTAGAGCGGCGAACAATCGCTTGAATTCTTGCGATTAACTCACCTTTGTTGAAAGGTTTGGTTAGATAATCGTCTGCGCCAAATCCAAGTCCTTTAATTTTCTGATCTGGGCCAGAAAGACCAGATAGAATAAGAATCGGGGTTTTTACCTTAGCGGCTCTAAGTCTTCTCAAAACTTCATAACCGTCAATATCTGGCAGCATGAGATCGAGAATGATTATGTCGTAATCATAAATTTTGCCTATCTCTAAGCCTTCTTCACCAAGCGAGGTGGTATCGCAAACTATGCCCTCAGAGGCAAGAGAAAGCTCGATAGCCTTAGCTGTTGATGGATCATCTTCTACTAACAATACTCTCATTTAGAGCCTCCTAAAGAATTTTTTTGTGAGTAATTTATTTTAAACGAAACTATACGCATATTTTTAAATTGTAAATGACGTAAATTATGTTGTGAATAAGTATTAACAATTTAAATATATGTTAATAATTCAAAAAATTCCAGTAAAATATTAACAAAGTTGTGTTATTATTTTTGTGTTACAAAATTGTTACACAAACGTTAACGCGCCCAATATACTGTTATATATAAAATAATGTCCGAAAATCACTATCCCAAAAGACCTGAAATTGATGGATTTTTATCCTCTTTAGAAAGAGTGCGTGAGTATGAATTGGTTGGGAGAGTAACTTCCGTCAAAGGATTACTAGTCGAATGCAGTGGGATTGAGTCGGCTTTATCAATTGGTTCACGTTGTAATATAGAACCGAAAAGCGGGCGTGATATAGTCTGCGAAGTGGTGGGATTTAAGGAAGGGCGCGCTCTTTTAATGCCATTTGCCCCACTTGAAGGGGTTGGATTAGGTAGTTTTGTTAGAATCACAGATAATGAATCTGTAGTTTACCCGCATGAATCTTGGCTCGGCAGGATTGTAAATGCGTTTGGTGAACCTGTTGATGACAAAGGGCATCTTATAAAAGGTAACATGCCGTATCCTTATAGAAATCTTCCTCCGCCTGCGCACAAAAGAAAGCGAGTTGCAGGCAAAGTAGATATGGGAGTAAGAGCGATAAACTCAATGCTTACTTGCTGCAAAGGCCAGCGTATGGGCATATTCGCAGGCTCTGGAGTTGGAAAATCTACAATGCTTTCGATGTTCGCAAGGTATTCGCAGGCTGATATTAATATCATTGGGCTTATTGGAGAAAGGGGCAGAGAGGTTCAAGAATTCATTGAAGATGATCTAGGAGAAGAGGGGCTTAAAAAGTCTATAATCGTAGTTGCAACATCAGATGAGCCTGCATTAATGAGAAAACAGGCTGCATATCTTACTCTGACTTTGGCAGAATATTTCCGCGATAGGGGGGCGCACGTTTTATGCCTGATGGATAGTGTCACTCGCTTCGCAATGGCGCAAAGAGAAATTGGCCTTTCAGCAGGAGAGCCACCAAGCACAAAGGGCTATACCCCATCGGTATTTGCCGAACTTCCTAAATTATTGGAACGCGCGGGGCCAGGAACAAATGAAGGCTCAATAACTGGTCTATTCTCTGTTTTAGTAGAAGGCGATGATCACAATGAGCCAATTGCTGACGCTGTAAGAGGTATTCTCGATGGGCATATAGTATTAGAAAGGCAAATTGCAGAGCGGGGAAGGTATCCAGCAATTAACATACTCAAAAGTGTTTCAAGAACACTGCCAGATTGTAATAACGATGAACAGAATAAGATAATCTCAAAAGCGCGAAAGCTGCTTTCAACTTATGATAATATGGCAGAAATGATAAGGTTAGGAGCATATCGTAAAGGCTCCGATGCAGAGGTTGATGAGGCTATCAAATTCTTTCAACCAATTGAAGATGTTCTCTCTCAAAAGCCAGATGAATATAGCTCGCTAGATGACGGCTATAAAATGCTTGCTAAGGCTCTGGGTATTCCATATGGAGCTCTTTCAGAGGTAGAGAATGAAGGGAATTGACACTCTAATAAAACTCAAGAAAAATGAGCTAGATGCGCTGACTAAGCAACTAAAAGCATTGCAAGAACAAAAATACGCCCTCGAAGATGCAATTAAAAAGCTAGAAGAGGAAATTATGCGCGAAGAAGAGCTTGCAAATAATGATATAAATCTTGCGCGCTATTTTGGGGCATTTGCCATGCAAACAAGAAAGAAAATCCAAGCATATCAAGGTGCAATTGCTGAAGTTGATAAGAATATAGAGGTTATAAGAGGGCATATCACCAATGCTTTTGGTGAACTAAAGAAGTATGAAATTGCAAAACAGAATCAAATCAAACAAAAAGCAGTTAAAGAGTTGCATATCGAACAACAGAATATGGATGAAGTAGCGCAAAGGAATGCGTTAAACTCTATGCATGATGATTAGGCTGTGTTGTAAATATATAGTGTCTCTATTTTTATCTGATAGCGTCTTATTTCATCGGTCTCACCGTGCTCACGTATTATTAATACGCTCCGCGCGCCTCGCCTCGAAACACTTGCTCTCAAATAAAACTAGAAACACTATACTTAATAGCAGTTAGTGGATTACTTGCATCTTTTAAGCTGTAATTCGTCTATTTACTTACAGCTTATATTCTGTTATTATGGATTGTATTAACAGATGATAGGCTGTAAATGGCTAATAGAATTAAACAACTTCAACTACAGACGCTGAGTCGCTACTTGTCGGAGGTGCGTGTTTGTGATCGTCCTTCAGATGGTTGGATTGCTGCGGTTCGTAAATCGTTGGGCATGAGTGTCCGCCAGATGGCCGAGCGTATGGGAATTACCCAGCAATCCGCTGCTCGTTTAGAGAAGAACGAGGCCGAAGATTCTATCACCCTGAAATCATTACGTAAGGCAGCCGAAGCTCTTGGTTGCCGTTTGGTATATGCACTGGTACCAAGTGACGGCAACTTACAGGATATACTAGATAAGCAGGCTATTGTTAAGGCCAAGAACATCGTCTCTGATGTGGATCACACCATGCAGTTAGAGGCACAGGGAGTTGGTAATCTCCAGCAAAAAATTGAGGAGACTGCTGAAGAACTCGCTAAAAACCCAAGCACCAAGCTGTGGGAGTAACCAGTGCAATATCATTATATCGCAGGCCAGACCCCACTAGACGCAGAAGAAAAATGCTCATATTTGAGAAGAAGTTTGTTTTAGGGTTGTCTTTGGCCAGACGGAGGCAAAGGAGCTTTAGGTGTATATCCCCTATAATTTACTCCATCATTAGTCACGTCAAACACTGCCCCACCTAGGCGTTGATCTACTCCTATTTCATTTCTCCCATCTGCCGAACGAAAACGACTGCGACCCAAGTGACCATTCCCAATCCGTACTATACTTACAGCATTAGGAGGTAATATCTGTAATTCCTCCTCTATCTTATTAGCCATGAATTCATTGGAGCCAGTCATTCTCTGCTCTCTTAGGTGGGCAAATAAGTCGCTTTGCTCTCCTGCTGATAAGTGAGAATATTTTCCTGAATGTGCATCATCCCATAATTTTTTGAGTTCGCTTTTATCCCAATCCACTGGAATAATACTAAAGCCCATTTTATGGGCTTCCTCTAACATGGCAATCACCTCTAATCTATCATTCGTAATGTCCTCCTTAGCTTTAAACCTTGCTAACAGATCGGTTGGGTCAGGATACAGTTTTGATCTTCTCATATGATTTTCTTCGATAAATAGAATCTTAGGTGTATCTCCTATGGCAGCACTTACTTCTCGCAATGCTTGTCGAAAATTACTCTGTACTTGTTGGCTGGAATGATTGTGATCAGCAAAGAAAAAAGTATTTTGGCCTTTATCTAGATGTTCTCGTATTTGCTCTTGTAAGCCCATATATACTCTGCTTCGGCATTGTTAAATCATTTTATTATGAGCTATAAATATAAATATAAATATAACAAATGCTAGCCTAGAACATCAAATTACCCCTTGCTCATAATATTTCTTTAGCAGCAAGTTCGCTAGGCTTTAGTTCATTTGCAACTCTCAGAGTAGAAGTTATCTTTTGAACTTCTTTAACTTGTCTTAATCTTATTTCATGATTATTTAGCATTGAATCTATAGTCTGATAAATTTTCTCATGATTGCAGTTGCTTTGGATAAATTCGGGCACAATTTCTTTATCTGCAATAATATTAATGATATTTACATATTTTATTTTAATTAGACGCTTTACAAACCAAGCTGATATTGGATTTGCTTTATAAAACGTGACATATGGAATACCCTTTAGGGATAGTTCCATATTTACAGTTCCAGATTTTGCTATAGCTAAGTCTATTCCTGATATGTCGGTTATTTTATCGTCTGTGATACTATATTTATAGTGCTGTTTTGATATTAACCCTTCAATCATCAACTTATGCTTAGCAAGGGTGGGGAAGATAAATTCTATGTTCGGCCTTTGATTATGGATCATTTCAACCAGCTTTTGCATAATCTGGAAGTGACGCTTTATTTCGCCTTTCCTGCTTCCAAGCATGATGGCTATTTTATGAACTTCACTGCGGACAGGTTCTGGAGTTATTGACATAAAGTCTTCGGTTGACGGGTGGCCAACAAAGATAGCTTTTAAGCCTTCCTTCTCGAAATATTCTGGCTCAAATGGAAGTATGCAGAGCATTAAATCAAATAAATCGGCGCATTTCTTTGCTCGTTCTGGTTTATATGCCCATACGGTTGGTGCGACATAATGAATGATTTTTACCCCATACCCTTTTTTATATCCATTTTTTCTTAGTTGTTCGACAACTCTAAAATTAAAACCTGGTGAATCTATTGTTATAATCAGGTCAGGCTTAAATGATTTTATATCTTGAATGGCCTGCTTAATTCTGGTCATAATTTTGGGAATATGCGGCAGAACCTCAACAAAACCCATTACTGCAATATCGTTTATAGGAAAAAGCGATTTGAAGTTTTTAGATTGCATATTCTCGCCGCCAATTCCTTGAATTACAGAATCAGGAGCAGCCTTTCGGATTGAATCTATAAGTTTTGCACCGATATTATCGCCTGATGCTTCACCTGCGATGATATATATCTTTTTCATGCAACAGAAATTATGAATATGTCTGATTCATCAGCAGTTTTTATGCATTCTTCCTTATCTAAAAAGATTGTATTTTCAGCTTCAATTACAATACCTTTTACACCTGCTTTTTTAGCATTAAGTATTGTTTGTAAGCCAATAGTTGGAAGATCTGCTTTTCTGGTTTGATTAGGCTTTTTGACTTTAACTAAAATTGCCTTATTGCTTGCGTCATCTGGATGGCTGATAAGTTCTTGTGAGCGTTGTAGCAACATATCCGTGCCTTCAGCGGCCTCAACTGCAATTACCCTTCCAGATTGCCATATAATTGACTGACCTATATCTAGTTTGCCGATTTCTCTTGCGATTTCTAATGCTTTTGCAAGTTCTTCATTTGGAATATTACAAGCGATATTTCCAACCAAGCCCTTTTCTGCGGTTATTTCGCTAATGATTTCATCCACCTCAAGAACCCTAATTCCTTTTTGGGTAAGGTAATCGATTACAACTTTTAAGAGCTTATCGTCTCCAGCAAGTTTTGATATTCCAGCTTTAGCCAGTAGTTTGACTGCTGTAAAGTCTGGTTTGAGTGATGCAAGTGATGTGCGGCTTATTGCGCCTGCAATTACGACTGATGATATAGAGTTTTTGTGTAGATAATTGATTGTTTTATCGACTTCGCCAAGCGAAATCCACAGATTTTGGAAGTTAGATACCCACTCTTTATCTGCTTCGTTATTGATTGCGATGACGCATATTTCATAGTTATCAGAGGTTAGCTTTTTAGCAATTAACTTGGGAAGATTGCCGCTACCTGCAATGATTGCTATTTTTTTATCTGACATATGTTTCTTGATGAATCTGATCTGATAAAGTCTATCATTTGCATGACCGTGTTGCTAGATGCAAATTCCTTCTTTGCATTTGAAACTCTGTCATCAAAAGTTCCATTATCATCTTCGAAAATCATTTTAAATGCGTGTCTTACAGCATTAATCTCTTCTTTGCTGAAGTTTCTTCTTTTTAGGCCAATGATATTAAGGCCTGCCAGATTTGCTCTTTCTCCCATCGCAGAACCATATGGGATTACATCATTTTCTATTCCAGACATTCCGCCAATCATGGCATGGGAGCCGATTCTTACAAATTGATGGATTGCAGCAAGGCCGCCAATCACTGCAAAATCTCCAACAACAACGTGGCCAGCTAAAGTTGCGTTGTTTGCCATTATGACATTGTTACCAACTATGCAATCATGCGCTACATGCACTCCAATCATAAGCAGGCAGTTGCTGCCGATGATGGTTTTCATGCCTCCGCCTTCTGTTCCAGGATTAATGGTAACATATTCTCTAATCTGATTATTATCTCCGATGATAACTTCCGACTGTTCACCGTGATATTTTAGATCTTGTGGTTTATGGCCTATGCTTGCGAATGGGAATATGTGATTATTTTTTCCAAGTTTTGTTTTGCCTGTTATTACTACATGCGATTCTAAAATGCTGTTGTCGCCTATTTCGACATCATCTCCTATAATACAAAATGCACCGACTTTTACATTCGCACCTAGCTTTGCCTTACTTGATATAACTGATGAGCTGTGTATGTTGTTGTTATTGCTCACTTATCCCCCTGCTTGACAAGCATTGCTGAGTAGGTCGCTTCTGCCACCTTGACGCCTTCTACGGTTGCGGTTCCGATAAATCTCCATACGTTTCCTCTGTTTTTATCGGCTTCAACATGAATTCTGATTGTATCTCCTGGAACGACAGGTTTCCTAAACTTTGCGCTGTCAATCGACATAAAATAAACCAGACTGTTTTTCGCTTCATCGCCTAGAGTTTTGCACACCAATACGGCGGAAGTTTGAGCCATAGCCTCAATAATTAATACACCTGGCATAATCGCCTTCTCAGGGAAGTGACCAGTAAAATGAGGTTCGTTTATAGTTACATTCTTAATGCCAACTGCTGATTTTCCAAGTTCTACTTCTACAACTTTATCAATCAACAGAAACGGGTATCTGTGAGGAATTAATTCCATAATTTCCTGAACATCTAATTTAATATCAGACACCTTCATTTTCCCTTCTTTTTCCTAAACGTTTTACAGCAATCATTGACTTGCGCCATTGTTTGATTGGCATTGCGGGTATTCCACCATATGTTTCAAAGTCTGGAATATCATTATGAACACCACTTTTGGCGGCGATTGTAACTCTGGTTCCTATTTTTAGATGGCCTGCGATTCCAACCTGACCGCCTATTATCGAGCCATCTCCAATTTCTGTACTTCCTGAAATTCCTACTTGCGATACAATTATGCAGCCTCTACCAATTTTGACATTATGGCCAATTTGCACAAGGTTATCCATTTTTGTTCCATCTCCAATAACAGTATCTGGAGAGCTCCCCCTATCTATACATGTATTAGAGCCGATTTCAACATTGTTTCCTATAATTACCCTGCCTAACTGCGGAACTTTGACAATGCCAGATGTTGATGGAGCAAAGCCAAAGCCATCTTGCCCTATTCTTACCCCTGAGTGGATGATTACGTTATCTCCAATAATCGCATATTCGATTGTGGAATTTGCGGCGATAGAGCAATTATTGCCTATTACAACGCCCTTGCCAATATAACACCCAGATCCAATCATAGTATCTTTACCGATAGTAGCCGTTTTATGCACTCGAGCACCGTTTTCGGTGGTGAGTACATCGCCATAATCTGCTGATAGTTTCAAACTATCTGGATAGAATAAAGAAGCAACCTTTGCATACGCAAGATATGGAACTGCTGTTATTAGAACAATTTGAGACTTTGGAGCTTTAGCCGCGTTATCACTAGATGCAATGCAGTAACCCGCCTTTGTATTCGAAAAGGCATCTAGATATTTCTTGTTGTCGATAAAGCTAATATCCTTGCTAGATGCAGTATCAAGAGGCGCAACATCATAAACAAGTTTAGATGATGCTGAAGTTGCATCATCTAAACCTTGAATAGATTCGGCATTTATATGTTTAGCAATTTGCTCAACTGAGAATGGGCCGTAGTTTCTGAAAAATCTGCTATCTGGCATTAGGCTATTTTATGAAATACACAGACTCTAAATAAGGTTTAGAGTCTGTTTTAATTGATATTTAAATTATTATTTTTTTGCAGGTGCAGGAGACTTTGCTGCTGCATCTACTTTAACATTAACGCTTGGAAGTGCAGCATTTAGCCTTGAAATTACATCGGCTGTAACATCCATATTTGGTTTAGCATATAAAAGCTGTGAAGTTGCTATCGCTACATCAAAGTTTTTCTCTTTTGAAAGATCTTCTACGATTTTTAATACAGATTTTTGAATTTCACCCATAGCTTCACCAAATGCACGGTCAAGTGCTTGGCGTTTATTTTGCACATCGCGTTGAGTATCAGTAACTTTGCTGCGGAATTCTTTTCTCTTTTGTTCGAATGCTTCAGGAGAAAGAGTAGCACGCTGCTTTGCAAGCTCTTGATCGCTCGCTCTTAGCTCTTCTTCTTTCTTGGTAACTTGTGCTTGATATTGCGAACGTAGCTTTTCAATTTGACTGCTCACGCCCTTTGCAGCACTTGACTGTCTTAGAACTTCTTGCACGTTAACAACTGCAATGTTTTGAGCATTTGCCGAGTTTGCAATTGCCATAGTTGCAATAATTGCAATTGCGAAGATTGATAGAATTTTTTTCATTTTTCCCTCATGAGTATTAAAAGTTTAAAGTTTAAAAAGGTTAGAATCTAGTTCCAAAACTGAAGTTTATATTCTCTGGGTCGTCTTCATCATCCTTCACGATAGGGTAAGCGAAGTCGATTCTTACAGGGCCAAAAGGAGATTTCCAATATACACCAAGACCAATAGATGTTCTTAGCATGTCAGCCTCTGCAATTTCTGGCCCCGTAGCATCAAGTTGCCATAGATTTCCAACATCTACGAATAATGCACCAAGAAATCCTAAATCTTCTGGAAGGCCAAGTGGGAAGCTCTGTTCAATAGTTCCAACATAATATATATTACCTCCAAGAGCATCGCCAGTTGTTCTGTCTCTAGGGCCTATACCACCTTTGTTGAAACCACGAAAGTTAGAACCACCCACAAAGAATCTATCTTTAATTAAAACATCTTCGTCAAATCCAAAAACATAACCGCCAGTTCCAGCAAGGCGGAGAGTCCATTTATCTGACCATGAATGATAGAAGCTAGCGTTACCCTCATTTCTTAGGAAGCTAACATCCCCTCCAAAGCCAGCCAAGTCTTGCATTATTCGGAAGTAGTAGCCCTCAGTTGGCTCAAATTTACTATCTCTCTTGTCGTATATAATCGCTTGCCCAATTGATGATGTGGTTGTCTCGCCTTCTTGATCACGAATAAATCTTGATGCAAATGGTTGAATGTTGGTTATGTCATCTGTACGCAGATTATACATTAATGTATGGCGTAACTCTTCGCTCCAAGGATAAGAAGATCTTAGTGTAATGCCCTGAGATTCTCTATCGTAAGAGCTTTGTCTTCTAAAATCAAGACTGGTTGAGAAAATATCAAATCCCGTTGCTAAGTCGTAGCCCATAAAATATGGTTCGGTGAAGCCAAAATCAATTTCTTGGCGTTCGGTTGCAAGAGTTGTTTTGATTTTAACAATTTGACCTCTGCCAAGTAAGTTGTTTTCTCGTAATCCAACATCTGCAAGTAATCCATCTACAGTTGAATATCCCGCGCCGAAGTTAATTTCTCCAGTGGATTTTTCTGATACATCAACGTTGATTTCGGCCTTATCTTCAGAGCTTCCTTGATCTGCTTTTATTTTCACGTTCTCGAAGTAACCAAGATTATTTATGCGTTGCTCGGTGCGTTTTAATTTTGTGACATTATACGGATCACCCTCTGCAAGCCTGAATTCCCTTCTGATAACCCTATCTTCGGTTCTGACATTTCCTTTGATGTTGATTCTTTCAACGTAAACTCTTGGGCCTTCACCAATTTGAAGGGTTAGTTCAATGATTTTATTTTCTTTATCACGCTTCATTTTTGGAGATACATCAACAAATGCAAATCCTTGATCTCCAAGATATTTAACAAACGCATCAATCGCTTTTTCAACTTCTTGAGAGTTATAAACGTCGCCCTTTTTAAATTCGATGAATTTTTCTAAGGCGGCAACGTCAACCTCGCTAATCTTGCTGTCTATTTTTATATCGCCAAGTTTATAAACTTCGCCTTCTTCAATGGTGTAGGTAATGTAAAAACCATCTCTTTCAGACGATAATTCTGCACCCGAAGATCTAACTTGGAAGTCTGCATAACCTTTTGACGTATAAAATCTTCTTAGCAGTTCGTGATCGAAGTTAAGTCTATCTGGATCATATTTATCATCGGATGTAAAAAACTTATACCACCTTGCTTCAGATGTTCTAACAACCTCTTTTAGTTTCGACTCAGAGAATGCTTTATTGCCAATAAAATACATCTGCTTGATTTTAGTTACATTGCCTTCATCTATCTCAAAAACTAGATCGATTCTGTTTTGATCTCTATCAATGATTTTTGGCTCAACGGTTGCTGAGAATCTGCCGCTTTTTCTATAAACATCTAGGATTCTTGCGACATCATTTTGAATCTGAGATCTTGTAAAAACAGATCTTGGGCGAGATGAGACTTCTGATTCAAGTTGCTTATCATCAATTCGTTTGTTGCCTTCAAACGCAACCTTCATGATGACGGGGTTTTCAATTAGTTTAATAATAACATCTTGTTCGGTTCGCTCGATTTTCACATCTGCAAATAGGCCTGTTTCATATATTGCTTTAATCGATTCACTGGCTTTTTCATCAGAATAAACATCGCCTGCTTTGAGCTTAACATATGATAATATAGTATCTTTCTCAATGCGTTTGTTGCCATCAACCGTTATCTGGCGAATGTTGCCGCCAAAAGTTTGACCTGCACCCAAAATTGAATTTGATATTGTTGCGGGTGATTTGCCGAGACTGTCGCCTTTAGGTTGCGCAGTTACTGGCTTAATCACTTCTGGTTCATCTTGCAAACTTTTAAACTGAGATTCATCAATGTTTGATCCCGCATTTGATTCGGTGGATGAACCCAGAAACTGAGCCTGAGCTTCCGAGCAGAAGCTCATCGCCACAACTCCAAAAGTGAGTAAAAATCCAGATAGTGAGCTTGGTTTGGTCATTAATCTAAAATCTAAAACAGGTTCAATTGAACAATATCGTTGAATGTAGTAAATATCATAAGTGATATTAGCAATGCAAATCCTGCTTTCATTATCATCTCTTGAGATTTTATACTTAATGGTTTGCGGCGGATTGCCTCGATTCCATAAAATAAAAGATGTCCACCATCAAGCATAGGGATGGGGAAAAGATTTATAAGTCCCAGATTTATCGACAAAATTGCCATAAACCATAACACGGTTGCAAATCCCTGAGAGGCAGATTGCCCTGAATACTTAGCAATTCTTATAGGCCCACCAAGCTCATCAGTGCTTCTGACTCCCGTAATTATTTGACCAAGTGCAGTTAAAGTATCCGCACATATTCTATATGTTTCGGTAAATGCAGCGGGAACAGCTTCAGTTGCAGGAAGTTTTCTGTAGTTTGAGCCAGCAGTTGCAACTCCAATTAATCCAATTCTAACCTTATTGCCAAATACATCGGTTGTTTCTTGCAGCTTCGGAGTTAATACTATATCTATTTTCTGGCCGTCTCTCTCAATAACCGTGTTTAACGGTGTTTCAGGTCTTAATCTTACAACTGATTGCACATCAGAGAATAGCTTGATTTCTCTACCTTCCATTTCAACAAAGATGTCACCAGATTTTAACCCAGCTTGTTCAGCGGCACTTCCCTCAATAACTTCACCAACAACAGGAGGGGTTTCAGGCCTACCAATAAATGCAAAGAAGAATGCGAGAAGAACAATTGAGAATATGAAGTTTGCAAAAGGCCCAGCAGCCACGATTGCAGCTTTGATTGATAGTGGTTTGAAATGAAAAGCAAGTTTTTTATCTTCCGCACTCATTGCGCCGAGAGCTTTGTTATCTGCACTACTTGCAGGGTCTGCATCGCCATACATCTTAACATATCCGCCAAGTGGCAGGAGGCTTATTTTCCATCTAGTACCGCGTTTATCATAAAATCCGAAAAGCTCTTTGCCAAAACCAATAGAAAATGTTTCGACTTTAACACCAGATTTAACAGCGATGTAATAATGTCCAAATTCGTGAACAAAAACGATAACCGAAATAATTACCAAAAATGAAATTAAATAATAACCCGAACTAAATATCGCTTGTATAAGCTCCATCATTAAACCGCCTTCATAGCCATTGTTGTATTTGAAGAAAGAGCTTTTATCACCTCTTTTGCTTTTATTCTAGCTTCTTTATCAGTCATTATAACTTCTTCAATAGAAACTAGGGTATGACCAGTAAACAGAGTCATCGTTTCTTCAACTGTTCGCGCGATATCAAGAAAGGCAATTTCTTCATTTAAAAAGGCGGCAACTGCAACTTCATTTGCAGCATTGAGAACTGTTGCCATATTCTCACCCATTGAAAGAGCCTCTCTTGCAAGCATAAGGGCAGGAAATCTATCTTCGTCAGGATAGTTAAAACTTAGGGTTCCGAGTTTGCATAGATCAAGTTTTGAATCTGGCATATCAACTCGTTCTGGCCAAGCTAGAGCAAATGCGATAGGCGTTGTCATATTCGGATTACCCATTACCGCTTTCACCGAGCCATCTTTGTAGCTTACCATCCCATGAATGATAGACTCTGGATGAACAAGTATCTCAATCTTATCGCGTGATATAGGAAACAAATGATATGCCTCGATATATTCAAGTCCCTTGTTCATCATTGTTGCAGAATCAACAGAAATCTTTGCGCCCATTGTCCACTTTGGATGATTTATAGCCTGTGCAGGGGTGACATTTCTCATTTGCTCAGTTGAGTATTCTCTAAAAGGCCCTCCAGAGGCGGTGAGCGTAATTTTTTCAACATTTGATGGGTTTTCAAAATCAAATATCTGATAAATTGCGTTATGCTCAGAATCAATTGGAAGTATCTTTGCTCCGCTTCTTTCAACTTCGCTCATTAGAAGATTTCCTGCGCAAACCAGAGCTTCTTTATTCGCAAGTGCGATTATAGAGCCTTGTTTTGCTGCGGCAATTGCGGAAGAAAGGCCAGCCGCGCCAACTATTGCTGCAACCACAACATCAGCTGGAAGTCTAGCTGCACCGATAACAGACATATCACCAGATGCAGGCTCAATGCCAGAGTTTTTCAACGCATCTTTAAGAATTGGAAATTTTGAGGAATCTGAAATAACCGCAACTCTGGGTCTGAATTTAAGAGCTTGTTCGATTAACAACTCAACGTTACTGCCAGCGCATAATGCCTGAACCTGAAATTTATTAGGATGGCTTTCAATTACCTTCAGTGTGCTTTGGCCAATAGAGCCAGTAGAGCCAAGAATTGTAACCTTCTTGACCTTTAAAGAGTGTATTGATTTCAAACCAGAGTTAATCATTATTATATCCAACAACAGAACCTAGAATTATGAGCCTAATAGGTTTTAATTCTAATTCAACTAAATTAACTGTAACTTTTTTAAACCGATCCATCAGAGGGTATGTTTAAGACGTTGCCACAATGCTTGCAGTGCACAGCGTCGCTTTCGTGTAAAAATAAACCACATGATTCACATGTATATCTCACTTTTGATGGCCGAAAGATAGTCTGAATTAATCTTAAAAACAAAGATACCCCAAATATCATTATGATTATTGACAGTAGCCTTCCTGCTTCTCCTTGCAGCGTAACATCTCCAAATCCAGTTGTGGTAAGAGCTGCGATGGTGAAATACATCGCATCAAGAAAGTTTTCTACATTGGGATTGCTTCCAACCTGATTTACGAAAACTAGCTGTGTCATTGTAAAGATAAATACAAATAAGTTTGTTGCACTTAGTATTATATCTTCATTCTTTCGGAAGTGGGGAAAATCTTTTCTTAGCCTGCTTTGCAGCCTGTATGATCTGAGCAATCGAAGCACTCTAAGGCTTCGCAGGAACGCAAAGTTCTCTCCTAAGACTGGTGCAAGGAAAGATATTAAAGCAACGAGGTCTGCAAGATTCAATGGATCTATAACGAATGATATTTTCTTACTCGCAATCCAAAGTCTTAAAAAATAATCTACAGCTAAATATATCCCGAAAAAAATATCTATCTTTTCTACCACAGGAATTCCGTAGAAGAATGTTGATACAATTAGGAAGGCAATAGTCAAGAAATCAAGGCATAAAAGAAAATAGCGAAACTTATGCGAAGACTCAGAGTCTCCTTCATATAATTCGGTTAATTTGGATTTTATATCTTTTTTCATACCATATGTTATAATGCCTTACTTTTAGTTTTTAAAGAACTCTATTGAATTATCATGCTGCGATTGTTAAACGTATAGATGGGTTCTAGAACCTTTATTTACAGATATGGATAAATCAGAAAGCCAGATGATGCAGTCAGTTAGTCTACTTCGCAATATCAGAGATGTTATGGCAGGTGTGGATTCTGGTGAGAAAAAGCTGAGTCAGATTGTTGAATTAATATCATCCAAACTAAAAACTGATGTTTGCTCCATATATATCTTGCGTGCGGGAGATGTTCTAGAATTGTTTGCAAATATTGGGCTTAATCCTTCTTCTATTCACGCAGCGAGATTATCTTTAGGAGAGGGATTAGTTGGATATATTGCAGCTCAGGCAGTTCCTTTAAATCTGAGCGATGCGAAGAACCACCCTAATTTCGTTTATTTACCAATCACAGGGGAAGAGACTTTTAACTCTTTTCTTGGCGTTCCTTTAATAAGGGGGGGAAGGGTTCTTGGAGTTTTAGTAATCCAAAACCGTGAGCAAAGAGTTTATAACGATGATATTGTTGATACCTTGCAGACAATTGCAATGGTTGTTTCAGAAGTTGTTGCGTCTGGAGATTTGATAAATAAAGCCGAGCTTGATAAAGGTTCGGGCGAAAGACTTTTTCCCAGACACTATAAGGGGGTAAAGTTATCTTCAGGAATGGCAATTGGAAATGCATATATCCACCATGCCAATATTGAGGTTACAAAATTCGTTGCGGATGATAGCGAATATGAGCAAAAGCGTTTTATAGATGCTTTAAATGAGACACGCAGGTCAATTGATGAAATAATTGAGACTTCTGATAAGTATGGCAACGAAGAATTATCTTCGGTGATGGAGGCTTATCGTCTTTTTGCCTATGATCAGGGATGGGCAGAGAAGATAAGCGATGCTATCGAGGGAGGGCTAACCGCTGAAGCGGCTGTTCAGAAAGTTCAAGAGCAAATCAGAGTTAAGATGGAGAAGAGTAACAATTCATACTTAATCGAAAGAATGTATGATATTGAAACTCTCGGCAATAGGGTTATGCTCTGTCTAACGGGTGATAAAGATAGGGAAAAAGAAAAGAAGCCAGATTCAGAATTCATTCTAGTGGCAAGGCAAATAGGCCCTGCGGAGCTTCTTGAATATGATAGAAAGAAAATCAAAGCGATTATAATGGAAGATTCGTCTACAACAAGTCATGTTGTGATAATTGCGAAAGCTCTCGATATTCCAACAGTGGGAGGGGTTAGAGGAATAACCTCGCATGTAAAAAACGGTGAATCTTTGGTTGTAAACGGAAACAGCGGCGAGATATATTTAAGCCCAACTGAGGAAATAGAAAGATCAGTTGCAAACTTCATTAAACTTCAAAATGAACGCAAACTTTACTTCGCATCGCATCGAAATGAACCAGCTATAACGGTTGATGGAAAGCGCGTCATGGTAAACATGAATGCTGGTCTTTTTATTGATACCAGTGCCTTACATGAAAGTGGAGCGGATGGGATAGGGTTATATAGAACTGAGTTGCCCTATATGATGGCTAAGAGTTTTCCCACAATTGCTTCACAAGCGGATATATATTCTCAAGTTCTAAAAAATTCAGATGGAAAAAGAGTTATTTTCAGAACTTTTGATATTGGCGGTGATAAGCACGTTAGTTATATTAAAGCCCCTATGGAAGAAAATCCTGCTATGGGTTGGCGCGCAACAAGAATTGCACTTGACCACCCATCCATTTTAAAAAGGCAGATTCGTGCACTTATTAAAGCAGCAGAAGGCTTTGACCTTTACATAATGTTCCCATTTATTTCAGAGGTGAGTGAATTTTTATATTCAAAGCAGTTAATGCTCAGAGAGCTAGAAGATTTAAAAAAACAAAATGCTATTATGCCAAGCAGCATCAAATATGGCGTTATGATAGAAGTTCCAGCAATAATATGGCAGTTAGATAACTTGTTTCAACACATTGATTTTGCATCAATTGGAAGCAATGACTTAATGCAGTTCACTTTCGCATGCGACAGAAACAGCCGAGAAGTTTCAGGCAGATATGATAATATCTCGCATGGTGTGTTTAATATGTTGGAATATATCATTAATAAAGCAAAGAAGAACAATGTAGAGATCGGCTTTTGCGGTGAAATGGCCAGCAAACCGATAGAGGCAATGTGTCTCATTGCTTTGGGATACGAAAGCCTTTCTATGCCAGCCGCATCAGTTGGAAGCATCAAGCAGGCCATCAGAAATCTTAATCTCGCAAAGTTCAAAGATTTACTTGATTCACTTCGCGCAAAAAATATCAGCAACCTTCGCGGTATCATCACTGACTATGCAAAAGATAATGGAATCCCTGTTTGAGAATGGATCTTTAAAATCAGAATTTTAATTCGCTTGTAACGAAGTCTGGTTTTGGGTTATCTGCAATTATTTTATTGAGGATTTCATCTGAAGGAATTTCACCGTCATTTAAGCCTAGCTCAACTTTTAAAATTCCACCCGTTACCAGCATTGATGATATTCCAGCGTTGTTTGCGCCTTTAATATCCGTTTCTAAGCCATCACCAATTGCGAGTATCCTATCTTTTGCAATGGTACCCATTTTCGTAAGGGTTGATTCGTAAATATCTGGATAAGGCTTGCCAAAATAAAAAACTTTGCCTCCCATTTTTTCATATTCTCTTGCGATTGCGCCAGCGCAGAGTAATTTTTCTCCGCTAATCTTGACTACACTAATATCTGGATTGGCGCAAAGTAATGGTAGGCCAGCATTCAGAACTTTTTTGAGTTCAGCAGTCTTTGCTTCAATTTTCTCAAACCCATCTTCAAAGCCAGTGCAAACAACGAATGCGGCCTTATCCATTGTTCTAACTCTCTCATATCCCAGACCATGCATTAAAGTTGCATCACGCTCAGGGCCAATATAGTAATATTTATTCTCGCCAGATTTAGAGTAAACCCCTGGTTGTTTTTTGACCGATTCAAAAACTATTTCGCCAGATGTTATAATCTGTTTATATAAGTTCTTAGGTATTTTGAGTCTTCGTAAAATATCGACAACAACTTCAGCTCTTCTAGGGGCATTAGATACGAAAATAACGGTCTTTTGCATCTCTTTAAGTTTTTCGATTGCGTTAAGAGCATGCGGATAAAGATTGGTTCCATCATGAATAACGCCCCAGAGGTCTATTATAAAGCCGTCATATTGATTGATTAATTCTGATAGAGATTCTATGCGCTTAATCATTAGTCTTATGCCTCAACTCGATTTAAACTATCGCTTATTAGCTTCTTTGTTTCAGAAATTCCGTAAAGAGCAATGAATGAACCTATTCTTGGGCCTTGAGATTGCCCTAAAAGAACTTCATAAAGTGCTTTAAACCAGTCTTTTAACTCAAAACCATGTTTCATTCCAATGTTATAAGCCTCTGTTTGAATAGCTTCTGCATTCGGCTCTTCGGTGTATGCTTCAAGATAGCCGAGCAATTCAGTGATGGCTTCTCTTTCTTGATTGCTTGCGCTTCGATATTTTTTAGCAGGTTTTACAAAGTCATGATAATAGTTTACTGCGCACCCAACTAGTTTATCAAAAGCGGGATATTTCTCTGGTGTTGCACCTGCTGCGTAGCGGCTGATAAATCCCCATAGAACCGATTTATCCTCAGGATTACATGCGCTTGCGAGATTAAGTAGCAGGCTGTAAGAAAGATTAAGGCCAGATGAGGGCGGATTCGCACTATGAATATGCCAAACTGGATTATCGTAACGAGCTTTTTCATCTTGCGATTCATATTTTGAAAGCCATGTTTGATATTCATCTACGGCTTTGGGAATAACATCAAAATAAAGTCTTTTCGCCTTACGAGGAGCATTATACATGTAAAGAGATAGACTCTCAGGAGAAGCGTATCTCAGCCATTCTTCAATAGTGAGTCCGTTTCCTTTTGATTTAGATATTTTTTGTCCTTTATCGTCTAAGAATAGCTCATATGAAAAACCTTCGGGCTTTTTGCCACCAAGTATTTCGCATATCTTGCCTGAAAGATCAGCAGAGGGGATTAAATCTTTGCCGTACATTTCATAGTTGACATCAAGAGCATACCATCTCATTGCCCAATCTGCCTTCCACTGAAGTTTGCAGTTACCGCCTGTAACTGGGGTTTCAACAAGTGTTCCATCTTCATCTTTATATACAATTGTGCCAGATGTAAGATTTTTTTCAACCACTGAAACCTGCAAAACTCTGCCTGTTTTTTTACACACTGGCAAGAAGGGACTGTAAGTTTCGCGTCTCTCATTTCCAAGTGTAGGAAGAATAACGTTTATAACATCGTCATAACATTCCAGAACCCTTATTAGTGCTTTGTCAAAGTCACCATTTTTATAGCAATCAGTCGCGCTTTTAAACTCGTAAGAAAACCCGAAATGATCAAGAAATTCCCTAAGTTTAGCATTCATATAATGGCCATAGCTCTCAGCAACTCCGTATGGATCAGGAATGGAAGTGAGCGGCTTTCCTATATGAGTTGCGACCATATCGCGGTTAGGAATATTTTCAGGAACTTTTCTTAGTCCATCCATATCA
Organism: uncultured Rickettsiales bacterium; assembly: GCA_964484565.1. Lineage (GTDB taxonomy): Bacteria > Pseudomonadota > Alphaproteobacteria > Rickettsiales > CAZAGG01 > CAZAGG01. Next base: position 88,862 of record CAZAGG010000003.1, on the reverse strand, counting down.
TCGGAAAATGCATACAGCTTGACAGGTAAGTCGGAAAGTTTTGAAAATGCATGCATAACCATAGTGGTGCGAGCAACTTCTCCAAAAGTTCCAATATGTGGAAGGCCAGAAGGCCCATAGCCTGTTTCAAACAAAACATAACCTTTATATGGCTTTTTAGCTGAGTATCTATCTAATATACTTTTAGCCTCTTGAAACGCCCAAGAGGAAGGAAAATAATCTTTTTCAAACATTTTTCAAAACTGTCATGATAATTTAAAATATTTTTAGTATATTGGTGGAATAAAGAAATAGTGCAACAGATAATAATAACAGGATGAACACAAAACATAAAAAAATTACTAAAAATAACTCAGGTGCAACGGCAATTGAGTTTGCAGTGGCGTTTCCGATATTCATTTTCTTTTTTCTCGGAGTGCTGGAATTTTCTCTCGTTGCATGGGGAAATTCAATGATGGATAATATGCTCACTCAGGTTGCACGTAAGGGAATGGTGGGTTGCATAAGGGGAGAGAGCTTTTATAACGAAGAAAGCAAGCAAATTGAATGCGTTAATGGCTATAGTGTAGAGCCAGTTCAGCTAAGAAGAGATATTCAAATTAGATCAGCGGGAATTATAAGGGCTTGTGATTCAAGTCGTTTTCAGCTTGAAGCTGCCCCATCAAGAAATTTTTCGGAAAGTGACATCACACCAGGGGTGGTAAACTTGGGGCAGGGCAGTGAAACGGTGGTTTATAGAATGCGCTATCAATGGCCTGTATTTTTTCCAATCTTTAAAATACCAGGATTATTCGGAGAGTTCGTAGATTATGAGGTAGTTACAGTTGTTAGAAACGAGCCATTTAGCGGCAATGGCGGGCAAAGAATCGCAGGGAGTGGTGGATGCTAATTAGAAAAATCATTAAAAACCAAAGCGGTGCGGCATTCATAGAACTGTCGTTCATATTACCATTTCTGATGCTTGCTTTTATCGGCATGATTGAGATTATCAGCTTTATCAAGATTAAGGAACGAATGAATAAAACTGCGGCAGAAGTTGCGGGGATTCTTTCAACAATACCTTCATGGAATGTAGGGCAATTCATCGAGCCATCTTTGCCAGCAGCAAGACTTGCGGCAAAGCCATATGGAGTTAGTATATCAGCCAGATTCTGCCAACTTGGTGGAACAAGACCATTTACTAGTGCAAATTTTGGGGCAAACTATACAGGAACAGGAAAATTTGCGGCAAGACCAGCCGATTGCAGTTTGGGCAAACCATCTGCGGGCGTTTTGGCAGGTCCTGTAAACTGTACTGATGCTCCAGCAACGGCAATATCGCAATATGTTGTAGTTTCCGCCAGTTGCTTGTATAGTCCAATTTTAAGTCAGCTTGGGCTTTTTAAAAATCAGACTATCACATCATATTCCTTCGGAACGATGAGATATTCAATGATATGGAATTAGAAAAAAGAGGCTAAACATATGATGAAAACTACATTGATGAAACTTACAGAGCTTCTTAAAGATAAAAGCGGCGGAATCATAATAATGTTTGCCTTCGGTATATTGTTAATTGCTGGTGTTTTTGCCCTTGCGATAAATCATGGCACTAACTTTGTTTCACAGGCAAAAGTGCAGGATATTGTTAGAAACTCAATAACTTACCCTGCGCAAGAACTTGCTTATATGCAAATAAGATGTGAGACGGGTGCGAATCCAAGACCGGGATTATTACTTCCTAACTGTATTCCAATGGCTCAGGCTGCCGATGTTGCTTGCGCCGAAGCAAGAAGATCGATAACAACTAACCGCGATATGCCAAAGGGAACGGAAGTTACATCTTGTAGATATGTTAGTGTGCCCAATAAGCCTTTAACTTATTTATATATAGCGGTACGTTACCCACTAGAAGATAACTTTAATCTAGGTAATAAAAGCCAGAAATTTGGAACCATAGAAGCCGCAAAAACAGTGATAGACGGCGTTTCAACCATTGCGCTGACCCCAGTTGTTTTTGGTCTTAAAGATTCATCGAAATATGCAACTGCTAGCGTTGATTTTAGCACAAGCGTTCAAAATGCGATAAATGCAATTGAAAAACTTGGTTATGAGATGTCTTCAACACCTGCATGGGGTGCGATGTTATATGGTGAGGCTCCCCAAATTCCAAATGGAACTTTAGTTAACTCTCCAAATCCAAACAAAAACTATGGCTGGTCTGGTGCGGCTGCCGAGCGCACAACCGCAATCCAACACAGAATTTATCCGTTTGTTGGAGAATTCATGGCGCAACCAACTCGTATGTGCGGAACTGGTAAAGCAACGTGGACAGCCGAAGTAAGAGACCATCCCACAGAATTTTGCAAGGTAAAGGATGTTGAAAGAATTCGTAATGAAATGCAATGTTCACCCCCAGAGCCTCCGATATGTTGGGGTGCGAGTGGTTGCACTGGTAAGGTGGAAAGTGACTGTAAGGCAAGTTCATCAAGTGGATGTAATTGGGGAACTCCATTTAAGCCATGGGGATGTTATGATGACTGCAATGGAGATGGCCGAAGAGAAGGTTGGGAGACTGATAGATTTAGAAGATGTCAAAATTGCGAATCTGCAACATGGTATAACTATGATTACTGCTGGAGAAAAAATGTTTATAAGCAGGCTGTATACTACCATTCTTGTGAGCAGATAAGAGAAACTTCTATGGGGGGTGGTGCTGGAGTAGTTCTTGATGAGAAAGGGTTTGGTGGGGTTTATGGTGATCCTAAAGAATATCTTGAATTTAGAGCCGAATATATAGGGCCTAATCCTCATGGCAATGCCACTTATGGAGTGGAATTGGTAGGTGAGGTCACCGAAAGCACTTCAGTAAGTGCAAACCTGCAAAGAGAGCTTAGGGATTTAAAAGGTCAAAACACCAGAGATATGATAGTCTGGGATTGTACAAATGTTGTGGGTTATGGAACAGCGTTGTATAACATTAGGGCTGCTCACGGAGGAAGAAAATTCTCGGAACCAGATGCACAACGAACAGCTGATTGTATAGCAAACATAACTAACACCTCAAAAACTTATAGAGTAAGTTTTAAACGACCTGATTGCGATATATCATCGCTTAGAAACTGTGATGTTCCTGAAGGTTACTGGAAAATTTATGCAACACTTAAGAAAAACCTTAAGCCAACTATATATGCGAGTCAAACCCAGTATTTGTTAGGAGGGACTGGATTTGTTGCAGGAAATGATGTTGTAGCTGGTCAAATACCTGGCCCATATTGCACAGGTTGTGATGCAAATAGAGGGTGGTGTCGAGATAGGAATACGGGAGTATGTAATCTAGATAACTATTTTATGTGTGCAGAACGTTTAATATCAAGTGGACAGGGTAAATTCGGAGACCCATTAATTGCAAATGCTGGTGTGCCTGCGGAGCAGCTTTATATCTCATCGTTTAATATAGAAAACGGCAGACCTAATGGGGTTATATCAACTGCGGTTTATGATACCTTTGGCAACCCTTCTACTGAAAGTGGGAAGTTCTCAAAACGTGGTGCTGATTTAAACACTCAAAACGGCATTAGATTTAGTGATGAAGTTAGCCTTGTTGATGGCTTGTTGGTTCTATCAGGTGACAATATTAAAGTTGGCGATAAAATAGAGCTTGGTTCTGTTTCTAATTCTGCCGCACAAATTACCGCACTTCATTCTCTATCTTCGGGTGGAATGTATGGTCAGGGTATGATACAAAACTCAAGACTTGGTGGCACGAGAGCCGAGTTTGAATCGGTAATGCGTCAAAGGCATGGTGGAGTTCCGCTAGAAAATCATGGCGCGTGTGGCGCGGTTGAAAGAGCCGTTGACGACATGTTATCTTACATTGGAACAAATAAAGATTCTCTGCCGATATTGCTTGCGGGTATGACATGCCCCGCTGATAATACTTGCACAACACCTTACGAGGCAAGCAATGCGCCTTGGGCTTATAAGGAAAATAGCAATTATCAGATAGCGGCAAATCATCTTTTAACAAACGTTGCTTGTAACTCAGGTTTTAATTATGGAACCGATGCAACTAACTGCATAACCAGAGCTTTGAATCGTTTGAAAGCTGCGCAACAATCTGGAATATTCCCAATTAATCTTGGTAATCAATCTGGTTGTTCGGATTATCTAAAGCAGTTTGCATCTGATCCTGAACCAGCAGGTGGTTCGCTTGGTTATCAGTTCTGCCCACTTGGGGAAGGCAAGTGCACATCAAATGACTTAGCTGCTGAAATTGCTTGGAAAATTCTAAAAGAAAGCGGAATCGTTGCCAAAGAAATTACTGAAGGCACTGCCGACAGTAAAATAGCAACCCCTTAGTTACTAGTTGTCAGTTGTCAGAAAATAGTAAAAAATCTGACAACTGGTTTCTGACTTCTGACTACTGATTTAACCCACATCCTTCGCCTTCCCCCATAAAGTGGGAGGGTTTTATTTGCTCTTAAAGAGCCTAAGAGCTATAGAGCATTTTCTAATCATCACATGATTTATATCCAATTTCTAAAATATAAATGGCTTAAATCAATGTGTTCAGATAAAAATAGAAATACTACAAAAATCAGAAGAATTTTATGCCGAGACAAATTATTAATATATTCAACAACTGAGCCTAATGCAGCAAGATACCACGAAGGCGATTTTCTTTATCATAGTTAGCTGTCTTGCTTTTTCTGTGATGAATAACATCATTCGATATGCATCAAGTGATATGAATAGCTGGCAAATGGTATTCTTTCGCAATGTTATGAGTCTATTGATTATAAGCCCATTCGTTTTGCGTAAGGGAATGAGTGGTCTCAAAACTTCGTCTATAAAATTATATTTTCTGCGGTCATTAACTGGTCTTATAGCAATGTGTTCATGGTTTTATTCACTTGCTCTTCTGCCAGTTGCAGAGGCAACTGCACTTGGATTTACACTTCCAATATTTGCATCGCTGCTTGCAATTATTTTCTTCAAGGAAAAAGCAGATTTTCTAAGGATTCTTGCAATCGCAATTGGCTTTTTAGGAAGCCTTATTATACTTCGTCCTGATTCTGGTATATTCGGGTTTGGTGCACTAGTCGCGCTTTTTGCGTCATTCATGATGGCGGTTTCAAGCCTACTTATAAAGCGTCTTAGTAAAACCGATAAAGCTATCACAATGGTGTTTTACATGACGGCAATCATGACTCCGCTGTCTTTACCAATGGCGGTAATTCATTGGCAGCCTTTTGAAGAAACAATGATGCTCTTGATGTTTGGAATTGGTCTAACATCAACTATAGGGCAATATTTCCTTAGCAGAGCCTATGCAATCGCTGAAATGATGGTTCTAATGCCGTTCGATTTCTTTAGATTAATCTTTTCCGCGTCAATTGCAGCGATAATATTTGCAGAATATCCAGATATGCTAACCTTTGTTGGTGCGGCTGTAATTCTAACTTCAGCCTTCTTTTCTATAAAGCGAGAGCAAAGACTAAAATCTTTAACTACTCTATAATGCAAACAGTGTGGGAGTGATTTAAAGGCCCTGAACCTTTGCCAAAACCCGGAGCAGTGCGAATAGCTTCAAAGACATATCTTCTGGCTATCTTAACAGATTCAGCCAATGAAAGTCCTTTTGCCAAAGAACATGCGATAGCTGAAGAGAGTGTGCAGCCAGTTCCATGTGTGTGTCTGGTATCAATTCTATTAGATTCAAAAACTGTAAAATCATTACCGTTATAAAGTAAGTCTTTGACATCTAAGCCAGACATATGGCCGCCTTTTATCAATACATTCTTCGCGCCCATTTGATAAATAATTGTTGCTGCATTCTTCATGTCGTCTAAAGAATGAATTTTGATTCCAGATAAAATCTCAGCTTCTGGTATATTCGGGGTAACAACATAAGATAGTGGAAGCATTTTATTTTTGAGGTTTTGCAAAGCGGAACTTTCAAGAAGGTTTTGCCCACCTTTTGCAACCATAACAGGATCAAGAACGATAGGCACTTTAACTTCATACTCGATTAAAAGTTCTGATACGGCGTTTATTATATCGCTGCTGTGAAGCATTCCTATCTTTACTGCGTCAACACCAATATCAGATATTACAACGCCAGCTTGCTGCTTTACAAAATTAGGTTCTACATCAACAATGCCAAAAACACCTTCAGTATTTTGTGCGGTAAGTGCTGTGATGGCCGTCGAGGCATACCCCCCAAGTGCGGTAACGGTTTTAATATCAGCTTGAATGCCTGCTCCACCGCCAGAATCTGAGCCTGCTATTATTAAAACTCTGCCCCTTGAGACAACTACATCAGCCATTGGCGACTTTCTGAGAGTTATCTTCGTTTGCTTTAATAACTTCAGCAATATTATTAACTACATCAGTGATAAATGATTTATCTTCACCCTCTGCCATTACCCTTATTAATGGCTCAGTTCCAGATTTTCTGACAACTAGCCTGCCTTTGTTGTTGAGTAATTTCTCAGCTTCTTCTATCGCATTTATGACGGGTGTTTCTTCGAGAGGAACTCTGCCTTTTTGATATTTCACATTTACCATTACTTGTGGCATTGGCTCAAATACCCTGCCAACTTGGCTGAGTGGCTTATTGTTTTCTAGCATCACGGCAAGAACCTGAAGGGCTGCAACTATTCCATCGCCTGTTGTGCCGTAGTCACTTAAAATAATATGCCCTGATTGTTCTCCGCCAACGTTCATGTTGTGTTGCTTCATATCTTCAACAACATATCTATCGCCAACTTTAGAGCGAATAAGATTAAGGCCAAGCGAGTTTAGATGTCTTTCCATGCCAAGATTGGTCATTACAGTTCCAACCACTCCGCCACCTCTTAGCATACCCATCCGCTGCCAATATGAAGCTATCATGGCGATAAGTTGATCTCCATCGATTAAATTGCCTTTTTCATCAGCTATCACAACGCGGTCTGCGTCTCCATCTAAAGAAATTCCTATATCGGCTTTATGTTCAACTACAGCTCGTAATATTTGTTCAGGGTGGGTAGAGCCACAATCTTTATTAATATTAAAACCATTTGGCTCAACAGATAGCGGAATCACCTCTGCCCCAAGCTCCCAAAAGACTTTCGGGGCAATGTGATATGAAGCTCCGTTTGCGCAATCGACAACAATTTTGAGTCCGTCAAGGCGCATCCCTTTAGGAAAGGTACTTTTTACAAATTCAATATATCTACCTGGGGCATCGTCTAGTCTTTTTGCTCTGCCTAGTTTTTCTGATTCCGTTAAATAACTTTCGGTTCCTGCGTCAATCATTTCTTCGATTTTTGACTCTACAAAATCAGATAACTTGTATCCATCTGGGCCAAATAACTTGATTCCATTATCATGAAAAGGATTGTGGGAGGCTGAAATCATAACACCCATATCGGCGCGAAGGCTCTTTACCAACTGTGCAACTGCTGGGGTTGGCATCGGCCCAACCAATACAACATCCATTCCAACGGATACAAAGCCTGAAGTAAGAGCTGGTTCAACCATATATCCAGATAATCTAGTATCTTTAGCAATAACTACCCTATGGCGGTAATCTCCGCGCATAAAATATTTGCCTGCGGCCATTCCAACCTTCATTGCAATTTCTGCGGTGACAGGAGTAATATTAGCAGTTCCTCTGATTCCGTCAGTTCCGAATAATTTTCTTTTGGGAGACATCAGTTAGACTCTGTAAATGTAAAATGAAATGATGGTGATCCGGGCGGGAATCGAACCCGCGACAACCTGATTAAAAGTCAGGTGCTCTACCGACTGAGCTACCGGATCGCATAGCTAAAAAACTAACTAGCACAATAAAGAGCTTCGTAAAATAAGCAAAGTGCTTTAATTGTCAAACTAAAAAACTGCATAAACTCTAAAAACTACTCATAAGCAAGTATTAGCTTGTTTTTAATTTAATTAGCATTAAAAGATAGCAGCAGGTATTTTTTATAAACATATTAAGGTGTTAAAAATTGAGTTCATCTAAAGAAGAATTAATCGAAATAACAGGACAAGTTCTCGAACTGCTTCCAAACGCTATGTTTAGAGTAAAACTAGAGAATGGACATGTGATTATTGCCCACACATCTGGAAAGATGAGAAAAAATAGGATCAGGGTTTTAGCAGGTGATAAAGTTATGGTAGAGATGTCACCATACGATCTCACTAAAGGCCGAATTAAATACAGAGAAAAATAAGACTTTAAATAATGAGCTTTATATTGGCATCAGGTTCAAATAGAAGGCTGGAACTTCTGGCCTCTGTTGGAATGATTCCTAAGTCTATTTTTAAGCCAGATATCGACGAATCGCCAAGAAAAGGCGAACTGCCAGTTGACTATGTTAAAAGAATAGCTCTGCAAAAATCTTTAATTGCTTCTCAAAAATATCCAGATGAACTAATTCTCGCGGCAGATACCATAGCTTGTGTTGGAACCAGAATTCTCGGCAAACCAGTTGATGAAAAAGACGCAAGAAGAATGCTAAACTTAATTTCTGGAAGAAGGCACAGAGTTTACACAGCATTTGTTGCAAGAAAGAAAAGCGATGTAAAGTCAAGGTTGGTTGAAACAACTGTTCGCTTTAAAAGGCTTCATGAAACAGAAATAAAATCTTATATAGCAAGTAATGAGTGGCAAGATAAAGCTGGTGGATATGCTATTCAAGGTCTTGCAGGTGCATTTATAGCATCAATTAATGGTTCTTATAGCAATGTAGTTGGCCTTCCTCTGATGGAGGTTTGTAACGTTATAAAGTCATTTTCTGGTGAGATAGATAACAGTGTTTAGCTTTGCAAATCCATTATATCTAATCGCTTTAATAGTAATTCCACTTATATGGTATATTGTAAGGAAAAATCCTCCTTCTCCGTCAAGAGTGGAGCTTGCATCATTTTTTCTGATCAGGAAGATAGAGTCCCCACGTGTTGAGCAGAAGAAAACTCCATTATGGCTGCTGATTCTAAGGTCAATGATTGCAACTCTTATAATTCTGGCTATGGCGCAACCAATATCTTCAAGAGAGAGTAATGAAGCCGCAAGTTTTAGCCGAATTGCGATTGTGGTGGATAATACTTATAGCAGTGCGGCAAGTTTTGATTCTATTAAAAACGCTATAAGAACCATCGCTAAAAAATATCAAAACTCTGAGATAGCTATTATTGAAACCGTAGAGCCTAATCAAAACTTGGTTTATGGCAGTTATGAAAATGCACTTAAAGAAATTGAAGCTATAGAACCTAAACTTGCATTTCCTGATAGAGATAAAGCTCTGGATTTAATAAGAAAAGCCGCATCCTCGCCAGATACAAGACTTATATATTTTTATGATGGTTTCACGCACAAAAACCAAATATCAGATGAGAGTTTGAAAGCAATTGCTGAGATAGCAAACGAGATTTATTTGCCAAGAAATCTGCCATCTTTCATATCTCTAAAAGATTCAAATGTAAGGCATTATGAAGTTGCTATATCAAACTATAACCTACAAAATAAAATATATGCGATAGAGGCCTTTAATCAAAAAAGTGAGGCAATAAAAACTTGGCAAGTTGAGGTTCCAGCATCAGATAGTGCATACGCAGTCAAACTTGAAAGATTAAGTGATGAACAAAATTTGCAGCAAATTGCAGGTTTTAGAATCAGGGGAGAAAATCATTCAGGTGCAGTGTGGATAGAAGCAAATGAAATATCTTTTCCAAATGTTGCAATGGTGACATCATCACTGGAAAAGCAATCCAATCAGCCGTTGCTTGATCCTGAATATTATATCGAAAAAGCAATTGCCGATTACTCAACATTCTCAAAAATCGATTATAGCGCGTCAATATCAGATGATATATCACTGGTTATAGTTCCTGAGCCTTCTGCTATGAATCAGAGCTTCAAGGAGCAAATTGATGAGTATGTAAGAAAAGGCGGCAATGTTCTCTACATAGCCGATTCAAGTGATAAAGCAATATCGTTTGATTCGATAGTTTCATCTGAAAAAGAACAGAAAATTGGAGGATTCAACAAAGAATCAAGATTTAAGAATCTGCAAATTCCAAAAGATATATCATTTAAAAGGGTAGCGATTGCCGATTCTGAACAGGTTTATGAAAATCTTATTTGGCTTGAGAATGGTGTTTCATTGTTATCAGGCTATGAAATAGGTGATGGCTATGTTTATCAGCTTAATTCTGGAATAACCGATGAATGGTCAAACATTGCTTTGTCTGGCTTTTTTGTAGAGCTATTAAAAGAAATTTCTGGCAAGCGAAAAACCTCATCTGATTTTAATGGAAGGTATGAACCTGAAGAAATACATAATATAATCAGAGACTCAAGACCTGTTTATTTATTAGATGTTTACGGTAGAATTTCAAGTTTAGGGCAGCAAAAATCTCAAAGTGGAATCGTTCAGGCAGGAGTTTACGAAAACTCAAAGGGCAGTTTTGCGGTTAATATTTCACCTCAGGTTAATCCTATGAAAAAAGTAGAGCTTTCAAAAGCTAGATTCATTGAAGATATTACGGAAGATAGGAATTTTGTAATTATCATTATAATTATTGCGCTAACACTTATATTTGGTGATCTGCTTTATACCCTGTTTGGCAATAAGTTTGCGGCGTTAAGAAGGCTTGCCATAGCATTCTGTTTTATTGTTTCTTACACAGCTCAAGCAAATGCAGAAGAGGTGAAATTAGCAGACTCAGATAATATTGCGCTAGGTTGCGTGAGAAGTAACCACAATGCAGTTAACGAGCTTTGTTTAAAGGCACTTACTAATATTTCCAGAGAACTTGACAGAAGAACTTCTGCAAAGATGCGAAAACCAATGCTTGTTGAGCTAGATTCTCCAGATATAAATTTACTTCCTGTTATCGTTTATACCATTGAGAGTGAACAGATTGGCACTTCTGACTATGATAACATGCTAAGATATATGAATAATGGCGGAGTGATATTATTCGATAGTAGGGGAAGGATTGCCACAAATTCATCAGAGTTATCATCATTGATAGGTTTTGGTGAGAGCAAAATAGTTGACGGCAATCACGTTCTGAAAAAGACTTTTTATTTAGTTGATAATTTTGTTGGAGCAAACGGCAGAAAAGCTCTTTATATTCCAGATAGCTACAATAAGCAGGGAGAAGGCATTTCACCTGCAATTTTTACAGATGCAGATTTTATCAGCATGTGGGCAGCGATTCCTGAAAACATAGCAGTTATTGCTTCAGGTGGTGATTTAAAATATCGTGAGATGGAAATGTCGGTAAGAAGTGGTGTAAACATTGTGCTTTACTCAATGACAGGAAATTATAAGAATGACAATATTCACCTTTCGATTATAAATGAGCGAAAGAAAAAAACTCAACCAAAGAATATATCTCAGTAATGCATTATATAAGTACAAGAGGTGAAGCACCAAAATTGGGCTTCAAAGATGTTGTTCTCGCAGGCCTTGCGGAAGACGGCGGGCTTTACGTTCCAGAATTCTTCCCAGAATTTTCAAGTGCAGAGATTGCTTCGTTTGCAAGTCTTTCATATCCTGAGCTGATGCTAAGGGTTATATCGCCATATATTGGCAGTGAAATAGACTCTGGCACTTTAAAAAATATGATTGAAGATTCATATCGAGATTTTCGCCATCCCGCAATTGCGCCACTGGTGCAAACTAATGTAAACGAATGGGTTCTTGAGCTATTTCATGGAGAAACATTGGCATTTAAAGACTTCGCTCTTCAGTTCTTAGGAAGAATGCTAGATTATCTTCTCAAAGAGCAAGGTAAAACCGCAAATATTATTGGTGCCACTTCTGGTGATACAGGTTCTGCTGCAATTGCAGGATGTAAGGGGAGTGAGAATATCAATATATTCATTCTCCACCCAGAAGGCAAGGTCAGCGATGTTCAGCGAAAAATGATGACAACTGTTGCAAATAAAAATGTCTTTAACCTAGCTTTAAAGGGCAACTTTGATGATTGTCAGGATATTGTAAAAGCAATTTTTGGCGATATAGAATTTAAGAAAAAATATTCTCTAACCGCGATTAATTCCATTAATTGGGTAAGGGTGCTTGCTCAGGTTGTTTATTATTTTTACGCCGCTGTGAGAATTGGCGCGCCGTTTAAGAAAATATCCTTTTCGGTTCCAACAGGAAACTTTGGCGATATTTATGCGGGCTTCATCGCTTATAAAATGGGTTTGCCTATTGATAAGCTAATCATTGCGACCAATAAAAACGATATTCTCGATAGGTTCATCAAAACAGGAAAATATGAATCAAGAGATGTTGCATCGACCATTAGTCCAAGCATAGATATTCAGGTGGCAAGCAACTTCGAGAGACTTTTGTTTAACGCGCATGGCAATGATGGTGACAAAATCAAGCAGATGATGAATGAATTCAAAGCCACAAAATCCCTGAGTGTAGAGCCTTCAGTTTTAAATGAAATCAGAAAGATATTCGCAAGTGAAAGTTGCAGTGAAGAGAATACTAAAAACACGATTAAGAGTGTTTATAATGAGTCTGGATATTTGATTGATACTCACACAGCAGTTGGAGTATACGCTGCTCGATCTATGAAGACAGAGTCTTGCGTTGTTGTGTTGGCGACGGCTCATCCAGCTAAGTTTCCTGATGCAGTGAAAGATTCTTGTGGTGTAATGCCTCAGCTACCATCTAATCATAGTAGGCTTTTTGAAATGCCAGAACGCCTTGTGCAGATTGAAAACTCTGTCGATGCCGTTAAGAGATATTTAGAAGAAAAAGCTCTGTAGAAAACGGTATATAGTCCTTGAAGTTGGGCTTTAAAAGCTATAAAACCATAGATGGCGCGAAAGAAATACAGGGATTTATAACAATAAGAACAATCAAAATGAATAAACTAGGCAGCGAATTTTCTCTAAAAGCAGAGTCTGAAAATGATAGAAAGCATTTTGACTTATCTACCGTATTTGGAATTTTATTTGCTTTTGTTTTAATTGCTGCGGCTATTTTTTGGGGTGGCAAACCACTGGCTTATCTTGATCTTCCTTCAACTATGATAGTTTTGGGTGGAACTATTGCAGTAACTGCGGCTTGTTACTCGTTTGAAGAAATGTTTAGGGCGTATCGTTCTGTTTTTTCATTGGTGTCATTTAAGAATGATAATGCCTCAGATGAAGCACTGAAAATGATTGAGCTGGCAGATATTGCAAAGAAGACAGGTTTTCTGAGTCTGCAAAACCATATAGCTGGTGAAGATTTAAATCCGTTTCTTGAAAAGGGGTTGCAAATGGTCATTGATGATATTCCAGTTGAGAATATCGAGAAAATATTAACTCAGGAAGTTTTGTCAAAAGCAGAAAGACACAAGAAATCAATTTCAATACTTAGAAAATCTGCCGAAATTGCGCCTGCTATGGGGCTTATTGGAACGTTGATTGGACTTGTGCAAATGCTTGGTAATCTTGATGATCCTTCGACTATAGGCCCTGCAATGGCTGTTGCTCTTCTCACAACATTGTATGGAGCTGTTCTTGCGTTTATGTTCTTCACCCCAGTTGCAACTAAACTTGAACGCAACTCAAAAGAAGAAATATTGTTAAATCAGATATACTTCAAGGGAATTATGGGTATTGCGCGGAAAGAAAATCCTAGAAATCTTGAAGCCTTGTTAAATACGGTTCTTCCTCCACATAAAAGAATTCAATATTACGGATAGAAAATGCGTTTATTGGTTATTGGCAGCTTAAATAATGAAATATCTCTGGCATGTAAAATTGCTAAAGAGAAAGGCGCGAAAGTTAGGCAGGCAAATGATATAGACACTGCATTATCGAGCCTGAGGGCAGGGCAGGGTGCAGATTTGATAATGTGTGATACTAAGTTTGATATTGCAAGGTTAGTAGGTAGCTTAAAGAATGAAAGAATCAGTATTGACGTAGTTGCTTGCGGCTATGGTATAACAAGTGAAGAGGCAGTTAAAGCAATTAAAGATGGTGCAAAAGAATATATTCCGCTTCCACCAGATGAAGATTTAATCGCGGCAGTTTTGCAGGCGGTTACTGCCGAAGATTATCCGCTGTTATTTAGTTCAGATGCCATGAAGAGTGTCATGAAAGTTGCTGATCAAATCGCACCGTCAGATGCAAGTGTTTTAATTACTGGTGAATCTGGAACTGGTAAAGAAGTAATCTCGCATTACATCCATAAGAAAAGTAAAAGGGCAAAAGAACCTTTTATTTCTATAAACTGCGCGGCTATTCCAGATAATCTTCTTGAATCTGAATTATTCGGGTATGAAAAAGGTGCTTTCACAGGTGCGGTATCAAGAAGGGTTGGCAAATTTGAGGAAGCAAATAATGGCACTCTTTTGCTCGATGAAATCAGCGAGATGGATATTAGATTGCAGGCCAAACTATTAAGAGCAATTCAAGAGCGGGTTATAGATAGAGTTGGTGGCTCTGAACCAGTTAAAGTTAATATCAGAATTCTTGCTACAAGTAACCGTGATTTGGAGAAAGAGGTAGCTAAGGGAACATTCAGGCAAGATTTATATTTTCGTTTGAATGTGATTAACCTAGAACTTCCACCCCTTCGTGATAGGAAGGATGATATAAGGCTTCTATCAGAACATTTTGTGAAGCATTACTCAGATTTAAACGCAATTGCGCTGCGACCAGTAAGCGAACAGGCTATGGAGAAACTGATGGCGCATTCATGGTCTGGTAATGTTAGGGAGCTTGAAAATACAATACATAGAGCCGTTTTACTCGCATCTGGCAGTGAAATAGGCGAAGAGGCAATCATATTATCGGGAGGTGCAAAAATGTCATCAAATGACACTCAGGGCAAGTCGGGACTTTCACCAGAAGGTGCGTTAGTTGGAAGAACACTTGGCAGTGTAGAGCGCGAGCTTATAATTCATACACTCGACCATTGTTTGGGTAACAGAACACATGCAGCAAATATTCTTGGAATATCAATAAGAACACTCCGTAATAAACTAAAACAATATATTGATGAGGGATATAAAGTTCCACCACCTGCCCCAGGTGAAGAAAGCGATGAGGCGGCCTAAGAATATGAAGAGATATGTCTGAAGCGAATAAAAAGAATAGTCTGACTCTTTCTAACCTGTCTGGTGCAGCTAAGACTGTTGGAAAAAGCAGTGATATATTCTTTGCAATTGGCGTTATAGGAATCTTGATGGTTCTTTTGGTTCCTGTTCCGACTTGGCTTTTAGATTTTCTACTCAGCATATCATTTACTATTTCAGTCATCATTTTAATGACGGTATTATTTATTGGAAAGCCGCTTGATTTAAGCTCTTTTCCTACCATCTTGCTAATATCAACAATGTTAAGATTATCGCTCAATATTGGTTCAACGCGACTGATATTAAGCGAAGGACATAATGGTACAGCTGCCGCAGGTCATGTTATCGAAGCATTTGGTAACTTTGTTATGCAAGGCTCTTTGGTGATCGGGCTAATAGTGTTTTTCATTCTAACTGTCATTAACTTTGTGGTGATCACCAAAGGTGCGGGTAGAATTGCAGAAGTTTCCGCTAGGTTTAGCTTAGACTCTATGCCAGGTAAGCAAATGGCGATTGATGCTGATTTATCCGCAGGTTTAATAGATGAAACAACTGCAAAAGCTCGAAGAAAAGAACTGGAAGATGAAAGTGGATTCTTCGGCTCAATGGATGGTGCGAGTAAGTTTGTAAGAGGTGATGCAATCGCGGGTTTGATAATCACGTTTATCAATCTTATTGGGGGCATTTTAATCGGAGTAGTTCAGAAGGATATGGAATTTTCTGACGCAATGCAGACATATTCTCTTCTAACAATTGGTGATGGATTAGTTTCTCAGATTCCTGCACTTCTTGTTTCAACTGCTGCAGGTTTGCTGGTTACTAAATCAGGTGATTTAGGCTCTGCTGATAAAGCTGTTTTAGGCCAACTTGGCGGTTATCCAAAAGCATTGGGGATAAGTGGAGCATTATTGGTTATTATGGCCTTTTTACCTGGAATGCCTGCTTTACCTTTTATAACTCTTGCAATTGTTTGTGGCGGAACTGCTTGGTTAATGTATCAAGCGCAGAAAAAACAAGGGGTCGATGCAAGTGGTAGGCCGCTTACAGCCTCAGCTCTTGCAACGGCGGCAGGAATGGGTCAAGGTGCAGGGCAACAAACGGGAGCAGCAGGCGGGGCAGCGGATGCTAAACAAGCTGAAGAGCCAATTTCAGAAAGCCTGCATATAGATAGTGTAAGACTAGAATTAGGATACGGCTTGTTGCCCCTAATCAATTATCAAAAAGGCCACCGCTTGACTGAGCAAATTAAAGCACTTAGAAAGCAAATGGCGAAAGAGATGGGTTTCATAATGCCCCCAGTTCGTATTCAAGACAACATGCAGTTACCCCCTAATATATATGTTATTAAAGTAAAAGATATAGAATGTGGCAGGGGTGACATAAGACCAGATATGCTTTTGATAATGGATCCACGCGGTGATAAAATCATGCTTCCAGGTGAAGATACAAAAGAGCCTGCATTCGGGCTTCCAGCAATGTGGGTTGCAGAAAATTATCGGGAAGAGGCATTGTTCAAAAACTACACAGTTGTTGATCCACCAACGGTAATTACTACGCACTTAACAGAGATTATTAAAGAAAATATGCCTGAGTTGCTTTCATATAGCGAAACTCAAAAACTGCTAGATGAAATGGGCAAAGATCATCAGAAATTGGTTGCCGATACTATTCCATCGGTAATAGCGGTTAGCAGTGTACAAAGGGTTCTGCAAAACCTACTTGCAGAGGGAATTTCAGTTAGAGATATGCCATCAATTCTTGAGGCAATTGCAGAAGCGGCTAGAGTTACACAAAATCTAACTACTATCAGTGAGCATGTTAGAACAAGGCTTTCCAGACAAATTAGCAATATGAACACTACTGCTGATGGATACATACCAATCGTTACGCTTTCTCCGAAGTGGGAACAATCGTTTTCGGAAGCAATGGTTGGTTCAGGTGAAGATAGGCAGCTTGCACTTGCACCTACAAAAATTCATGATTTCATTTCGTCAATCAGACAAAACTTTGATCAGTTTGCAATGAAGGGAGAGGTTCCAGTTCTTCTAACCAGCCCAAATATTAGGCCATATGTTCGTTCTATTATAGAAAGATTTCGACCTTCTATTGTGGTTTTATCTCAAAACGAGATACACCCTAAAGCTAAGATAAAAACATTAGGAACAGTTAGTTAGATATATAAATAAGATAGGATGATTATAATTTGACAAACGCAGCAATATACTACCTCACTGAAGGTTATGATACTAGTGGGCAAAAACTCATGGGCAGGCAAGCAGCGGGAGAAGGCTTCCTCAAGGCTTTTGTAGAGCACTCAAAGTCAGATAAAAACTATTGCTACACCAATAATCAAAGAACATTTGAGGAATTTCAAAACAGAGTTTCGGGTTATGGTAATACAAAAGACAACGTCTTTATTCCGTTTTATGCACTCAAAGAACTTGAATCTGTAGGTACGCTTTATATGCCTGGACCTGGAATTATTGAACAGGCTTGGTCAAGAAGGAGGTTTGGTCAAAATTCATATAGCATTTGCGGTGTAACTCACACTACAGCTTCAAATACTGTTATGAAAACAATCTGTGATTTCATGACTGCACCAGTGCAGGAGTGGGACGCTGTTATATGCACTTCAAAATCTGTTAAGGCTACATTTGAGCATATATATGCAACTTATGGCGAATACTTAAAGTCAAGATTTGGCGGCAAAATTAAAGCTCGCCCTGATATGCAACTTCCTATCATTCCGCTTGGTGTCGATGTTCCTTTGCTTAATGTTGCAAATAAAAATGATGTAAGAAATTCAATCAGAAAAAGTTTGAATATAAACGATTCAGATATAGTTGTTTTATTTATGGGTCGTCTTAGCTTTCATGCGAAGGCTCATCCCATGCCGATGTATCAAGCTCTAGAAATTGCGGCGAAAAATTGTGATAAGAAATTTCATCTAATACAAGCTGGTTGGTTTGCAAATGAGCATATTGAAAATGCCTTTAAAGATGGTGCTGCAAGGTTTTGCCCATCAGTTAAGTGTCATTATTTGGATGGACGTAATAAGAAAATAAGGTCAGAAGTGTGGCACGCGGCAGATATTTTTTGCTCACTTTCTGATAATATTCAAGAAACGTTTGGTCTAACGCCAGTTGAGGCAATGGCTGCTGGTCTTCCCGTTGTTGTTTCAGATTGGGATGGATATAAAGATACAGTCAGAGATTCGGTTGATGGTTATAGAATTCCCACGATAATGCCACCTGCAGGCGGTGGAGAAGATTTAAGTTTCAGATATGAGAATTCTATAGATAATTATGACATGTATTGTGCAAATTCTTGCCTCTCTGTAAGTGTCGACACTCAGGCAGCAGCAAGAGCTTTTGTGAAACTTGCAACTAATGATTCTCTAAGGCTAAAAATGGGTGAATCCGCTAAGAAAAGAGCAATAGAGGAATATGACTGGAAGGTTGTGGTAGGAAAATATGAAGAGTTATGGTCAGAACTTGCCAAGATAAGAAAGTCAGCGAATGAAACCGCAAAACCTGTTAAAGGATTCCACCCAGTTCCGATGTATGATGATCCATTCGCTTTATTTGCAACTTATCCAACAAGTGTGCTTAAACCATCTGATAAGATTACGGTTATTCAAGGTATGAGTGCAGATAATCTGAAGATATTTAGAATGCATCCTCTAAATAATTTTGGAATCATCATTGGCTATGAAGCAATGGAACAATTGCTAATAGAAATTCAGGCAAGCTCAAAAGGTGGAGTTAAAGCAGGGGATTTGTTGAAAAATGATAAGTTCCAAAAACTTGGTAGTAACAATCTAATCAGAGCCTTGATTTGGATGGCAAAAAATAATCTTATTACAATAGAGCGACATAACTCTGTGAAAAATATAGATGATGGCTTCTGAAGAAAATAAAAATCATAACAACAATAGCAATGCTGAGATGACTCTAATTGAGCATTTGGTTGAGCTTAGAAAACGCTTGGCTATAGCTTCTTTATTTTTCTTAGGCGCGTTTATATTCTCATATTTATATGCAGAGCAGATTTATGCTTTTTTGGTAAGGCCGCTTGCAGAACTATCGGGAAGTGAAGATAGAAGACTAATTTACACAGGTCTTACAGAGGCATTCTTTACATATATGAAAGTTTCATTCTTTGCGGCTTTCACTATTAGCTTTCCAGTTATTGCAAGCCAGATTTATATGTTTATATCGCCTGCGCTGTATAAAAAGGAGAAAATGATATTTTTGCCTTATCTTATTGTATCTCCAATATTATTTGCTATAGGGGCTTGGTTTGCTTATAGTTTTGTTTTTCCTGTGGCATGGCAATTTTTTATTAGTTTTGAAAGTGTGGGTGGGGCTTCAACGCTTCCAGTTCATCTTGAAGCACGAGTAAGCGAATATTTGGGTTTGGTGATGCAACTAATTATTGCTTTTGGTTTGGCCTTCCAACTCCCTGTAATCTTAACCCTAATGGCTAAGGTGGGGCTTGTAACTCCTGATAAATTAAAAAGTTTTAGAAGATACGCGATTGTGATTATATTTTTAGTTGCAGCGATATTGACTCCGCCAGATGTTATCAGTCAAATTTCTCTGGCTTTACCACTTCTTATATTATACGAAGTTTCGATTTTAATATGTAGATTTATAACCCCTTCAGAGGTTTCTTTAGATGCTTGATATAAAATGGATACGAGAAAATCCTGAGCAATTTGATTCTGCTCTTAAAAAACGAGGATTAGCAGCTTCTTCTGCCAACTTAATTGCATTAGATGAAGCGCGAAGAACAGCGCTTTCAGAGATGCAAACCTTGCAACAAAGAAGAAATGCAATTGCTAAAGAAATTGGTATTGCAAAGAAGAATGGACTCGATGCCTCTCAATTAATGCAAGAAGCTGAAGAGGTTAATCAGCGTATTAAAGATATTGAAGAGAAAAAAGAAGCTGAAAAAGCTCTTGAAAATGCTCTTTTACAAATTCCCAATCTTCCAGATGACTCTGTTCCGCTAGGTGGTGGAGAAGATGAAAATGTCGAAATTAAAAAGGTCGGCGAGGTTAAATCTTATCCCTTTGCGGTCAAGGAACATGGAGAACTTGGCGAAAATCTTGGAATGATAAGTTTTGAAAAAGCGGCTGCAATTTCAGGTGCGCGCTTTACATTTCTCACATCATCTATTGCAAAGCTAGAAAGAGCGTTAGGAAATTTCATGCTTGATATTCACTCATCAGAGTTTGGATATACTGAAGTTTCCCCGCCGTTACTAGTGAAAGATAATGCTTTATTTGGAACGGGTCAGTTGCCTAAATTTAGTGAAGATCTTTTTAAAACAAATGGCGAACATTGGCTGATTCCAACTGCTGAGGTTAGTCTTACTAATTTAGTGAGAGAGCAAATAATTAATGAAGAGGAGTTGCCACTTAGATTTACAGCTTGGACACAATGTTTCAGATTGGAGGCTGGATCTGCAGGCAGAGACACTAAAGGTATGATTCGTCAGCACCAGTTTAGCAAGGTTGAACTGGTAAGTATCACTAGTCCAGAACAATCAAAATCAGAGCATGAAAGAATGCTTAGTGCGGCTGAGGAGATATTAAAAAGGCTAGAGCTTCCATACAGGGTAATGTTGCTGTGTTCAGGTGATATGGGATTTTCTGCGACAAAAACCTATGACATTGAAGTTTGGCTTCCATCACAAAATAAATATCGTGAAATATCAAGCTGTTCAAACTGCGGCGATTTTCAGGCAAGAAGAATGAAAGCGAGAACCAGAAAAACAGGTGATAAAGAAACTAGATTTGTGCACACCTTAAACGGCTCAGGCCTTGCGGTTGGAAGAACGTTAGTTGCAATTTTAGAAAATTATCAAAACTCTGATGGCACTATCCAGATTCCTGATGCTTTGATACCCTACATGGGCGGACTTAAAGCGATAGTCTAAGCAAGAGAGCTTATTTTCTCCTCAATATTTTCTGGTGTTTTGGGTGTGATGTAAAATACATCAATTGCGAGGTTGCCGTGTGTAGAAATATGCGCTGTGAGAATATTAAAGCCTGCATTATTGATTCGCTCTGCACAGCTATGAAGGAATCCCACCTTATCTTCACCGCTTATTTCCGCAATTATATAGTCATCTTTTCTGGTGATTGAGATTTTGTTTTTGATATTTGTATGATTAATATTGGTTTTAAAAATTCCACCGTCGTATGACTCTATCATTTTAGATGGGTTAATTTTGCCTTCAATCATATCTTCAATCATTTGCGTGATGCGTTCTGCTTTTTGAATATCAGAAAATGATTTGCTTGATGCATCTTGAATTAGAAAATAATCGATAATTATTCCATTTGCAGTCGTGAAGGCCTTAGCACTAAGAATGTTAGCGCTATTAATTGCAATTATTGCGGTTAGATCTGAAAATAACCCTTCTCTATCTTGGCACGATATAAAAACTTCGGTTGCTAGTTTATCTCTTTCACTAAATTTTATATCAATCTTTGCCTCACCAGAATTTATCTTATCAAGCATTCTAATTGCTATAGCCGCTTTTTCGGGGCTGAAGCTGAGTAATAAGTTCTCTGGAGTGGCGGCAAGGAGTTCTGTAATTTTATCTGCATCAAATTCACTAAGTTGCTTTGCAATATCATATTTAATAGTGCGAATTAGTGCTTTGCTGCCAAGATTTTTTCCACCTTCGCTCATCATCTTTTCAGATTCCCAATACAGCTTTCTGAGAAGAGAGGCTTTCCATTCATTCCAAACGCTTGGACCAACAGCTTTGATATCTGCAACGGTTATCATAAAGAGATAATCGAGATTACGTTGGTTTTTGAAGTGAGCGATAAAGTCTCGAATAGTTTCTGGATCGTCTAGATCTCGCCTAAATGCCGTGTCACTCATGAGTAGGTGATTTTCAGCAAGCCAGCCTATAAAACTTGAATCTTCAATGTTTAAGTTGAGTCTTTGAGCTATTTTTTCGGCTAGTTTTTTTCCTGCATGTGTTTGGCCTTCTTCAGAGCCTTTACCTATATCGTGCAGAAGCATGGCAAGCATGAGAACTTTATAATCGTCAATGCAATCTATTATTTGGGTAGCCAGAGGATGTTCTTCAGAAAGTGCACAGTTTTTGATCAGATGAATTACATTAATGGCAGTGAAGGTATGTTCATCGGCGGTGAATGCGTGAAATCTGTCATATTGCATTTTGCATACTATGTTGCGAAATTCAGGAATGAATGCTGCAATTACGCCTGTTTCGTTCATCAATCGTAATGTGTCGGCAGGTCTTTTTTGTCCTGTTAGAATATTTAGAAAAGAGTTGATGGCCTGATCGTTTTTACGAAGGAATTTGATTCGATTTAGATTGCGATTGATAGTTCTAAGTGCGGATGGATGAATATCGATATTATTTTTCTCGGCAACTTCAAAAATCATCATCATTTCTATATCAGAAAAATTTGCACCGAGAGCGATTCTACCTGATATTATTGGGAATTTACCAATTGTAGGTAGAGCTTTAGGAATATTATGTTTAACATCCCTAAGCCCTTGCGATTCTAACATAGAGCATACAGACCTAGTTAAATTTGCAATATCTCTTGTGCAAAGAAAATATCGTTGCATCAGTCGATTTACTGGTTCGTTTTCTTCGTCATTACCTCTAAAGTTCATGCATGAGGCAATTTGTTTTTGAATATCAAAAGTTAATCTCTCTTCACCCCGCATAGCAGCGTAGTGAAGATTGAACCTAAGTCTAAGCAAGAAATTATGACACTTATGAAAGAGCTTTGCTTCATCTGAGAATAAAAGTTTCTGTTTTACAATATCTTCTATCGATGAAGTTGGATAAGCATATTTCAATATCCAGTAAAGAGTTTGAAGATCTCTTATTCCTCCCTTACCTTCTTTTATGTTGGGTTCGAGAAAATATCTCGAATCACCGAGTTTGATATGTCGATTATTTCTTTCAGTTAGCTTTGCTTCTATAAATGCTGCAACTCCATCTTTGGTTCTAATTTCCTCAAGCTCTTTTTGCATTCTGCTAAAGGTGGCTCTATCACCATATATTGCTCGTGCATCAAGAAATGCTGTGTGGCTTGATAAATTACTTCTAGCCATGTTTTGAACATCTTTGACATTTAAGATTGCGTGGCCAACCTTCAGCTTAAGATCCCAAAGAGGGTATAGAACTGTTTCTGCAAATTTCTCGGTTGTTTTCTGGGCATTTGACTTGTCGTAAATGAATAACAAATCAATATCAGAGTAGGGGGCTAGTTCATGTCTTCCATATCCACCTGTTGCAACAAGGCAGATTCCATTTGGTTTGTATTCACCTGATAGAAAAAAAGAATCGGCGATTTTATTTATTTGCTTATCGGTAATATTTGCAAGAATTTTAGAGGCTTCATTTGCGCCTATTTGTCTTGAAAGGAAGCGTTCTTTTAGATTTTCCCTAGTTAGCTGGGCCACTTTGATTCCACACATCAAGGAATGAAAGTATAGCAGGTCCCATTATTATTATTACGAATGCTGGCATCATCAACATCATCATAGGTATAGTCATAAGAGCAGGTAGCCTTCCAGCCTTTTGTTCTGCGAGCATCAAGCGAGTGTGTCGATAATCATCTGAGAGGACTCTCAAGGTTTCGGTAAGGCTGGTTCCGAATCTTTCAGACTGTAATAACGCACCAACCAACGCTTTGAATGGAACTAAGTCAGTTCTTTCGGCAAGGTTCTGCAAAGCTCTTGGGCGGTCGTTTAAAAGAGTTAATTCCATTCTGGTTTTATTAAGTTCCTTAGTTATTTCTGGATGGGCGTGTTCAAGTTCTCTCGTAACCCTTGCAAGCGCAGCGTCAAGAGCAAGGCCAGATTCAACGCAGACTAGAATTAAATCAAGAGCATCAGGAAATGAACGTTGAAGAATGACCTGCCTTTTATCCTTGCGATTTTTAAGATATAAATCTGCACCAATAAGACCAAAAATTACGACAAAGAAAGCAGACATCATGCCTAATGCCCGCATTAACCCTGTGCTTTCACCGCTGATTAAGATTATCGCAACTAAAATTGCAATCGGTAAGCCGAATTTTTTCATGAATACATAATAAATAATCGCATCAGGAGAATATATTCCAGCTTGAGCAAATCTTAACTGAACTAAAGACTCATATTTTCTTGTGCTGATTCCAAACAACTCAAGAATTCTCTTGAGCGTTGCCGTTGTTCCTGAAATCTTTTCTTCAGGGTAGTATAAATCTTGATTATATTCTTCTTCGGTTTTTTGTTTATTTAGTGTCTGAGCTATCTTGCCGACGCGGTAGCTAACATTTTTTCTGCCAGATGTTAGATTAAGCAGCATAATTCCTAGTGAAAGGATTATCAAACCTGTGATTGCTGCTATTATTATTGCTTCAATTTGCATAGTTCATTACTTATTTTGTCTATATATCTATATTAATCATCTTCTTAACAATCATCGCGCATGCCGCCACCATCGATATTGAAATGGCGAGAAGAATTTTCCCTGAATCTTTTTCAAATAGAGGATCCAAATAACCGGGTGTTAGCAAGTGCAAAACAATTAATAACAAGAATGGCAGTGAGCCAAGAATCCATGCTGTAATGCGTGCTTCTGACGTAATCGCTTTAATTTTAAGGCGTAATTGTTTTCTCTTTCTAATGATATTAGATAGGTTGCTTAAAACTTCAGATAGATTACCACCAGTTTCTTGCTGAACCACTAAAACCACAACGAAGAAATTAATATCTGCTTCTCCGACCCTTCCAGCAAGTCGATATAAGGCTTCGGTCATGGTTCGGCCGTAAGCAATTTCATCAACAACTTGCCTGAATTCTGGGCCAACAGGAGCAGGCATATTTTCAGCAATCATTCTAAGCGCAGCATTAAGTGGATGGCCTGATCTAACACTCCTAACTATCATGTCGAGAGCATCGGGAAATTGTTCGATGAATTTATCGTTCCTGCCCTTAATTTTTGAGGCAAGATACATCTTTGGAAGTATTAATGTTCCCGCAAGTGCAAATATAAAAGATATTTCACCAAACCCAAATTGCAGGCAAAGTATCAGAATGATAGCAAAAAAAGCAACGAGATATAGAAAGAAGCGTTCGCCTGATACTTTCAATCCAGCTTTTATCGACTTATCGTATAGGTTTTCAAAACCCGGTATCTTTTTAAGTAATCTTGAGAAGCCCTCAGAGTCATCTAGTGCATTTTGCCTGAAAACTGAGACTTCAGAAACATGGGTTTTATAATAAGTTGAGTCAGTTTCTTCGTGAATCTTGCTTAAAACCTTGCTCATTCTCTTGCTTGAGCCAGAATTTATCCAGCTCTTGCCAATGAATAGAGAGAGTGTAAGAACCGTTATAAATACTGCCGCTGCTAGGATATATGCTAACATTAAATATTACCTCTCGCAATTCCAAGAGCTTCATCCATCTCTTGATCACGATTGAAATAAATCGCTTGTTCATAGAATCTTGGTCTTATTCCGCTTGAATAAAAAGTACCCATGAGAACACCATCTTCTCCCATTGGGCCGGGTTTATATCCAAATAAAGTTTGTGTGGTTATTATTTCACCTTCTAAGCCAACTATTTCTTCTATATGGGTTATTCTTCTTTTTCCATCTCGCATACGCGCAATTTGAACGATTAGGTTAACCGCACTTGAAATCTGCTGCCTTAGTGCGACCATAGGGATTGTAACGCCTGTCATTCCTACAAGGTTTTCGATTCTTGAGAGGCAATCACGAGGATTATTAGCGTGTATGGTCGCCATAGAGCCATCGTGACCCGTGTTCATGGCGGCTAGAACGTCTATTACCTCATCTCCACGAATCTCACCGAGAATTATTCTATCAGGGCGCATACGAAGAGCGTTTTTGACGAGTTGTCTCTGATTTATTTCTCCACTTCCCTCTACGTTTGCTGGTCGAGTCTCTAATCTTAAAACGTGGGGTTGATGCAGTTTAAGCTCTGCCGCATCTTCAATTGTTATAACGCGCTCACCTTCATCAATATTTCCAGAAAGGGCGTTTAGAAGTGTGGTTTTACCTGAACCAGTACCTCCTGAAATAATAATGTTGAGTCTTATATGGCCGCATATCTCAAGGAATTTAGCCATTTGTGGAGTAAGCGAGCCATATCCAATATAGTCGCTAAGAGGCATTTTATTCTTCTTAAATTTCCTTATAGAAACTAGACAGCCATCAAGCGCAAGAGGAGGAATAATTGCGTTAAACCTTGAGCCATCTGGCATTCTAGCGTCAACCATTGGGCTTGTTTCATCAACCCTTCTGCCAACTGTTGAGACGATTTTTTGAATAATATTGATAAGGTGTTTTTCACTCGCAAAAGTAAGATCACATAATGATAATTTGCCGTTTTTCTCAATATATATCATCTTGTGCGTGTTTATCATGATATCTGAAACATCAGGATCTTTCATCAGTGGCTCAAGCGGGCCAAAACCAAGCATTTCATCAATGATAGATTGATGAAGAACTGCTTGCTGGTTGGCATTGAGCGGAATCGTAAGCTCTGCAATTAATGAGTCGGCAGATTTACTAATTTTTTCTTTCTTGATTGCCTGCGGTAATTTCTCTAAAGCATCAAAGTCTATTTTCTCAAGCATTGCCTCAAGAACATGTAGTCGGGCTGTTCTATATGCATCATTTTCAAGTCGTGAATCAAGATAGCGGACAATATTATCGCCAACTTTCACGTTTGGAATTTGTATTTTCTTTTGAGGTGCTTCTGCAATTACAGCGGGGGAAATATTTTCGGGTTTCTGACTATCAGGGCTTTTTAGAGGCTCTGCTGTATTGGTTGATTGAGGTGTTTGAGGTTGATTTTTGCCAGCGTCATCTGAACCAGACTTGCCGAATCCACCAAAGCCAAAACCTGTTTTCTTACCAAATGACATTATCAAAAGACCTTTTTCTAAAACAACTTATAAGTAATACTGCTTTATGTATAATACAAAAATATGAGAAATTTATTACTTTTTGCTAAAAACAGAAGCTAGGCTTAGGCCAGATTTCTTGTTGTTAGATGCATTTCCCTCTTCGATTTTATCAGCAGCAGCATTGCCTTTGTGTTTTCTTAATATCTCTGCGGCGAGTTCATTAAGTTGAATTCCGAGTGTGGTATCGCCCATTTCGATGACTGTTTTACCTTCGTTTTCTGCCGCAACTATGCTTTTAATATCGTTAGTGAGATAAGAATTAATCTTCTTACCGCAAACTCTCTCAAAATCTTTATGATTGATTGCCTCTTTGAATTTTGCGCCACTTCTATTAATTACAATCGAAATATTATCGTCATCAATTCCTATTTCACGCCAAGCATTTACAATTCTTGAGGTATGCGTAACAGAGCGAAGCCATAACTGCGAAACCATTACTGCTTCGTGAGAATCACTTATTGCGGCTCCTATCCACGTAGACCAAATATGAGGTAGATCAAGAATAATAAAATCATACCTTTGGCTTAAGGTGGCTATCAGATCTCTGATTAACTCAGGTTTAATCGCTGGCCAATATCTCAAATCATTAGGAGCGGCTATTACTTTTAAACAGCCGTCATATTCAACGGTCATTCTATCAAGTAATGTTGAATCAACCCCTCTTTCAGGGTGTTCCAGCAATTCTTTTATTCCGAATGGACTCGAAATATCAAGGCTTCGAGCTGCCATTCCAAACTGAAAATCCATGTCTATTAAAACGGTGGACTGTTTAAATTTCTTGGCAAGAGAGTAGGCGACATTCAAAGCAACTGTGCTCGCACCATCTCCTGAAGCTGCGCTCATGAATGATATAATGCTAGATTTGCCAGCCTTAATTCCATCATCATCATAGGTTAATGCCGCGCGAATATCACTAATTTTTGCAGGACGTACAAAATATTCAATTATTCCTCTGCCCCTAAGTTCACGATAAAAAGATACATCATTAACCGCGCCCATTACCACCACTCGAGTATCCGCATCGCAATATTCTGCCAACGCATCGATTTCAGCGAGAATGTCAAAGCCTCTTTCAGCAATATCAATTAATAGATATTGTGGAACGGGAAAGGTTTTCGCAGCAAGTGCATTTGCAGCCTCAGATGGAGTTCCAACAACAACATTTGCATGAGAATATCCAAGTGCGTTAGCGATCTGATTTGCGAAATCGCGTTCATCCGCATTTGAAAGTACAGCCATTACGGGGGTATTTGTCACCATAGTTGTCTTTCCTAGTTACTGCTGAATGTGCTGCTGTAGCTCTGGATGAAATCTTGAGATTTTGGAACCTTGCGATAGTTATCCATTGCCTGAACGGCTTTCTCTCCACTGCTGTTGCCCATCATCTTCGGATTGGTGAATTGTTCGCGGTCACTAACCATCTGCAACATATTTCCCCTGATAGAACAGCCATAAGCCTGATGGTTTAAGTTGTAAGGATTTACATGGTTGGTAAGAAAACTTTGGTCACAGTCTCTGGCAACAACTTTTTTATATATCAAAGATACCCCGCTGCCACTTGCAGAGTTTCTAATCTCAACACCAGCATCCTTCAGAGCACGTTCAGCATCTCGGCATACAGGAGATCTGGCAAAGCATGCAAACTCAGCATAGGTAGGACGCTCTTTTGATAGCATGCTCCTTAATTCTTTCACTGATCTTGAGTCGGTGATAGGCAGGCTGATTTTCTCGTTCTTATAATCAAGCTGAATCTCAGGGTCACCAGCATTATAATAGGCTTGAGGCGGAATCTCACTACATGCACTAATAAGTAAGATAAGCATAAGTGTGGATTTAAATTTTACAAATTTTTTCATAAAGTTGCCGTTTGAATGATTTTCAGTTTTTAATAGCACTTGTTACTCCACCATAAAGCCGACAGGGCCTTCAAGTTTCGGACGTTGCGAACGTTCCAAAGCATCTCCGTCTAAACTGCCAATTGCACCGTAAAATATAGAATCCATAACTGATGCAGGTTTGAAATTATCTGTAGGTAGTTTAATATCTTTGCTAACCATAGGGTCAACAAGATATGGCGTAACTGCAATCACAAGCTCTGTTTCAGATCTTTCAAAACTTGTTGCTCTAAACAAGGAGCTTAAAATCGGAACTTCAGCAACTCCAGGTGTTTCATTAACGTTAGTATCAAGTTTATCTTTGATAAGGCCAGCAATCATGAAGCCTTCGCCTGGTGCAAGTTCGATTGTTGTTTTAGCTCTTCTTGCAGAAATTGCAGGAATAACAAGACCATTAACATTAACGGAGCCAACATCCGTTAATTCTGAAACTTCTGGCTGAACCACTAGCCTAATTCTCTCAGGTGATAAAACATATGGAGTAAACTGAACAGCAACGCCATATTGTTTGAATTCAACGGTTATATTATCGTCGCTTCCGTTGATAGGAATTGGAAATTCTCCACCCGCCAAAAATTCAGCTTTTTCGCCTGATATTGCAACAAGGTTTGGTTCAGCTAAAACTTTGAAAAGCCCATCAGTTTCAAGTGCATCAAGTGCAGCTTGTACGCTCACTGAGCCTGCACCCCATATCATGCCAAGCCCAGTCTCTCCTAAAGTTCTGCTAAAAGGTTGTTCGCCAGCACCACGGAATAACTCTTGCCCCCCTGCTTCAAACCCTACTGTAGCATTACCTCTAGTGGTTTGTGCGCCTAAGCTAAACCCAAGTTTTTTCAGTGCATTTCTTTGAATCTCACCAACCCTAACCCTAAGCATAACCTGCTGGCCAGATTTGATTTGTAGCATGTTAATGATATTGGGATAATTTGTTGTAGGTGTTGTGTCATTTCCAGATGAAGAGCTTGTAGAAGCCGCTGGCGTTCCACCAGAAATGTTGGTGATAAATTGATTCACAACGTTAACTATCTTATTTGCTGTATCAGCGTCGTTAACAGTTCCCGTAAGAGCAATGTTAGAGCCAACCATTTCAACGCCAACAGATTCGTTAGGGAAGAAAGTTCCTAGTGTTTTGCGGATTAGCTGTAAGTCGTAAGTGATTGATATTTCAATATCTCTTAAAACTTTGTTTTGCTCGCCGAATATACTTATCGTAGTCTTTCCAACTCTTTTGCCGATCACGGAAATCTTGTTGCTACCATGTGCTACAACATCAGCGATTGTAGGGTCTGCAACAATCATCTCTTTCATATTGCCATCAATGCTGATTATTTCAGACTTATTCACAGGTATCTCAACAGTATCTGCCATTGCCGAGTTATTCGAAGCAGACAAAGCAAAAAAGAAGCCCGATAAAAGGAGTAGTACAGATGTTTTTTTCATATAATCCAAATAAGTAAACGATATTTTCATTGATTTGCAACCCCAACAGTTTCTTTCTGAGTGCCCCTAAAGATTGTAATTGAAGTTTCACCGCTGAGTTTTTCCATAGCTTGTGATGACAAAGATTTTAGGTCGGCAAGATTTTCCATATTTTCGTCACTTCCTTCTTGATTAGCTGTTTCGCCTTTATATGGATTAATAACTTTTGCCCTAAAGTTGTTATCAGCCTCAAATAAAATCGGATAGTATGTGGGAGGTAAAGTGCGTGAAAGATCGGCAACTCCAACAGGGCGAGGAAGGAAAGCAGATTCTGCATTCTCATCTTTCTTGATACCGCGTAGAGCAAGAGAAATGGAGCCCTTATTGTTTTCAGCGAGTCTGATTTTCTGAGCATCAACAGGGCTAACCTCGATTGTTACACTATTCGGTGCGGTAGGAAGTTGTCCTGGTTCTGTAGAATATTTCTGATCGACAGCTAGAACTTTTACATCCTGAATCATAACTTCAGACAGGGGCATTGTTTTATCCTTAGTTGAGCTATCTGCAGAAGCTGGATCTTTATTTACAGGAACGTTGTGGGTCAAAATAACATCCACATGGTCGCCTGGATAAATGAAGCCTGCAACGCCTGATATTCCATCTACAGAAACGGTAACTGCTCGCATCCCATCTCTCACCCATGCAGCGAGGAAGCTAGGATCAGATGGATTTGCAAGTTTAGTTCTTATAATTGGCTCGTTAGCTTGGAATGGTGCTCTTGTTACCATCCCCGATACATCAGAGTCTTGCCCATCGCTTATGATGAAATCGCCAACTATTAAATGTTTTGGCCAAGGCTGTCTATCCAGCATTTCTGGCTTGAGTGGCGTTCCCACAGGGATTGGGCTTCTTGCAACAAGCACAAGCTCAGTTGGAACCTCTTCTTTGACAATTCGTGGTTCAACAACGACTTTCACCTCTTCTTTTTTTTCTTTATTGGTCACCTGAAATGCAACATAAGCTGCACCAACAGATAGAGCAAGAATCATAAATATAATTATCAGGCGCATATACTAACGAGAAAAAAGATTATAAATTATTGTTTGAAATGCTTTATAAATAAGCATTGCAAAATATTGTAAATAGACATACTCAAAAAACAACTTGATAGTCAAGAATTTTGGCTTTTAAACATGTAGCTATTATGAATGAAGAAAAAGTACTTATAATTGATTTTGGTTCTCAGTTTACCCAGCTAATAGCGCGAAGGGCGCGTGAGCTTAACGTTTATTCTGAGGTTATCCCCTGTTCGACATCTCTTGATAAGATAAAGTCTTTGAATGCAAAGGCTATAATACTTTCTGGTGGGCCAGCATCGGTTCAGGAAAATAATGCACCAACTGTTGATAAAGAGATATTTAATCTCGGCCTTCCAATACTCGGCATATGCTATGGACAGCAACTCATGTGCGGTATTTTGGGGGGGGATGTTCAACCATCTGATCAACGTGAATTTGGCCGAGCCGAAATAAAAATCTTAGAAGACTCTTTATTAACAGAAGGGGTGTGGATAAAAAATTCATCCTATCAGGTTTGGATGAGTCACGGAGATAAAGTAACAAAAATTCCTGATGGCTTTAAGGTTATTGCCTCGACTGATACAACTCCTTATGCGATTATTGAAAACAGTGCGCGCAGGCAATATGGTGTGCAGTTTCATCTAGAAGTTGTTCATACTTATCGCGGAACAGATATAATCAAAAATTTCCTCTATAATATATGTGGATTCAAAGGCGATTGGAGCATGTCTTCATTCCGCACCCAAGCAATTGAAGATATTAGAAATAAAGTTGGAGATTCAAAGGTTATATGCGCGGTTAGCGGCGGGGTTGATTCAACTGTTGTTGCCAAACTTCTGCATGATGCGATAGGTGATAATGTAAAGTGTATATTCGTTGATACTGGCTTGCTTAGATATAAAGAAGCAGAGCAAGTTGTAAAAATGTTTAGAGATGGTTTTAATATTCCACTCATACACCGTGACGCTTCAGATGTTTTTCTTTCGAGGCTTGCTGGAGTTACCGATCCTGAGCAAAAGCGCAAAATAATTGGCAAGACTTTTATTGACATTTTTGATGAGGAGGCCGCAAAGGTTGGAGGAGCAGACTTTCTAGCTCAGGGAACGTTATATCCTGATGTTATTGAGTCTATATCATATTCAGGTGGGCCAAGTGTTACGATAAAGTCGCATCATAATGTTGGCGGCCTTCCAGAGCATATGAAGATGAATCTGGTTGAGCCATTGCGATCATTATTTAAAGATGAAGTTAGAAGGCTCGGCCGTGAAATTGGAATCCCTGAAAATATGATTAGCCGACATCCTTTTCCAGGTCCTGGACTTGCGATTAGAATTCCTAGCGATATAACCAAAGATAAAGTTGATATTCTGCAAAGAGCAGATGCAATTTATATCGAGGAGATCAGAAACGCAGGACTTTATGACGAGATATGGCAGGCATTTGCAGTGTTGCTTCCAGTAAGAACTGTTGGAGTAATGGGTGACGGAAGAACATATGACAGCGTTCTTGCGCTTAGAGCTGTAACATCATCAGATGGTATGACAGCAGACTATTATCATTTTGAACATAGCTTTCTGGCGCGGGTTGCAAGTAGAATTGTGAACGAAGTTAAGGGTATCAACAGGGTGGTTTATGATATAACCAGCAAACCACCAGCAACTATAGAATGGGAATAGTGCAATGTCTTCAGAATTAGCAAGGGAAATTAAGGAAGATCTAGAACGCGAGAAGATACAAAATATCATCAAAAGATATGGCGTGTATGTTGCGGGGTTGGTTACGTTTGTTTTGCTATTCGTTATTATATCAAATGTTTATAAGTCATATAAAGAATCAAATATCTATGATCAGGCGGCTATCTATTCAAAAGCAGTTGATAGTATGCAAGCAGGCAAGTTGGATGAAGCTATAAACAATTTTAATGCCATAATTGATGCTGACGTTGGAGGATATTCAACCCTTGCTTCGCTTAATCTTGCTTCAATTCAATTGACTTCTAAGGACTATCAAAAGGCGGAAGAAGAACTAAAACAGCTAGATACTCTAACCAGTACTGACAATTTTTTAAAACAAGCAATAGCGGTCAATACTCTTGCTTATGTTCAGATTTTAAATGGTAACAGTGACCAAGCGATTTCAACGCTTCAGGCGATAAACTCAGAAAATAATCCAGATTTAAAAGCCCTAGCTGAAGAAAGAATCGCACTTATTCATCTGGAAAAAGGCGAGGGTGATAAAGCTATAGAAGTTTATAAATCTATCGCTGAGAACCTTGCAACCCCTCCATCAATAAGGGTAAGAGCCGAACAGGCAATAATCCATCTTGCGAAGTAGAGCAAACTTTGACTGCAAATAATTTGTTTAAAATCAACATAATAGCGATACAGTCCTCTAAAAACACCTATTTTTGTACTAGGTATGCAGTAATTGCATGAATAGGGCTGACTTAATACTTCTGGTCATAGCTCATTTTTCAATTTATAAGCACGCCCATAAACAACCATAAAGGTTTTTATGTTAAAGCAAATAGCGATTATATCTTCTTTACTTCTATACTCTTCAGCGGCTTACGCTGAACAAAAGTATGATGTTGGAGCTACTTCTCGCATCTACACAGTGAATACAGAATATCAAGCTGCCCCTTCACCCGCATACATTCCAGAGTCGGCGGAAGTTGCGCCAGACTACATCACAAAATCTGGCAGAGAGATTGACTATAACTCTGTTAAAGTGATAATGAGAGATATAGAAAGAAAGCCTCCAGGGCAGAGTTAGAATCCAGAGTTAAAATCTCTTTTCTATTAATTCTGCTGGTTTTCCCAAGATTGTTGATGGAAGGTCTCCTAGCTTTTGGCGAAGTCTGTTCTCAATATTTTCAACAAAGCAATCGTTGTTTGCGCCACCAAACTCATGGCACTGTTAGCTAATTATTTGTAGAATGCGTTTGAATCAAAATTGCGGAGAAATTTACAAGAAATATGCGCCAGATAGTTACTCTTATCTGCAAGTATTTCTTGTAAATTTATACCAATTTTCATTCAAACCCTCTGGGCTGCTGTCAATTTTTCCAATTAACTTCGCAAAAATGTTTGGCAATAGGGCAAGCTATTACACGCACATTTTTACTTGTTACTTGAAAAAATTGACAACGCAGCGCATCTCAAATAATTAGCTAACAGTGCCATAGCATCTTTTAACTATAATGCCGTTTTGCTGCAAAATGCTGGTTGTAAGTTTTTCTTCACTTGAGCTTGCAATATGAATTGCGGCTATTGGATAGTTATCTTGGTTGATAACGGTTGGAGTGTAGTCTTTTGCTGAAACGACTTGGCCAGTTTTTCCAACGAAATTTATGCCATATTCTGCAAGGTTTTGAATGAATGCATCAACGTATCCACTATGCATTGGAATGTATGCAACATAATTGCTTCTGAAACCTGCACTTGATGGCTGATGTAACCATAGTGCTGCTTGAAGAGGGTTATAAAAAGTGCTTTTTGTCATTATCTTATGCTTTCTGATTGAGTTGTTTTCTGATTTTTTATTCTTTCGCGGAAGTTCATTTCATCTTCAATGTGCTGAACTTCGTGCTTTAAATGATGAATGTGATCTTTGGTAGGTTTTGCAAAAATATCATCAACCCATTTCAGGGTTATTAGAGAGAATATTGATGATGTAACTGATGCGAATATCCATTGTTTTTCAATGCTATGATTCCTTGCTTTTTCATCAGTTTTTTCTTCGCTAGGTGTGGCAGTTTTTGTGCCTTGATATTTGACACCAGTTAAATCCTCCATTCCCCTTATTTGCAGTTTTGGATCATTGGGATGCTCTGCATAATATTTTTTTGCTTTTTGTGCGTAATCACCTTTTGCTTTTAGTGTAGCAATTTGATCTTCTGTTACGGGGTGATAGTTGGCTTTATTTGGCGCGTTATCATCAATTTTAACTGCTCCACATTGGCCATACATTCCGCCAGTACAGCCACTACATCCAGCGCATGACCAAACAATATCTGCCTGAGGTTTATCAGGAACTTCTGGTAGTATAGTGAGATAGTCATATTCTGTGCGTGTTTTGTTGCTATTAGTGAGTTTGCGTTCAGCTTCTTTGGCAAATTTATTTCTGCTATTACTAATAAATGTTTTTTCCGCAATGAAGAGGCCGGCAACTAGAGTTGAAGATGCAACAAAAAGTCTTGAGGCAAATCCTGCAACCTTCTGGAAGATACTGGGATTTTCAAGCTGCTTTATTTCTTCAAGATGTTTAGCTCGAAGCTCTGCCAATTCATTTTCGGAAAGTGTTGATAAATCAATGGATGGTTTATGTGCTGCGCGTTCTATCATCTTATTATCTCGTTACTTGATTGCTTGTTGTTTGCAGAAAATATTGTCGATATTGATGGAATCACTGCATTGGCAAGGCAGCATAGAACCCCTATACTTCCGTAAGCTCCATCATTTAGTTTTGCCGTGCTTTTACATTCACCTGGAACTTTGCCAAGCACACCCATCAGAGCAGTTGCTGGACCCGTTGAATCTTTGCCTTCGTAATCAATTTTATCTATACCAATTGTTGAAGAGATATAGGCAAGTCCGTGTCCAACAGATGGTAAGATGGCAGGCAGTGCAATAACAAGGCCGAAGAGCTGTAATGTAGTGCTGGTAATGCCTGCAAGGCGAGCGCGGAAGCTACCCTTTGGGGCACCTCCTCTTATTAATCCGCCGACTTGATGGCCGAATATCATTAGCCCACCTGAAGTTAATGCTGATTCGATGCCGCCTTTTGATAAGGTTCCACCCACAACGGGAATTCTATCTAGGCCTGCGGATATTGCGCCAGCTATGCCATATGTTTTAATGCCGTCTTTGTTGGTGCATAAAGAAATGCCGTTTTTCTCAATCACTGGGCAGCAGTTATGTGCGAAGAAATCAAACTCTTTTCTGCCGATGCCAGCTTTTTCCATAATGAGAGGGGAGATTGATATAGCTGCACCAGTAATTCCAGCAATGGTTAATGCTTTATCGAATGTTGTTCTGCCGTGAACATGTTTTTCTTCGTGTTGGGAATGGGTGATGACCTGAGTCTTAATATTCTGAATCATAATAATAAAATTGAATTAATTTAAGTGAAATTACTTCGCCCAAGCGGCTTGCGAGAGCAAGCATGATAGACAATGCTATTGCTAACAGGCTTGTTTTATAAGAGTATTATGCGATGATATAGGGAGGGGCGCGGCTTTTAAGATTTTCCGCAAGGATTAATGGGGAATATAAATCAACAGCCCACCAATTTTTTACAAGTGATGCAAGGTTTGATGGATAAATTCCGTTAAAAGCAGGTGAGGGTGTAGTTACGGAAATCTTGTTCAAATAACAGACTGGGCATTCGTGAAGGGTTTTGCTGCTTTTTGAGTTTGAGTCTTTTTCTTTGCCGCTATCGTCTAGAGCTATCCACTTTATACCATTTGCGGAACATATCTGAATAAGATTACTATCTTCATTAGATTTTATATTCATACTTGCAGATGCAGAATAAAAAGGCAGCGTAATGCTGAGTAAAAACACAGCAATGAAGATTCTAAACACCTTTTTTGTATCGATAGTAAGCATATTCGATGGGCAAACTAGCACATATTAATTTTTGCTTCAATATATAAGTCGGCAATGCCGCCAACCAAAATTTCAGGCTCAGGATTAACCCTAAACATCAGGCCGTCAATAATGCGGTGCAGGAACTTTCTCTCACCTGCTATCAATCCAGAGCAGCCACAGTTTATAAAATAAGTGCCAGCCATTAACAAGCAATCGAATGTAAATTCAACTTCTGCTCTGCTCCCTGCTTCTGCGATTGTAACGGCGTTTTGTCTGGTTGCTGAGGTTGAACCTGCGATTTCAATTCCACTCATTGATTTTATTAGCATTCCAAATAAAACTGATTCAGAGTGTTTGTTAAACTGAACGTCAAATTTAACCTTATACTTACCTCGTCTATCTAGAAGATTAACCTGTCTATCTTTCATATCAACGATGCGTGGGTTGCTAATTATCGCGCCATTTGATTCATAAGTTACAGTTGTTTCAGGAAGCAGGTTTTTATCGTAAGAAGCCTCATCTTCCTCTAAGGATTCAAATTCAGAATTTTGCAGGCTGTTTCCGCCACTGCTATTGCCTAGAATTTGGTCGCGGATTTCAGAAATTTTATCTTGAGGTGCAAATATCATTTTGTGATAGTTGGCTATAACTTTCTTCGGAGAGTCTATCATTAGAATCTCTCCACTATCCATCAAAACGGCTCTATCGCATATTTCGACAATTGCACCCGCCGAGTGGGATACAAATAAGATGGTTGTGCCAGAGTCTTTAAGGCTTTGTATCTTGTCGAAGCACTTTTTCTGAAACGCCTCATCGCCAACGGCTAGAGCCTCGTCAACAATCAAGATTTCTGGATCAGTTGCAACAGCAACTGAGAAGGCAAGTCTAATATACATTCCGCTTGAATAAGTTTTAACAGGGCGATCAATGAAATTTTTAATGCCAGAGAATTCTACAATTGAATCAAATTTGCTATCAGTCTCAGCTTTAGAAAGCCCTAATATTGCAGCGTTCATATAAATATTCTCGCGGCCAGTAAATTCTGGATTAAAACCAGCACCCAGTTCAAGCAGTGCTGATATTCTGCCATTTACTTTGCAGTTTCCAGATGTTTGTGGAAGGGTTCCTACAATAATTTGCAGTAATGTTGATTTACCAGAGCCATTTCTGCCCACTAAGCCTACCGTTTCGCCTCGTTTTATTTCGAGTGATATTCCCTTAAGAGCGGGATGTTCTTTATAGAATCTTTTCCTACCCCTAAACAGAAATTGCTTTAACCTATCAGATGGCTTTTCGTATATCAGATAAGTTTTGGTTAAACACTCTATGTTAATTGCATTTTCTTCGTTTTCATCATTACAATTAGTCATTATTTACGCTCTATATTCATATTGATGGTTATCAAATCTGAATAGCAATGATTGATTTGGCATGAGATAATAGCTCAGGGTGATGAACTTCATATTGCCCATAGTTTTGCAGTCTTACTTCCGCAATAGATAATATATCCATCCCTTCTTCAGTGATTTTAATGGTTGATGTGGCTTTTGTTTCTTCATCTGGTTTATATGAATCTATCTCTATAAAGCCCGCGTTGAAAAGCCTTTGAAAAGCGTGGCGATATAGGTGTTTGTGATCATTATCAAATTCTGGCTTTAGTTCGTCATAAGTTTTGACCCATCCGCCCTTTTTATTTATCAAAGCAAGAATTTCTAATTCACAGATTTGAATATGAAGATCAATGTTTGATTGGATGTCGTCAAACTCGCTTAATGTTGTTGTCATGGTCCATCTCCCTGTTTTATCTGCTACACTATCTAGGAGGCAGACTAAATATGCAAAATTAAGCGGCTTTATCTTGCTTTTTTGCTGGAGCTTCTTCGGCTTTTTCAGCAAATTCAACTAAGACCTGACCCATTGCAACGCTGTCTCCCACAGCTACGTTTACAGATTTTATATCAACATCGTGGTCTGCAGTCACTAAGTTTTCCATTTTCATAGCTTCAATAAGTATGATTGGATTTCCAGCTTTAACATGATCACCTTCTTTAACCCGAACACCGACAATTAACCCTGCAAGAGGTGATGTCAGATGGGGTTTCTTTTTTGTGGATGATTTTTCAGGCATGTATTTTATAAGTTCTGCAACTCGCGGAGTGCGTGGAATGACATTTACTGTAGAGCCAGAGTGCGTCATTCGGTAACCTTCAACGAGGTTATCAAATTTCACACTAAAGTTCTTACCGTTTACTGCGCCTTGAAATAGTTTTCTGCCTGGTTCCCACTCGCTTCTTACAGCGATGATTTCATCTTCATATGCAACATCATAGCCATTTTCGCGCTTAGTTACGAAAACGTAGTAGTTTTCTCCATCAACGTTGATAACCCACCTTGCGGCAACAATTCTCTGACGCCCTGGAAGTTGCCCTTCTATTCTATCTTCGCGTTCAAGGGTTCTCATGTGAATATGAACGGCGGCAGCAATTAGGTTTCTGGTGATTTCTGAGTTAAGCTCTGCACCCAAGAAACCTTTTGGATATTCTTCCGCAATAAAGTTGGTTGACATATCGCCGCTTTGGAAGCGTTCATTATTGATAATTGCTTCTAAAAAGCTAACGTTGTGTGAGACTCCATGAATTACATATTCTGAAAGAGCATTTTTCATAAGCTCAATTGCTTTTTCACGAGTCTCTGCATAAGTGCATAGTTTTGAAATCATTGGATCATAAAACATATTCACTTCTGAGCCTTCATAAACTCCGCTATCAATGAGTATCCCAGTCTTTGCCTCTGGTTCTCTGTAGCCAGTAATTCTTCCAATTGATGGAAGGAAGCCACGAGTCGGATCTTCAGAATATATTCGGCTTTCTAAAGCCCAGCCATTTAGCTTAATATCTTCTTGATTGAAAGGAAGTTTCTCGCCCGCTGCAATTTTAATCATTAGTTCAACTAAATCATAGCCAGTGATTAACTCGGTTACGCGGTGCTCAACCTGTAGCCTTGTATTCATTTCGAGGAAGTAGAAATTTCTTTCTTCATCAACTATGAATTCTACTGTTCCTGCTGAGTAATATCCCGCTGCTTTAGCAAGAGCAACTGCTTGCTCACCCATCGCTTTTCTGGTTTCTTCGTCGAGAAATGGGCTTGGTGCTTCTTCGATAATCTTTTGGTGTCTGCGCTGGATTGAGCATTCGCGCTCACCAAGATATACATAATTTCCATGTTTATCTCCGAGAACCTGAATCTCGATATGGCGTGGTTTTTTGATATATTTCTCAATAAATACTCTGTCATCGCTGAAGCTAGAGCCAGCCTCATGTGCTGCCGCGCGAATGCTTTCTGCAAGTTCAGTATCATTATTTACAATTCGCATTCCCTTGCCACCGCCGCCCGCTGCTGCTTTTATCATAACAGGGTAGCCGATTTCCTTACAAATTCTTGCGGCTTGCTCCACTGAGTCAACCGCGTCTAATGTTCCTGGAACGGTATTAACATTGGCCTTGCGAGCAATTTTCTTTGCTTCTATTTTATCACCCATCAGGCCAATTGCTTTAATATCAGGGCCAATGAAGGTAACGCCTTCTTTCTTAAGAGCTTTAGCAAATTCTGCGTTTTCTGAAAGAAAGCCATATCCAGGATGAACAGCATCTGCGCCAGTCTTTCTGATTGCAGATATAAGGTTTGGAACAGAAAGATAGCTCTGCACAGATGGAGAAGGGCCAATAAACACAGCTTCATCGGCTTCTATAACATGAAGCGCAGAAGTATCAGCCTGTGAATAAACAGCAACAGTTGAAATGCCCATCTTGCGGACTGTTTTCATGATTCTTACCGCTATTTCGCCGCGGTTGGCGATTAATATTTTCTCGAACATTTATTTGTTTTGGTTATAGTTTAAAGCACGAATACGTAAAGATTCAGGAGCAATATCAGCTCCATTTGGCCATGTAATGGTTTCAAATTCATGATTAATAGTAAACTCTCTAAAAAAGTGAACATTTTTCAAAGGCTCAAAAACTTCGCCTTTTAGAGCATCAGATAAATCAATAACACCTTTTACACCATCGTTAAATTCAACGGCGATTTTATATCCCTCAATATAAGAGGCTTTGGTTAATTTATAATCCATATCTACTCCAAAGGTTCAATAGCATTTAGAGGCTTGCCATTTCTAGCAAGCTCCCAGTTTAACAATAACTCTTCTTTATGTATCTCGTACCATTCTATAAGATTTTTCATTGCTCTTCTCGGAAACTTGCCACTAATTATACCGCTATTAATTTCCATTGTTAACCTATAATCGTTATATTTGGCATGAAAGTGTGGCAAGCCATGTTCGTCATAATACATTGTAATAAGAATTCCTAAAAATCTTGATATTTCAGGCATTATCTAAATAGCTCTTTCGTAATCAAAGCCTATTGGCTTTAGGTGTTGTTCGATAAAGTCTTTGAGAGTATCTAGAAATTCAGATTGTTTGAATCTTACTATGAATCTTCCAAATGCCTTTTCTTCTCCCGTTACTTCATCTTTTGCAATTAATCCCATTCTTGCTTGCATGTTAAAGTCTTGATAAGGAACTATAGTGCAATCTTTTATAACTTCTGCAAGAAAGATTGTTTCCATGATTCGTTCACGCATTTTATTCTGATCTTTTGCGGTGTCTATTATCTCTCCTATCCCAGTGCCGTTCAGAATAAAGTATAGGAAACTATCAATATTTGAGGGAGCCCACCATCCAATCGAAGAATAGAGATCAACTTCTCCGTTATCTAGCACAACCATTTTTAGTTGTTTCATTGCTCGTGCGGCCATAGTTTTGGTAATTATACCCCTTAACTTTGGGCTGTCTAGTTCGCTATTTGGTGTATCATTAGTCATAGATTTATAGTGGCAAGTTATCGTGTTTTTTCCAAGGATTTTCCAGTTTCTTTGATCTCAAAACAGATAATGCCTTACAGATTCTAAAGCGGGTGTTTTGAGGTCTTATAATATCATCTATATAGCCGCGAGACGCTGCAACAAACGGGCTTGCAAATGTTTTGCGATAATCTTCAGTTTTTTGCTCAAGCTCTTCTTGAGAAAGACCCCTGAATATAATTTCCACCGCACCTTTTGGACCCATAACAGCAATCTCAGCAGAAGGCCAAGCGTAGTTTATATCGCCGCGTAAGTGTTTTGA
Source organism: uncultured Rickettsiales bacterium (assembly GCA_964484565.1). GTDB lineage: Bacteria > Pseudomonadota > Alphaproteobacteria > Rickettsiales > CAZAGG01 > CAZAGG01. The sequence goes on along the minus strand of CAZAGG010000003.1, from coordinate 46,627 downwards.
ACTCATAACGTCATAAGCCCCACCATACGCCTTGCGGGTAATTACTGTAATTTTAGGAACGGTTGCTTCCGCATAGGCATAAAGCAGTTTCGCACCATGTTTAATGATCCCGTTATGCTCTTGTGATGTTCCTGGTAAAAATCCAGGTACATCAACAAATGTAACTAATGGAATATTAAAAGCATCGCAGAATCTCACGAAACGCGCAGCTTTCCTTGAGGCATCAATGTCAAGACATCCAGCTAGGTGCATTGGCTGATTTGCAACAATTCCGACTGGGTGACCATCCATTCTTGCAAATCCAATAATAACATTCTTCGCATAATCTGGCTGTATCTCAAAAAATTCGCCTTCATCTGCCACTCGGTGAATAAGCTCAAGCATGTCGTATGGCTTGTTAGGATTCTCAGGCACCAGAGTATTTAACGACATCTCAACCCTGTCTGCCGAATCAGTTGTTGGCCTATATGGTGCAGATTGCAGGTTGGAAAGCGGAAGATAATTAAATAGCTTGCGTGTTTGTTGTAATGTTTCAATATCGTTATCAAATGCAAGATCAGCAACGCCAGTTTTGCGAGTGTGTGTATCTGCCCCGCCTAATTCTTCTTGGGTAACAATCTCGTGGGTAACTGTTTTTACGACCTCAGGCCCTGTTACGAACATATAAGAGCTATCTCTTACCATGACGATAAAGTCAGTTAGGGCAGGGGAATAAACAGCCCCACCAGCGCATGGGCCCATAATTAAAGATATTTGCGGAACAACTCCAGAGGCTATAACATTTCGTTGAAAGATCTCGGCATATCCACCAAGCGAATCAACACCTTCGTGAATGCGCGCTCCGCCAGAGTCATTAATTCCAATTAGGGGGGTGCCATATTTAATGGCCATATCCATAATTTTACAGATTTTTTTCGCGTTGGTTTCGCTTAAACTGCCTCCAAACACGGTAAAGTCTTGGCTGTAAACAAAAACAGGGCGACCATTGATTGTGCCGTGCCCTGTGACTACGCCATCGCCTGAAATTTTTGTTTTATCGATGCCAAAGTGCGTTCCGCGATGTTCTACAAACATATCGAATTCTTCAAATGAATCTGTATCCAAAAGAACGCTGATTCTCTCGCGAGCGGTTAGTTTACCCTTTGAATGTTGCGCATCTATTCTTGTTATTCCGCCGCCCTGTCTGGCATCTTCACGTTTTTTCTCAAGTTCTTTGACAATTGGTGTCTGCATCCTGATATAATCTTTATAATGTTTTATACGAAAGAGACTTTCCTAGCAGAAAGCCAAAACCGTTCCAACAATTATTTTTTGATTTGTTTTTGCGCTGTATGTGGATTGCCTGCCAAGTTAAGGTCTATGGGCGATTTTTTGGGAACTTTGGCAAGATCATCGGTTGTTAGATGAGGCGCTACATATTTTTCGTGTACCATTACTTCGATAACGATTGGCCTATTCTCGCCATTGTTTCTGAGTTCTTGAATGTATTGTAATAACTCTGGTATATGCTGGGTTTGCTCAATTCTGAAGGCAATTCCTGTGATTGATCTTCCTATATTAGCGTAGTTGTGATGTGCAAGATCGGTAGCATGAAGGTCATCATATCCCGCGTTTCTTGCGTGCATGTATATAGTGGCGTGCTTGACATTGTTATATACAATAAAGTTGATTGGTAATTCTTGGTTTACCGCATCGGCTATTGCGCCAATATTTTTCATAAAGAATGCGCCATCTCCCATATGGCAGAATACAGAATTATTTGGTGAGGCGGCTGCTGCACCAAGGGCGAATCCACCAGAAAGCCCCATTGTGCCATTTGTGGGTGCGATAGTTTTATCAAAAATCATTTCCGCTGGAATCATGCAATTTCCCGCATCGGTTGTGTGAATAGCGTGTGGAAAGATTTCAGCAATCGCTGCCATGAAGCGCGCTGGATCAATGCCATCGCCTTCTAAACCATCTGTAAATACGTTGTTTCTTGCTTCAATAAAATTTTGATGATGTTGTTCAAGCCAGCTATCACGAGATTGCTTTTGATTGACATGAAGCACGCCAGTTGCTTGCTGTAATGCAGAGAATACCTCGTTAACATTGCCTGTAATTGCGATATAATCCTCATCTTTCACATAGTGCAAAGGATGTTTTTCATTTCTTCGAATTGAATCTGCATAATCATCATCTAGATTGATGTGAATAACTTTTTTACCCTCAAATAGATATGGATTTAAATTCTCCATTGATTCTATCTCTGGCCTTCCACAGATTATAACAAGGTCTGATTCTGCAAAAACGCTTTTTAACTGGTGGTTCCAGCTAAGTGAAGCGCAGCCCACTTTGTTGGGATCATTGGTGTTAGTGACTTCTTGATTTCTAAACTCGCTAATTACCCCTATTGATTGGTCAGTCGCTAATTTATTAAAAGCAGCATGAGATTTTGTTGAAGATACAATATGCCCGCCGATTATTATCGGAGAATTTGATTGCCCTATCATTTGCGCGGCACTATTTATTATAGACTGATTGGGCTTATCTTTTTGTTTAAGTTTTTCTTTAAATTCGGCTAATGCAGCACTTATTCCACTTGATAGAGCCTCAAGATATTCATCATCTGTATCTAGTGGATGCGCCAAAATATCGGATGGCATAAGCACCAAAACTGGCTTTGGAACTGGTTTTATAGCAGAGATATAAGCCTCTAGAAGTTTCTTTACGGCTTTAATTGGGTCTTTCTCAGTTATTTCAATGACTGTAATTTTATTGCTATATTCTTCAGGTATTATTTCTTGAGTTAAGCCAAGACCAATTCTGCTAGTAGGGACTTGCCCTGCCAATATTATTAAAGGAGTATTTGCTTGTTTTGCTTCATCAATAACGGGGTGCAGGTTAGCTAGCCCCGGTTCTCTTGTAACCATGCAAATTGATGGAATGAGCTTTTCTGAAGATTTCGCAAGCCCCATTGCGTAAGCGCCAACCAGTGCTTCGTCGGTTAAGCCTACCAATTTTAGATTGCTTCTAGCCATAGCTTTCGTTTCTAGTCCAGCAAATAGGTGAAGATAGCTCTCACCAGATAGCATGGGTATGTTTGCGGGAAGAAGACCAGAAGAAACAAGTTTTTCTATGACTTCCGCAAGTACATTCCCTATATTGTTTATTTTTATTACGTCTGGCATGTGATTACTATTTTCTTAACCTGATTTAAGTTTATTACAATCACTGATTTTATAGTCGCTATCTGACAAAACTAAAGTGAAGGTTTTGTGAAAATATCCATAGGAAGCTATATAATTTGAACCTTTTTCTAAAATGCTGTTGACTTAGCTCTAGGTTTTTATATATTGCGTCCTCCGAAATGAACAAGACATTAAACAATATAGGAATATCGTGACTAAAAGAGTTCAGTCAAAATATAAAATCAGTCGCCGTTTGGGCGTTAGCCTTTGGGGTCGTGCAAAAGATCCAGTTGTAAAGAAAAACTTTCCACCTGGTCAGCATGGTGCTACAGCGCGTAAAAAAACTTCAGACTTCGGTTTGCAGCTTCGTGAAAAACAAAAACTGAAAGGCTATTATGGCAATATTGGCGAGAAGCAATTCAGAGCTATATATGACCAAGCTGTTAGATATAAAGGCGATACAGCTCAAAACCTTATTGGTATTTTAGAGCGCAGGCTTGATATAGCTGTTTACCGTCTTGGTTTTGTTCCAACAGTGTTTGCGGCTCGCCAGTTTGTAAATCATGGACATTTCACAGTGAATGGTAAAAAGGTCAATATTCCTAGCTACCGCCTGAAAGAAGGTGATGTTATTGAAGTTCGTGAAAAATCAAAAGATAACGTTGTAATTCAAGGTATTGTGCAACATCCAGAGCGTGATGTCCCAGATTATTTTGAAGTTGATGCAAAGGCTCTTAAAGGCAAGTTTATCAGAATTCCTAAGTTTGAAGAAGTTCCTTATCCTGTTGTGATGGAGCCAAACTTAGTAGTTGAGTATTACTCAAGATAATATTTTTACACAGAGATTGAGTTGGTGGAGGGGCTAAATTCCCCTCCACTTTCTATTTAAGGACTGGATGTTAGTATGCCAAATTCAAAAACATATATCGATTGCCGCGCCACCCATTATTTTGTTCAAGATTTTTATGGTAAACTCGACAAAGATAAAGAGTATGCTGGTAAGCAATTTGAGCATAATTACTGGATTCCCGAGATATATAGAGGTTACGCAGTTGATATGTGTGTTTACGCTAACCATTCCATTATACTCGCGAATAAGAAAGATGGTACTGGGTGTATATTCGGTTATGTTAGTGGCGATGGTAATATAGTTTGCGCATTCAGCTTCACTGATTTAACCAAAGAACAAAATATAGCGAAGCGTTCGAATGCAGTGACGGCAACTTTTGATAGCGATGAAGCTGTTTTGCGGAATCCGAACATTCCAATAGAGCTACGCGATGTTTTAAATGCAAAACGTAGAAATAACAACTCCGTTGGCTTTGTTGAGATAAAAGATAGGGCACAAAAAAGTGAATTTAGACTTGCTGTAAATCATGCAAAAGAACTTATCGAAAGTATCTCAGCCGAGATTTCAGATGCTGCATCAATAGCAAGTGCCCCCACACAAGTTCACCGCAAAAACTCATTATAGAGTTTTTTTGTAAATAGCCTTTGAAATAATCTAAAAATCAGGTTATCTTATACTGGCGAAATTCTTTTATCGGGGAACGTATAGTTCATGGATACTTTTTACAGCATTAATAGGTTCAGTTTTTCTGGAAGTGCTGCGCTTTCCTCTGATGGATGCCATTTCATAGACATCAATTCATGCCCTGCGGATACAGTGGGGGCTACCCAGAATATTATGGAGATTTTACTTAATGACAAAGTTAATGTTAATAGATGCGAGCCACTCAGAGGAGACGAGAGTTGCCATCACAGAAGAAGGTTACATTCATGATTATGATTTCGTAACCGCCGCCAAGAAACACATCAAAGGAAATATCTATCTCGCAAAAGTTACGCGAGTTGAACCGTCTCTTCAAGCTGCATTCGTTGAATATGGCGGAGATAAACAGGGCTTTCTGCCTTTTGGGGAAATTCACACAGATTATTACCAAATTCCCGTTGAAGATAGAATAAGACTTCAGGAAGAAGAGCGCAAAGCAAGGGCGAAAGAAAATGACAGCTATGAGTCTTCAGTTGCCAGAAATTCTAATAAAGATGCAAAAGTAGTTGATAGTGATTCTGAATCATACGATTCTTCAGAATCTGCTGCTTCGGAAGGTGAGTTTGAATCATCATCTGATAATCTTGAGCAGATTGAAGAGGCGGGAAATTTTGAGGTTGTCTCAATTCAAGATGGCCAAATTGCACAGGCTGATGAAGAAGAGGTAAGAACCTCAAAGCGTGAAAGAGCCAGCACTCGCCGTTATAAAATTCAGGAAGTTATTAAGCGTGGGCAAGTTGTTTTAATTCAAGTAATAAAAGAAGAGCGAGGCAATAAGGGTGCTGCGGTCACAACTTTTATCTCTCTACCGGGAAGATATTGTGTTTTAATGCCAAACACACCTGGGGCGGGAGGGGTTTCGCGTAAAATATCCGATTCAAGTGATAGAAAAAGATTAAAAGATGTAGTCGAAACTTTGCCAATCAGCGATGGAATGAGCGTTATCATCAGAACGGCAGGTTCAGATAGAAGCAAAGCAGAAATAAAAAGAGACTACGAATATCTCATTAAGCTATGGAATAGTATAAGAGAAACAACTCTTTCTTCGATTGCTCCTGCTTTGGTTTATGAGGAAGGTGATTTGATAAAGCAATCACTGCGTGATCAATATAATCCAGAGATAGATGAAATCTTAATCGAAGGCGAAGAGAGCTATAAGCAGGCAAAAGAGCTAATGAAAATGATTATGCCAAGCCATGCTGCTAAAGTTAAGTTATATAAAGGTGATGTTCCTATTTTGCATGCTTACGGAGTGGAAGAGCAACTAGTTGAAATCGAAGAGCCAATTGTTAAGCTCGACTCAGGTGGATATATTGTTTTAAATTCAACCGAAGCTCTAATTGCGATAGACGTAAACTCTGGCCGTGCAACAGGTGAGCGCAATATCGAAGAAACTGCAACTAAAACTAATCTTGAAGCAGCTAGGGAAATCGCAAGGCAAATTAGACTGAGAGACCTCGCAGGGCTTATCGTCATTGACTTTATTGATATGATGGATGGCAGAAACCGCCGTTCAGTAGAGAAAGCACTTAAAGAATCTCTAAGGGTTGACAGGGCAAAAATTCAAATGGGAAGAATCAGCCCGTTTGGGTTGCTTGAAATGACAAGACAAAGGCTAAGGCCAAGCATTACCGAATCAATTATGACTACCTGCAATCATTGTCAGGGTAGGGGAATTGTGCGCTCAGTTGAGTCTTTGGCATTATTGATTGTGAGAAACATAGAGCTAGAAGTTGCAGTGTCTGAAACAAAAGAGCTTTATGTTAAAGCATGGTCTGAAGTTGTGAACTATCTTGCAAATCATAAGAGAGCTGAGCTACTTGCGATTGAGCAGAAATATAATCTCAGAATATTTGTTGAAGTTCTTGATTCTGCTTCTTACCCTGGTTTTTATATCGAGAAGGTATTGGTTACAGGCGAGAAAGTGTCAACTTTGGATACTAACAATCCAGATAAGAAATTCCAACGTCTCAAACGCAATAAGGGCAACAGAAAAGGCAGATTCGACTCTTCAAGGAAGAAGCCATATTTTGCAGGAGGTTCAGATTATGATAATAGCAGTTCAGAGCAAGAAACTGCAACTTCCGCGACTTCTGAAGACTCAAGCGGCGATAGCGAGAAAGTCGAAGGCAAAGAAATCGACTCAAGAGATGAATCAACAAAACCAGAATCATCAAACAGAGATAGGCATCGTGGCAATAATAACCGCCGCAACAACAGAAGAATGAAGCGTGGCAACAAGAGGCAATTTGATTCTGACGTTGATGTTGACTCTTCAGTTGAAATTCAAGCAGATGATAATGTCGTAGTTGCAGAAGCAACAGCAGTAGTCGATAAGTCAGCTATAGAAACTGAACCAACGGTTAAGAAAAAGGTAGCTAAAAAGAATTGGAAGAAACCCTCTAAAAATTCAGCAAGCTCTGCTTCAGATGATTCTAATGAGATTTCAAAGCCAGAACATCTCAAAGCTGATAAACCAAAGAAGAAGAGTGCAGAGGTTGTAAACTTAGTTCAGCCGTCATCATCTCCTAAAGCAGAGGATGCTCATAAAGAGCAACAGCCAAAAGTTAGAAGAACTCCTAGAGACGATGACTCAGCCGCTGAATCTGCAAAAAGTGCAGCTACGACTTCTTCTGAAGATAATAAAGATTCATCTCGCCCATCAAGAAAAGGTTGGTGGAATAAGGGATAGAGCAGATCTATTCAACTTTAGAGCACTCGCTGAAGGTTGCGCAGGTTCTTTGCAATATTGCGTGCGCCCTTCCAGCAATTGCTGTGCCCTCAACGTAATAGGGAATGAACTGATTGTCGTTGGCAATATAGATTCTTACAACTGGATCTTCTGTGATGGCTCTTGCTTTCTCATTTTCTGTAAAACCTGCAATCTCGTCTCTAATCATTTCATAGCTTATAAAATTCGCTGTATTGCCAGCTATAGATAAGTTTTTAATGCCTTTACTTGTGAAATTGAGATCGAACCTCCTCCTACCATCGTATAATGGCAGCGAAAACTTTTCCTTACCCTCCTTTATATATTTTCGGGCGTATAAAATAGCGGTGAGTGGCTCTAAAGTATTGTGTTTCATCTCCAAATTTACGGGAGGGCGTTTCTTAGGATTATCTGGCGGAGTCATAATGTCAGACTTAACCTTACCATCCTTAGAGTAAGTAATAAGTAAGTTTTTAAGCCGTTTTCTAAGATTAAAGGCCGTTCGATATTCATTTTGGATATATTTTCCCGCTCTTATATCTCCTTTTGTTGAGGTTCTGCTATAAAAGCGGCTTATTGCCTTTGCAAGGCCAAGTGAATCTATCTCCGCCCTGACTTTATAATCATCGCTTGTTTCTGCTATCTCAATCACCATAACGCCTATTGGAACATCATTCCAATAGGCCATGTAGCGGGCTGCCTTTACTTGTTCATTTGCATGAGAAAAGCTATCTGAAAAAATATACAAAAAGCTAGATAGCAAAAGCAGAGCAAAGAGCTTAAACACTGTTTTACTTACACAACTATGAAATCAGCAGTTGTTAAACTTCCAGATGTAACGCCAGTTAGATAAACTATATTTCCACCACCTAGATTTAAAACTGCATCTGTTAGTGTGAAAGTTACAGCAGCAAGAGCAGCGGTAGAGCTGGTAATGCTATTGCCGTTTGCACCAGAAGTGAGTTGAATAGTATCAACTGTAGGATCAAAATCAGTTATTATATCTACACCGCTTGTAACTCCGAAAACAAAGGTGTCTGAGCCTTCATTGCCTGAAAGTGTATCATCACCAAGATCTCCGCTTATGGTATCATTGCCAAGATTTCCATAAACCAAGTCGTCATCTCTTCCGCCGTAGACTAGATCATCATTTTTTCCGCCGTAAACAGTATCGTTGCCGTTATTGCCGTTTACAGTGTCGTTATCATTATTGCCATTAACATAGTCATTATCTTTTCCACCAAGAACCGAATCAGAGCCTTGACCGCCAAAAATAGTATCCGCACCAGTATTGCCATTGACAGAGTCATTGCCAGCATTGCCGTTGATGCTATCACTACCATCAAAGCCAAAGATTATATCATTTCCACCGTTTCCAGTGATAATGTTATTAATGTCGTTACCGTTTAAGGTGTCTGAACCTTCTGTTCCAACGATGTTTTCAATACTTGAACTAAATGCATTCCACACTTTTTTTGCTCCTAATTGTGAATAAAAATTGATTCCTTCTCTGAGATCTATAACCGCGCCAGTTGTGGTGTTGCCACCTGTAATTGTGTCACTGCCGCCGCCATCCCAAATTGTAGAAAAGCTGTTAAATGAGCTTAAATTATAATTGTTATTTCCTGAATTATAGCTGCTATTTGCGCCGTAAAGATATTGTAAAGCTGCTATATCATATATCATCAATGAAGATGGGTAAGTTCCGTTATCATTATAAGACATGACGGTTGTTTCAACGCTATCTTCAGAACTTGGTAGGAATGGTGGAGTTTCTTCACCACTATAATTTGAAGGATGTTTTAAGCCAAGAGCGTGCGCAATTTCATGAATCATTACGCTGTAGGCATAGCCTCCTGCTTCATATCCAGTAATGCTATTATCCATAAAAACTTGGCTGCTTAAAATCTTGCTTCCTGAGTATGAAGTAATTGCAAGGCCGTCTTCACCGCCAGTAAGATTTTTTACGCCTATTAAAATTTCTGCGCCAAATGCGCTTTCGATAAAATTGATGTTTGCAACGCTTTCAAAGTTTGCAATCGCCTCATATGCCGCTGTTATTTCATTGCCTGACAACAATCTTGCACCAGATGGGGCAGAGGTTAGATTGTAATATACAGAAGCCTGACTTCCGCTTTGTCCTGTCCATGAAAATCTTTCAATTAAAGAATCGATATAGTAAGTGCCAGTAAGCTCTATTGAGCTTGAGGTTTCTCCTGAGAAAATGCCGTCTGCGAAATGGTCGACAAGTGGTGTTGGAAAGCTAAACATAACGCCCTGTTAAAGTCTTATTTATAGACCCAACATCGTATATTTTTTAGCCAACTATATCAAGAAGAGATTGGGTTGTTTTGTTATAAGCATCTAGTGCGGCAAGATTAGCTTTGAAGCTGCTGCGCCCAATTATTTGATTAACAACTTCATTTTCCTGAGAAACATTTGGTGCACTAACCAAGCCTTTATCATCTGCAAGAGCTGATGAGGGATTATATTCCGAAACGCTTGGCGGGGAAACAGGACGAATCAAAGCAGAGGTTCCGCCCTTATCGCCATTAGAAACTTGCTGTACTTCTGATGGTGTGAATTTTTCTTCAGATTCAGGAGATGAAATAGTTCTGATATTGGCTATATTATTTGCGCTAACACCTAGTCTTGTTTGTGCTGCATTTAATCCGCTTAGTGATGTGCCTATCATATCAAACCTCATTATGCTGAAGGATAATAATGCCTATAAAAAGTTAATAAAGCGTAAAAATATCATGGGCTACTCATAGATTGCCACTACAGAATCTTGTTTATCAATAAAAATCTCAATCTGAGAGCAAGATTCATCTGCAATTCGTTCATCAGATAGATTTATGATATATTTCAGCTTATTGCATTCTAAAGGTTCTTGATTGTAATCTTTTGATATTACGGCAATATCCAAATTATCAATAATCTGATATGGCTGAATTTTAACCTTTTCAACTTCATAGACGGCCATTTTTCTTTGCCACACATCTCTTAAAAAATCGCCACCCCTACCTTTATTTAGAAAGAGTGCTTTATCATCACTTATTCGAACCATTGCCACTTTACCATTACTTATTATTAAAGGTGGTTTGGCTATAAATATATTAGGAACTGCAAACATCAGCGGAATCATTGCCAAATATCTTATTTTACCCTTCCAGCATATCATCCAGAATATGCTTAGTGCCGTTAGTGCAATAGCTATCTTGCTTGGGGTTGCTATGAAAATCGACGCACTTGGAAGCGACGCCGTAAAAACGGCAACTTGATTTATCATCCACAATCCAAACTCAAGTAACTTAAGGAAATACCCTTCTAAACCGATCGCAAAGCCAAATAATGTTAATATCACTGAAGGCATAACAATTATTGAAGTTGGCAGTGAAACAGCCATATTGCTGATAATCGAATAGGTTTGTATTTGATTAAAGTGATAAATAACCAGCGGCATAGTTGCAAGCCCTGCAATTAAACTGGTCATGAAGCTAATTTTTACATAAGATATTGCCTTGCCAAGCGTTGTAGATTCAACGAAAGCGTGTCTGCCTTCCAAATATTCATAATATGCAACGAGACATATTGTTGCTGCAAAAGATAGATGAAAACTTGCGCTGAATAAGGCATGTGGTTCAAATAATAATATCACCATCACAGCAAGGCCAACGCTTCTTAAAGAAACGGCTTTGCGGTTAATTAAAATTGCAGTCATCACAACACAAACCATAATAAATGATCTAACAGCAGGTATTTGCAACCCTGATATTAACGTGTAAAATCCTGTAACCATTATTGCCGCAAAGGTAGCAATTTTCTTGGTGTTATATCTAAGTGCGATATATGGAATTAGAGATATAATAGTTCTAAACCACCAGAAAACAATCATTGCAACAAGCCCAATATGAACGCCTGAGATAGATAAAAGGTGTGATATTCCAGAAGCACGCATTGCTTCAATAGTATCATCAGGAATTGCCGATTGATCGCCAGTTATCATCGCAGCAGCAAGTGCACCATAGGGCGGCGGAAGGTTTTTATATATGGCGATATTCATATAATTTCTGAGCTTTTCAATTGCTTGTTTAAGACTATTTTGCTCTGGCTTTTCGGTTTGATATTTATCTGGAAAGATTTTGGAGATTGTGTATCCAGTTGCTCCGATTCCTTCAAAATATAGCTGCTTGCCAAAATCGTAACCATCTGGGAAATATGGCTTTGGCAGTGGAAATAAATTTGCTCTGAATCCTACTTTATCACCTATTTGAAATGGAATCTCATTTGCATTGCTTTTTACCCTTATAAGAGGGGGGAGACTTTCCTTTGCTATTCCTTTGATATAGTTTGGTTTTATTATTAAACGGTGGCCTTTTTCAAGTTTGCTTATGCTCTCAATCCAGCCATATACCATCACTTCTTCGATTGGCTCTGATAATATTTCAATCTTGCTTCTTTGTACTTCATATTCAGAAGCAGAGTATCCCGCAAGTAAAGCAATTACAGGGCAAACTGCAACCGATAGCGCAAGATAGCCTTTTAAGCGAAATAATATAAAGCATATAAATAATATTATAGTTGAGATTAAAACCAGATTGTTGGGTGGATTTACAATCTCAAGATTATATATTAATATGCCAAAACACATGAATATTGGCAGCCAAAGCACCCATCTTTCATATTCATCTAGGAAAAGTTCTTTTATTCGAGTAAGAAATGTATGAATATTGAGAATCATTAAAAGAATATATCAAACTGAACGTGTCAAACCAAACTATAAAAACAACAAATTTAGACCTGCTTAAGAAAGTAGCTGAAAAAGATATGCAGGGGGTTAATCATAAGATTCTTGATCTTACGAAGAGCCATGCAGAACTTGTGCCGTTAGTATCTCAGCATCTTTTATCACTTGGAGGTAAACGCATCAGACCAATGCTTACAATCGCCTGTGCAAACCTTTGTGGAGGAGGTGAAGGAGCAGCAGTAACTCATGCAACATGTATTGAGTTGATTCACACCGCAACCCTTCTTCATGATGATGTGGTTGATGAAAGCGAACTAAGAAGAGGCAATCAAACCGCAAATTCAATATGGGGTAATAAAGCAAGTGTTCTGGTCGGAGATTACCTCTTATCGCGTACTTTCAGGCTCACAGTTGAATATGGCTGTAAAGATTTGATGGATGTATTGTCAGAAGCATCAGTTGTGATAGTTGAAGGTGAAGTTATGCAACTTGCAACCACCAAGAATCTTGAAACAAACGTCGATGATTACATGAGCGTGATAGGTGCGAAAACAGCCGAGCTTTTTAAAGCAGCAACAGAGCTTGGGGCAATTGCTGCAAATAAGCCAGAGCTTCGCGGACAAATGCGCGACTTTGGATATAATCTTGGAATAGCCTTCCAGATAGTTGATGATGTTTTAGATTATAGCGCGAATCAAGAAGAGCTTGGCAAAGTCGTGGGGGATGATTTTAGAGAAGGCAAGGTCACACTGCCAGTTATTCTTGCCTATGCAAGTGCTAGTGACGATAGCGAAAGGAGATTCTGGAAGCGCACAATGGAGCTTCACGAGCAAAACGAAGATGACTTAAAAACAGCTATATATCTGGTCGATTCTTCTGGTGCGCTTAAACATTCAATTGATGTTGCCAAAAAGCATGCTGAGATTGCCTTAAAATCACTCTCTGCATTCCCAGAATCTGAAGAACTAAAGTCACTTCAAGATGCTGTCGCATTCTGCCTAATGCGCGTGAGCTAGTTATAGCAAGAATATTGCAGCGAGAGTTAAGAAGATTATAAAGCCACCAATATCGGTGAGGGCGGTTAAGAATACGCCCGAAGATATTGCAGGGTCGGCCTTTAGCTTATATAAGCTATATGGAATTAGTGATCCGATAGTTCCTGCAATAGTAAAGTTTATGGTAAGTGCACTTGCAAAAACAAGACTTAAATGAATATCTTGGTAGCGCAGGAATACTGCAATTCCTGTGATTGATCCGAATAAAAGTCCATTTAAAAAGCAAGATGTGACTTCTCTGCCTAAAAGTTTAGTGATATTTGATTCGTTAAGCTGTTTTGTGGCAAGTGCTCTGATTGCCACTGTCATTGACTGAGTTCCTGCATTTCCGCCCATTGATGCGACTATGGGCATTAATACTGCAAGTGCGACGAGCTTTTCAATCTGTCCTTCAAACAGGCCAATAAACAAAGATGTTGTGAAAGCGGTCAGTAAATTAACAAACAGCCAAGGAAATCGCTTTCCAACTGTTTTAATAACGTCAGAGTTAAGGTCTGCCTCATGAACACCCCCCATTTTCATAAGATCTTCTTGGGCTTCTTCCTGAATAACGTGCACTATGTCATCTACTGTAATGACTCCAACCAAGCGGTTTGTATCACTAACTACAGGTGCTGAAACAAGGCCGTATTTTCTAAAAATATAGCCCACATCCTCTTGATCCATATCGGTGGGGATCTGATGAATATCGAGCTTCATTATATCTTTAACCAGAGTTGAGCGTTGGCTGATCATTACTCTGCTAAGAACTATTCCACCAATCGGATTAAACTTAGGATTAACAACAAATATTTCGTAAAAATCTTCGGGAAGATTTTCCTCTTTTCGTAAAAAATCTATTACATCACCAACATTCCAAAATTCAGGAACGGCAACAGCATTGCGGTTCATTAGCCTTCCAGCACTGTGCTCTGGATAGTTAAGGCGTTCAACTATTTCTGCCCTGCGTTCTTCGGGTATTGCTTCTAGAATTTCCTGCCTATCTTCATGATCAAAGTCTTGAATAACCTCAATTGCATCATCGCTCTCAAGCAGGTTTATTGCTTCTGCTGTTTGTTTTGCGCCGATGATTTCTAGAATTTCTTCGCGAAGCGTTGTGTCAAGATAGGTTAAGGTTTCTGCATCAAATTCTGCGCCTAAAATTAACAGAATTTCTTTTCTTTCCTCATAATCCAGCAGGGCAAGAAGTTCGGCAAAATCAGCAGGGTGAAGAGGAAAAATAATCTCAAGAAGAGCTGTGTTTTTGGCGTCAAATTCTTCTTCTTTATCAAGAACAGAGCGCACCTCTTTTAAGAACGAAGGCGTAATGGTATATTCCATCTCCTTTGTATCTGGCTGATTTAAGGGTGTATCTTTCTGCTCTTCCTGCATGTTTATAGTTATATCTATATCTGTGTTTGAAGGTAACCGCTTACGCCTAGTTCCTTAATTAGTCTAAGCTGTGTTGAGAGCCAATCAACATGCTGTTCTTCTGACTCTAAAATTCTATGCAATAAATCTGCGCTGGCAAAGTCTTTGATTCCTTCCATAAATGCTATTGCTTCTCTTAGGTCTGGAATTGCGATATTTTCTATGGCGAGGTCGCATTCAAGCATTTCTTGAGGATTTTCACCTATTCTTATTTTGCCAATATCTTGCAAGTTAGGAATTCCCTCAAGAAATAGGATTCTTTTTACAATCTCATCGGCATGTTTCATTTCGTCGATTGATTCTTCATATTCTTTAGCTTCGAGTTTTTTATAGCCCATATGTCCAAACATGCGAGAATGGAGAAAATATTGATTAATTGCAGTTAGCTCATTTCTTAGAATTTTATTTAAATGCTTGATGGTTTCTTTGACTTCTTTCATGCCATATGCCTCCCTTAAAATTGCGCTGTGATTCTTCAACAATAATATTTAGATTGCAATCTTTATGTGTTAGTATATTCAACAGAGAATAGTATGAGATTAAAAACCTTAGATAAGATTCCATTCGAGCATAGAAGAATTCTTGCGAAGATAATCCATGAATGCCTTCGCGCAGATGAGATTACTCAGCTCAGAAACTGGAAAACTGAATATTACCATATTCAGCCATCTGATTTTAGCCGTCTAAATCGTTCTAGTATAATCAAGATGGGTGGTAACTCATCGGTTTTAGGGTTTGAGAAACTGGGCTATAAAATTGCATTAGAAGAAGGTGTAATTCCTTTCTGGATGCCGCTTTGGCTAATGTTCAGCAATAATGGTAGGCCAATAATTCAGATAAGAGAATCATCAACGAAAGCAGCTTACGCTCGAAAAGACCTAATGTATTACTTAGCAGAGAATATAATGCAGCGAGGGTTTTATGAGAGTGATGCACAGAAGTCTTCTTCCTCAGCTTTTGGTGGTGGAGGCAATGATTATAATGAAGGAGCATTTACAGGCAGCAGGCCAGATGCGGAGCAGATAAGAGAAGATGCCCTAAGGGGAGTTCAAAATCAGGGCTATAAATATAAATCAGGAGAGCAAGGCAATGCCTATTCTTCATGGGAGCAAGAACAAGATGAGCTTGATGATAGGGTTGTTGATTTAATCCGTTACTTGAGTTCGTTAGAGTTAAGCGCATCGCAAATTCAGTCAATAATTAATAATCCTGCTACTCTAAAAGTGATTGCCGCGCTTCGTGAAGTTAGCGATAAATCAGTTAAGTTGAGTGAAATAAAAGCCCAGCTTGCAGATTTAAATCTCAGTGCAACAGAAATCGCAGCTATTCAGGCGCGTCCCGAAGAGTTTATTCAGCGTATTACTGCATTCAAAGATGCGAAAGAAGAAGCGATGATAGTTGCCTTTCTCGAAAGACAAGTTCAGGATATTATTAATCGTACATTGCAAACTGAAGTTGCTCAAACCCAAAATCCTCAACAGGGGGCAGAATTAATAAAGGCAGAGATTAAAAATGTAAATTTTCCTGCATCAGAGCAAGTTATTCAAACAATTCCAGAAAAAGTTGTGGCCTTCGATGTTCAAGTTCCGCGTTCGGTTGAGCAGGCTGTTCAGGCGGTGCGCGAAGGCTTGGTAAATGCTGGTTTTAGGAATACTGATTTCAATCTAACTCAAGTTGCAGATGAAGCCGTGTCAGTTAGTGCTTCTTATGAAAGGGCTCTTGAACTTGCAGGTAATTTTAAGTTCCAAAACGCAGCCGCAGCCAATGAAGGAATCGACAAAGGAAGGGGAGTATGAGGCTTGAGTTATTAGAGTCAGATGCGCTAGTTAAGTATATATATGAATCGCTTGCAACTGGTGTGGATGACAGAAATCATCCATATCATCTAATGAGTGTGGCATCGCTTGATAAAGATGGAAATGCAGATGTAAGAATGGTTGTAAACCGCAAATTTATTGAGAAAACTAGAGAGATATATTTCCACACCGATTACAGAAGTGCAAAAATAGATTGTATAAGAAACAATCCAAAATTAACCCTGCTTTTTTATAATCTAGAAACTAATATCCAGCTTAGAATAAGGGCTTTAGCCCAAGTTAATCATAAGAACGATATTGCAGAAAAACAGTGGGATGCAACGAGACTTTTTAGCAGAAAATGCTATCTGATTGAAAAAGCACCAAGCACATATAGTGATATAGCTACTGATTCATTGCCTGAAGTTTTTCACAAACGTAATCCAACAAAAGAGGAAAGTGTTAAGGGTTATGAAAACTTTTGTGTTGTAACATGTAAGATAACAAGCATTGATTATCTAAACCTCGCTGCAAGTGGGCATTTGAGGGCGTTAATCGAATGGAATAATAATAATGATATTAACTTTAAATGGATGATACCTTGAAAAAAGCAGCAGTAATTGGAGCAGGAATAGCAGGATTAACTCTAGCAAACGCATTAAAAGAAAAAGGATTTGACGTAACAGTATTCGAAAAAAGTCGTGGCCCAGGGGGTAGAACCTCAACCAGAAGAACAGACTTTGGCAGCTTCGATCATGGTGCTCAATATTTCAGCGTCACAGACGATTCATTTGCTAGAGAAGTTGAAAAGTGGAAGTCTAATGGAATCATAACTAACTGGAATCCTGTAATTAGTGGTGAAGTTACTGATGATTCAGAGAAATATATTGCAACTCCTAGCATGAATGCGATCTGCAAATATATTTCAAATGGTCTTGATGTTAGATATAATAGCAAGGTAGAAAATGCCTCTGAACTTCTTAGAGAATATGATTTTGTGGCTCTTTCAACTCCCCCAGCTCAGGCGGTTAAGCTCGTTGATGGTGTTGATGACAAAGCAAAAGAATTTGCAAGTCGCGTTGAAATGATTTCATCTTTTGCGGCTATGTTGTCTTTTAATTCAGATGTTTCGCGTGATTATGATGTTTTAACCCAGAAAGATGGTGCTGCGGCCAAAATAGTTTTGGGGCATAAAAAGCCTAAGCGCGACCAGTTTAGATCTACCATCATCATACATTCAGGTAATGAATGGGCAAAAGATAATGTTGATGTTGAGCAAGAGGTTTTGCTTAAGCAAATGATTTCTGAAGCAGAGAAAAAAGTTGGCTTCAACCAAGATGATATAGGATTCTCAGCAATTCACCGCTGGCTTTACTCAGAGGCGAAAAACCCTCTAAAAGCTGGATGTTACCTGTCAAATAATCAAAACCTAGCTTTAATTGGCGACTGGTGTGAAGATGGAGGCATAGAGGGCGCGTTCAAAAGCGCGCAACAATTAATAAGGTTAATGTAAGGTAATAAATATATAGTGATTTATTAACTAATTCCTGATACAATTAACCTATTGGTAATGTTACTGATAGGAATGTAATTAATGCCTAGTGGAGTTTCAGGAACTTGTATACCTCATGCAACTTGCACTACAGATTTTTACAATGCACAAGCTGTAGAAAATGAGATCGTTAGGCTCTTGTCATTAAATAATGACGTAATGGGTTTGGGTCTATCAGATGAGCAAATAAACGCAATTGCTAATAATTTTATTAATTCTATCGATTTAGAATTAGAAGGGTATTTGGAGTCTTCTACCCGAATAACTCATAACATGGTCAATCGTATGATGGATCAGATTTATGAAAGCCCTATTGGCTGGGCTTCTGGTATTCCAAATAATCTAGGTGATAATTGGTATTCGCATATATTTGTCCCGCCAGAACCAGTTGCGCAGAGTAATCTTACAGGAATGGTTTTGCCAAATACTTTTGATCAATCCGCAAGCGATGCATATATAGCTGCACAGAGCTACTTTGGCGTCAGATATGAAGATGCAGATGATGTTCTTCGTGAGCAAATAAATTATGCAGCGGTTTTAATTTTAAATGGAGTAGAGCTTAATTTCATAGGAGTTAATGGGTTTAATGATCTTTCATCAATAACCAGAGATCAAGTTGTTGATTTTATTAATATTCAAAACCCAAATAAAAGTATCGAGGATATAGATAAAGATTTTACATCAATTCATAGACTTAACAGTACAGCATTAACTAATACTGCTGGCGTAACACTTACACAAGTTAATGAGAATAGAAGGGAGCTATACGATGCGGCAAGATTTTGGGCATCAATGGATGGAGAAATAGGCTTTAGTGAGGCTGAGAAAAATGCAATTAATGATTTAGTAAATGACATACAAAATGATACGGGTGTTAATTTTTCTTATAAACAACTCATAAACTACATTTATCAGAATGATTACAATTTAGTTCAATCTGGACATATTTTAGATAGATTCAATGCGAATAAAGATGTTGAGTTTGGCAATGTATTGTCTAGTGAATATTTTGATGCTATTGAGATTTATGCAAGATCTGATCGTGATGCGGGAATTTCAATTGATGAGCTAGAGCAAATCAACTCTATTCTTGCCTCTCTTGGAGATAACTATACCCTAGATGAGGCAACCGAAGTTATACTCGCCGCAGCGCGTGACAGAGCTAGAGAGAATGGCATAAGTTTGTGATTTACCTTTTACTGTGTGCTATAGCTATAAATCAATTATTAAAGCCCTACGTTTTATACGCAAACTGAATCACTAACGGCTATAGCAGTGATTTTTGAGGGAAATGGTGCCGTTGACAGGAATCGAACCTGCTACCCCATCATTACGAATGACGTGCTCTACCAATTGAGCTACAACGGCTTTGAAGTATAATTGCAGTCTATATTTACTTAGGCAGTTTGTTAAGTTTATTTTTGAGTTTTTTGATAGCCATTGATTTTAGAAGTTCGATGCTGGTTTGATTTGCGGCCCCTATGCAGGTTGCTTCTTCGCCCGTTTTTTCGTCTATTGCAGTTACTTTTGAGTAATGGCCTATTGAAATAACCTCAACAATAAAACCTTCATTATTGTTCTGATTTTGCATTAATGTTCTCATTCGCGAGGATGCTTAAAATCCTATTTCCGCTTCTTCGCATGACTTTGAATGCGAAATTCTCAAACATTACCTCTTGCCCTGCCTCTGGAATATTACCTGCTTGATATATTACAAGACCTGCAAGAGTTGCTGCATTTTCATCTGGTAAGTTCCAATCTAGCTGTCGGTTAAGATCACGTATTGATATAGATGCATCTATTAAATATGAATTATCACGAATTTTTCTTACTTTTAAGCCTGCAACATCGTGTTCATCGTCTATTTGGCCAACGATTTCCTCTAAAATATCTTCTAAGGTTAAAAGTCCCTTAAGTGCGCCATATTCATCAACAACTAAAGCCAAGTGTTTTTTCTTCTCACGAAAAGCATGAAGCTGAACCCTCAATGTAGTATTTTCTGGAATAAACCATGGCTCATCGGCGATTCTCATTAAATCTAACTTGCCATAATCACCTTTTAAATCATTGGAATAGCGGGCTAAGTCTTTTACATGAATAACACCTATAATATTGTCTGGATTATCTCTCCATAGTGGGATTCTGGAGTGAGAATTTGCGAGAATCTCCATAACCAATTTTTCAGGATCATCATCTATATTAAAGGTCAGCATATTTCGGCGATGAACCATTATCTCTGATACCTCAAGTTCGACGAGATCTAAGATGCTGCCTAGCATTTCCTTGTCGCCTTTTTCTACACTTCCTTCGGCGTGGTGTAGGTCGATAGCACCTCTAAGGGCATCGGTGGGGCTGATTATTTCAGTTCCTTTTTTGTTTAGCATTAATAGCCTGATTCCAAGCCTTGCAAGTGAGCTTACAGCAAAATTGATTGGGGCAAATAACTTAACTAAAGGTTTGATAATCGGAGCAATAAACATTGCGGTTCTTTCCGCATTCTGAAAGGCATAGGTTTTTGGTAAAACTTCCGTGAATACAAAAATCATAACCGACATAATCATCGTGGCGTAAAGAATGCCTTCTTCTCCAAATATGCTAATTAGCAAACTTGTGGTTAAGGCTGTTGCTCCAACGCCAAGTAAGTTATTACTTAGAAGAATAGTGCCGAGCAAACCATCTTGATTTTTTCTAAGCTCAGTAACGATTTTGGCTCTTTTGTGTCCTTCAGTTTCCAGTTTGTGAATTCTGGCTCTACTAACGCTCGTTATTGCAGTCTCTGCTGCAGAAAAGAATGCTGCAAAAACTAGAAATATAAATACAGTAGATATATAAAATAATAAATCTGGGGGCATTTCTAACCGATAAAGTAATTGATAACGTTCATTATAACACTTTCTTCAACACCATTTGACACAAATGATTCTCCAATTCCATTAGCTAGTATAAATCTTATTTTGCCATCCGAAACTTTTTTATCACCCTGCATATGGTGATAAAGTTTATTAGCTTCAAGACCTGAAATCGAAATATCTTTTGGGTTTTTTGGTAGCCCAACATTTTCATAATGTTTGGCAATTCGCAGGAAGTCGTTTTCATTGCATATTCCAAGTTGAACGGAGGTTTTAAATGCCATAAGCATTCCTATTGCTACCGCTTCTCCATGAATAATTCTGTTGTCATAAGCGCATTCTGCCTCAAAAGCATGTCCAAAGGTGTGTCCAAGATTTAATAACTCTCTTAGGCCAGATTCTTTCTCATCTTTGGCAACAATATAGGCCTTTGCTTTACAGCTCTTAGTCACGGCGAATTTTATAGCCTCATCATTGCCATCTATAACTTTTTTGCCGTTTTGCTCTAACCATTCAAAAAATTCATAATCGTTTATCAGAGCATATTTTAATATCTCAGCGTAACCTGCAAGAATTTCTCTGCGGCTAAGGGTTTTTAAAACAGATGAGTCTGCAAAAACGGCAATTGGTTGATAAAAACTTCCAACCAAGTTTTTGCCATGCTCTGTGTTAATTCCAGTTTTTCCGCCAACTGAGCTATCTACTTGCGCGAGTAGAGTTGTAGGAATTTGAACAAAATCAACGCCCCTTAACACTATGCTTGAGGCAAATCCGACTAGGTCTCCGATAACGCCGCCCCCTAGCGCAATTATTACATCTTTACGTTCAATTTTTAACGAAAGAAGCTGAGATAATAGATGCTCTAGTGAAGAAAAAGTTTTCGCGCTTTCCCCTGATTTTTGCTCAATGATTTCATATTTATAACCACTTTCTGCAAGTGATTTTTTTACTTTATCAGCATATCCAAAATGGTTTATTGCCTCATCGCATACGATTATAAATCGTTTAGACTTTACGCCAATTTCTTTGAAATAACTTCCAGAGTTTTCGAGAATGTTGCTGCCAATCAATATCGGATAAGTTCTTGATGTAGTTCTAACTTCTATTCTTTCTATACTCATTTACCATCCATAATGAATTCATTTAATTTAGTAATTATCAATTCTAGAATTTCGTCTCTATCGCCATTATCAGTTGCTATTTCAATATCGGCTTCTGAATAAACAGGGTAACGCTCCGTCATAAGTTTTTCAATAATCGCTTTTGGATCAGGAGATCTAAGCAGCGGGCGAGCGTTATTTCTGCTTACTCTTTCCATAGTTACATCTGTGTTTGAGTGAAGCCAAATAGATATGGTATGTTCTTTGATTAGCTTTCTTGATTCTGGGTCTATGAAAGCTCCACCGCCTGTAGCAATGATTCCTGTCTCCATTTCAATAAGGCGTTTAATAGTGTTGCGTTCTAGCATTCTGAAATGGGGTTCTCCATATTTTTCAAAAATCTCTGCAACTGTATGTCTAGTTTCTTGCTCGATGCACTGATCGCTATCTGCAAATGTTTTGGAAATCAACTTGGCAAGTCTCATGCCAACGGTTGTTTTGCCTGCGCCCATTAAACCCACAAGAACAATAGGAGAAGTCAAATTATTAAATTGAATTGTAGGGTCAAAAGTAATATTTTTCATTGTTATCATGTATTCTTAATATCATATATATTTTTAGGTATAATAAAAAATGCACAAGAAACTTACTTTTTTTTTCGTAATAGTTTTTGTTATCGCAGGCCTACTAGTATTTTTGGCGGTAAGCGAACCAAGCATTGAACAGAAGGAACAGACAGTTGAACTTGATGCACAAAAGATACTTTCTCAGTAAGCTGATTTTTGCCGCGATATTTGCTGCAACATTTCTGTTTGATATAGCCTCTACTGCTCATGCAACGAGTATGGAAGATCCTAATCATCCTGTTCAGGTTCACCCTGCGGGTAATGAAGCAAAGAGCCGTATTCAAATAAGTGATGTAAATATCATAACGCCAGATTCGATAAGTATAGAAGGTTTAGCTTTTGATGCTTCATTGTGGCAATCAGCAGATTTTGATTCTGTTTATAAATTGCTGGGAGAGCTTCCAAGTAACATCAAGATTAAGCATTTAAGAGACTTAACAATCCGAATTTTAGCAACGGGAATTCCTTCTCACAATATTTCAAAGTCTCCAAGTTTTTATGAGTTAAGATTACAGAAGTTATATGAACTGGGAGCGGTCGATTCTGCATCAAAACTTGCAAGTGCATTTGATGCAAGTCTAGTAAGTGAGAATATCGACAGGTTAAGAACAGATGTATATATAACCAATAGAAGTTATGTAGAAGCCTGTAAGCTGATAAACAATGCCGCTAGCAAATATGAGTCAGACTATTGGCTGTTAAGAAAAACTCTCTGCCAAGCAATAGAAAATAGCAATCCTGCATTTAATATCAGTATGCAAATGCTTGAGGAAAAACAGGTTCTTAAAGATTCGCATATTGGAAGTGCGCTGAGAAATATCAAATCATCAGTTGAGGGAATAACTGAGCTTGAAGAGATAAAAAAATTCCCTCAAACACTAAATGGATTCGATATAGTTCTGCTCGAAAAATCAAAAAGTATTATTCCTAACAAGGTTTTGAATGATTCACTTCCAAAACTAAATAACTCTGAGCTTTATAAGTTATCGGTTAGCGAGGGTGTGGATATTTCAATAAGACAAGCTGCAATATCCATAATATCAAATGACTCTGTGGAAGGTTATGAGCCAAGACATCCAATAGCTAGAGATATTGTGAGACTGTCGCAGAAAATTAATGATTCTGAATCACATGCAGCGGTTCCGCTTTCATTCACTCAGGGCAGAATATCTCTTCTTGATGGCGAGAAATATATTCTTTCAAGAGTTTATAATATCGCATCTGCTTTCGGTTTTAACATCGAAGAAGGTGAATGGAAGAAGGTTGCGGCAATTAATCCAGTTGAGGGATGGAATGCAGTTCCAAACTCTGGATTTTTTGCATCTTTGGAAACATTAGCAGAGCAGGGAAGGGTTGCAGAAATCATTCTGCAAGCTGCAAAGATTATCGGTTCACAAAAACCATCTGATGCTAACGAGCAAACTACAAAAGCAATCTTTAAAGCATTAAATAATGCAGGGTTAAAAGAAGATTCTCAGAAAATAGCTAAGGAAATGCTAATTTATCTAGCAAAAGAGATTGATTTATATCTATCTAAGCAGTGATGTCTGGGGAATATAATTTCGTAGAACTATTCTTGGAAATGATGGAGGCGGAACGCTCATCATCAAAGAACACCACCGACTCTTATCACCATGATTTAATGATATTACTCGAAGTGCTTGCAAAGCATTCATCTTCTATAACAAGTGCAGATGAAACCTTAATAAACGTCTGTTATCAGGAAGTTGCTAATCGAAAATATTCAGCAAGAACCCTTGCACGCATTATTTCGTGTTGGAGACAGTTTTATAAATTCCTAGTTCAGGAAAAATATATAACCAATAACCCAACATTGCTTCTAGAGTTGCCAAAAGTTGCAAGAAGTCTTCCTAAGGTTTTGGATGCAGATGATGTATCTGCAATGATAGAAACGCTTAGTGTTTCTAATTCACCTTCCGCTTTGCAGATGATTGCAATGCTAGAGTTAATATATGGCGGAGGGCTAAGAGTAAGCGAACTTGTAACTCTTCCGTTATCAGCAATACAGCGCGATAAAAACGGAAATATCATCGACTATATGATTATCAAGGGAAAGGGTGAAAAAGAACGCTTTATCCCAATGAATCACAATGCGGTTAAAGCAATAGAGCAATATCTTTTATCAAGAGGCGAGATAGCAAGAGAAAGTAAGAACCTGTTTCTTTTTCCCTCTAAAGAAAAGGGAGGGCATATCAGTAGGCAAAAGTTTGCTGTTCAGTTGAAAAAAGTTGCGCTTGAATCTGGGGTTGATCCCGATAAAGTTTCACCACACGTTTTGAGGCATTCGTTTGCTACCCATCTTTTAAATAATGGAGCTGATTTAAGAGTTGTGCAGGAGCTACTGGGGCATAGCGATATATCTACAACTCAGATATATACTCATGTTAAGAGTGACAAACTGCTTAAAGTTGTCGAGCAAATGCACCCTTTATCAAAGAAATAAACTTATCTAACCGCAACTTCAAATCTGCTTAATATTTGTTCAATATCATTATGTCTGGTTTTGAAAGCAGGTCTGTTTATAATTAGGCGAGATGATACTTGTGAAATTACTTCAACTTCGACTAAGCCGTTTTCTCTAAGCGTTTTGCCAGAGCTTACAAGATCAACAATTCGTCTGCATAGTTTTAGACTAGGGGCAAGTTCAAGTGCGCCACTTAATTTAATGCACTCTGCCTGAACGCCTTTGTTTGCAAAATATCTTCTGGTTGTTTCAGGATATTTAGTGGCGATTCTAATATGGCTCCAGCGTGAGGGATCGTCATTATCTGCCATTGAGGCTGGCTCTGCTACGCTTAGTCTGCAAATTCCAATGCCTAAATCGAGGGGGGCATATAGATCGGGGTAATCAAACTCTCCCAATACATCACTACCCGCAACTCCAATTTGCGCCGCACCAAACGCTACAAAAGTTGCAACATCAAAGCTACGAACTCTTATAATTTCGAGATTTTTAATGTTGGTGGCAAACTTCAACTTGCGTGAAGAATCATCAAAAAAATCTTTTTCTGGCTCTATCTCAGCTTTGCTGAGAAGCGGTTTTAAATCGTCAAGTATCCTACCTTTGGGTACGGCTATAATCGTTTGTTCTTGTAAGTTCATAATCAAATTTTCATATCGGTTGTAAGTTTTTCACCCATTGCAATATCACCTAAATCTTCAACCTCGTGATAAAGAGGTTCAAAATCTTGTTTGGTTTCATTAAATAACTCTTTGAAATCGTGTATTACAAAATAATTCTCTTGAAATCTATCAATTACATATTCTGTACGCATTATTCTTTTAATATCGAAATATATTCTGTGCGGCACTTCACTATCAAGGCAATAAACTGATTCCCCCTTTGAAGAAACAATACCTGCCCCATAAATTCTTAAATTGCCATCATCTATCATCAAACCAAATTCAACCGTAAACCAATAGAGCCTTGCTAGAAACTTGAGGTATCGCTCGCCACCTAGATCCATTGCGCGCACTCCACCAACACCATAAGCGTGCATATAATCCGCAAAAACGGGATTCGCAAGCAACGGCACATGCCCAAAAAAATCATGGAAAATATCAGGTTCTTGTAAATAATCTAACTGGTGCTGACTACGTATCCAGTTAGTTACGGGGAATTTCCGCTCAGATAAATGCTTAAAAAATGTATAGTCTGGAATAAGCCCAGGAACAGCAACCACTTGCCAACCTGTGGCTTTCATTAGCTTATCGCTGAAATCATCAAAGTTTGGAATGCGTTCATGCGAAAAATCAAGATGTTTAAGTGCATCCATATAAGCGTTGCAGGCTCTTCCCTCTAATAGTTTTGACTGCCTTTCGTATAAAAATTTCCATGTGGCGTGATGATCTTTTTTATACTTATGATAATCCTGATTTATGGTGAAATCTTCTTTCATTTCAGGATGTTCTGGATAATAAAACTCACTGGCGTTATGCATTTTTATACTCCCTGTTTTCATTCATTATAATATTATCTTGAGAAGAGGTCTTGCATAAAATGCAGCGAGAGGTTAGCAATATAGCAAATAATTAATAATGCTATTAGGATTCATAAAAAATGCCAAAAGTTCTTATCTCAGATAAATTAAGTCCAGCCGCAGTTGAAATATTTAAGAATAACAATATAGATGTTGATGTTAAAACTGGTCTTTCTGAAGATGAATTAAAGAAGATAATCGGCGATTACGACGGGCTTGCAATTCGTTCTGCTACAAAAGTTACTCCAGCCGTATTAGAAGTAGCAACAAACTTGAAAGTAGTTGGCAGAGCGGGAATCGGCGTTGATAACGTTGATATAAAAGCAGCTACATCAAAGGGCGTGGTGGTAATGAACACCCCGTTTGGCAATTCAGTCACAACCGCAGAACACGCAGTTTCAATGATGATGGCAATTGCAAGAGATATTCCCGCAGCAAACGCCTCAACCCATGCAGGCAAGTGGGAGAAAAACCGCTTCATGGGCGTTGAGCTTTACAGCAAAACTCTTGGCTTAATCGGTTGTGGAAATATCGGCTCAATCGTTGCTGATCGCGCGCAAGGGTTGAAAATGAAGGTGATTGCATACGATCCATTCCTTTCAGTGGAACGTGCAAAAGATATGAACATCGAAAAAGTCGAGCTAGATGAATTGTTAAAACGTGCCGATTTTATTACTCTACACACTCCTCTTAATGATTCCACCAGAGGTATAATTAATAAGGAATCAATGAAGAAAATGAAAAAAGGCGTTCGCATAATCAATTGCGCCAGAGGTGGATTAATAGTCGAAGCAGATTTAAAAGAAGCCATCGAATCAGGGCACGTTGCAGGTGCGGCTCTTGACGTATTAGAAGTTGAGCCAGCAACCAGCAATATTTTATTTGGGATGGAGCAAGTTATACTAACCCCTCATCTTGGGGCTTCAACATCTGAAGCCCAAGAAAATGTTGCCTTGCAAGTGGCAGAGCAAATGTCGGATTTCTTAAATACAGGCGCGGTTACAAACGCCGTTAATATTCCTTCAGTTTCAGGGGAAGAAGCACAGAAGCTAAAGCCTTATTTAACACTCGCTGAACAGCTTGGCAGCTTTGCAGGTCAACTAACAGAAACAGGTATTAAATCAATTAAAATTGAATTTGAAGGCGCAGTTGCGAAACTTAACACTCGCCCACTCACCGCGGTTGCTTTGAAGGGTATTCTTGAGCCGCTTATTGAATCAGTTAATATGATTAACGCACCAGTAATCGCAAAAGAACGTAATATAGAAGTAAGTGAAGTAAAACACGATAGAGCGTGCGATTATCAAACTCTTATTACCATTACTCTGGTTACTGAAAAGCGCACCAGAACAATCTCAGGAACGCTATTCGCAGGCGATAAACCCCGCGTGGTTTTCTTACATGGAATTAAGCTGGAAGCAAGCCTCAGCCACCATATGCTTTATGTGCAGAACGATGACAAACCAGGGTTAATCGGCAACTTAGGCAAACTTTTGGGCGATAACGGCATTAATATCGCTAACTTCCACTTAGGTAGAAACGCAGAAAAAACTATCGCTCTTTCTCTGCTAGAACTAGATGAAGCAATCAGCGAAGATATAATCAAAAAAATATCTGCAATCTCAGGGGTAACTCAAGTTAAACTTCTTACTTTTTAGAGATTAATAAGGCAATTATCCCCAGCTGGAGGTGTTGCCTTTTCTTCTAACTGACATATTCGAGCGGATTATATGGCTATAAAGATCTCGTGCTCCAGCATTGGAGTGGGCTTTGAGTTTGGCCATTTCATGCTTTCCGATAAAGCCTTTGAGTTTTTCATGGAAGTGTAATTTGATTCCAAGAACTTTTCCCGCTGCTTCAATATATTGATATGCAAGAGCTTTATCGAATGTATTTACATCTTCAATCTCGCTTTTCATTTCATATCTTTTTTCATTCCTAAGTTTTAGAAATGGATTATATGAGGTTAAATCAGCCAATATTGTATCTGCGGATGGAAAATATATGGCATCTCCATAGGCCTCCATTAGCTCCGCTTTATCTTCATTTGGGATTTTATCCTGCTTGGTAAGTATCAGGAACGTAGGAAATTCTAGCTTTATAAAGTTTAGCTTTCTAAGAACCGCTACTGCTTCATCTTCATTTGTTATCATTGTCACCCGTAAAAAATATAAAATTTATCCTAGTTTTTATCTTATATTATCCTATAAGAGTTAACAGATACTGAACGTAACGTAAAAGCGGGCTATGAAAGAAAATTTTGATTCAGTTGCAGATTATCTTAATGTTGCAATTCCAGAGCTTAAGTCAATTATGAGCAGCCTTGAAGATGGATATAACAACGGCATATATGAGATGGATTATAGCGATGGAGTTCTGCAAATAGAATTTGAGGGTAGGGGCGTTTTCGTAATCAACAAGCATGATGCAAGCAAGCAAATATGGCTCTCTTCACCTATCAGTGGAGCATATAGATTTTCTTACGAAAACGGAAAATGGATTGCACGCGAGCAAGAACTAAAAGAGCTGGTATTGAAAGAGATAAAGGAGTTTGCAAGAGTTGCCTGAATCTGTAAATAATGATAATAAAAAGACTAGAAAATCTCACATTATCAAATACCTAGCTCCTTATAGATATTATGTTGCGGCCTGTCTTGTTGCTATAGTTTTTACGGCGATAGCAGTTTTGGCAAGTGGAACTGGCCTTAAATACATTATAGATGAAGGCCTTAGAAAAGGTGACGCCAGCTTTTATAATAATTATTTCATCGCATTCTTGGGAGTTATAATCTTACTTGGCCTTGCATCGTATAGCAGGGTTATGCTGAGTTCTTATATTGGCGAGAGAATGATTTCTGATATTAGACGCGACATTTACAATAGCATTATTTTGAACCCAATAACATTTTTTGAGAAAACCCCTCCAAGCGATATAGTTACTAGAATATCAAGTGATGCAAGTGTTTTGCAGACGGTGGTTACGGGGTCGATGATGGTTGCTGTTAGAAACATCATTCTCTTAATTGGTGGAACGGTGATGTTGATTATAACCAGCCTAACACTTACAGAATATGTTGCCCTTATCATTCCTGTGGTTGTTTTGCCCATACTAATATTGGGAAAAAGGGTTAGAAGGCTTTCACGCAGCGCGCAAGATAGTGTTGCAAGCCTCAGTCTTCAAGTTGATGAAAGTATTAGGGGGATAAAAATCATCAAGGCTTATGGAATGGAGGGCTATGAAAGTATGCGCTTCATGTCGGCAAGTCGCGATGTTATGAGCCGCGCAATGAATAGATCAAAGGTGAGGGCGGTATTGACAAGTTTAGTGATAGTCTTAATCTTTAGCTCTATTCTAGCTGTTCTCTGGATAGGGGGAAGGCAGGTAATGCAGGGAGAAATATCACATGGTGAACTCTCGGCATTCATATTCTATTCAGTAATAGTCGCAAGTTCGTTTGGCGCAATCACTGAAGTTATCGGAGATATGCAAAGAGCAGCGGGAGCCGCAGATAGACTATTAGAAATGCTTCATTATCAAGAAGAAAACCAAGAGCAAATTCAAACCGCAAGCCAACTAAAAGCAGAGCATAAATTGCTTCAAGGCAATATAAAATTTAATCAGGTTGGTTTTTGCTATCCAAGTAGAGAAAATGTTGCATCGCTAAAAGACTTCACTCTAGAGATAGAAAAGGGAAGTAGAGTCGCGCTCGTTGGCCCTTCAGGAGCGGGAAAGACTACAGTTTTAAGACTTTTGCTTCGTTTCTATGATGCACAGGAAGGTCTTATAACTATTGATGGTGTTGATATTCGCTCAATTCCTGTATCGCTCTTAAGATCACATATCGCTTATGTACCGCAGGATCCTTTTATCTTCTCAACAACCATACGCGATAATATTTTATATGGCAGAGATGATGCAAGCGAAGAAGAAGTAATTGAGGCGGCAAAACAAGCGGCTGCATGGGATTTTATCAAAAAATTACCACAAGGCCTTGATACATTCTTAGGCAATAATGCAGTTGCATTATCAGGCGGGCAAAAACAAAGGCTTGCAATCGCAAGAGCAATTTTAAGAAACCCAAAGATATTACTTCTTGATGAGGCTACTTCATCTCTTGATTCAGGAAATGAAAAGCAGATTCAAAAAGCCATTGATAAGCTAATGCAAGGCCGAACAACAATCGTTATTGCTCACAGGTTGGAGACGATAATAAAATCAGATAAAATCGTCGTTCTAAATGATGGAAAAATTGAAAGCATAGGCACTCATGAAGAGTTACTCTCAACCTCAGAGCTATACAAAAAACTCTCTAATGTATAGCTGCTTATATAATTGCATATTTAAAAACAGAGTTTATAAAATATAGAAATGCTTATTTATGCGATTATAGTTTTACTGGCTTTTGCAGCAGCGATTAGACCATTACAGAATGTATGGTTTGTGTTGCATATTTTTGTTCTCTGTTGCCTTGTTTATTTGATGGTTCCATCACCGCAGTATTACTCATTTAAATTTGATTCTGTTTTTGTTACAAAAATTATTGCCGCGCACATAGTTTCAATTAATGTTGTTGAGTTTTTCTTATATTATCTCGATAAACAACGTGCAAAAAATTCTGGATACCGCATTCCAGAAAAAACACTATTGGCGTTTGCACTTCTGGGGGCTACTCCTGCAGCGTTTTTGGCGAGTAAATTCTTTCGACACAAGACCAATAAAAAGAGTTTTAATCGGGTTTATTGGCTGGTTCTGGCATTCCAGATTTTTGCCGCAATAGTTTTTGCATTTTTAGCTTTATGAACAGATTTAAGCAGTTAGTTAGGCGGGCTGCATATTCTAAGAAAACAGCTTTGTTGCTTACTATATGTGCAATTTTGACTGGAATTGCAAGTTATTGGTATATAACGGAAAATGATTCTCCTCTTACTACTTCTCCAAATCGATTGATTGGCATTACTCTAATAAATCTCGCGGTTCTGCTGGCGCTTTTATCAGTTGTGCTAAACAGAGTCTATCGTTCTTGGCAAGAGGTAAAGCAAGGATTTGCTGGCTCAAGGCTTCAAACTAGAATTATCACGATGTTTTGTTTAGGCGCGATAATTCCAGCAATTATAGTTTCGGTATTTTCTGCGGCATTTTTTAATTACGGAATAAAGTCTTGGTTTGATAATAAAGTAAGCACAGCTCTCAAAGATTCATTATTAGTTGCAGAGGCCTATCTTGCTGAACATAAAGAGGTTCTTCGTGCTGATGCACAAGCAATGGCAGGCGATCTTGGCCGAGAAGTAATGGGAACAACAACTCATTCTCATTTTGCAAATTTAGTTTCGGCTCAAGCTGCAATTCGTTCTCTAACAGAGGCAGTAGTTTTTCAGCACAATAGAATTGTTGCAAGCTCTCAACTTACATTTTCGTTGGCATTTGAGAAGTTACCATTTGATGCAATTAAGCGGGCTGATAGTGGCGAAGTTGTGATCATAACCGATGACGATGACGACAGGGTGAGGGCACTTGTTAAAATTGATGGCCTTAACGAGACATATCTATTAGTTGGCCGCTTTGTTGATAGCAAGGTTCTTGATTATATGAATAGCACGAGGGGTGCGGTAAATGAATATTTAAGCCTTCAACAGCAAATATCAGGTTTACAAATTAAGTTTATTTTCGTGTTTATAGTCGTTGCAATGGTGGTTATTCTTGCAACGGTTTGGTATGGAATAATTTTCGCAACCGATTTAGTAAAGCCACTTAGAGGCTTAATCTCTGCATCTGAAAAAATAAGCGAAGGAGATTACTCAGTAAGGGTGCAAGAAAAATCGCAGGAAATCTCTGACGATGAAATTTCGCATCTTGCAAAGTCATTTAACCGAATGACCTCTGAACTTGAAAGGCAGAGAGGAGAACTTATAGATGTTAATCATGAGCTAGATACGCGGAGGAAGTTTATAGAGGCGGTTTTGTCTGGTGTTTCCGCTGGAGTTATAGCCGTTGATAGTAATCTTAAAGTAAGTCTTATAAATCGCTCTGCAATAGAACTTCTAGGAATTCTAAGCGATAATATCGAGCAGCTATCTGATATAAGTAGCGAAATAAATAGCATTATAGTTTCAGAGGCAAAAGGCATTAGCAAGCCCATTCAGAAAGAGATTTCGATTAACTCAAAAGGGGTGAGCAGAATTTTACATATAAGAATAGCCAAAGAAAGCTCTGATGATTCTGAAAACGCCTATATTATTACTTTCGATGATGTTACCGATTTAATACTCGCGCAGCGAACATCTGCATGGGCTGATGTTGCAAGAAGAATCGCCCATGAAATTAAAAATCCTCTTACCCCAATTCAACTGTCAGCAGAGAGAATCAGAAGGAAATATGTGCCAGATGATTTACAGGAGAAAGAGAGCTTTACTAAATATATAGACACTATAACCCGCCACGTTGCAGATATAGGAAAAATGGTGGAGGAGTTCGTCTCCTTTGCGCGATTGCCAAGCCCAGAGCTATCAAGAGTTGATGTTGCAGAGCTAATTAAAAAAACAATATTCTCAGAACAGATTGCTAATTCTGGAGTGAAATATACCACCAGATTTATTGCAGAAAAAGTGTATGCAAAATGTGACCCGAGAATGATAGGGCAGGTTCTTACTAATTTACTTAAAAACGCCTCTGAATCTTTAATTGAAAATAAGATTGATAATCCAGAGATTACTATATCCATGAATGTTGAGAGTGATTTCTTATTTGTAGAAATTGCAGATAACGGGAATGGCTATCCTGAAGAGATTCTCCCAAGAATTACAGAGCCTTATGTTACAACCAGAGCAAAGGGTACAGGTCTAGGCCTTGCCATATGCAAACGTATAGTTGAAGAACATGGAGGCAAACTTACCCTAACAAACCGCACCTCTGGCGGGGCGCTAGCAACTTTTAGCCTAGGCACTATTAGTTAGTTATTTGAGATGCGCTGCGTTGTCAATTTTTTCAAGAAACACTATAAACTCAACTGTAACAAAAACTTAATTAGTATTATTTAATATATTAATGTATTGTGTAGTTTGGATTTAATAAATTATTTTAAGAGATTTAGTTATGGCTACAAAACCGTTGACAGATGAAGATAAAGAACTTTTGGCTAGTATACCAGCAGAAGCCTTGCAGTTCAGTCCGGAATCAGGATTCAGTGTAAATATAAGTATAAGCGATTCTATTAATTTACAAGCATTGCCTAGAGTGACTCTGATAAAAGACGAAATATACTACCAGATTGGAAACGATATTCAACGCGAACTTGCAAGATTGCACCCTGATATGGTTATTGATGGGCTTGCAAGAATACCAGACGGTTTTAATTGCGTTGATGATCTTTTTAACACAACTCATTTTACAGTATCTGCAGATAATAATGTAAGTTTTAAATCAAATCTCGCTATTGCTGATTATAATCCTACCATAACTAAATTACATAGAGCTCTTTTCGAAGGAATAAACGATATCGATTCCTATAAAGATAACATCGAATTTGTGAATAAAGATTACAATATAGAACAAGTTTTTAACATTAGTGATGAATCAGAACTAGGGAAAAAAATTGTCAATCTTTTAGAGCAAAGAGTTAAAGATATAGTGAGTCGGGTTCAGCCAACTATAGGGCTAGGATACGATGAAGGAGCAAACTTTAGAATCGATGAAAACGGTAATTTATGCGTTAGAAGTTCTGTGATTTCTGTTGCAAGTATAGATCAATCTAGCCAAGCCGTTCCTGAGCTTTGTAAATTTAAAAGCGCAGTAAATCAGCTGGTAACATACACTCAGAATAAAGAAGGTTGGGCACCAGATGAGTTTACTTTTTATCCTGCTGCCTTCGAAGCAGAAAGGCTTGAAGAGTTAGAGAATGATTTAATGGCTACTTTGAATAGTGGTGATGCTAAATTCTCGAAGCATTTAGATGGAAAAGTAAAGCTGGTTATAGATAAGGATGATGTAGAAAGAATTGCTAAATTCCTGAAAAATATAGGCTCTGAAAGAGCTAGTATAGAAGGGCAATATTTAGTTTTGCATGATCCAAAATTGATAGAGCAATATTCTCCCAATTTATCTAAGCAAGAACAACCAGTGGTTGATAATTACTCAGATATTCAGCAGCCATCTGTAGATGTAAATGTTACTGCATCTGATTTTCCTGATTCTATCGCAAATCGTTTTGCGAGAAAAGATACTCTGCCTCAAGGTCTTATTATTGCCGCGAAAGAGAAGGATAAAGATGCCGATTTAACTGGTGCAAAAATTGTTTCTAGAGATAATAAATGTTATTTAGATTTAAGTGGTTGTAAAGGCTTGCTGGATGCGCGTGGCCGTTATGGAGAAGTTAATGGTCTTAATAATTTTACTTTAGATGTTTTAAATGCATTTAAATCTTTGGATATAAAAGGTATTAGCAGAACTGAAGCGGGAGATTTGCAGATAAGCGAAGAAGCCATCAAAACAATCCAAGATAGATTCCCTAGAACGTTTGGGGATGATGTTGTTGGTGTTAATGCTGCTAAAAATGGAATTGTTGGGTTCGTTGCAAGGGCTTTGCAAAGTAAGTCGAAAGATGATTCTCAACAAGGGGTTGGTTTATAGCAAAAAGCTAAACATAAACCAAAACGGCGGCGTTGGCGGCGATTCCTTCTTTCCTTCCAGTGAAACCCATTCCTTCAGTGGTGGTTGCTTTAATGTTAACACGGTTGGTATCCATGTTGAGCATTTTTGCTAGATTTTCGCGCATTTCAAAGCGGTGTGGAGATATTTTCGGCTCCTCAGCGATAATAATCACATCAACATTGCTGATTTTAAAATTTTTGTCGCGCATTAGTTCCAATGCCTTTGCAATGAATATTGATGAGTCAGCGTTCTTAAATCGCATATCTGAAGGGGGAAAGTGATGGCCGATATCATTTTCTCCAATTGCCCCTAAAATAGCATCAACAACAGCGTGCAGAACGATGTCTGCATCTGAGTGTCCTTCTATTTTTCGGTGATATGGAATATTAAGGCCGCATATTCGTATAGTATTGTTTTCTGAATCTATAAACTTATGTGCATCATAACCAATGCCGATTCTAAAATTTGCCACCTGTTATCTCCATATCACTTTGATAAGTTATTTTAAAATTTTGCTGTTCCCCATCTATTGCATGAACTTTTATTCCAAATGCTTCTGCAATTGATGAATCATCTGTGTGATTTTCATCTATTAATGCACGATGAGCGGTTAATATTTTGTGAAAATTAAAAACTTGTGGAGTTTGTACGGCGAATATCTCATCTCGTGGTAGGGTTTTTATAACAACATTATTTTGTATCATTTTAATGGTATCACGCACTGGAACAACGGGCACAATGGCGGAGTGGGTATTTGTTGCCTCTTTCAATTTCTTTATTAAATTTCGAGATATGTTTGCGCGTGCAGCATCGTGAATGAATACAACATCGGATTCTGTGGCTTGTTTTTCTAGTGCTAATAATCCGTTATAAACCGATTTTTGTCTTGTTTCTCCGCCGCTTACTGTAAGTATATTGTCGGTATCAAGCGAATCTATTATAGGTTCATAAAGTGCTTTGTGTTCTAAATTAACACATATAATAATTTGCGAGAAAAACCCTGCTTCTAGAAAAGCATTTAAAGAGTGCCACAATACGGGTCTTTCCTTGTATGGAATGTATTGCTTGGGTATATGGCTATCGAATCTTAACGAGCTTCCAGCAGCAACAATGACAGCGTGAAAGCGCAAGGAATATTATTCGTCGTTATATTCAATATCATACTTAGCCTTCATTTCAGCTTTCAACTCAGCAGAAGGCTTGCCTAAACCTGAAGCGACTATCTCGCCGTAATCAGATAGAGAGAAAGGCTCAGTGCCTTTCATCATTTTTAGAAACATATTTTCCTTAATAGGATCAACAAGAAGAAAGAAGAATTCTTCTCCCCTAATTCTATGGTTATGCAATATTAGGTAACAGCGATTTTTTTTGCTTTTAATTTTTTCTGCGAATGACATCTTTCTTCCCTATTTTTAGATAGATATTTTGAGATTATATCAAATTAGTTAAAAATGTTTAGCTAAATCTTTCTTTTGCGGCAGGATATACTCCAAGAATTCTAACTTTTTTGCAGAAAAACCCAAGTTCCTCTAATGCTAACTGTAAATTTCGGCTTTGTGGATGACCCTGAACAGTCATAAAAAACTGAGCTGTATCTGAACTTCCTGCTGGAATGTAGCTTTCAAGTTTTATCATATTCACGCCATTGGTGGCGAATCCACCCATAGCTTTATAGAGAGCAGATGGAATATTTCTCACTGTAAAAATAATCGTGGTTAGAATGTTTTCATCTTCTGGTGAGTAATCAACTGGCTCTTTTGAGATAGATACGAATATTGAGAAATTAGAATGAACATCTTCAAAGTTTTCTTGAATCTTTTGTAGTCCATAAAGTTCGCCTGCAAGAACTGAGGCAATTGCAGCTTTGCTTTTATCATTCCATTTTGCAACATCGGCCGCCGCTGCCGCGGTGTTGGTGTGAGCAACAGTTTCTACCCCTAATTTTCTAAGCGATTCTCTGCACTGCATAAGGGCTTGTGGGTGAGAATATACCGTTTTGATGTCTGAAATTTTGGTTCCAGCAATTCCAAGAAGGGTATGATTTATCTTCTGGAAGTGTTCTCCCACGATGTGAACATTTGATTTTGGTAGAAGATTGTGAATTTCTGCAACTCTTCCCGCAGTTGAGTTTTCAATTGGCAGCATGCCAAGTTTGGCTTTTCCAGATTCAACTGCTTCAAAAACGTCTTCAAAACTAGGGCATGCAAGCGTATTCATATATGGATAGGCCAAACGACAAGCCATGTCTGAATTAGCACCCGACACTCCTTGAAAAGCAATGGTATTTTCTGAACTCATAATTATAATTACTACTTTATTTAGTATAAAGGTTGAAGATAGCGTTCTTAACCGCTATGACAATAAAAAAATGAAAGTTTTGATCGAATGACTATGAATATGAAAGATTGGAATCCTAAAACTTGGCGCGATATGCCAATAGTTCAGCAACCAGAATATACGGATGCACAGGCTCTAGCCAATGCAGAGAGTGAGCTTTCTAAGTTGCCTCCGTTGGTTGCGAAGAATGAAATTCGCAAACTAAAGAAAGATTTAGCTAAAGTTGCTGCTGGAAAGGCATTTTTATTGCAAGGCGGTGATTGTGCGGAGAGTTTTGCAGAATTTAGTGAAGATAACCTCAGAAGTTATTT
Source organism: uncultured Rickettsiales bacterium (assembly GCA_964484565.1). Taxonomy (GTDB): domain Bacteria; phylum Pseudomonadota; class Alphaproteobacteria; order Rickettsiales; family CAZAGG01; genus CAZAGG01. The sequence continues at coordinate 8,764 of CAZAGG010000003.1, read as the reverse complement.
CCGCGTTTTGTTGCAGATGACTGTCGCGCTTATGTATGGCGCGGGATGTCAGGTTGTTAAGGTTGGCAGGGTTGCAGGACAATTTGCCAAGCCTCGTTCATCTGGGGTTGAAGTTATTGATGGTGTAACGCTTCCTGCATATCGCGGTGATATGGTTAATGGGATGGAATTTGATGAAAATGCAAGAAATGCTGACCCTGAAAGACTTCTAAGGGTTTATTATCAATCAGCGGCCACACTTAATTTTTTGCGCTCTTTGGCAAGAGGTGGCTATGCGTCTTTAAGGCGTATAAACAGTTGGAACATGGATTTTGCTGAGAGATCTCCTCAGGGAAAGAGATTCCAAAATGTGGTTGATAGAATCAATGAATGCCTTAGTTTTATTGAGGCAAGCACCCTTCCACTCGACGAGGTAGAGCAATTCAGAGAAGCTGATTTTTATACGTCTCACGAAGCATTACTTTTAGGATATGAAGAAGCTCTAACCAAATATGATGATAACACCAATGAATGGTTCGATTGTTCGGCGCACATGTTATGGATAGGCGATAGAACCAGAAATCTTGATGAGGCGCACGTTGAATATATGCGTGGAATTGCAAACCCTATAGGGGTTAAGGTAGGGCCTTCAACTAAACCAGATGATTTGCTTAAACTAATTGACGTTTTAAACCCAAATGCAGAAGCTGGAAAACTGGTTTTAATCTCCAGAATGGGAGCAGATAAAGTTGGTGACTTATTGCCGCCGTTGGTGCGTGCAATTAAAAATTCTGGCAAGCCGATTGTGTGGTCTTGCGACCCAATGCATGGCAATACTGTAAAATCGCCAAATGGAATCAAAACCAGACATTTCAACCAGATTTTATCTGAGGTGCGCTCATTCTTTGCAATTCACCATGCAGAGGGAAGTTATGCAGGCGGAGTTCACTTTGAAATGACAGGGCAGGATGTAACCGAGTGTTTGGGTGGCGCACAAGCAATCTCAGAGGTTGATTTGCATGCACGTTATCATACACACTGCGACCCACGCCTTAACGCATCACAAAGCCTTGAACTAGCGTTTTTGATAGCAGAAGAACTGAAGAAAAGAGGCGGCTAGTTGAATATGACAGGAAATATTTTACCATATAAGGGAATTTATCCCAAAATTGCGAAATCGGCCTATATTGCGCCCAATGCCTATATTATCGGAGATGTAGAGATAGGTGAAGACTGCGGAATCTGGTTTGGATGCGTGGTAAGAGGCGATGTAAATCATATTAGAATTGGCGATAGAACCAATATTCAAGATGGCTCAATAGTTCATGTTACTCGCGTCACCAGCCCTACCATTATTGGCTCAGGCGTAACGGTTGGGCACAGCGTAACCCTTCATGGCTGCACCATAAAAGATAATGCATTCATTGGAATGGGTGCACTGGTTATGGATGACGTCGTGGTTGAAAGTTACGGCTGGGTTGGGGCAGGGGCGATGGTAACCCCAAATAAAATTGTTCCCGCAAATCAGGTGTGGACGGGAAGGCCTGCAAAGTTCTTCCGCGAAACAACGCCTGAAGAACGTGCATATATTCCAAAATCAGCAAGTAATTATTGTGAACTCGTTAAAGAATATATGGACTGAATTTATAGATAAAACAAGGCTTTATCCATATTTTGGGGCGGAGCTTGAATTTTATATTGAGGGCATTACTGAAATTCCAGAGGCGGAAGAAGAGATTATAGGTGCGCTAAAGAGTTTCTTATCAGAAGAGCAACCAGAGGTTATCAGAATAGATAAAGAAAGGGGGGCAGGGCAATATGAAATTATTTTTGGCGTATTTCAAAACCCAGTTCATCTTGCCAAACTTATAAACGAATGTCGAAATTTGGTTTCATCATTTTTAGAAAATATCTGCCTTACGGCAAATTTTGATGCAAAGCCTTACCCACAAGATTATGGCAGTGGCTTGCACTTTCACCTAAGTTTACATGATAAAAATGGTGTTAATCAATACGTTAAAACCAGTGATGGATACTCTGATTTAATGCGTTACTCAATTGGCGGATTATTAAATAACGTTAGTGATTTTATGAATGACTTCTTTCCGCACAAAAAGTCATATAATCGTTTGGTTGCAGGCATGAACGCCCCTGTAAATGCAAGCTGGGGCGGTAATAATCGTACTGTAATGTTAAGAATTCCCGAAAGCCCTGCTTCAAGTAAACGTATCGAGCACCGCCTTGCGGGATCAGATGCACAACCTGAAAAGATTATGGCAGCAATTTTATACGGTGCTCTTGATGGAATAATAAGCAAAACCGAACCTTCAGAGCAAATTTTCGGCGATGCCTCTTTGGCGCAATATGGGCTTGAGGGGTTTAATAAGTAATCTTCATAAATGTGAAATATAAATAAGTTAATATTGTGATTGTTTATTAACTTATTTGTAGATTTGTAATGCCACAACGTAAATTTCCCCCAATAATATTTGTTTTTAAAGATGAGCGTGGCAATGCCAATGTTTTAATGCGTCCAGATTCAAAAATATCGCAGGATGATTTGAATCAAATTCTGACTGATTGTTTTTGGAGTAATAGAGCAGACAATAAAAAGTTATTAGAAAACGCACAAGTATTCAACGTTCCAGCGAATGGGCGGAATTTTGAGTCACAGGTTCTAGAGAATATAGATAAATTAAATCCTCCTGATTCTATTAAGAAAAAGTTGAATATCTTACATTCTCTATCAAATCAGTTAAATAATATACCACAAGCTATCACCAATGAAATGCATAAAGCGGGTGGATGTATAATTGTTACGGATGATGCAGTTTCTGTTGATCGCTTACTTGATACAGATTTAGGTGCGAATACTGGTGGATGGATGCGATCTTTTCCAAGGCCTGTTTGTATGGTGAATATAGGAGAAAGAGATCCTTATATTCTATATCACGAAATTGTGGGACATTACGGGCAGTATCTAGAAATGCGTCTCAATAAAAATCATGATTCGCAACTAATCGAAGTATTGCTTGCGCTTGATTATATAACTAACAAGGTTGGTATTGGTCGTGAATTAATGAAGAGGTTATTAAATAGTGATTCTACTTACGATGTTCGAGAGGATTTTATTGGCGAAGGCAATTCAATAGCAATGGAAGATATGGGGTCTGGGTTAGAGGACAGAAATTTAGTTTATCGAAACGCTAAACAAGCACCGAGACCATTCACTCATGATGATTCTGTGAAGAAAATAGATACTCATTTTGCAAGATATCATTTTGATATTACTCTTCCAACCATTCGAGTGAATGAAATTTTTGATGGTCTTATGTGGTTGCCATTGGGCGATCCTAGATATTCTATGACTCGCTCAAAATTTTATGACTTATCAAGTCAAATGCAATCTTCACTCACGATAGATGGATCTGGTTTGGGTGATGAAAGCAAAGAGATGGTTAATGGCTTTCTTGCTGATTTAAGAGTAATGCTTCAAACACTAAGTGGGATTAATGAGTTTAAAAATAGGATTTCTGGAGGCTCAGATAACGCGAGAAATGCTATGCTTTCACAAGCAAATGACGCAATTGAGAATGAACTAAAGACATTCCAAGATAAATGGTCTGACAAAGCTAGTGATTTATCTGCTGCAGCAGAAGAATGGCTAAAAAATGCCTCGCGGGTTCATCGTTTGGCAAGGTTTGGGTTAACCGAAGAAAGAGGTCAAGGTTTTAATAAGTAAAGCATCTATCGTGCATTAAATAAATATTAGGGAATTGTGGTGTATATTTCCTCAAAATACGTAAACAAAAATATTTTGGGGAAAAGTTTTGAAGAAATTTCGCATTAGCGGATTGTTTGTTTTGTGTGCTGCATTGCTTGTAAATGCTTGCACAGAAAAGGATGTTAAAAAGGTTAGTGATATTGATCCTAAACTTGGCTTAACCCGTGATGATTATCAGAATCTAACTAAGCCAACTTCACAAAATCCAGATGCTTTTAAGAATAATATCGCTTCTGCCCCTCCACCAATTCCTGCGCTTGCACCTGTTGTGGCGGCTCCTAACCCTCCTAAGGCGGGTGATTCAAAGATTGTTTCAATATCTGTTACTGAAGATGTTCCGTTAAAAGATGTGATGATAGAGCTTGCACGCCTTGCAGATGTTGATTTGGAGATGGATCCTAGCATTTCAGGCGGGATTATTTTTAGAGCAACCAACCGTCCATTCAGTGAAGTTATCGAGAGAATAAGCGAGCTTGCAGGACTCCGCTGTGATTTAAGAGATAATATTCTAAGAGTCAGTGCAGACAAGCCTTTTGAAAAAAGCTATCAAGTTAGCTTTTTAAACGTTGAACGCTCTAGCAAGAATAATGTTACTTTAAATACCAACGTTTTATCAAGCAGTGGAAATTCTGGAAGTAATAGTGGCAGCAGTAACAGTGGTTCGTCATCGTCATCAAATAATTCTTCAAGTGGTTCAGGGAGCGGTAGCGGCAACAGCGGCCTTAACTCTGGCTCAAGCACTTCAATTACAGCAAATTCTGAAAGCGATTTATGGAAATCATTTGAGGATGGAATTAAGAACATAATCAACGCGACATCTTCGTCTTCAGCATCACAGGGGCAAGGTGCCGCTGCATCAACTTCTGGTGCATCTACTGCGATTGGTTCTGATGCTCCTGCATCATTTTACACAATTAATAAGCAGGCTGGAATAATAACGGTCAGAGCAACTGAGAAACAGCACAGAAAAGTTAATGAATTCATTGAAAAGCTAAAAATGTCAGCAACTTCTCAGGTTCTAATTGAAGCCAAGATTGTTGAAGTAACGCTCGATAAAGAATTTAATAGTGGTATAAACTGGCAAAGCGTTTTTAATACTCTAAATTCAAATTTCCAGATTACGGCAAACTATCCATTGCAAACGACTTCTACCAATGCACTTTCATTTGCAATAAATGCAAGGGGAGACAGCAGCATAGATACCATAATTAATCTTACGGAGCAGTTTGGAACAAGCCGTACTCTTTCAAGCCCTCGTTTGAACGCCATTAATAACCAGCAAGCGGTTTTAACATTTGCCAAGAATTTTGTTTATTTTGAGATTGATGTTGAACGCGAAAGCAATACGGGCACGGCAATTTCAACTGATCAAACTACAGTAAACACTGCTGTAAAAACTGTTCCCATAGGGATTGTGCTAAATATTCTGCCGTCTATTAACCTTGATACAAATGAGGTGACTTTAAATGTAAGGCCTACTTTATCTAAGTTTATTGGTTCTAAGATTGATCCTGCGGTTGCTTACTTAAAATCAACTTTGGAAAATGGCGCGAATATTCCAGATAATGAAGTGCCAGAAATTGAGGTTCGTGAGCTTGATTCAATCATGAAAATCAAAAGCGGTGGCGTAATGGTAATTGGCGGGATATTGCAAGACAGCTCGGAAAATACAGATATAGGAACGCCAGGGGCAAGCAAAATTCCTGTGTTGGGCAACTTATTTAAAAGTGTTAATAAAACTGATTCACTTAAAGAAATGGTAATTTTTATAAAAGCGACTATTATTCCTGCAAGTTCAGGCAATGTTTCAGAGTTTGATCAGCAGCTATATCGCAAATTTACATCGGATCCAAGACCTCTATGAAAAATATAGAGATTTACGTAACCAAAACCTGCCCTTATTGTGTGAGAGCAAAAAACCTTCTGAATAAGAAGGGATATACCTACACTGAAATTGATGTTTCCGATAACCAGAAATTACGCGAAGAAATGGTTGCAAAAGCAGGCGGAAGGATGACCGTTCCACAAATTTTTATTGATGGAAAGCACATCGGCGGTAGTGACGACCTCCACGCTCTTGATTCTCGCGGAGAGCTTTAGGAACTGTTAGCTAATATTGCATATTTCCGTAAATATGTTACAATTACTAAACTTATAACTTTAGGAAAGTTTCAAATTATGAGTATTATGATTGCTGAAGTATATGACGCTTTTTTATCTGCTGGCGCATCGGAAGAAAAAGCTCGTAAGGCAGCTGAAACTCTTGCAAATTATAATGAACGCTTTACTCGTATAGAGACAGATATAACTCTGCTAAAGTGGATGTGCGGAACAATGCTTGCTGGAGTAATGGCACTCGTTATCAAGACCTTTTTTATTTATACCTAACAACATCCTATATTGTTGACTAATTCAATTCTTGGTTGTAAAGTTGCTCTTATTTGCAAATAAAGAATGTGATAACAGTGGCTAATCAAATGAAACTTCTACTTGTTGGCGCTTCAGCTAAGAGCCAATCGCTGATTTCTGTTATTAAAAGATTTACGGGAGATTTATTCTTCATTAAAAATATTCAAGAGGCGGCTTATCTTTCAAATAATTCAGAATTCGATGCCGTTGCTGTTTTTATGTCTGCTGACAACTATTCATCTTGTTATTCTATTGTTAAAAGACTTTCTGTACTGGGTATTCGCACAATCCTTTTTACCGATGATGATGTGCCATTTTGCGAATCTGATTTTAAAAAGATGAATAATATTGAATTTATAAAAAGTTCAAGCCCTTTCTTTGAAATCAGTAAGCAGGTTCAGCGAGCATTGAATGGAGTAAAGTCTAATAATCAAGCGTTGAATCAATATTCAGGCAAGGCTAGCGAGCGCAAAAACGCTATGCCAGATTTCTTATTTGATGAAAACGGCCATATCAAAACTTTTGCAGAAATTGAGAAGGATATCTTAAAGCACGCCCTAAATCATTATCAGGGCAGAATGAGTGAGGTCTCCCGCAGGTTAGGCATTGGAAGAACCACACTCTATCGTAAAGTTGCTAACCTAGATGGTTAGGTTATTTTGAAGGGTAATAGCCTATATTCCACTTGCATTGCAGAATTATTACAAATACTTATAACTGCAAAAAATTATCAAGATTAGGTTGTTATGACTGATATTCTAAAAGAGATATGTGAAGTTAAGCGTGAATTAGTTGCACAAAGAAAGAAACAAGTGAGTGAGCAATCGCTTCTTGAATCTGCTAAAACCAAGCCAAAACGTGGATTTATCAACGCCATCAAACAAAAAATAGATAACGATAAAACCGCTTTGATTGCTGAGATAAAAAAGGCATCTCCAAGTAAGGGATTGATTAGAGCTGATTTTTCTCCGTCTTTGATTGCAAAGAGCTATGAAAGGGCAGGGGCTAGCTGCATTTCGGTGCTTACAGATGAGCCATACTTCATGGGTAGAGATGAATATGTAGAGGAAGTTAAAGCTGCTTGTTCATTGCCAGTCTTGCGTAAAGATTTTATTGTCGATACCTATCAGGTAGCTGAAACCGCTGCAATAGGGGCTGATTGTATGTTGCTAATTATGGCCGCTCTCGATGACATGCAAGCTAAGGATATTGAAGATGCAGCCATTTCATTTGGTTTAGATGTTTTGATAGAGATTCATGATGAAGCCGAACTTGAACGCGCTCTTAAACTTAAATCTAACCTCATTGGCATTAACAATAGAAATTTAAAGACATTGGTAATCGATCTAGTGAATACAGAAAGGCTTGCTCCAATGATTCCAGATGATTATGTCAAGGTATGTGAAAGCGGCATTTATAGCCACAACGACATTATGCGAATGAAACAAGTTCCTGTGAATTGTTTTCTTGTTGGTGAATCTTTGATGATTTCTGATAATATCGAGCAGGCAACCAAAAACCTTTTAGGGATGTAATTCGATGCTAGGGGAATTTACACTTGCAGGCTATAGACTGCAATATATTGATTTGTATGCATTTTTATTTTTCGTAGTCACTTGGGCTTGTTACTCTCTTCTAACTGATAGAAAACACAGAAAAGGCGAAGATAGTGTTTTGCAGAGTATGAATCATCACCGTCAACGCTGGATGCGACAAATGCTCAAGCGTGAAAACCGCTTGATGGATATAAATTCAGTTGGCAATCTCATTCGGAGTATATCCTTTTTCGCATCAACAACCGTTATTATTATCATCGGTTTAGTCGGAATGCTGGGTAAATCAGATATAGTTAAAAGTGTGATATCAACGGTTCCATTCGCCAACGAAGGTGCTACATTAGTGTGGGAGTTTAAGATATTGCTTTTATTGGTGATATTCATTTATGCCTTCTTTAAATACACATGGTCACTTAGACAATATAATTACGTTAATATTATGATAAGTGCGGCTCCACTGCCTTACGAAAAGCCAGAACTGCACGATAAATATGCTCATCAAGCAGCGGTTTTAACTGGCAATGCAGCAAGGCATTTCGGTCTGGGGCTTAGAGCTTATTACTTCGCAATGGCAGGGCTTGCTTGGTTTATAAATCCTGTTTTGTTTATGGTTGCAACTGCTTTGGTTATTGCGGTCTTGCACCGCAGAGAGTTCCGCTCTCGAACCCTAGATGCAATTATGGTTAACGGATTGTGAGTTAGGTTTCAGGTTTCAGGGGTCAGGGGTCAGGGGTCAGGTGTCAGAGAAAAGTTTATATAGATTATAAAACGCTGCCCCATGAATTGGTATAGGAATAGTAAGCTCAACCTAATTTGGTAAAATACTATAACCCCTGACACCTGCCCCCTGATAATTAAACCCAACTAAAGTCAGCGTTAGAGAGGGATGCGAGGGTAACAGCACTAAGAAATATTTCCATATCAGCTGTTCCATCGCCATCTGTATCGATTTCAAGTAATTTTGTTGTATCATTAAATCTTGCTTCTGAGTTTGCACTTCCACCGTTAAAAGCGTTTGTATGCGCCCCGATGAAGT
>CAZAGG010000002.1:0-243247 GCA_964484565.1 uncultured Rickettsiales bacterium | reverse complement strand
GTTTTTCCCAATACAGTAATATCGGAACATTTTTTCATCCCACCCTTTTTTTCTGGAAGGCACCTTGGGTTTTTGGTTTCCGACAGCCACTGATCACAATCCCATGTAGATTTTGGATTTTTCTTTTTCAGAGTGTAACATACCCTTATCTGAGATTTTGATTGAAATGGCATACTAATCTTAATTCTTTTTTCCATTCGTAGAATGGAAACTTTGCTCAAGAATTTTATATTTTATCCGGTAGTAAAAGATGGAACGATATTGAATGTTGCACCCATGGGTAATAAGAAATATGTGGTAGTACATTGTCGCTCAATGATAACTGATCCAGTAAAAATAGATGAGCTCGATTGGACTATGATTTCTTTTTTTCAGATCAAAGATCCGTCGTGGATTATCATTCCCAAAACCGCTCAATATGGTAGGATCAATTATGAAAAAGATGTTCTTTTTTCTGATGGAGTTCCCGTAATTAAAAATGGTCAAGAAGTCGGTATGGCATATCACCTTCCAGGGTATGAAATTACTGTACTCAATGATCCAAAAGAGAAATTGGGAGGAAGGCAATATCACAAAAATAGTAGCCTGTTCAAGTGCATCGAAACCTTTAGATGTGTGGTGAAACGATATTAATGTAGAACCCAGAAATAGATGGAGCAGTGCAATTTTAAGCCCCTGAAAAAAGGCGTAGAAAAATGTTCTTTGGCCGGAGAAATACGGGTTGGAGAGTCATTTTTCTGTAAAACGCACTCCAAGTCAAAGCAAGCATTAGAGTGTAAAAGGCTGCACCAACAAAGAATAGAGGAAGAGGAAAGAGTAAAAGCCGCAAAACTCGAAGAGGAAAAAAAGGCTATACTTGAAGAAAGAGAGCGATTGAAGGCAGAAAAAAACGCTCTCCAACAAGAATTAGAACGTAAAGATGCTGAAGAAAAACGCAAAGAATTGGAAGCTGCAGAAAAAGCCGCGAAAATCGACGTGTTAAAATCCTTTGAGTTTAAGGAAACGGTCACCAAAATAGGTTCCAGAACGGAACTCAATTCATGGGGACGCTATGAAGACCCAGAAAGCAACTATGTCTTTGCAAACTCAAAATGTTATGGTCGTCAGCTTCCAGATGGTAGAGTTGCCCGTCTAACTCCAAAAGACATTGAGATTCTCAGACAATTTGAGGTTTCATATCAAGGAGATGGCGATCCAGAAGAAGTAGACTCTGATTACGAAACTGTCGATGAAACCACTGATGATGAATCGATGGAAGAAGTCGAAGACGACGATGAAGTTGAAGAAGAAATTGAAGACGCTGGTTCAGAATCAGAAGAGGAAGCCGGTTCAGATGAAGAAATTGAGGACGAAGAAGATCCCGATGAGGGATTGGAAAGCGACGAAGAATAATGAAAAAATAGTTTGTATTATTATTAATGAAAATGTTTCAAAACAATATATCGATAGGTCTTTTTGTGTTGGACTGTATCGCCGTAATTTCGGGGATAAGTGTCGTCATTCTGAATTGTAAATATCCTCAATTCACTTCAAGGGGAATAATATTCACATCAATCGTTTTGTTTCTGTTGATGATTCCAACAACTGTTTTTATGGAAAACGTCTTTATAATAATTTCTACGTTATGTGGTCTTTCTATCACGTGTATGCTTGTAATCTTGAGCTCAAAAAATTATTTGGAATCGAATGATTATGAAACTGTGTGAGCTATAAATTGAAAATCTGGATTTGTATTCGTATAATACAAATGTTTGACAGTGCACTCTCTATAGTACTTTTTGCAACATACGGCCTGATAAATGTTTTAGGATTGGTGCTGTCAGTGATAAGTTGTATTAAGCCCTCTTCGAATATGAGATTACTTTTGTCCATATTTTTGATGGGCTTTAGCATTCTTAGTATTCCTTTTGCTACCTTTACGGAAGAAGTAGTGGTAAGAGCGCTATCCATTCTTTCCCTTTATTCAGCAGGTGTCGCGCTGGCCATTAATTCTGCGTGTTATCATACTCCTAACAGGGAAGTTATTAGACTCTTACCATAAGTTGAATTTTCTCCGAAGAAATAAAATCTTTGATAAAAAAAGAAACATTATAAAAAGGTCCAATGTTTACTTATTTTTTGTTACAAAAAATACGTTTTTTCTACTAGTATGATCTCTACAAATATGATCCTTTTGGGTGTCGTCTTGTTAGCGGCCGGCTTGGCATATTATTACAGGGACTATCTTTTTGGAAAACAAAAATATACTTCTCTTCCTTACTCGGCAAACAACAACGATTACTACCAGACCCCAGTAGATTCCTATGGAATGGAGTTTGACGATGTCGTTGACCCTCATGATGAAAACCAACCCTTGGAAAGAGGAGTGGATATTCATCAAGGTCCCCATCCCGATGTGATACCCGGACAATACGATTCCGCGTCCATTCCTATGAAATCATGGTCTGATCCGGGATCGTCAAAATACCGTTCAGTCTTGACCGAAAACGGCGACATGATCGCTCGTCGAGCTATTGATGGAATCCATTAACTAAAAATTCAACCATAGATGGCAAGTAATTTGACCTACGGAAGACCTCATGCGTCAAGGATAAGAGACATTCCATTCTCTCGATTGAGGAATGACGCTTTAATCGATCCCGAAAATATGACTTGTTCTGCTTTTAGAGTTAATGATGACGTTGATCCTATCAATGAACTTTTATGTTTTGACACTGGAATTAGATTGTCTTCAGACTGCGGGTATCGCTTAAAATTTGTTAATCATCACAGCTTGCTAAAGGCAGGATATCAAGTTTTGGATATATTCGAACCTAGTGGCGAACACATCTTTATGATAAAATTCAGGGAATCTGTAGATATATCCTCACCATTTCCAGTTCCCTTTGTCGTAGAAAAATTGGTTGACGGGGTAAATTTTATACAATCAATCAATTCTTCTAAGCCCCAACAGGAAAGGCAATATGCCAGTACAGAGTACAGACCCTCTCATGTGTATGCCCCCCGAGAGCAATCCAGATGGGGATAAAAATAACTATAAGATTATAGTTATTTATAATTTTACTATCTGAAGATATCTCACAAAATCAATCTTGAGTCCAGATTTGTTTTTCGAAAAGTATTTCTTAGCAAAAGATTCTAGAGAATCAACATTGTTAGAATAGCCATCTTCTACCCATTTCATAACACAGACAATCATAAAAGGATTTCGTATTTTAACGTTAAAAATAGATTTGAGTCTATCTAAACGTTCTTCGGTAATCTTCATATTGAAAGGTTCGTGTGTAGCTAGGTCGATAATCCTTTTAATATTATATTCTTGTTGATTGTATATACTATCTTTTGTTCCGATGACCCCACCTAAACCTCCTGCTCTCTCTGCGTCTTTAAAATTATTTCCAAATTTATCCTCAACAAAATCTGGTGCCTCGTCAAGGTCATCGACGCCATCAAAATCGTCTATCCCGCCAAGTTCGTCATCACTATAAAAATCATAATCTTCCATACTATAATTATGGAAAAGGCGTTATAATTCCAAATCATATTCAATATTTGCTTTTTCAAAAACATCCTCAATCATTTTCATATTCATGGATATGTTATGTTTTTTGAATAATTTTTTGAGTCTTTCTTTATCTGGGTATATACTATATGGAGCTTTTTCAATGTCATCTATTTGACTTGTAAAAATTTCCCTAATGCGCTCATATTTTACGACCGAAAGGTCATCAAAGTATTGTTCTGCTTCGTCCAAGGTAGTGACCCAGCCTTCCATGAATAAATCCCACCTTTTTTTGTGACCATACGCTACTGGTTTTTTCGACTTTTTACCAGAAGACTTGGAATTGGGGTCATAGCCCTTGATACAAAAAGGCCTACCAGTTTCAATATCCTTGTTATAATCGCATCCCAAAAATATACACAAATCCAGAAAAGTTTCTTTTGAGATTTTCATGGCCCTCAATAAATCTTCGCATACAATGGCATTCGCAGTTTCATCTCTGATTTTGAGATTAAAAATCATGAGCTTTGCTCCATAAACCAACACGTCAGAATCTTCAGTCAAAACCGCATCACAATTTTTATGAGTGAGAAAAGAGCACAGCCCTTCTGCTTCTCCATGAGCAACCATGCTCGGGAAACCAAAGGCCTCTATAATTTCTCTGGCGCATTCTTTATCCTCATCTTTTACTGGTGCAGTTTGTTTTTCATAATTCATAATAGCCATTGTCAACTTTTCTTGTATGGACAAATTATCCTCCCAATCTACTGTTTTTTGTCTCTTTACACCAATATCTTCTTTCATGTGAACTATATCACTTTCGTCTAGTTCCTCACCTTTATACAAAACTCTCTCAATCTTTTTTAAATGCCTCTTACAGTTTTCCAATTTCTCCACATATTTTTGAGTTTGTTCTCTTCTCGCCATTTGAGTAAGAGTTTTTTCCTTTGGAGGATTGGGGCCGTCAAAAATACATACCGGTGTAATCTCATATCTTTTTAACATGATCAAAAAATCCACTAATCTTTTTTTCCACATTCTTGGATCTGTACGAATAAACTGGTAAAAATAAATGGACATGTCCACGGCCACTCGGTAGCCGCGAATTTGTTCCAAGTTTATAGTCTGCACTACCCGAGGATACTTTTCTTTTATTGTTTTCAGCAACCCTTCGATTCCCATTAATAATACTATGATTATTAATCTAGGTTATTCATTTTTTGCTACTATTACTGGGATAGCGACCAGTTCTTTTCACAAAGACATTCAAACCAACTGCTAATAATACAAAGGCGAATTTTGGAAAAATTCGAACGGAATGAGCCAAAAATATAGGCGTGTATTTTGCAGCTCTAGACTCCATTCTATTTATGGATCCATCCTTTGGTTTTTTTCATTTTTCAAACGCTCAAAAGTGGAAAACGTTCTCTCTGCGCTGAGGCTGTTTTTATGATCAATTTCATCTCTATTACTTTGCGATGATAAAAAACCAAGCAATAATGGCTATTAACAAGGAAATGGAGATAGTTGCGTAAAGTGCAATAGATACATAAATAGGTGGAGGATTACTCGAAAAAACAGGAATAAGTACACAAAAAAGAATGGATAATACCGTAAAACAAATAGCCACTAAATATTGCTTACCCATCCTTTTTAATATTTGTTCTGCCACTATGATTCGTTCAGTTTCTGTGACTATCACAGAGCCGCGTATCTCTGGGTTTGTCGACTCAGATGTAAAACATTTCCTTGGAGAATAAGGTCCACATCGTTCTCTCCTATCCAGACTAGACCATCCCAGATTCTGGGAACAAAAAAGGATTTTGTGGCACCAGTTTCACCATTGTACACCACGGTTTCGAGTCTCGAAAGTATTTTATCCATGTTCGAATTTGGTTTCGAAATTTTTATTCATTTTTTGAATAAAAATGTATAATACGTGGGGTGAAATTCGTCGGGTATTCTAACAATTCTAAAGGTAGTAAAATAACCAAAGATACGAAACATAACTCTTGCCTAGATTTTTCAAACTTTAGAGAATTTATCAGAAAAATATTTTTCTGAAATAAAACCATAAACGTCTTCTAGCATACCTCGATCCATATTATGATAGGACCTTGGTTAAACCAAAATCCCGGTTAAAACAATAGCTGACCAATCGATCCATTTGTGATCCTAAAGACATTGATATTTCTGAGCGGAAGGTAGATAAGCTTTGGCTCGACTGGAGGTTTTACCCAATCGATCAGCAATTGAGTTATTTATATCTTCTGCTAGAAACATAACCATATCTTTTACAATTTACCAAAAGCGGAAATTCTGTTAATCCATATTTTTCGGCAATAAATTCGTAAACGTCATTTCACAAATCTTCGTCCATAATAACCTATGTTATTATTTTGTATTAGGAATTTTACTCTGAACCGACTTGGGTCCAAGTTTTACTAGAAATAAAAGCTGGGGCAAGATTTACTGGAACATAGTTGATCGCCTTCATCAACTTTCCCGCCATAGGAGCTCCATCTGCGATACGAACGGGATAAAATGTTTTACCGTTCAATTCAAAAGGATAAATTTGAACTGGAATGTTTTCTCTAATGTATTTTTCTACTGTCAGCTCAGCTTCTTGTAAAGTAGTTGGAATTTTAGTCAAGTTATTTTCATGAACCAATTCATAACCGCGGGCCAAAGGTAAGGAATCTCTCTGAGCAAGATAGTGAACAATTTGAATGAGATCTTCGACCTGCTTGGTAAATTTGAGTAAACCTTGGATTCCGGGTTCGACCTCGGACGGTACTTCAAGGACGGGAGCTGAAGTGACCCAACTAAACCCAGGAACTCGGACTCCATTCTGAGCCAGAATATTCTTAAAGGTTGCATAGTGACCCGCAGCAAAATAACAAATGTCCACTAGGGCATCCAATTTTTCAGTACGATCATTTTTTTCGTCGGCATCATAATACTCGTCAATCTCTTCGATAATCCAGTTACGACGAGACTTTAGTAAATTCGTGTGAGAATCTTCCCATCTTAAAAGGTGGTTGGGTTGTCCGGCGAGAGTTTGAAACTCTCGCGCCATTCGAACCATAATATCAAAAGTCGCCATTTCTAAAAATGGCAGAATGCATTAATCCATTTCGATTTTTTTCTGGATTTTTTCTATCAAACTTGGTATGTTTTTATACAGTTTATTGATTGCAGAATCAGTAATGTCCATTTTTTTACAATAGTCATTCTTTACGATTTTCGAAGTTCGACTTAGTAAAAAATATAATATTGCACAGGCACCAATTTTTGGAGAACAATGTTTAAACTCTCTGTCCATTCGGGTAAAATTTACATAATAATCATTAACCATTTCATATGAAATTTTTGAATTGAAAATCTCATTAGCCTTATCTACTGCTGATTCTATAATTTTTGACTTGTCAGTCCCAAGGGTTCTAGATTCGGAAAAAACATGATTATGACATGTTATCCCTTCGAGGAATTGTTTTTTGTCAATCTCGAATCGTTTCCTAATGTCATTGTATTCTGCGTCTATACCATTTCGGCGAAGGCAGTATAAAGTGCATGCGGCGATAATCGCTCTTTTCGTATTCCCTCTCAGGTTTTTTTCGTCTACTATTTTTTTGTATGCGTCTTCAATTTCTTTTTTGTGGGCGGATCCTATAACCAGACCTGTTTTCCTAATAATATCATCTAGACTGACCTTTGCAGAGCCAGAACCAACATATCTACATCTACTATTCGAGGTATCGCCATAGTTCTTCCATTCGGCCCCAAAATCTACATTTGCCATCAATGTCCCACAGTCTCTACAAACTCTGTCCCCTTCGTCATCTACAACATTTTCATGAAAGCATCTTTCCATGGGCTAATAATGGTCGCAACAAATATTTTTTTCGATTTTAGGATGAGTTGTTATGTAAAGGATATCCGGATATTCGACTGGCCAGATTCCGATGAAACTATAACCGGAGTTCTTCGTAAAGGTATAAACAATCCCGGGATTTTACCTAAGCCTTTTAAGCGGGGAATTCCTCTTAAGAAAGAATTTGTTGTAAAAGATCATCAGTACGACGTTTTAAAATGGTCTCTGGAACGTCGAGGAGGTATAATATCAGCCCAGATGGGAATGGGAAAAACATTTATGGGAATTTGTATCCCAGCGCTCGATCAAAAATATCCAATGCCTGCTCTGATAGTGTGTCCTCTTTCACTTATAGATAATTGGGTTACCGATGGTTTCAAAAAGTTTTTTGGGGACTATTATAAAGTATTCGTCTATCACTCCAGCTACAACAAATTGGAAAAAATTTCATATCTAGACTTGTGTTCTTATGATTATGTTATTACTACCTCTGACACTTTGAGAAAATCGGAAAGTATATCTGGAAGATCAAAAAAGCTGATAAATAAAGATCTTTTTTCGAGCAATCTTATATACTCTGGCCCACAAAGAGGACATCTCAAACTAGATTATGAAGGAGAAGGGCTTTTACATTATGGAGCATGGTCCCATGTTATTTTCGATGAAAGTCATGAATATAGCAATAAAGCCACTGGAAAGTTCAAAAGTGCCTATGGGCTTTATGCCCTAAAATACTGGGCTCTTACAGGAACGGCGGAAAGAAACAGTGCTTATGATTTATGGACCCAATTGATGATATGCCACATACCATCTGGTAAACAGTCTGGGTCAAAATATGAAATGTCTGAAGTAGTGAGAACTTACGACACCCCCGATCACGTATATAAAATAGATTATCAAAAGGCTAACATTAAATTGCCTCCATTGAATAGGCAAAACATTATAATAAACTATGATAGAGAACAAAGAGACCTGTACTTGGACATATTGGGTTCTCTCAGGGATACACTCCGTAGATTTGAAGAAGGAGAGGATAGATTTTCTAGCGTTTTAGCTCTTTTTACCCAGCTAAGACTTTGTTCTATAAGCCCAAAATTAATAGACCTCGAGAAAGGAGCTGGAAAGAAGATTGAGAAAATAGTTGAACTTGTAAAGGAAATTACAGAAAAAGGAGAAAAAGTAGTCATTAATAGTGCTTTTGTAAAGGGATTAGATTTGATAGAAGAAGAATTATTGAAGGAAAATATAAAATGTACCAAGATGACAGGAGAAACTCCCGCGAAGAAAAGACAATCTTATATCGATGAATTTCGTGACAAAACATCAGTCTTTTTGACGTCATATAAAGTAGGTGGGATTGGAATAAATTTACAATTTGCCAATAATTGGATATCTCTAGAACCATGGTGGAATGAAAGTGTTCATCGTCAGGGCCTGCAGAGAATATGGAGACCGGGACAGACCCGAGCCTGCAACGCCTATTTTGTTTTAGGCCGAGGAATAGAATCTGCTATTATGAAAATGGCGGAAGAAAAACAATATCTCATTGAATTGGAAAATAAGGTGTTTACCAAAGTTGCATTAGATAAAGAAATGATTCGAGCAATGATAGCCTGGAAAGAAGGAGATTTTAGCGGCCTACCTCCACAAAAATCGCCTGGGAAGTACCCGGTCAAAAAGACTACTAAAACATCGAAGAAAAAAATTGCTCGATATCCACCGGTCAAAAAATATCCTGCTGTAAAATCCACTGAGCCAAAGAGGAGCAAAAAATTGTAAGACCTACCAAAAAATGTCAAGAAAAGAATGGTCGAATGTAATTACAGAATGGCAGGTAAAACATGATAAGAAAGCTAAT
Source organism: uncultured Rickettsiales bacterium (assembly GCA_964484565.1). Taxonomy (GTDB): domain Bacteria; phylum Pseudomonadota; class Alphaproteobacteria; order Rickettsiales; family CAZAGG01; genus CAZAGG01. The sequence continues at coordinate 234,013 of CAZAGG010000002.1, read as the reverse complement.
ACTCCTTATTCGACCTCCGTTTTTGATGGATTTTTTTAGTTTTCGGACTTTGCTTTTTAGAGAATAAAATTGAACCCAATTATTTATAATAATAATTGTAGTTGATAATATGGCGATGAAATCTTTTCAAAGAGTCGAATTGAAAAATGCTCTCTTTCGTCATTCTAGAAATATGAGCCTGGATCTCAATCTTGCTCTCGGTCACATTGACGTGGAGACTTTTGATGAAACTTGGTTGGAGGTCTATACAAAGACTCATTTGTGTACTACTTTGGCTGCTTTGAACAAGGATTGGATATTGTTAGCCGGCAAGGTCTATATGGATTTGATGAGTAAATTTTTACCAAAGAGTCTATTGGAATCTACTATTGCTATCGAACCCTTTCTCGATCCTCAATATGTAAAATTTATCAGAAAAAATCATGTGGCTCTTGAAGCAATGATTGATTATGAGCGCGATTTTGAGTTTACTCTTCCAGCAATTTTGACCGTTGGAGGTTCTTACTTGATGAAGAGAAAAGAAGGAGAATACCTTCGTCCATTTGAGCGTCCTCAACACATGTACATGAGAGTGGCAATCTGGGATTTTTTCCCGCACTTGGCGAATATCAAACTTGTATATGATGCGCTTAGCACACATAGAATTTCAGTGGCTACTCCACATTATTGTAACGCTGGAACCAAAAAACCAAACTTGATGAGTTGCTATTTGAAGCAAGTACAGGACTCTACATTATCTATCGGACAAGATTGGCTAGAAACTGCCCTTATTTCAAAGAATGGAGGTGGGCTAGGAAAAGATTTTTCCAATCTCCGAATTGGCGCAATTTCCAACACTGGAGTGGCCAGTTCAAATATTACTTGGTATCAGATTTCAGATAAAATTTTGGAGGCATTTCCACAAGGAGGAAAGAGAAAGGGTTCTGCCACTTGCAACTTGGTCGCCTATCATCCTGGAATTTGCGACTTTATCGATGCAAAGAGCCGAGATCCTCCGCATGAAGCAAGAGCCAACGAGAATCTTACTTATTGCATCGCTTATAACGAATATATCCTGAAAAAGATTCGTGAAGGAAAGGACGTTTATTTGATTTCTCCTCACGTACACAACCTTAACAAACTTTTTGGCAAGCAGTTTGTTCGTGAATACAAGTCTCTTGTTAGAAGAATCAAGGACGGAGAAAAAATTCCTCATACGGTCATATCGGCTAGATCCATCCATCAGCGTCATGCTCACATGGCGGCCATAACTGGAGGTCCATTCTCCTTCTTCAAAGAAAACGTTAATCGTCAATCCAATACTCTGAGATATGAAAATGGTGTTCCGATAGATGGTCGAGTCGACCAGTCCAATTTATGCATGGAAATTGTAGAGCCCACGGAAGAAGGCATTTCTAGTTGTAATTTGTCTTCTATCAACCTTACAAAGCATATTACCGATGGAAAATTTGATGTAGAAAAACTAAAAGAGTCTATGAGAATTGCTATTATGATTGGTGACCGCGCTATTGAAAGAACCTACTACTTTGACAATGAAGGTCAAGTCGGTAGTTGTATTCCTTCTATCGAATACATGAATAAGAAATATCGCCCTCTTGCTATTGGTATTCAAGGATTGGCTGATCTCGCTGCGGAACTAGACTATTCCTGGTTTGACGAAAACTTCAATCTCACTCCAGAGATTATACAGCTCAATGAAACTATTGCCAGAGAAATGTATCTGGCTGGAGTAGAGAAAACTCATGAGCTTGCATTGCAGCTCGGATCTTTCCCCGCCTATGAGGGAACCCCGGCCTCATATGGTTTGTTGATGCCAGATTTATTTATCCTTTCAAAAATAGCTAGAGAAAAGGGTATTGAGTTTACCGACTATCAAGTCGCCTATGACTATCTAGCCGAGAATGATCTTCTCGATAGATCTCTCGACCCTTATCGCCAAAAGCTTCGAACTGCCATGAGAAATTGCCTTATGACTTCTTACATGCCAACAGCTAATACCGCTACAATCTTGGATAACAATGAATGCTTTGAAATGTTTTCTGGACTATTCTATACTCGTAAGGTTTTGAATGGAACGTTTACTTATATCAACAAACATCTCCAAAGAGATTTTATGGCGATAAATTGCTACACTCCTGAGCTTGTGAAGCATATCATGGCCAACGATTCTATTCAAGGATTGGACATGAATCTTTTCCCCGAGGAACATCACAACCGTATAAAGTTTTTGAAGAGAAAATATTTGACCGTTTATGAAGGAAAACAAAAGAAGATTATTGATCTAGCCGCGCTTCGTCAACGATATATCTGTCAGTCTCAATCTACGAATCTCTACTTTGCTGAGCCAAGTTTGGATCATATTGCGTGGTCTATTTTGTATGCAGAAGAGGCAGGTCTTAAGACTTTGTATTACTCGAGAGTAAAGACTGAATCTGGAGCCAAAAATTATTCGGCCACTCACTTGGAAACTTTGTTTAAGAAAAACAGAGCAAAATATGGCACTGGAGAAGGCTGTGTCAGCTGTGTTCTTTAATTCGCGAGTTGTTTGAATTCTTTTTTTTTAAAAGAATTATAGTAATGTCAGTATCTTGTACCATTGGCAAAGATGGGAAAAAGTATTTTTTCAAAGATGGAGTAAGAGTGACTTCTTCCAAATCCCCCATAAAATGTTCTACCTCGAAAAAGCCCACAAAGAAAACCACTAAAAAGACTACCAAGAAAACTGCAAAGAGAACGACTAGAAAAGTCACTAAAAAATCTGTAGTCCCGATGAAAGATGCTAGCGAGTTGTTAGAATATGCTATTCAAAAAGCAGAACGAAAACCTGCTAAGAAAACTACTAAAAAGATTACCAAAAATTTATGGCTAATGAAACTGGCCCCCATATTCGAATCTACAGATGGAAAGTTTAGCGAAGACCTGCCAAATAAAAACTCTGAATTGATAGGCTATTTTCCAGTAAAAATGGTAAGACCCGTAGAAGTTTTTGAGCTACAGAAAGATCGAGTTGAGGAATTACACCACGGAAATGATTATTGGGTGGTTGACTCTGAAGATCGCACCAAATTGCTTCAGCTAGGCGAAGATTCCGATCCCAGAAAACTAAAGGTCAAAAATTATTTGAATCATATATGGGAATTTGGTAACCTTAAAGTAAAGGGTGAATCTATACCCACCTTTATTAAACCCGTAAGAGCATATTTTGGTCCTGCAGGTCCAAAGAAGGAAGTAAAGGTAACACTACCTTCTGGTAAAAAGTATGTGTGGGCTAATCAAAAAGTACATGAGATGATGTCAGAAATTACCGATGCTAGATCTGAGTGGAACGTTGAACAATGGAATGCTTTCTTGAGCAATATGCTAGTCAATGGTTATATTTTGTCAAACTTACATCCTCTGTAAAAATTTTAGTAAGTTATATATTACTAATTTATTCTACTAAACACCTATATTTGTGTATGGTTTTTAGTTTTTCTATCATAAAAATGTGTGTTGATTGGCTGACAGAATCAACCATTAGCTCGATACCTGGACGTCTAAATTCGTTTGTGATTGTACTGGTATATTTCTTAAAATCTTTCACCTTTTTCTTGCGGGATATCATTTCTTTGTTATGCGAAGAAAATCTATATCGAGACAATACCGTAACCAAGAATGTCAAAACTCGAGGAGAATATTTGAACAATTCTTCCTCTGAGAGTTCAGCCATTTTGACGCAATCCTTGTAATCTGAGGCGGTCCCAAAGAAATCAAACGAGCTTGGTTGTTCTATAAAAAGTTGATAATCATGTAAGATTTCATTCAATTTGAATAGGGCAATTTCCTTCATTCCACAAGAATCTAGCGTTTTGGTCAGATCTTTCAGTTTGAGATCTCTCAATTCCGATAATATTTTCTCATCATCTTTTCCAGTATAACTTACTGGAATCCGAAGATAATTTGGAAGGTCACCAACTTTGATATTCTTTCTGTCATTGTTGTGATTGCTCAAATTGGAATATTTATAAACCATGTTTAGAAGATCAATGATTCTTTTGTGATCTTCAAAAAACAGTCCTCCGATATTTTCTTCTCCTTGTTTGAGCTTGAATTCTTTTCCGACGAGCTCAGTGAATTCAGAAAAAGTGGAGGCTACACACCTCTCTTTCAATAGCCTTGTAGATTCATTGACCCTATACTCTACAAGAATACTTATCATGGTTTGTAACTGTCTAGGAGAATAGTTTTGAAATAGAAAAGTAACCCCTTTTTTCGCTTCCTCTATCACGAATGAATAGGTTTTAAAGTCCCAATCTAGGCGCCTCAAAAAGTCATCATCGGCCATAGATTCTTTCCATAAATGATAATCGCTCATAAATTCGTTTACATTTGATGAATAAATTCTTTTTATTCCGGAATCTCTAAAGGTGGTTTCCATATCCACTAGGACTTCATCTCTCAAAGCCGATAGCTTCTTCAAGATTTGAGTGTCATCAAATCTTGCTCTGATGCGCTTCATTTTTGTCAAATTAGAAATCGTTATAGAGACTTGTTCCAAGTCGGTAGATAAATCTTCTTTTTCTAGATTGATGGGCGCATCCAAATCCATTACTAAAATATATAGTTCCATTAAAAGATTTGGAAAAATGAAATTTCTATAGAGACTCTCAAAAGTTATAATGAATGCTCAAACCACCTTGCGGTTTTTGAAGGATACAATGTCCGAAGAAAAGATAATATACGGCAGAAAAATCACTCTTGTTCCTGAATTAAGCAAGGAGCAAATTTATTGGTCGGGGGATGATTCGGGGTATGAAACGGTAGATGTCAACCTTCTAGATGGCCATAGAAAGATGGATAAAATGCTATATGAAACCATATATCAAATAGGAGAAGGGGCTAGAGGGATGATTACTGGCGATCTTCACCTACCTTTTACAATAAAACAGTTTGACGATTTTATTTGCGTATTGAAAGATAACTTTGCTCGTCTCTCTGATGAAGTTATTAATTACATACAGGTCAACGCTTTTATGCTCCCACGTAAAGAATTCTGTGTCAGTTTCCCTTGCCGCGATTTATATAGGCCTTTGTATGATATTTATGGCTCTGACATTCCGGTTCCTCAAAGACATTATGAAGGTATTATTAGATATGATATTCATGAAGCAAATGATTTTTCACATCCTGGATGTTTCAGCGAAAAATATTTGGAAACAATGTTATCCGACTGCCAAAATGATCGCATATATCATCGTCGTCGTCCGCTAGTGGAGAAACATCTTAGGGCAGTTGGATTATTATAAACCAAAAGTGTATTTTTGGTTTATTTGAGGAAAAGTTCATCTTTGCATAGTTCTGGGATCCCACCATAGCTTAGAGTTTCTGCTATTTTTTTGACTATTGCTATGAGGTCATTTTTTGGAGCCCCTATAAAATGTGCCAACTTCCACGTTTCAATATTATATTCCAAAGTATTATTTTTGCACAAATTGATAAATGTAGTAGAATCATATTCTGTCAATATGATTGCCCCATAGTCATTTGAAAAATTCTTTAGAAGCTCATATTTGTTATATTCAGAAATATAAGGTATTTGGCAATCTCTAAAATATATAAATGATTCCATTCTTTCTATTATAAACGGATTTTACTAACTCATTTTTTAAGGCTATTTTACTCCGACTTTACAACTTGTCTGACAAATACACTTTATGGAGTCCCAATGCTTCTTGGCTTTTGCTGATCTCTTTGATGCCTCAGCTACTAAAACATGATCCGGAAAATAAAAAGTGCATCCTTTCATTATAAAGGAGTTCACTCTTGCAGCCGCCCATTGAGACTGCGTAGCGCCAGGCCGATGACCAGTCCTCCATGCTGCTAAGCCCTTGTCCCATACCCTCTTTAGAACGTCTAGTGGAATTCCCGTCGCCTCGGCTTTTTCCTCTAGAGAGTGAATTTCTCCAAACTTTTCCATAAAAGCCGCGGTATACGATGATACCTTGGTCGGAATACGTTTTCCTTTTCTAAAATCTGTAGTAAAAGGCTTGTATGCATTAGGATCATCGGAAGAAGTTTTTGATCCCTTTCTAATCTCCTTTAGTCTTTTTTCGGCTTCTTTGGGAGTGAGCCCTTCAAAATATTTTTCTGGGGTATATACCCCTTTTTCTGAAAATTTTCTGTTAGTTGCTAATTTTGAAATATGTGAATATATTTTTTCTTGCAAATCAGACTTTTTTCCTCCCAAGGGAATACCCTCATATTTGCACAACCCTTCAAGGTCGCACTTTTTCATCGCTAATTTATATAAAAAAGCTTTTCTATGAAATAGAAAAATAATACTAAAAATCGTTCAGTGATAGATCGATAGCTCTATCCAAAAGGTCACCTTCTGACCAACCTTTTATGGATACATTTTCTGAAAAAACTTGAACAGCGCACACAAAATTTAGATCGGCATCATACAAAGACAAATACCCAGAAAAATGTATTCCATGATGATATGCTTCCCTAAGCTTTTCAATAAGGTCTTCGAGAAATTCATCTCCGGATTTTCCTTCCAAACCACTTATTTTGTAATAAGATCCTTTATGGCCCAGTTTCTTTCTATAGAAAGATCTTCCTAGTGAGGGTTCGGTTTCAGAGGAAAACAATTCTCCGAATACTTTCATATTATTTTATTTTCCTCATAAATAAAAAATCATTTTTGGATCCCACTATTTTTTCGCTAATATCTCTACCATGCCGGTCAACATTTTCAATGTACCCTCCCTGTATTCTGGATTTTTCAGTACGAGCTTAATGGATTCTCTTACTCTTCTGAATACATCTAAAAAGATCTGATCTACTATGAATTGATTGTATATCCATGGTTGAGAAAGACCTCTGTAGTTGACATCTATCCGATACTGATCAAAATTTGTATCTATTTTCACATCCAGGGCCGTATAAATCCACTTTTTTTCTGGAACGAATCCAGATATATCTAGTAGCAAGTCTCGATCGACCATTTATTCCACCTCAAACAGAGTGTTATTTTCAATATTTCTGCTAAAGTTGTAAATTGTAGCCTTGCGCTTTCATATATTTTCTCTTCAAACCCAGTAATATATTGATCTTCTTATCGATATTTTTAATTCTAAAATTTAATTTCTCAAACTGAACCAGGTGACATTGATACGATAAATCGCCATTTTGCATCATTATTTTATAATATTCGGTAGCAGAATTTCTATCCAATTTATATTGGTGAAAACCCAAATGTGATAATATTACCATTTTTTCTGGCAAAAAATCGTGGTCCATTACAACAAGGCTAAATATTTTTTTTGAAACTATGTTTAATGGTTTTGTTTAGGGCGATGAATAACCCAACTCATAAAGAAAGTCTAATAGATAAAGATCTAATGAGCGACTTGCATGGATTTTTGCCCGAAAAAACTCCTTTATCGGCTTACTTACAAATAAAACCATATTGTTACATCAACTACTTGAGAGGACACGAAATTATGCGAGATTCTATATACTTTGAAATTAACAAAGGACTAAGAGTATTGGAATGGAAATTTTTCCTTTTGGAATATAGTTACCTGAAAGAGTCTTCAGAAAGAAATAAAGTTTCTAAAAATATTAGAAATTGTTTAGCAAGAATAGTTGATGGACATTACGGCTGAAACATCACACTCCTGGATAGTGTGACGCTTGGCAGCTTGCATAACATAACCGGCTCCGTTACCAATCTTGGAAATGTATGCAGCGACAGCCTCGACGATAGAGGTCTTTGCCTCATCAGTGATAACAAAATCGTATCCCTTCTTAAAGATTCTCAAGACTCCAGATCGGGGAAGAACAGTAGACTTTCGGTTCTGATGGGCGCTACGGGAAGAGTGAAAGTGGTTGGGTTGAGGCATCAAATTCTGGTGTCCCATGCCAAAAGTAGAAAGTCTGGTGCGACCAGTGGGGCCTTCAAGAATATCGACAATCATCTGATGAGTGATAGTCTTCTTCTTTGAATCAGTGAGCTTCTTGTTGACCTCTTCGGCCAAAACCTTGAGGAATCGGGCTGCTTGAACCTTAATGTTAGAAATAGCATCAGATGAAATGCGCAAGTCTTCGTCGGAATCGCCTCGGAAGCGCAAAGGGGGGCAAGCAGCTAGAACAATTCGGCGAATTCGTCGATCAGAAATATCGGTTCTCTTCAAAGTTCGCTTCTTGTCGACCTTTCCCTGAACTTCAGAGTTCTTGGGAGCGGAAGTCTTTCCCGATTCCTTAACATTTTTCTTCGAGTCTTTGCGAGGCATACTAGTCTAGTTTACTTGTACATTAATCACTTTGTGTGGACGAGGATCGATTTAGGTGTTCATACGGTTTATATTTTTTCAACTCGGTTCTTATAAATGTCGAAAGGCCATCTTTTGTAATGTGATAGGGTATTGAAATTAATACAATCTTTTTGTCTGCGCAAACCTTTCTTTTATATTGATCTCTTCTTACTTGTTTCACAAAGGCATCTTGGGATCGATGAAAGTGGGGGTTATAAAAAGAGTGTTGACTACCATTATATTCGAAGGCTACTCCTTGTCCTATGGAGGTTTTGATGTTTGGATTGTAACCATCCAGTTCCAAATTTCTGCCAGTTTCTGGATTTTTCAGCCATTCTGGTCTTATAGTATTAAATTCCACGCCAAAAATATCCTCAAAGATGGCTCTACATTCTTCCTCCATAATGTTCGAGGATTGTTTTTTCTTGGGGGACAGTTTTTTCTTGAGATTCTTATAATCGCTAATTTTTACCAAAAAGTATATTATTACGACACCCAGTATTATTTTTAAGAACAGGTTCATTCTATGGTTAATTATACAAATTATTTAGAACCATGGATAGAGACTTTTATGCCGACCTTGTCGGTTTTATACCAGAAAAATATTTTATATCTAGACTTGTTTGTGGAAAGTCCATACCCACAAGAATTTCTTTTGTAGATTACGAACGATTAGAATATCTTATCGCCATTTGCTACCCCGCCTAAAATTGGCCAACAGTATCCAAATGAGGTTGTCGCGTGGTTTAGGCCATACAATCAGCTCCCAACTTTATAACGACGTTCTTGATAGAGGCTGTTTATCGAGAATATGGCTCTTATGTAATATCACCCCTTTCCTCAGCAGTTAAAGAAACTGTTCGAAAATTAAGGGAGGTTTCTAGCGACAGACTAAAGTATCACGTGATAAAAATCGGTGTCAATAAGAAATATACATCAATGGTATGCAACAAAGCCAGAAATGCCAACACTCTATGAGATAGCTATATTTCGATATAGCTAAATTTCGTCTTATTCATTATCAGATTCTTCTTCACCATCCTCTTCTGCTTCACCTTCGTCCTCACATTCCTTTAGTCGTCTGATTCCTATGAAACCTTTATCCTTTCCATGTAAAACTTGAGCCCTACCCAGTTTTTTCTCTAGCAAGGAAGAAAATTCAAAGAGATTCGTTGACTGTTTATAATTGACATATACAATCTTGTACCAGTCATTGTATTCGGAAAACAATGTCTTTGTAGAACAAAAAGTGGTAGACTTGTATTCCTTTGTAATTTTCTTTGGTAGAGTCTCGACTCGAATGTTGTCCCGAATATAAGCTGAGACGGTATCAAACTGGTCACGATGATTCTTTGTGGCGGAAACAAACTCTTCTGGGGGATCCATGATAGATGGATTCTCTTGAAACTTTGAAACAGATTCATTCCACACCTTAAAAATCTTTGCTAGAAAAACGTTGGCCAACCCTTTGAGCTTATCATCCAGCATCATATCGGCAGCAAAACGCCTCTTCTTAAATTGCTCTTCGATAGTTTTGGGGACCGGACCATTCTTCGACTGAGTTCCGGGCTTTACAAACTCGGAATAGTATTGGAGACACAAAAATCTTCCCCACAAAGCTTCGTCTTCTCCAGGAACCTTTGGGAAATCGTTAAGCTGAAATAGAACCGTAAAGGTAATCTCCATATCGAGACCTTCATCGTCGTGATGAGTTCTGGCATAAATCTTATCAAGAGCGGCAGATAATGTCTTCAAAAAACCAATATCCAACGAGTCTCTTTTTTCTAGTTCTGGAACAATGACTACTCTAGCCCCGCGAAGTCTGTACAATTCAATGTCCGGACCCCCACTGGATTTTACAGAACCAGCAACAATTTTTTCCTTTTTGAGTTCCTTTGCATATTTTCCAAAAGCATTTCTCAACAAGGTCATCAACACGGATTTTCCCGCATTGGTAGGTCCGATGTGACAAGGAATCATCTTGAGTAAATTCTTTCCGTATAACATTGCGGCACAGTGCTTATAAATATATGCCTTGTGACGAGGATCGGGATAAATCTTATCGAGGATAGTATCCAAAGCCTTTTCATCTCTTTCATTAATATCTGGGTTGAAATACAAACCGGTAGAAATGGTTATATAATCATCGGGTCTCCCATTTCTAAACACTTTATTCTCCAAATCGATCACTCCATTCTCACATGCTATTAGAGTCTTGTTCATATCTTTTAGTTCCTCAAATTTCTCGTTCATAAAATAAGTCTCACAAAGGCTAACCACACCATTGATAAAGGGTTTTTGTCCCAAGCATTGAATCATCTTTCTTATATTAGAAATAAGGGGCATCTTTGTTATTTCCTTTTCTACAACGTCTTGTCCCTCTTCTAATTTTTTAGCACGAATCTCTGCCCTCTTTTTAGTTTCATAGTCTTTATAATACTCTAACATATCTTCTTGAATAAACAGGCGAAGGTCAACTTCTTTTTCCATCTTTTTCCAATAGTGACGACGGCTTCCAGTCTCGGAAATTATACGGTGGTCTCCATAAGTGTACCACTTTTTGCCTGTATATATGAAAAAATCCTTTTTGAGTTTGTGGATAATTACGGCGACATTTCTATGACTAGGTTCGGTTTTTACTGATTCTCGAAATAGATAATCAGCCTGATTTTTCCAGTATTCTCTCATAAATTCGGGGTCATCCTCGTTCAACATAAAAATTAGAGATCCCATTGTTCTTTTATTCGGCTTCATCTTTTCCCATCTCATTTCGCACTCGCCATCTTGAAACTTGTCACTGCGTTTAGAAAATTCTGTCCATAGTTCCAAACCCAAAGAATCTCCCGCGCTAATTCCATAAAGGGTTCTACCCACATCCATCCACATATCATATTCGTCAGCTCTTTCTTGCTTGAGATGGTCCAAAAATTTGCCATCTTGAATAGTTTTGAGATCTTCCATAATTTTGACATCGGAGCGGTCAGAAACTACACGAGTCTTTTTGTGGATCACTCGAGAATTTTCCTTTTCTTTTATAATTTCCATACTCAGAGGAGTACACGATTGATAGCCTCTTATAGAAAGAAGATATGGTAAATAATATTCTGGGGGCTGTTTTCCTCCAGAAGGTATTCCATTTGGGAAATAATCGAAAATTTCATCTACTCCCACTCGAGTTACAAATCTGGTCAATGATTCACCCACTTCGGGGGCGGGATCGTCCTCGTTTTCTATATTAACATAAAACCTAGTAGCCTTGTAATAATGGGAACCAATAGACTTTGCGCAGCCATATAATAACCAATCTACTCGGTGGATACCCTCATCGTTTTTTATGGTTATATAATTGTTTTTAGGATCTTCGAATGGACCTGTAGGGCCTTGTTCGTCGAACCAAATTTTGATATTCTGATTGATATATTGAAAAGTCCAATCGTCAACTATAAAATTAAAATGCAAATGAAACCCATCCTTGTACAGTTTCTTATCGGCAGTAGAAATTTTTTCATTGAGTCTGGGCGCGGGTTTTTCTAGTAACACACAAGCGGCCAAAAATTTTTGCGCTGGATCACGAATTTGATCTATAATCTTGAATACATAACCTACAAGGGCCTTTACCTGATTACGAGTATATATTCTTTCTTCGCATTTTTGCGAGATATCAAAATCGATGCGAAGTGGGGCATATAAACAGCTTCGCTCAGTCAAAGCAAATTTGGCTACCGGTCCATACTTTTTTTCGGAAAAATGGACTACTCGAGCCAATCGATTCAAAAATGTTTTTGTATATTCGTCAGGAATAATTTTATACTTTCCAGAAGGGTCTAGACTTCCCACATTATATTCTGCTCGATTCACAATCCTGCGATCGAGCAGATATTTTTTCAAAGAATCTATAAATCCGTTAACATCAACCTTCTCAGTCATGACTGCTTTACCAAAAAATAATTATATTGTTTCAATTTATTTGAAACAAACCAACATTTATTATAGCGAATAATTTTTATAAAATTATATATGTGCGTTTATCGAACACCACTCGAATAGTCGGGATATAAGGAATAGCAATGGCTGTAGACCACATCCATATTGGGGATATTACCATAATAATTCCCGTATGCCACATCCATATTGGGGACATTACCATAATATGGTATTACCCTATCGTAATAATTCCTATATGCCGCTTGAATCCACGATTGTTCAGATACAAATTTTCCGTCGATTTTCCAATATTTTTTATTCGAGTGATCGACTCTTTAACTTTTTCGAGGATAGATTTTCCTTCTTCATAATTTCCAATTTTTTACCATTCGATAATGTCCATTAGAGTGGTCACAAACACGATAATAAGGACCATATTCTTGATAGTGTTTACCAGTAGAATTTTTTCTCCAGTGATTATTTTCACAACGATAAAAATTTCTTTGATAATCTACAAAAGAAATCAGAGTATACCCTAGCGATTTATTGATAACCCTCGATACAAAATATTTTTTCGGTAAAAAGCCATAGAGGTCCCTCAGTAAGTCGTCATCCATTATTCCATAGAATTCGGGCGCAAAAATTTTCAATATTCTGCAATAGCTTCGTAAAATGCGACTTTTTCCTTTTCAGTACAGTCTCTACCATTTAGGGTCATTATGTTTATTTCCCACCCTCTTATCGATTTATATCCTTTAAATCGACCTAGTCCTCGATAAATATCTTTCACTCCATTTTTGACATCCCAAACTTCTCCAATGTGATGCTCTCCATAAAATATCGCACAGGGTCCATATTCATGGCGTATATGATTGTCTTTTAACCACAATACATTATTGAATCTTCTATATAAAATCGTATAATGATTGCGATTATAGTCCGCAAATGTTATTCTTGTTTTTGTATCAAAGGTGCTTTTAGAAAAAACTCTCGAAAGAAAATATTTTTCTGGTAAGAATCCATAAAGATCCATTAGCAGTTCGAGTTCCATTTTTATTTATCATAAATAAAAATAACCAATTCAATTTTAAAAGTCTGGTATAGTGTCATAGTTGATATCCCCTTGCATATCTCTGCGATAGTCAGAGCTATGTTTTTCAAAAAAATTGGCCTTCGATGAAAGGTTAAGAGAAAACATCCACTCAAAGGGATTGGTGCAATCATAAAATTTGCCATAACCCAATCCTCCTTTATCGCCAGTAATCTCATTCGCAATATGGCGAATATAAGTCTTTACTTTTTCTGCGTTTATGGTAATGTGATCCCCTTCCATGTACCAATCGACAAATTCATCGGCGATTTCAATGGCTTCCAAAATGACGTGTTTGACTTGTTCCAAAGAAGGACGTTCGTATTTGTAGTACGATGACCCTTCTGTGGTGAGTAACAAAAATAGGGTAATAGCAAAATCAGTATGAACTCCCTCATCCTTTGCAATGTATTCATTGCTATCGATAAGCCCTTCCATGCTGTCATTACGGATTTGAGCCTTTAGATTGTGAATGTATGCAAAGCAAGAAGAGAAAATCATACCTTCGAGCAAAATAAATACTAAACATCTAATCGGATATGGAGTTTCTCGGTTCATATATTTTTCGATCCAATCGTGGATCCTTGCTATTGCTGGAAAATTTGTAGACGCCTCAATGAAAGAATTGAATTCGCTGGGGTCATCACAGATGGCCCGAATGACGTTGGCATAAGTTTCAGAGTGAATGAGCTCATTATATTCTATCGCAGTCAAAACTTGGCAAATGTCGGGAAACTCCTTGAGGTCTTCCTTGAAATTCTCCTCAATGTTTTTCATGACATAACCATCGCTAGTACCAAAAAAGCAGTTAATCTTAAAAACGGCGTCTTGGATCGATTTTGATAAATTTTTATAGCTGCTCTTTTCTTTGGAGAGTGAAATGGCTTCCGGAGGCCAATATTGAGCACGCATTTTCTTCAAGAAGGAATAAATTACGGGGTTATCATTTTGAAAGGCAAGTTGACGTCTCGAGTTTACCGACATTTTTCTAATATACCTAGTTAGAAATTAGGTGCTCATTTTTTATAGCTAATACAGATTTTTGTTACGATCAAAAAATATTATTCGGTTATAGAGTATAATATTTCTGATTCGGAAAGAGCTTCTTCTAATAAGAAATCTGCTATAAAATCATCTGCGCAGGCTCTAGTCGGCTTTTTTTCACTTCCTTCGACCCCGTCAATAGGTTCGGTTTCGGGTTGATTAGCCCGCTTGATATAGTCAAAGGCCATCCATTGATATTCATTATCACTATATTGTGTAACTATGGGTTCTGGGCTCAAAACTATGCTATCATCAGGGGAAGGGGCCAGACTCATGTAAAATATGGAAAGCTTTTTTAGCAATATTTTTTCTGCTTCTGGGGAGATTCTTCCACATACAAAATATACTAGATCATCACTCCCAATAGATTTTTCCATCTTCAAGTCTATAGGTGAAGGTTCTTTTAGTTCTGGATAAACAAAAGTGTGCATAGCCCACATTGATCGCATCAAATTTTCCATAAAGTCGCCACAAATTTTGATTTTCAGGCCGCGTTCTCCTTTGAATATTCTTGTTATTACGTCATTGAATAAGGAACCTTCGTCACGAGGAAACAACACTTTCAATGACGGGGGGTAGCCATCTTATTTTCTTATATCTTAAGAAAAATTTTTCATTATTTGATCACAACTTTCACCTGGGATATTCTCAAAACAGAGGATCCAGATAAAAATGGTTGTGAATGTCTCTTGTTGGGCCAACCAAAAGTGTGTCATCGCACTCCATTCTTTTTATAACATCAGCAAATTTTTGCTCATAACTTATATAGCCTATAGTCTTACTTTCTCACCCTCTTTCTCCAATTCTCTTTTTAGACAGCAATTCACACCCCAGTCATCATCTACTCTCGGATTTACAGAAATAATGGTAGAAAGAACATCTTTTACAGATTCTCTCCAGTCAAAATAGATGCAATTGGTTGACAATAAAGGAATATATATTCTGTCGAATTTCCTTCAAAGGGTGTTACCATACAATGGTACAATTCCCCATCAGAACATTCATTGATAATATTTTTCAAATACAATTGTTGGAGCATTATATTAACTTTTGAATAAAGCTATTTTCTCATTTTTCGACTATTTTGCTCTAGGGGTAGTAATCCACTCATTTTGGCTCATAAAATATCGAATGTGAGCCCTCATAACTATAAAGCTTTCGAAAAACGTATAAAAGATAAGGGCAGCAATAAGAGCGATTAATTTCCATTTCGCATCCCAGTATTGATCCTTGTCTGCAATCACGCCGGCTATGAGTTGCAAGACATACGGTAAAAAGGAATACATCAATACAGCGCCACCAAAATAGTCAGTCACTGGTCCAAATCTAATATACCTCGCTACTATCAGGGGAATGGCCAAAAGCTTGACATGGCACAGCAACTCGCGTAAAATAAAAAGATTCAGGATGCCCAATTTTGCTCCAAAGCCTACTGGCATTTTGAAGAATTTACTAAAATGTTTTATACTGACTTCAAACCATCCCTGCGCCCATCGAGTCCTTTGTACTATAAGGTCCCATAAACCATTTGGAGATTCTTCGGAGCTAACAATTTCATCGTCGTATTTTCCTTTGTAGCCCGCATATAATGCTCGGACTGCACAGTCAATGTCTTCTGTAAGCATGTCGGGATCAAACTTTAGATATTTTATAGCCTCTCGCTTCCAATAGCCATTGGATCCGCCAAAAAGAGCATATCCAAAAATAGCATCCCTAAATTTATGGCATACCGAGTACATTACTGCAAAATTCATGGAGACGCAATTTTGGAAAACTGCATCGCTGGTTGGTCGAATCTTACATTTTCCCTGAACATAATCATAATGTTGATCGAAAAGCCAATAAGTGGCCCTATCAAAATTTGTGATCATGGGTCGAGCATCTGCATCAAAAAAACATACCATGTCACCAAGTTCAAAATTTTCCAAAACATAATTTATATTGTGAGACTTTGTTCTCGAATTTGGAACCGAAACTACTTTTAACCAATCTGAATTTTCCAAGGCGTATTCCTCCAAGGCTGTTTCTACCGAGTGCATTCTTACGGGGGTATTATATGCCATAATAGTTGGTATGTGAAGCTGCTTAAAATAGTTTAGCGTGTCATACATTATACCCTGTTCATTTGGTAAATACATTGGTAGCACTGCAGTCATGGAATGTTTTTTGGTAAGAGGAGTAAACTCTAAATTTTTAGTTCCCAGTGATATTCCAATCTCGAATATTTGTTGAGTAATTATAAATGTCAAAACCCCAGACACAAAATATAGTAATGATTCTATAGCCACCAATGGACAAAATAATCCTAACAAAGTACCTGGAACGAAAAGTAAAAGAATAGCTATACAATCGGCTATGACATCCTTTCTTTTCATTAGACCTCTATATAGGATGAACGATTAATTTTTGGTAACTTAGTTACCAAGCCCAATTTTTTCGTATTCAGTTTACATCATTTCTTTCCGCATTTTCTTCTAATGTGCTTTGAAAAAGTGGATAGTATCTCTTTTTTTAAAGCCGATAAAGCGGCAAGATCTCCGATTTCTACTAGTTTCACCTTTATATCAAAGACCTAGCGTGGATTTTTTTGCTGCGGCCAATACGATTTTAATAAAATCATAAAGCTTTACCAGCAATTTCTAGATCAACT
Source organism: uncultured Rickettsiales bacterium (assembly GCA_964484565.1). Lineage (GTDB taxonomy): Bacteria > Pseudomonadota > Alphaproteobacteria > Rickettsiales > CAZAGG01 > CAZAGG01. The sequence goes on along the minus strand of CAZAGG010000002.1, from coordinate 217,005 downwards.
CTCAACTCCTCAGAGCTATTATCGCTAGATTGTGACGACATATATAATTAAGATATATGCATTATTTTTTCTGTTATCATTCTATAAAAGGCAATTTCGTCAAATTCAAAAAACGGTCTATCAAATCGCACACCAAACACTTTATCTCAACACTTTGTCCGGCAATTTCCTCGTGCATAAATTCTGTAAATTTAAATGTGGTATCGTAATAAAAGTTGTGTAACAGGCTCAGTTGATCGACCCACGATTCTTCTCTCTCTAAGAAGAGGATCATCAATTCCAAAAGTTTTATTTTTGTGCTAATCTTGTCCATACAAGTACACATCAGGATTCTTCTAATCTCTCGACGGATAAACTCGGGACTCATTTTGACGGTCGATGATGGCATGAAGACGGAATCTAGTTCTTTCATCTTTGAGGTCAAATACTGATCCCATTTTTTCGATTTTTTACTTACTGTATGGAACAACATCCTCTTTTTTCCACAAAAGGTCCATAGGGTTTTTCACTTATAAAACCAAGTATTTCCCATTGAATTCCAAAATGATCATAAGAAAATATTGAGTAACCGCCATCGGCCCATGATTGACCCCAAGAATTTCTTATCAAGAAACCCTTTTTATCATAACCAACAATACAAACGGCATGTCCGCCAAAAGAGTCTTCTCCGATACGAACCCAGGGTTCGGGACCAAAATTGTGTACCAAAAAAGCCATGTAACAAGGACCATAAAATACCAAGAATTTTTTGACATCTTCAATAGTATTCAAAATTACCATATCTTTTATCTTGGTCATCTTTGCCTCGGCAAGGGCTTCGACCGGAGGGACTGTGAGATAGTTTGATTGTATATACGGGAAAATAGATTCTGAGCAAATACCATAATTCGATCCGATACGCTCTAGGTCTTTACCTTCCATTCCATCACCGGAATTTGCTTTTAGATTGTATATAAACATTGGCGAATTATATCTAAAATCACCATCTGTACGAGTATACTGATATTCCATTATTGCAGAAAAAGTTTGAGCCACACACGTAGGTTTATTTCCTTGATCCCTTACTGGCATCATATATTTTCTATAGTCCAAAGTTTCGGGAATATCAATGGCCCTCTTTTTGTAACCAGTTTCATCAAAGCTGCGAACACCTTCTAGCACTGATTTCATGGCTCCACACGCTTTAATTCCAGTATCCATACTACTACTTTCCAAAAACAGTTTTGGAAATCTACCTAATTTTTCTTTATAAAAGCTTCGAGTTTATCGAGGGTTCTCTGATCCTTGAACATGAATTGCTCACCATCCGAATCGAGTATCAAAGTGGGGATAGCTGTTATTCTTTCATCGGGATGTTTTTCTACATCTATTTCCAAGAAGACGATTCCAGCATCTCCTTCATGCGCACTTTTTAGTTGCTCCCAAGTAGACTTGAAAGAGTTACAAGCGGGACATTTTTCGGAATAAAACAATGCTAGCTTCTTTGGAGTGGGTCCATCGCAACCACCTCCAGATGACGAGGAGCTCCTGGACCATATAAACAGTCCAAGCAAAAGGGCCAATCCGATCAAAATATACAAGTACATACTATGGTTTCCAAAATTTTATATTCTCAAAATACTATCAAAACAACCTTCGTTGCCATGTTGCGAAACTACCAATATTATAATATTTTTGTATATACTTTTGATATACTCGATTGATTTTATGAATGCATCGGTGTGAACTCCACTAAAACTCTCGTCAAACATTAAAATCTTTTTTGAATTTCCAATTTCATTGAGAGCCAAACAAAACGCCAATTCGACGCGCTCTTTCTCTCCGCCACCCAATGATTCCAAGTCTGGGAGCTCTATTCCCCTACACTCAATCTTCAACCCGATTTTTAGTTTGGTATCCTTACTCTCCAATTCTACTTTTAATGGATAGTCAAACAAATTTTTTAGGTGAACTTTTGCCTTTTTATTGATCAACCCTATGAGGTCGGTCGATACGTCAACGGCAGCAATTTCCGCTTTTTCTAAGATGGAGGTGGTCAGGTCGATCTCCCTTGTTATTTTTTTAATTTTCTTTTTGACCATATCATTGTTCGAGCTGAGCTCGTCGAAACTTTTTTTCTGTTCCAAGTATTCACGATATCTTATTGTTTCTCCATAAAGGCTTGTTAGCAGAGAATGTTCCTCGTCTAGCAGTTCAAGCTCATTTTCTAAGGTACTTTTTTCGTCTATCAAAGCGCTACTGTTTTCAAAAACTTCCTCAGAACAAAGTTTGAGTTCCCTCTTGAGTGTTGCAAGCTCCTTTTTATATTGAGTCAATAGCTCTCTTGCCACTGTATAAGATTCCCTACCCTTTTCGTATTCTTCTCTACTCACATCAATTCCTGCGTCAAGTATGGATTTTAGTTTTTTCTCTGTAGGACTAGGCTCCTTTTTTAGCTCGATCATAGTTTGAAGGTTACTTGCTTTTCTAAATTCCGTAAGCAATTTTCCTTTTTGTTCGTATAAATTCGTCAGTTCTACTTCTTCTGGTAAATTATCGTAACACATTTTTAACTCATCAATCTCTTTTTTCAAACCAGCCAATATATAATAATCAATTCCATCGTCACTTTTTGGTGGGCTCTTTGATGCTTTTTTGCCGTCATAATATATGGCGGCCTCGCAACAAGGACAATTTATTTTCAAGGGTCGAGTTTTAATGGAATCTAGTTTCTGAATTCCTTCATAAACATTTTTACCCAAGTCTATACCGATGGCTCTTTGAATCTTGAAATATAAGTCTTTTATTTTCTTTGAGTATTCTACTCTTTTGGTGTTATTCGAGGTTCCGAGGTCAATCTCTTTTTGGATAGAATCTATTTTTTCCTGTAGTTCTGCAGGGTCGTGAACCAATTGCGAGGTCAACTTTTTTAATTCTTCTTTTCTAGCGTTGCTCAACAGTCCATAAGTATTTTCTGCTTCAAAGTATTCCTTGTATAGGTCATAGTTTACCGTTTTTGAATATTTTTTAATTTCGCGCTCTAAAAAATCTATGCGAGTTTGTATAGTTTTTCTTTTCTCCCGATAGATGGAATTTTTTCTTTTAATCTCCAAATGGTCTTCGATCATTGTTGTTAAAGTGTATAGTCTACCCCTTTTTTTACTAATTTTTGATTGATGACTCTGAACGTCATTTTCGTCTACCATTTTTTCTGGTTGTTCACAAAATTCTGGCTCTATACAATTAACGACCATTTTTTCGTGCGTTTCTTTTTCAGATTTTAGATAGCGAAGATGATGCTTTAATTTTTCTATGATCATATCGATATTTCCCTTGTCAGTCATTTTCTCTAAAAGATAAGAGGAATCGTTGTGAGTCAGTAGCGAAGAAAATCTATGTTTCTGACGAATATAGCAAGCCACATCAAAAATGTCCTTGGAACAACCCATGAAAGAATCAATATAGCCTTGAGCTATTTCATTTTCAAAAGTCTCTGAAGTCCCCCCTTTCAAAGTAACTCTAAGATTATTTGGCGGTTTTGTCCTTTCGATGGTTATTTGCGGAAAGATTATTCTTACCAGGGTAGAATTTTTTCCAAAGGTTGTTACATTTTTCTTTTCTCCATATAAACACCAATATATGGCGTATAGCAAAGTACTTTTTCCTCTTCCATTTTCTCCTGCTATCAGCCAAGTATCGAGAGAAAAATGGGTATTGTATTTTTTAATGCAACGAAAATTTTGTATCTCAATCTGCATGACTAATTATACGGTAATCTGTAAGCGAGCTCAATTTTCTATCTTTTATTCAATAAAAGATAATACAGTCGATAGTTAGACGCGCTTCTTCTTGGGCTTTGCGGGAGGTTCAATCTCGTCTTCTTCCTCTTCAACCACCGGAGCCTTCTTTTTCTTCGGGGGTTCGATTTTTTCGACTGGGTATTTCTTGGTCTTTTTCACCTCGATTATTTCCTCTTCAATTTCATCGTCTACTGGAGCCTTCTTTTTCTGAGTAGGCTTTTTGGGATTTTTGACCTCGACTTCATCCTCAACTGGAATCTGCTTTTTGGACTTTTTCACTTCGATTTCCTCATCGTCATCGACCTCAACCACCGGAGCCTTCTTTTTCTGAACAGGCTTTTTCAACACAATGGGTTCGTCCTCATTGCTTTCTTCAGAGGCTTCCTTCTTTCCCAGCAAATCATTAAGACCATTTTCAACATTTTCTTCTTCTACTACTGTAATTGGTTCTCTGTCATCATCCATTGGATTGTAATCAGATTGTTGACGCTTAGCCTCATCAACCATAGCCTCTTTCACTGCAAATTTTACAAAGATTTTCTTGTCGCCCTGAGGAGCATGACCATATGAAATACTAGGTTCCAAAACAGTCTTTGAAAACAATACGGGCGCCGACTCAAATTTTGGGTTCAGAAAATCGGAAGGAAGCCGGGGATTTTGTATTTTCTGTCCCTTCTTCAAAATGGGAGGGGCGTGCAATACACAACCCGGCTTAGGCTCTTTCGTAGTCTTATCTAAATAATATTTGAATTCCATAGTGCAATATTCAGTCTCTGCGCCCTCCTTCGTGGAAACGTTAACAATAGAGCTGACTCTGTCCACCAGAGCTCTAGCAGCCTTTTTAGCGTTATTGTTGTACTCTGATAATTCTGCACTAGAAATATACTTGAAATCTTTTCCTAAAATTTCTCGTTGAGAGGCATAAATAAACATTTGAGCCGCTCGAGTCTCGACATCAACAATAAACTTTTTGAAATAGTCCATTGTCGAATACCCACTAACGCCAACCTTGTATCCTTTTACAGGATCTCCCTTTTCAAAATGAGCCTTATCCGTCACGTCTCTCACAAAAGCATAACTTCTTTTAACATAGCCAGTAAATTGTGGCGCCAAAATGGGTTTGATCGGAACAAAATTTCCATCTTTTAAAATGACTAGTCTTGAAACTATGGCCATTCCAGACCCTCTTTTTTGAGAGGCTGGTACTGTTACATAGACTGTTCCGGACTCATAATTTTCGTCGATATAAAAAGACTCCAGATTGTTCGACTTGGTGACAATTTGTGATGCATAATGCTCACCATCAACCAAAAAATCAAAATCGGCACCAGACTTTTTAGACATTCTAAGGTCTAGTCTAGGAAATTAAGTATTCAATTTTGTTTAAAAATATAGGGTCATAGTATGACTTCACATTCTATTGAACTCGATCAAGATTCTCCTTTGAATGTGTTAGAAGACCGAAGAATATCATTTTTAGTAATCTACGCAAATTGGTGTGGACATTGCCACGTTTTCCTTCCTGTATATGAAAAGGTCGCACACAAATTAAAAGATGCAAACTTTTATAAAATCGATGGAAGTTTATTTGGCGAAAAAGCCTCCGAATATGCCGATGGAAACTGGAAGCAATATTTTCCGTCTATTCATGTATTTGTAAATGGAAAGCACTTGAAAGAATACGATGGGCCACGTGATGATGGTGCATTCATGACCGAGTGCATGGAAATTTTGAAAATACACGCCAAGTAAAAAATCGAATTTTTTAATAATTTTATTAAAAAATTAAGTTTGGGTAAAAATGTACGAAAACGACTTGTACCCCAGTGGGGATGAAGCATGGGAAACTGATTCATCCAGCGATTCAGAGGCGGTAGATGAATCGGTTGACGACGATTTTTATTCCTTTCTAAACAAGGATCCATTCAATCTCGATGTCTCTGAAGTTTGGAGGCTTTCGAGGGGTTATTCTCAATGTCACAATGGAATTATTGTTCAAAGCCAAATCTTTGACTCTGAAAATTTATGTATAAAATTTCATAGATCAGTAAATATCGAAGGATTCGATCGTTTGGTAACTATCAAGACTTGCGTGGTTCAAGATCCTACTATAATTTTCTTATTGTTTTCTTGTGTATTTCGTGGTGTTTTTGAGACTATCAAGACTATTTTCCAGGAAGAAGCCATTTCAGAAGTATATTATCCCAGATTTAGACTCTTTTTTGATTCAGATGAGGGCAGACTCTACATTGACGAGGCTAAGCAAAAATTAGAAAGTGTCAAGGCATGGAATTTATTCAAGGAACATTTGGATTATGATGAGAAAGGGGTTTATACCTTTGTATTGCAATAAAATATTATTTTAACAATAATAATTCGAAATATTACAATTTACCTCGATATTGCTAAATGACCGACTGACATGTAGCTTTCAAATATTCTTTTATACTTTTGATATTCTGCACTGTGGGCGTCCAAAAAATATCTAGACTTGGTCGCCCCACTAATTCTAGAGAAATATACAATCATCTCCCCGTTATAATACAGCGTGATATGCGAAAAACCGATTTCTTGTATTATAACCCCGTTTAAACGTGACCAATAAAATATGTCGTAGGTTTGTTCTTTCTGATAATTCAATCTATAATACCCTCTTTCATAATCTACAAACGAGAGCGCATTCTTCCTAGTTAGCGTCTTGCTCAAAAAATATTTTTCTGGCAAATGAGTCAATAAATCGGCAAAAAGATCAAGATCCATTTTACTATACATCATTTATAGTATTTTTTCATTTTCTGAAACAACGGAGACTGTCACATTCGATAGTTAAAGTTCCACTCGCTTTCAAATAAAGTATAGTGTTCTCTATATGTCGGAAATATTTTTCGTAAAGGGGATCACCGCGATTAATTTGCTTATATTCTCCATCGACTACCATTATTATCCCAGGAATTCTGGTTGAAATCTGTTCCAAGTGGTTTCTACCTATAATTCTAATAGTATCTTGCCATCCGTCAAAAGAATGTTCAAATTTCCCATAAATCCTCATATGATCGACCCCTTTTTCTGAATCTGGGAAAAGATCAAGTTTTTCCGGTAAAAATCCGAGAAGATCTTGTAACAAATCAGAATCCATTTATTATGGAAATCAGAAATCATGTTTTCATTTTCTTATAAACTTTGAAGCCTATAGCAGTAAATATTAATATGATCGTTATTTGTACGGTTTCTTCTAGGGTGAACAGCTTTTTCATTCTTGTTTAAACCACTCTAATAGCTCGGATATTGTCGTCTCATCCATCTTTTTCAGCATGGCTATCACTCCCGATAAGTTATACATAAAAACGCTATAATGTGACTGTTTAGAAGATACCATCCTAAAATATCCCGGTTTGTCATGGTATCTCCATTCGTATATTTCCGATACATCGTCAGAACAATCTGTAAAATCCCAATAAGTCCTCATATAATCGGGAAATGTTATTGTATTCTTTGCAGGAATAAATAAATGGCGAGTGATACCATATTTTTCTGGCATAAATTCTACCAAAGACTCTAATAGATCGTTATCCATATTATTGAATAATTTCCTATTATCATTTTTCATTTTATCGAAATGATGAAAAAAATGTCAATTCCCATGTTTATAAAGATGCCGTCAATGATAGCTCTATCATTAATACTATAGAGTTCTTGTCTTTGCACCTTCACAAATACTACAAGTGTTTGTCGCGAGAATTCTTCGTGGAATTGTTTACTGAAAGAATAATGGCAAAATCGGAAATGGATTGGACTAATTATAATATTAGAGATTGTTTTATGAAAGAAAATATGCTACTATTTAGAAAAATTGGTAGAAGAAGAATATCAATGGCGCATTTGATTCGTAATTTTATTAATAAAATTACAATTTCTTACTAGTTTGGATTGACAACCCCTCCAGAGTTTTTACCGCAATCCTTCTGAGCGGGTCTTGGTTTGGCCTCTCCTCTAGCCAAGTCATAAACCTCAAAAGGAGTGACACCCCATACGTCCTCTTCTATTCCGCAATAATTTGAACCTCGCAATAATTTGAAACATCCATCTCCATTCCATGTAGATCCCCAACTATTTCTGCACAACCAATATTTGTATTTTTGGCCTTCAAAGTTCTCTTCTCCCCATCCAATGATGCAAATGGCATGACCGCCAACTATTCTTCCGGGTTTACCAAAAATTCCAGTGTTTCCGATTTTTCCTTGTTCGAAACCAAAGAGGTCATTAACCAAATACCCTGCAATCACGGGACCATTGTGCAATATATTGGCCATAATATTTTGTTCACCAGTAATATGATAAACCGATTTTACTTTATATTCTGGTTCTCCAGTGTAATTTGAACACGTATAGTCATTAGGTTCCGGATCAGACCCATAAGTGATAGTTCCTTTTATCATGCCATATATGCAGGCATATTGAATGACTCCTCCATCACAGCAGAAATTGCATATTTTGTCATTGAAGTACTCTTTGACGATGGGATCCATATTCTCGGCTAGCTCACAGACATCGCAACCTGCAAAAGTATAAGGAGAAAGATTGTCATGGGCGTTTCCATAGGGATATTTTACCATGTCCATAAGTGGAATTTGTCCGCTGTCATATAACACTTTTTCATCCCACTTGTTTTTGAGGAAGCGAATTTCATTCTTGCCTATACGAGATTTTATGCGAATTCTATCTGAAGCTGCAGTAGTATATGCAAATGACCAACAGCTACCACATTTTTGTTGGTTCAATGCTTTTGTAATTCTATCTGGCCATTTTTTTCTAGAGTCAAATTCCACGGGAAGATTTGTTACTGCGCACTGCTCTGGATTATCGCAAAATTTATCCAACGATTCAATGACTCCACAGGGCAGCGCACTGCGATGTATAGTGTTAAATTCGAATCCATGCAATACTCCCTTGAAATCTGTTGCTTTTCTTGCGCTAAAGGCTACTAGAATTAGCAAAAGGGCAATCGCCAAAAATAGCAAATAGTCCATTCTATATTACTCTTTTTAAGAGAGTAAAATTTATTGGGAAAATACAAACTAGTGGGTAGTGTAGTAACCATAGTACTCTACGTCCTTTCTGTACTCGGACATCTTGGCCTGTAGATTGGCCGCCTCCTTGACCTTGCGGAAAGTAGTGAGGACCTCGAGAGCCTCAGTGTTGTCTTGAATAAACTTGCGAGCCTTGGCAAGTGCAGACTCGGCCGCGGTCCTACAAGCATCTGTACAAAATCCGTACTTGACCGGCTTGGGGCGGCGAGGATACTTGCTAGATTGAGCCTGGCGCTTGTTATAGTCAAAATCTTCATTGACCCACTGGGGAAAGTAGGAATTGAAATCAGTGTAGCGGTTACCGCACTCGGCGCACAAGAGATTATGACAGACTTGGTTCCAGGCGGGAGACTTTTCCTGAAGCTCCAAGCTGGTGTTACGGTAAACAAAGTGAAAAGGGATAGCCATGATTGTATGCTGATATTTTGGGTCGATTAAAAAATTTTTCAATTTTTTACTTTGTGCTACTTGAACTCAAAAGTCATAATTTTTGGTTCGGATTTTTCCATGTAATACTGAGCCTTTATTTTTCTAGCCTCCAAAAAAATACCTAGATCCTTGTATGACCTTCGAGATAAATAAGAAAAAATACTTCTATCGCTCAACATTACCACTTTTTCTAAAATTATCGTATCAAGTTTGGTAAAAATATAATAATAATTTCCCATCTTGGCAATACAGCTCTGACCACGCTCCAAATTTTGATTCAAAAATTTTTCAATGGGTTCCCCATGATACAACATTCGAATGTTTGGTTCGGTATCAAGCAAGTTGTCTCTTGGAAATACGGTCAACTTTTTGAGATATTCCATGTTACTATTCTTATAATTTTTCCTTTACTCATTTTTTAACCGAAATGCCAATGCCCATGGGGGACAAAAATACTCCCTTCCCCATACCTTCGGGAACATTTCTTCCGACCGGTCGCATAGCATCGGGTTTTTGTCTCTGTTTTATACCAGACTCTCCAGTGACTCGATACATGCTTTCAGATCCAGAGTTCATAGCAGCTTTATGTGACCTTTTTTCTTGTTGGGTTATAAATATTTTTTCTGTATCCGGAACATAGCCGTATTCTCTTCTTGCTAGAGCCTTTGCATCAACAGGCGCCTTGTATGCTTTCATAGTTACCCCAAGGTCTGAAAAAGGCTCGTATTGGACTGATTGGGAAGCTGCTCCGGCCAAACGCATTTTTTCTGCAACTCGAAATTCTGGGGCCATTTTCAAGTGAGTCTGAACTTCGTATAATGCGCCAGAAGCGTTTTCTGGAGTTATTCTGTCACTATAAGTTATCTCTCCAAAAAATCTTCCTTCGTGTTCGGTCGCATTGGAATCGTGGTAAACTCCAGCATAACCTTCTGAGGTGGGTGCATCAGAATATTTTGTTTGCCCCAGAATTAGAGGGGTTTCTTGTCTTTGATAATTGTGAGAAACAACCATATGCTGGGGAATCTCAGCTTTGTATTTATGCTCCATTGGTTTGCCAACCCCACCACCTATACTGCGAGATTGTTCAGGGGCTAGCTGAGCATCCTTTACTCTGTTGGTCAAGTATTTATGACCTTCGCTAAGGGTAGAATTATTAGGTTCAAACCATTCTACTTCTGGATTGATTCTTCCCCAGACAATATCCCTGGGCATTCTTGATAGGGGTTCGCGATCTTCCATTGTTTCTATAGGCGGGCGAAAATCTTCGTTTACGTAATCTCTATGGGAACTGACTCCATACTTTATACGAGAAGAATCTCTTGATTGTAGCAAAACAGCGTCTTGATACAAGTGGGGGTTGGCGATATGACCCTCATTTCCGTTGATCATAGACTCGTCCGAAACCCAATGTTTCCTAGAGTTCATAAATCTCGGAGGCCCCTTTTTAATATTCGGGAGAACAGGATTCTCCAACATATTAGAAGGGCGCTTCATAACTGGCATTGCTAACATTCTATTGTGAGCAAATATTAAAAGTTATTTTTCATAAGGGTTCATGTTTGGGGGAACCATATTAATTTTATCGTGACGACCAATCACATATCTTCCTGGGTATATCCCATTTACGGGAATATTATAAGAAGAAAATCTGCTTGCAGTAGGAAAGACTTTTTGTCCGGGAGCAACAATTTCGTGTCTCACGAGTTTTTCCGTTCTTTTTGCGTACAAATCCATACTATGTATCATCATAGTTTGGTTCAAAATATTTTTTGGAATCGCCCTCTGGGACTTTTTTGGTATCCGATTCAAAGGTTGTCGGCTCTATGGCTGGCGTATCATTAGGAATATTTGGTGGGACTACTATTGGAAGGCTAGGTGATGACAAAACGGGCTCTTCCAGGTGCGATGACAAAGTTTCTAGTGGCTCTTTTTGGTTTGAGAAACTCTGTAACTGACCCAGATATTCGTCTATAGATTCATCATAATACACAGAATCAAAAGAGTCGCCTATGACCCATAAACATGGAATTCCTTTTATACGATTTTGCGTTTTTAACCACTGAATTATTCTAGGATCGGAACAGGTAACGTTATATACCCCTTCTGGAACAGGGGTCGGTTTCTTAGTAAAAAGAAAAAGCCTCATTTCTATAATTATTTTTTCGATTAAGAACAAAACTGAAAAAAGAATAAATCCACTCTCAAAAGAAAATGGGAAAGGTCGTAACAGACAAAGAACTAGTGTACGATCTATATAGATTTTTACCAGAAAAATATTTTGTATATAGAATTTTGTGTAAATACTTTTATTATTCCAGAGCTCCATCCTTCACAGATAAAAAGGCTCTCTTTCCAAAGCCAAAATATCAAATGCCCAGAGCATTGTATTGGTTTACCATTTTTTTAATTTTATGTGCCCTATCAACTGCTACGTGGATGAGCGTAGATTATGGCTTAATTCTTGATGAAACAAAAAATACTTTGTGCATCACTTTTATCTTTTTTGGCGCCCTGTACGCTATTTTCGAGCTCATCAATTTATTGTTGATTTTGAAGAAAAAGGATGATTTTCTGTTGATTATAGTCGAAGTATCTATAAAGACTTTTGCTATAATTTTGATTTGTATACATTATAATCAGCTAAATAGAGGGCATCTATGGCAACCTATAAGTCTTACCATCACGGGTTTGATAAAAGCAGCTATAGCTGCTCACATAAGCAACAAAAAGGTTCTAATAGAAGAATAAACGTAAAGTAGCTTATTTTATCCAAATTTTACTTTGGATATTTTGTGTGATGGATTTAGGCATTTATGATTTTTTGTAAGTATTCTGGATTTTTAGTCATAAGTCCATATACCACTTCGAATCGCTGATAAATGGTATAGGCGCTCAAAAAGTTGGGGTTATAGATGTGTAAATACAAAAGAGTTCTAGACAATTCCTCATGAGTGAATGGAGCCCTTCCTTTTACCTTGAATATGATCGAAACTGCGTCGTCAGTATTGAGGCGAAGAAATTTGCTCTTCATAAAAAATTCAAAGGCTTTTTCCACAGAGAATAGACGGTCTGAGCCTTCATAATAGAACAAATCGGGTACTTCTTTTTGGCAAATCATGGCGGCCGCGAGAAAAGCATTTGTGGCGTTTTCAATAGAATAATCTCGCTTGGAATCCAATAATTCTATAGCCATAAATGCCATCCGGAGACCATAGTTCTTACGCTCCATGTTGTTCAAGACTGCCTCAGCCGATTTTATTCTTTGTTTTGTTGCATTCAAGAATTTTAGAAGGGAAATGATCCAGACCTAGTCGAAACATATTTTTGATAGTATAGTCGGTCAAGGGGCCTTTAAAAACATTCCAATCTACGGGTTCGTACAATTTTTGTTTTATAAAGACTGTTTTTTCAGTATCGCATTCTCCAGAGCCCCCGATAAAATTGGGGGCCTCCAAATAATAGTCATGATGAGATGCCAATTCGTCTCCTTTTACCATTTGAGCGGTATGATACTCTCGAAACGCGGTATAATCCACTTCATTATATTTTTTGAGCGCAAAGTGGTTGCCATCAGAATCTGTTACCTTGTAAACAGTACCAAATGCCCCTCTACCAAGAACTGAAACTTTCTTGAACGATTGCATGTTAGATTGCGTTATTTTTTTAATCAACTAAAAAATTTCATTTTTTGAATTCGATGAGTCTACTTTTATTCAAGAGTTTCAGTTTCAAATTTTTCAAGACCGTATTTTGCGCGAAATTCGTCGAGAGTATATACTGGAATTTTGAGCTCCACCGCATCTTTCATCTTCTGACTAACACTGGAAAGGCTATAGCAAATTACACACATTGTTTCTGAAGTAACCTTTGAACCAATCTGAGCGTCATGGTCCCATATAAAATCCTCAATCTCCAAATCAATATTTCCTAAAAATCCAGTAAATACAATATTCTTTCCGGCAAAAATTTTATAGAAAGAATCCTTCTTGTAATTTGCTCTTCGAATCTGATCGTGTTTGTAGCCTTGTAATATTTCATCTCTACCTAAATCCTTTATGAATGAGTGAAATTTGTGAAGATATTCTATCACAGTGTCCGACCTCTTTCCCCCAAACCCTTCAATCTTTTGAATTTCAGCGGCTGAGACCATTTTTTCTGTAACATGAGGTAATGAGCGATACAATACTCTGATCAATTTATTTCCTAATCCTTTGAAGATACCTGATGCTATCATAAGTCTATCTATTCGAATGGTCTGAAAAGTAGTATGGATAGAATCATAAAATCCTTTCGATAATTTTGGTCCCACTCCTCTGACCTTTGAAAAATCTGCCGCTGTACATCTCACAATCTTTGAAATTTCATCCAAACCAAAATCATAAAATTTTGTAAGATAGCCTTCTCTTAACCTCGGAACTCCCAAGGTTTCAAAAAAGTAAACCAGCCTTCCTATGCGAACTTCTCTGTTATTTTCAATGTCCTCTAGTAAAATATCCTTTCCCTGCCATTTCCACGAATATTTTTGTGATGGCAAAAGAGGTTTTATAGTCGGGTCGATATCTACATGTATAATTTGCGGTATGACATCGCCACTTCTTGATATGCGGATTTTTGTTCCAACCCCGAGAGACCTCGTTCGAACCCAATCAGCATTGAAAGCTAGAGCCTTGTGGTACCTGTTTCCTTCGATATAAACCGTATCGTATAGAGCCACAGGAACATAACGGCCATGTCTAGAAATTCTCCATTCAATGTTATTGATAGTAGTATTTCTTATTTGTTCCTCTAGTAACATTTTGAATGCAATCTTTGTATCTGAGCTATTTCTTTTCGCGTACTGTAGTACCAAACCATCTATGGGGTAATCAGAACTCGTTCGCCTAGACTGATACAAATTCACTATGCTAAATGAAGTGGGTGAGTCCAATATAAAATTTTCTGGAGTAGAAAAACCAAAACTTTTGAGATGATCAAATTGGTCTTGTGGAGACATTGAACTATTCACCAATTCGTAGGCCAAAAATTCGATATCGGCCAAAATCTTGACATCTTTTTCTGATATGGTTTTTGAATTGATTTTTCCAGAAACCAAATTTCTGGGGTTGGTATATAGTTGAGACCATTTGGTAAAGACAGATTTTTTTATCACAAGTTCACCCCTTACCGGCTCCGCAGTTGGAACAAGACCTTTCAGGTATGGAACTAGTTCGGAAATATCATTACCGATAATACCATTTCCTCGAGTATACAATTTGTTCTTATACCATAATGCGCTTACCCCATCCAATTTTTCTGAGGCAAAAAGTTTTTCCGCGCCAGACAAATATGGGAAGAATTCCTTGTATTCGGGTTTTATTTTTTCAAGGCTTCCCATTTGGAATGGAAGGGTTACGGAACCTTTGAGGATAGGCTCGGCTCCGATTCTATCAAATTTTCTAGCCATGGCCTTGTATCTTTTTCTTATATAGTACTCTACCGTATCAAACGCGTGATCGGTTACTCCAGCTCCATCCGAATTGGAATATAAGAAACTTAGAATGTCGTAGACGTCTTCCAAAACTTCTGTGGGGGCGTTATAGCAATAAATATCCGGATCAGAATTTAGAGCGGCAATAATTTCCAAAGGAAGTTTTCTGAATAACCAACAGTCCTTGTTAAGTATGGGGCGAAGAGAATCTATTTTTCCGTCATATTTTATTATGACCATTTCATACCCCGGGACCATACATTTTCCGAGTGCTATCGAATCAATAACCATTCCCCGAAATATATCTATAAGCAACATTCTATTGATGAATTTTTTGGATATTTTTCTTAATCAGTCAGTTGAAAGTAGAATGGGAAATGAAATAGCGAATTTTGTTCTGATGGAAGACCCAAAGATAAAATCTCCTCATCTGAAAAGATTTTGCGAGAATTCGAACAAAAATTATCATACCACCATAACCATAAAACAAGATTCCAAAAAGTCAGAATGTTTTCAAAAGGCTCTAAAAAAGTATCTTTTTGATGATAATATATCGGAAATTTTAAAATACTGTTCATTTGATTATATGGATGCCAGCGAAAATGATACTTGGTTTTTTGATGGAGAAATTACTAAAAAAATTAGTAGAGACAAAGGAGAACTTTTGGCAGGATTTTACTGTAATAAGATTCCCAAATTTAATACGAATGATATGGATGTTGACCTTATTTTTTTTTGGAAACTGAAAATGTGGAGAAAGATATGAAATTATATCTTTTTGCAACCCCCATACCCATAAGAATGTTACAATATTGTCTTCTAGTATCCACAGAGGATATTATGCCCCTGTGGCTCCGGGGACCGGATTTTATAGATAATAATGTTATACTTGAAGATTTAGAAGAAAAATCGACTGTGTTAATTGCGAATGGTTCTTATTTTTGTGATAAAAATACTTAGCTAAGAAAAATTTATAGCATGAGTGATGATAACATCTCCATTATTAAAGAATACAAAATTCTAGAATCTAAACCCAAGGAACCAAAAATAAGATGTAAAGAGTTAAAAAGGGTCGCTAAAAATATGAAAAAACATTATGATATTGAAATTCCAGTGAAAGAAGAAGTCAATAGAAAAGAATGTATAAGGAAAGCCCTATCAAAATATCTTTTCCCCGATATGGTAAACGAGATTTTAGGGAATATAAATTTTGATTATACAGACCTCAGAGAAAATCCTCCATATTGGATTTTTACTGGCGAAATTATGAAAAATAACATAAGAAAATTTATGGATCTTCTGGTTGGGTTTTACTGTGAGAAAATACCTAATTTTCGAATAAACGGAGGATATAACCAGACTATCAAACCTATACTTTTAGAGACTGAAAATAAAGAAAGTGATATGGACCTATATTTACTGGCTACCCCATTACATATTACATCTCTAGTTTTTTGCGATCTAATGATAGACAGTCCTATTATTCCATTGTGGATATGCAGAGAAAAACCTCTCAAATATACTTATAAGCTTGATGATCTCGAGGAAGGAAAGACGTGGCTGATAGAGAATGGTCTAGCCTTTTTCCCAGAATAGTCACTGATTTCTATACTCTATATAGAATAAACGTCCGAAAACAGACCAATTTTGTTTCGAGTAAAAAAATACAATCATGATCCGTCTGCCGCCAGCGCTCGACTCAATAGAACATAATGGTCGTTACCCTTGTATAGATACCTCGGCAAAAATTCGTATATGAGACACCCTTCGGTAATTCCAGCGCGGTAGGTTTTTCCATATTTGATCTCACAAATTTTCCCAATCGATCAGTCCATATATAAACCGATTCGCTGCCACTAGATTTGAACTGGAAAGAAGGTCCATATTCAGAATAAATGCACCCAAGATATTGTCCATCCTTTTTTATAACGATAGATCCTTGTAGTTTTTGAATAAAACCAGCTGTACTCTTTGGTCTCTATCGTTGCAAGCAACATCGTAAAATGTCATTGTGTATTCTAAAAATGTTATCGGGGATCTTTTTACTATTACTTTGGCGATAAAATATTTTTCCGGTAAAAAGGAATAAACGTCCATATTATTATTCAGTTTCCACTTTTTCCAAATTCATTTTTGGAAATTTAGTTTTTTCTAGAAGACAATTCCACTCGAATGTTTTCTAAACGGTCTTCCACTTCAGCCAATTTACTGCGAATTTCCATTCTTTTCTGATGTCTAGCCAAGTTTATCTCATCTTTTTTAGGCCCAGCTCGAATATTTCGATATTTGGAGAGTAGATTTTGCAGTCTCTTTTTTTCTCGGGCCAATTCAGCTCCTTCTGTAACTGCACCTTCTGATTCCCCAAAAACTTGCTTGACTTCTTCCAGTGCACTTTTGGCCTCTTTGGGTAGGGTTTGCTCAAAATACATTTCCGAGGGGTCCATTCTATGTTATCCTATAATTTAATCTATAGGGTTTTTATAATGCTGGTAATTTTTTCTACCACCCCCACCGGACGATTGTAGGTCCTATAGAGGGTGTACCCAATATATATCCAAGGTCCATACGTTAATGCTACGCTCGCAATAGGCCAGGCAGTATAAATCAATACTGCGCCAGCCATTATAGTTTTTACGGGTAACATTCTAAAAAATGAAAAAATATTCTTCTCTCCATAAAAATATAATGAGCGACGAAGCAGCCAAAGTTTTTCGCGTAAAATTCGACGGAGGGGATTTTCGCGTAGTTTATCCACCGGAATTGGCTGGCGGAAAGGCAAATTATGTGGTTGCCGGAAAAAAGAGAAAGTGGTATTTGAAAGGCGATTTATCGGAAAAACAAAAAAGAGTGGCTGAAAAATTTGGAGTCTCTGTACGAGCCAATTAAAAAAGCGAAAAATTTTTGTATGTGTATACGAAATCAACCATAGAGTTTGTTTTTGTTAACAAGACCAAATCTTCGGTAAAAATTGTTGTGGCGCCTCGGGATTTGCCCGTCTGGAAAAATTTCCTTATTTTTCCGTAAAATAGAGGGAACAATCCAAGGTTGTTTCTATAAGTATACTTATAGAAATTAGTCCAATAAACCCAAGCTAGTCTCCCATACTTCTGTACAGGCCAATCTTTTTTCTCCATTTATGGAAATGCCCGAACTATCGCTCGTGGTCAACATGGTTCCATCTTGTTTTTCAAAATAGATTCTATATTCCTTGGCCCCAAGTCCTGCCCATCCAAAGCTCTGTATTGTAGTTTGATTGGGTTGAAGGGTAATTTCTTTCAAATTTTCGATAAATGTATTTGAATCTCCCCACCATCTGCTGCTTTTTAGTACTATGGGGAATGTATTTCGATTCCATATCGTGATGATATGTGCACATGCTTGCCAGTCTGTTCCCAAACTGATAAAAGTATTGTGATCAGTTACTCTTCCACTATTCCAATTTCTATCTACAGAGCTCTTTAGCAATCTATTTTCACTAGAAAGCAAAAATAACCCTATTAATCCTGCTATTATTAGCCCTATCAATCCGTATTCCATACTAGTTATGGAAAATATACTTTACAACAACAATTTGAGGGTCTTACTGGAAGCATTTTTTACGTGAAATTTTTCCGAGTACAATTCTCCACAAACTTGAGGCGTAAAAAAGGATTCTTTCAGATACGGTCTGTCGAGGGAAAAGGCTTTTTGTAATAATTTTACCTTTCTTTTTAGAGCTCGAAGACTATAGTGAAAAGCCAGGTTTGAAGAAAAATTTTGTGCCGAAACGGAATTATAATAAACAATATTCTTTCCTCTACACACATCAAAAACTGCTTGCGAGAGTTCTCGATGATCCTTGTGGCAGTCGTCTGGCCAGTGTACCATATTTATATCTTCGGGAAGGATATAACGCTCGAGATCTCTTCTAAGCTCGATAGTATTATTCAAAGAACAATCTTTGTAAGACAAATACTCGTGTGGGATTGCCTTCAAAAAAATTTCTGGCTTTCGGGCGCCATCCAAATAATCGCCTTGAGTTGCATATATTATTTGTATGGGCCTTCCACGATTTTTTATCAAATAGCAACCCATGGAAATTTCACAATCATCAGGATGAGCAGCAAAAATATTAATACGTGGTTCTCGACTCATACTAGTATATATTTTTAGTATAATAGTATGGATCTAAAAGTAGCAAAGAAAAAATCTATGGTATCCAAAAATTATTCAGAAAAAGTTTGCGATATTGACGTTTGGGGCGACCCCGACATTAAAGAGACTTCCGGAACTTCGATGTCATTTAATGCCATTGTCAAGTTGGACCTATCTCCTGCTGAAATCCTGAAAATCACAAAAAGCAAAAAGGCGTTTGTTAAGGCTTTTCCGCAACCATTTTATTCGCAGAAAATGGGCTATGAAGACAATTCTTTTGCTCGAGAGATAATAATTTTGCGATATTTGTCCTACTATTTAAAATATAATATAACACCATGTGTTCAGAGTTATATCGCAGATTTTATTTGTCGCGAGAGACCAAAATGGAGTCCCACGGTCAAGGAAATGTTCGATTCTCACGAAGGATACGATGTAGAGGAGGAAGACTATAAAAAGGATCCCAGGATACATTTTTTGCTCACAGAAATGATAGAAGGGAATTTGCTACATGAATGGCTTGATAAGAAAAAAACTGTGGACGAAATAAAATCTATAATCTTTCAGGTGCTCTATACCGCCTGGCAATTTTACTTGGGGGGAATTCGACATAATGATATTCACATGGGAAACATAATAGTTACCAGAGGTCCCGGAGAACCTTTATATTTTGGTGCTAATGGAAGAATAGTAAAGGTCAATGGGAATTATATTGCCAAAATCATAGACTATGACAGAGCGGGGTTCTTTGACGGCGATCCACCGAATACAGTGTGGAATTCGGTTTGTGAAGAATATGGGGCTTGCCCGGATGGGGTCAATAGAACTGCTGACGCTCTGAGATTTATAAATGGAATTTACGGTGAAAAAAATAGTTTATCAGACGAGTGTATCGCATATCTAAATAGTTTTGTAAACAAGATATCCACAGAACCAGAAGAGATAATTTCTGGGAGGCCCACAAAATATATGACTCGCTATGGGGGCATTCCTTGTCGAGTTCCCAAAGGAAAAGGTGATTGTTATAATTGGGAACTGCCTAGTGAAATACTGATGCATTTTCCCGACATGTTAGAAAAAAATGTTTTCCAGATTGAATGTGCATTATTTGAAGAATTAGGTAAAACAAATCATATTTACTGTGGCATAGATGTGGATGATAAACTAAGAGTTTTCTTGCAACAACAAAGAATGCATAATAAAATTGATCAGTGAAATTGTCATCATGTAGAATAGGATGGATATTGCGATTACTTCTTTTATAGAAAAATATGCGGGTCAAATGGAAACTTCTGAAATGGCAAAAATATTAGTGGCATTTTCCGAATTAAAACCCATTCAACCCCAAGAAGCTCTAAAAACACTAGTGGAAAGCGATGGGGACCTTCCCGAATATCACCTAGCCGCAGTAGAGCATCAACATGAGATTGGAAAATGTGCTGATGTAATATTTGGTTTGGCATCGGAAATAATGCCCGCCGTTTGTTTGTTAAAGTATGATATTGAGACTGAATTACATTACTTTATTCCGATAACTTTGTTAGAGACCGGTAGGCGCGTAAACGATTTACCTTTTTTTGCGTTCAAGGAACCTTTTGTGGTAGACCCTTACGTATATTATACTATAAGCAGGCCATGTATTGGGGTGTGGTCCTTTTTGTCGCCTAAAACTTACGAAAAAATCCATCCAACCCCAAAGAAACAATTATAAAAATTCAAAAGTAAAAAATGATATTTCTATTAATGAATAGAAAATTGAAAAGTTTCACCATAACAATTTAAGAAAAATGTCGGTTCGCGTACAATTCTCACTCGAAGATCTTAGATTGAAACTATTTCCTTTATCTAGAAGACTACAAGAACTCTCTGAAAAAGAACAGTATGACTATGAGTATTATTCTATCCATCGCACTATTAATAATCTCATCAAACATGGATATTTTGTGACCGATAATGGCAATTGTTACGATTTGTGGGAATATATAGATGACATTTTTTACAATTTATCTAATGAAGAAGTAACCTATGTCCGCTCACCCGAAAATCTCATCGAGTGGCCAAATATCGTTATTGCGATGAAAAATTTCAAATCCCCAATGAAGTATAGTTATACTCAACAAAAGAGTTGGAAGATACACGGTATGGAGCGTAGAAATGGGACTCTTAATCCTTATTGCGTCCATTATTTTCTTCGTGACAATCCATGCGACGAATACGAGATAACCGATGCCATTCTAGAAGAGATAGATACGTCCTTAGGATATTGGGCTTTAGCCAAAAGGTCTACCGATCCTATGGTTGCGATGAAATATCTATTAAAATCATTGGATAGACAAGAAAAAGAATATGAGAGTATGTGTGATTATACCGAGGATTTGCTTGAAGTTTTTGAAACAATCAAGTCCAAAGTAAAAAAGGCCGAGGAAACGCTTGACGCTCTCACAAATAGACCTCCCCACCAAATAACTTGCGGAGATTGCGGAAACTGTATAGAGGTCCATTGTTCAGAAGAAACAAAAGATATAAAAAGTCACTTTGAATCTATTGTATAAGAGTGAAACGAATTCTCATCTTATTAAAATATAAGATGATTTTTTATATTTATGATAAATATAAAAAATATATGAAACCCCACATTTCTCTAAAAGGGACTCTAGAGTCTAGGTTAAATTTGGTCAAAGAATTTCCCATCGACAATTACCAATTTTTATATGGTTCTTCTTATGGAGTAAAATTCGTCGACAGAGGAATTAAAAAGTCGCTAAAACGTAAAATGGTGATACATGCGACATGTTCTTTCAAGGTATCGAAAAAACCGACGGAGCTTATTTAGAAGCTCCAATGATTATACGCTCTGAAAACATTGATTCATACGAGTTTTCGATAAAAGAGTCGATATTCGACTTTAACTTTGGGAGATATCTCGAAAAAGGTTCCATTGATAGAAAATAAGGCATCAGAGACTTTTCGGCCAGGGAAGTGAGATCATTGTCAAATACGATATTGTTTGGATACATGTCATCTATGGGCTTCGATGACTCCTCTCCCTGAAAATGCCAAGACCCCACATTTTGAAGCTTTATATGATCAAGTTGCTGGATATATGGATAAATGTGTCATAAAAGTGTTTCAACTCAACGATTATAAAGATCCAATGGGGTCTAAAAAAGATCGCCATCAAAAACCAACTGAAGGAACTATTTTTGATGAAGAAAATTTGAGCGAACTATATGATTTGATTTCTGATAAAATGGTCACCACCGAGAAACTCCTTATGGCGATCTTAAAGAGCGCGTCTGTAGAGAGAAATTTGTCGCGTAGGTCCAAGTAAAAAATTGAAAAAACTATTATTTTTTTCAGAAAAATAATAGAATTATGTGAAATGTTTATCCCCGCTTTATCGACTCTCTGTGCAGAGAAGCTGGTTGAATTGGGTAGGCCAATCCCAGAATTCATCCACATAGAACCCAGACCTTCCTATAGATCAAAGATTCTACGACAAGCTAGGAATATAACCCAAGAAAGCCGAATTTTGCGTTTTAGACGCAAGGAGGATGCATTGGCATTTTTAATGATTGCCAGAGACCGAGGAATTCGAATGAGTGATATTACCCGATCAACCGATTTTTTTCAGAGTGTAGTGTTGAAAAGAAGAAGATGCAAGTGTGAATTGTGCAAATATCAGAGGATCAGAGGAGAGTCTCGGTGGCATGCTGACGGGACGCATAGAGTGAGAAGGGTCATCAAAATTCCCTTGTATGAAATTCGTGTATACGCTAGAAAGGTAGATTGATAAAAATGAAAATAAAAATAGTAACTATTTTTATTGAAACATGACTCAAGATATGGATAGGATTTTCTCTAATCTTTCCGATGAGCTAGCTCAGTTGGTCGCCGAAGAAAACTACAATCCCAGATATTATGCTATTCATAGAACCATTTATAACTTGTGTTCCCAAAAGCACGATTTTGAGGAATACGCTCATTACTTTTCTCAAAAATTACCAGAAGATGATTATATAGCTCTGAGATGTCATCTTCTTCCTTATGTTTCTGACGATTTAGATTATTCAAAATGGGCCACGTACGAAAAAAGACCCATTGGGGAGTCAGAAAATATGGATTATGAAGACTTTAGCAAGGTAATTTCTCCCGACTCGAAGGGAAATTATAACATCCATAACATTGCTAATTTTGACATTGATCTCGTTCCAGAAGAAATCTTGCAAATATCTGAGCATCCAGGAATGTTTCTGCGTAAATGGTGCAAAGATACAAGTAGATATGATTGTCTAGAAAAGAGTGTTGAATACTCCAAAAAGGAATATAAGAATCACATGGAAGTTTTCCAAGTAGACAAAAGTGTTATACTAGCCAGTCTTGACCTGTACAAAAAATTCAAGGAGGCCGAGGAAAAGCTTCGAGAAGCCACTGATAGAATAGTAATGTTGGAAAACCGTCCTCCTCACCTAGTAGAATGTCCGAGTTGTAGTGAAATTTTGGAAATACACTGTTCAGAAGAGACCGAATACATCAAATCACACTTTGAATCTATGAAGTAAAATCGAAAAAACCCTTACTATTTCTAAATAGTAAATGGATTCGGATCTTTTGACTGATTTGTATGGGTTTTTACCAGAAAAATATTTTGTGCATAGACGGCTATGCTCCAAGACTTTTCGATCAGAAACTAAAATATCCTTTACGGATTATTTTAGGCAAGAATATTTTATCAGTGGATATTCTTATGGATACAAGAAGATGGTTCGCAAAAACACTATTGACCACACAACCGCTAATATCATCACAAATGAATATGGGCCTCACTGGATATCCGAAAGAACCTATTGTGATTGTGAATCTTGGTACATTAAGACAGTGCAAGGGGTTAGATGGGCTACCATTTATCGAGGTAAAGGTCGGTACGCCGGATATAAAATTACTGTTCTCCTGGGAGAATCTGTTTTGACTATAAATGGCGAAAAATGTTCTGATGAGTGGTGCAGAAGTATGTATTGTGTTTTTGAGTGATGAAAAATCGAGCCTCAAATTATCGTACTATTTTTTCAAATAGTAAATGGATTTGGACTTGGTGTTAGATCTATATGGATTTTTTCCTGAAAAATTTTGTGGGCAAAATGTTTGGAGGAAGGACTAGGGTAACTTTTGTAGACTACGAAAGAGTTTATTACGAATATAAAGAAAAAGGAATATATAAATGGTGGCGCCATATAAGATATGGGAACAGTAATCAGGAGTATGGTCCCGCTGATATTACAGGGTATCAAGTACTCTATGCATTTCCAGGTTTTAAAATTAGATATATAATAATGCTCAACAAAAAATGTTGGGTGGTATCCAATGGAATATTACGAGAAGAGAGTTTTGACCCTAAATTTTTTAGAATATATTTCCCAGAATAGTATGCAGGAATCACTAAAAAAATATCCACTGATGACTGCCACGGAAATTCGTCCGTATATTTCGCAAATGATAGCCTTGGAAGTATCAGAAGTGGCAAGGTCGAGACGCGGATTTCTGTCAAACTACTTTCGTCGAGGACCAAATTTTCTTGTAGCTCCGTCTTTGGGTCCTTCCGGAACCCCTACATCTACACCTTGGTGGAAGAAACGAGAAAATTTTATCAAAAGACATCTCGCGCAGTACAAAATTCACAAAACTCCTCGTCGACGATTGGCCCTTATAGCATGGGCCTATGATCCAAAAAAAGTGAAAAAATAATCTCTCATTCCATATCTCATTATGGAAAAAGAAATCTCTCCTATTCTTGATTTACACGAGTTTACCGCCGCAGTAGCAACTCGAGCAGCTCAACTAGAGAATGACGACCCACCAAAGGTAAAAGTTCCTGTAAAGGTTGATTCTTTTGAAAGTTGGGACCCCGTAGACATTGCCAAGAAGGAAATTCGCGAAAAATTGGTAGGTATAGAACTATATCGCAAAACCCCCCATGGGGTAGCGAAAATTAACACGGCGTCAATGATCATACCAGATTATTAATGACCAAAAACCGAATAAAAATAATGGAAAGATAAATTTACTCTACTAAATAATAACATGGGTTATTATTACACTTATTATGGAACTATCAATCTTGACCTCAACTCATCTGGAAAGGATCTTCGAGACCTTGTGGAACAAATCAGAAAAATTTCTACTGATAGAATAAAATATACCGACGAAAAAATGGTAATCCAATTTCGCACCGACGACGAACCCGAGGCAGTTATAGGAGAGATATTGCGGATTTATTACGCCCTGGACGAAATATTTATCTCATATGGATGTAGTGATGACACTTATTGTCCATGTTCTCTCATGGCTGTATCAGAAGATTACGTTGAATCCACTTTGTATTTTATTCATCCGTCACAAGAAGTTGTGCGTAGTACTACCCTTTACTATAATTATTTCACAAATAAAAAATCCTCTTCCTACCAAGAATATACCACTGGTTTTTTTAAGAAATGGATCTGGGAAACGAAATAAAATGAAAAATCTGATATAATATACATTATATTACTATGAGCCTAGCCAGCAACCTGAGTTTTCCATATGCATCAAAGGTCTTATTTCAGGAATTTATGGCCATGAATTTTATACCAAAAATGTCCATTGACAAAGACGGTATAAGGATGATTTCTTTTTGTACATTTACACCAGAAGAGTGGAAAATTTATTGTAATGGCAGGGAAATTACTACTCCAGTAACAAAATCGACTGTATTGTCTGCAAATACTATTGAGGATCCTTCTCAGGGCACCATTAACGAAAAAGAAAAATGTCCCACGTGTGGTCTAAAAGGCTCGGATTGTCAAAATCATTTCATGTGTATTCCTCTGGAAATACCCGTATATAACAAACTGTATATAAAAGAAATAGTCCACTTTTTGAATTGTATTTGCATTGAGTGTGGAAACTTGAGACGGAGAGAGGCGCAGTTATATCCATCTTTGCTTGAAGTACCCAAAAAAGATAGGCTAGTAAAAGCAAAAAATGTAATGTCAAAAATCGCGAGTTGTGGAGTTTGCTCGGCTGAGCTAACTTCATTCAATTATGACAAGAAAGATTTGAAGAAGATGCGAGTATATTCAGAAAAAGACAAAACTCGTGTTTCCCCGTGGAAAGTTTATGAAGCTTTTCAAAAAGTAAAAAATTCTACATGCGATCTACTTGGATTTATTGGAAAAAGTTATCCTGACGATGTACTAAAAACGAATATAAAACCAGATGTTACTTTTTTTCGACCAGAGTCTATGATATTTGTTTACTTTCCAGTTTTACCCATTTCCGGTAGACCCTGGATTGAAACCAATGGAATAAAAAACAATGATGATCTCACTGACATGTACAATCAACTCGTAAAAATTAACGTCCGCATAAAGAATTTTGATTCTGGCAAGTCAAAAAAGACTTTGGAACAACTAGAAGATGAACTACAGATTGCGGCAAATTTTATCATTTCGGCAAAAGATATGCAAAAAAATAAGATGACCAAGAAGAAGAGGGGAATTGCCGATCGCATAGGAGGTAAGGATGGACATATCATCAATAATGTAACTGGTAAAAGATGCAACTTTACTGGAAGAATGGTAATTACCAGTGGAGGAAGCACTATACCTTTTGGCTGTATTGGAGTTCCTAGAGAAAAAGCTGCGGCTCTGTATAAAAAAGAAATTGTTACTACATGGAACAAGGACAGATGCGAAAAATTGTTGGCCGAAGGAAAAGTTAGATATGTGGAAATTGATGGATCCGCGAGGAGAAGCAAATATTTACCAAAGAGTTTTTATTTATCTCGGGGACACGCTATTTATCGACAAATCGAAGATGGTGATCTTGTAAACATTAATCGTCAGCCTAGTATTCGAACAGAGTCTATTCAGGCAATGAGAGTCAAATTGATTGATCATTATGCAATGAGACTTCCTCCCGCCACCACCAGAGCTTTTAACGCCGATTATGACGGCGATGAAATGAATTTGTCAGTGCCGCAAAATTCGCTCGCAAGAGCTGAAATGCTCACTATTGGCAACACAAAATCTGATGTTGTGACCGCGCAAAGCAATATTGCATTAATGTCTTGCATCCAAAATGTGATTACCTTTTTCTATTTGATAACTGCTGACCTGTCAAACCCAATCAAAATTCCATATCAGCTTTTTTGCGACTGCATTTCAGATCCCATCTTTGGATCCATGGATGATATCGCAGACTTTTTTGAGAGAGCAAAAAAATATCACCGTGTAAAAAAGAGCGTCGATGGAAAAGTGGTAGCGTCTATTATTTTTCCGAAAGATTTTTACTGGAGAGCTATGACCGGTACAAATCCTGACCGTCCCGAAGTTCGAATCGAGTCTGGAATTGTACTGCCTGATTCTGGACCTATTTGTAAAAAAATTATTGGGCAAGGAAATACGGCCATTCAGTATATATGGAAATTTTATTCGCCAGACGAAGCTGCAAAAACTATCAATCGAGCAAGCAAGTTGGCCTATCCTTTGCTGGCCTATTTAGGGTTTAGCATTGGTATCTCAGACACGTTGGTAAGATCCAAACGTTTATTAGTAGATACTATTCGAAATACCTTGCTGGAGGCCCAGCAAGTAAAACATTCAGAGCCCGATCCCGAACTAAGAGAAATCAAAATTCGAGAGGTCCTAAATAATGCAATGTCGATTGTTCCAAAAATGGCAGCAACTCAACTCAACAAGGGTAAAGATAACTCTTATACTCTCATGAAAATTTCTGGAACTAAAGGTAACGATTCAAATACGGGTATGATGGCAGCATTTTTGGCTCAACAAAACATTGATGGAAAAAGACCTCGTCCAGTTTTAACTGGAGGAAAAAGAACTTGTGTTCACGTAAAGCCCGATGAAGATACGCCCGAATCAAGAGGTTTTGTAAAAAATTCCTTTCTTACAGGATTGACTCTGGTAGAAGCTGTTTTACAGGCGCACGCAGGTAGAAGAGGAGTTATTGATACTGCTGCAAAAACGTCTACTTCTGGATATTCTCAGAAAAAGATTGGAAAAAAGACTGAAGACTGTATGATTAGTCCCGAAGGAGGTGTCACAAATTCATCTGGTGGAATATATAACTTTTTGTATGGAGACGATGGTATGAATGCCAAGGAGCTCATTCGAGTCAAGGATCTACCTTTTCCATTTTTCTTTGATCCCGTGATGGAGGCAAAACGATTGTCTGGTACCCTGAAGACTGCCAAGTTACCAAAGTCAACTATTGATACTTTTTGCGACTATGTGAGAGTGGTATCACCCGATTTTTCCACTCCAGTTACTCGACAGGCCAATAAAAATCTAGCTACCATTTTGAGGTATTTGCTAGAAAAAGTAGAAATTGCTCCTAGTGTAATTGAAAACTTTGCACAATCATTTATCATTCAGTTTCACAAGAGTCAAATTTCCCATGGAAGTACCGTGGGCATGACTAGTTGTCTATCAGTCGGAGAAATTGTTATTCAGCTCACCATGGACACTCATAGAAATGTAGGAGGAAATTCAGCTGACGTTACTTCTGGACTTCCTCGTCTAAAAGAGTGTATTGAAGTGACCAAGAATCCATCGAATAGAAATATGTCATTTCAATTGCTCAAAACCCCCACAAAGGACGAGGCTATGGTGATATGTAACCAAATAAAAGAAACTCGATTGGGGGAACTGATAACCAATAAAAGACTACTGGCTACACGAGAATTGAATGATAATGAGTTGCCATATGTTGCGACTCTTTACGAATATTCAATTGCCCCAAAAAAAGAATGGTGGGTGGAAAAATATTGCAAAATAACCTCGACAGACCTGAAACATTATACCTGTCCTTGGGTTTGGGAATTGGAAATTTCACATAAAAAACTATTTGAGCGCAATTTGACTCTCAGGGATGTATGCCATATTATCGATAGAGAATCATATGATTCGCTTTTAGATTTGCAGATTGCAAAGGCAATCCCTAGCCCCCTTATTATGGGTAAAATTTGGGTGTTTTTTGACTCGGAGACTATGCAGAAAAAAACTATGAAAAGAAAGGGAGAAGTTCCCAGTTTTATTACACCCGAAAACCAACCTTATTATTTTATGAGAGATTCTTTGGCTCCATTTTTGAACGATCTATTGATTTCTGGAGTAGAAGGGGTCAAAAAAGTTTACGTAGAATTTAAGGGTACAGGTTCAGACCAGAAGGCATATTTTACTACTAAAGGTTCCAACCTTCGAAAGATGCTGGAATATCCCGTGAATATTAAAACTCTAAAAACAAATGACTTTTGGGAAATGGCAGAAGTGTATGGCTTTCAAGCTGGAAAAGCTTGTCTCTTGGAAGAAATAGAAAAAGCCATTAGTTCTAGTGGAAATAGTTCTTTGAATAGAAGACACCTTCAAGTTTTGGTAGATTCAATGTGCAGAACTGGAATTTTTACTCCATCAAATAGACATGGTATTCGCGATAATGGAGTAATCAGTCAAATGCTATTTGAAACCGGAGTTGATGTGGCCAGACAAGCATCTTTGTACGGTAAAACTGACACTATGAACTCTATTTCTAGTTGCGTAGTAGCAGGAAGGAAGGCTCGCATAGGAAACCAAAATATCTTGCAGCTATAATTTAAAATCGAGTTTGCGACGAAATATTATAGTAATATAATATGGATTATAACTTGTTGATGGACATTTATGTTTTTTGTCTCAGATTTTTTGGTCAAAAGCCTATCAAACCGGCTAATTTTACACAGAGCGTTGTGATCACTGTGAATATTTTATCGACCCCGAGCCACTCTATTAGAGCAGACCTTTGCCATTGCTTTGCTATATTCAGTATAATAAGCGAGCGCCTCTTGAGCTGTGGATAATATCTTGTCGCGAACACTCATTAGAAAAGCGTTCTTTAACTCGCACAATTCAAGCCCTCTGGGAGACGTTATACTCAAAGGAATCCACATTATACCCTGTTTCTTACAGTTTCTTTTGAAATATACATTTTTTAAATCATTGAAGGTTGATGGAAAATCGTTTATCCTTAACTGATCAAATCTTCTCCATGATCCGATGGGTGATTTTAAATTCAGATCTCTCGAGGTCGTATAATCATACATCACCGAACGTATGTCTACTAGTTATTCAAATCTAACATAATCTACAAACTCTATTGGTGATCTAATATTCTTTGGCAATATTATGCGCGCTATAAAATATTTCTCCTGTAAAAAAACGGTCAAATCTGCATACAAATCAATATCCATCTATATAGAGCACATCTTTATTAACTACGTGGAAAGATTAACAAAACTGAAAAGTTACAGATTGATATTTTCCTTTAGTATGCAAAAGGAAAAAGGTGATATTTTTGAACGATATTGCTTAGACTTGCTTTTGAATGAAAAGGTATTCTCTGTAAAAAAAGCTTGGCTATGGAATGAATATCCATATAAACATCGATACAAACTCGAATCGGTCGATACCGGAGTTGATATAGTCGGTCATTTATTGGATGGTGGCGTCTTGTTTGTTCAAGCAAAATATAGGTCTGGGAGTCTAAAATGGGGAGAGGTCAGTAATACTGAAGCTCTAGCTAGAAGAAACAACGTGGAATGCCTCATTATCACAAACACTAAACGTATTTCAAAAAACCTTCGAAATTCTGGTCTTCGAATAGTTTGTGGTTTGGACCCTTTATTGATAAACTATCAGCTGGGGCAAAAATATGCGCCAACCAAACCGATTGTTCTTCGGGACTATCAAAAAGATTGTATACGAAATATTAAAAACAATACGGGAAAAATGTTATTGGGACTGTCATGTGGATTGGGGAAAACCATTATCGCAGCAAAAGGGTTGGGTTCTGTGAATACAATAATTTTTGCTCCGACCCTTTATTTGTTAGATTCTATCGGAAGAACTTTTCTGAAGGAAAATTCCTATACTTCAGCTTTGATGATTGGGTGCGAAAGTACCCTTGAAAATATGAGCGAGGATTCGTTAGAGGACCCAGATTTTCAGACTCCTTTTTTGAGAACTACCGACTTGGACCAAATAAAAAATTTTATAGAGAAAGAAGGAACCAAATTGGTACTATGTACTTATACCTCATATTTATTGGCAAGTAAATTTGAAGATCATTTAAAAAATTGGTGCATAGTTTATGACGAGTGTCATCGCGTAAATTTTGATGAAATTCAAGGGAAAAAAACTCTTTATGTTTCTGCGAGTCCTTTGCAAAACCAACTAGATTTTTGTCGTATAGATTCTTATAGCTTTTCTGACGCAGTAAGCGATGGACGTCTCGCAACTTTTGATATTTACCTTTCTTTGGTAGGAAATGTTAATGGTTATTTGGAAAATCCCGTCATAAAAACATTTTTTGAGGGATTTGAACATTCCGATCGAGTTTATACTATGGGCATAGGACTGTCCATAGTAAAAGCAGTCTTAGGTCTTAGTGATCAAGATTCTAGGAATTGTAGAAAAGTATTGGTATATTCAAATACAAATGCTCGATCAAAAGTTCTCAAAAATTTGGTAGCCAAGCTGTTCGACTTTTTTTCCGTAGAAATTCCTTGTTATTATACGGATTCAAAATCGACTCTGGCCGCGCGTTTTTCGGTAGTTGATACGTTTTTGGCTCAACCCAGAGCTCTACTTTTTACCTGTCGAATTTTTAGCGAAGGAGTCGACGTGCCGATGATTGATTCTGTAATTTTTGCCGAAAGTAGAAAGAGTCGAAGAGATGTCATTCAGTCTGTCGGTAGATGTTTACGAGTCGCAAAGGAAAAATCCCTTGGAAAAGTATTGGAAATTGGTGGTGGTGAAACTCCAAAGGAACTTGGGCTATATTGTAAATCTTGGGTAATTTTGCCTTGTCTTTTTTCAGAACAAGAATTTGAGACTACTCAAACTATTATAAGGACCATGACTGTAATGGATCCTGAACTAAAGGCGGCAATCCGAAAAGGGACAAGGATCAGTATCGGAGGGAAAAGAGAGAGGATTATGGGTGATAATTCGGCGAGAATAGTTGAATGGTCAAAAAAAGAATTTTTATCATTTTACGATTCCATTGATGGAAAAATAGTAAAGGGATATTCCAACTCGGAAGAAGCGGCGAATAGATTTTATGAGGAGGTAAAAAACATAAATTACATCGCTTTGGGTAATTATACTAAGAGTAATAAAAAAGTGGAGATCAAATGCGATAAAAATCACACATTTTTTATGGTCCCCAATGCATTTATGTGTGGACAAAGATGTCCAAAATGTTCCAGAAACTGTCCAGAGCGGGCAAAGGAAAATTTTTACGAAGAAGTCTCGAAAAGAGGTTATATAGTTTTAGGGGAATATGAGAAGGCAATAAAAAAGTGGAAATGAAATGTGATACAGGCCACTATTTTTCTATGATCCCCAGTAATTTTATGAGGGGACAGAACTGCTCAAAATGTATGAATAGAAGTTTGGAACACGCAGGAGAGAGATTCTATAACGAATTATCCAGATGGGGATATAAGGCACTCGGAGAATATCAGGGGGCACACGGAAAAATGAAAATAATCTGCGAGAAGAATCACGAAAGTCATATCACTCCCAATAACTTTAGGAGGAGAAGGAATTGTCCGGGCTGTAATATAAGAAGATCAACACAACAAATCAGAGAGGAATTTGAAGAAAATGTCCTAGACTTTGATGTAATAATTCCGTACGCATCTGCCACCAAAAAAGTAAAACTAAGATGTAAAAAATGTGGAAAGGAAATCGAGAGATTTCCAGTCTTTAGAAGACCACTAAAATGTTGTGGATGAAAAAGTCGTCGGATTAAGTAATCTCCCCTCTTAGATGTGTGAACCTGGATACCTTAATTTGGTTGCCGGACAAAGATTTGAAGAGTTGCGTTTCTTATCGGTGATGAAATATTTAGTTGACAAGAAGAGAAAACCGCATCTATATATGATATATTTGAAGGAAATCGAGGGCTTTCTGGATCGACTATATTACAATCTCTTATTGACTTGTAAAGTAAGACCAGATTTATTTGGGGCCCCAGAACTAAACTCAAAGTCCAGAAATATTGCTTTTCCAAGAAAACTCAGCGATATAACCGATAAAGAAGCCAGGACCGTATTTGAAAAATTTTCGCCAGAAATATTCCTTCACTTGGAAACCATAAGAAAAATAACTTGTGAGTGGCATAGAGGAACGATAGAATCATGTATAGTCAGTGCTACAATTGCCCCTTATTACTTTGAACTTTCCGATACAGATAGATCTATAAGGTTTGAAGTGTTTGACGAAAAAAAGGGAATGATAGAAGTGGACTTTAGTGAACCCATAGAAAAAGTAGAAAAATTTGTAAGGGACTTTCACAATGATGTATCAGATAGATTATGTCGAACAAAATAGATTTCTATTCATGAATAGAAATTTAGTCATTCTCGTCCTCTCTAAAAGAAAACCCCCAATCCGCATTTTTCACTTGAATAAACCCATCCTTCTCTATATAAACCGGCAAGATTTCTTTATCCATTAAGACTCCATGCTGATAATATTTAAAAGTATGTCCCCATGGTCCATCACCGAAAGACCTTTCGTATCTCACGAATGCGGGGCCGAAATCACGATGCAAAACGCCGTCTTTATACCACTTGTGTATCCTCAGATTTGAGGCGATCATCGATGTTGCCGGTAGGTCTCCGTCTCGATGTTTGTTACCTTTTTTGTGCCACGTTTCACCTATTATTTCTCCATCATCATACGATTCTGATGGAAATTTATTCGGAACAGAATGGAGATATCCACCTTTTTTCCATAATATTTCAAAGTCGCTGGGTTTTTCTTCCGACCATCCTAAGCTTGAAAGTACGTCCTTTTCGCTATACAATGGTTTTTTTCTACTAGTCTCTTTGCATAACAGTACAAAATTAAAGTGCATACTGGGATCTTTCGCGAAAATTTCCATTATCATTTCGATAGGAAGGTTCATCACTATTCGAATTTATAAACTAAGTGCTGACAATAAAAATTTCTTTTATAAAAGAAATATCCTTAACCTCCCTCGAATGGGTAGATGGACAAATCTAAAGAGACAAAATATACCTGGATATGTGCATAAATACAGCAGCTCGTATCGGGTCGATTATCGATGAGACTACGCTAAAAGAGTGCTTGACGTTTCTTGGAGAAGTCAAAAAAGAAATTGGGCTACATAAAGTTGTTTTAGATATTTTGAAATCTATTGACGCTAAAAATTATTCTTACGAAACATTCGTTCGATTGGAAAAACTAGATTCCTAGCCCTACAAGAATGTGAGATCTTCTCGGTTATCAAAAGTAGTAAATTCAAAGATAGCTCTATGAACTCCACCCAAATCAACTTCAAATGACCCTAGAATAGAATTCGGGGTACTATAGCACTCTTTATCAAAGTTATCGCCTAGAACCCAAAAACCAAAGGAGCTGTTTTGTTCATACAACACTCTTGGAAGCCTAAAGTTGGAAGTAACTTTTATGGGTAAAGCATTTATAGGAGAACTTTCTATGGCGACCAAGCGAACTTTGCAACATCGAATATTAGTTGCCCCAACAAAAATGTCATTTAGGTGTATCTTTGATTTTTCTCTTGTCATTACAACAACCACTTGTTGAGGAGCCATATCTATTGTTCTTGAATTATTAAGGAGAATCTTATTACTCATTTTATATGAGTATTTTTTTTAAAAGTTTTATTCTCTGATCACGGCGATAACTCTGGTAATAAGGTCGCGTATCAGCATTTTTTGGCGCAGAGTGTGGGCTTGGCCGGATAAAAATATCAAAAAGTCGCACATGTATTCCATTACGCCATTGTACTCGCGGTCTTTTTCAACCGCCGTTTCCAGATATCTAACCCCTTGAATGGCATACCCGAGTGATATATCCGTCCATTGACTGGGATGCGTAGAACGATACATTATCGTCCTCCAATCAGGCTCAATGGCGCGGCTAAAATCAATTCTTGCTCCCGACAAGTCTTTCATTTTATAATGAATAAAATCCTTATATTTTTTCAATTTTTTTATTCGGGTACTTATTCAGAATCTTCTTCCGAATCCTCGTCTTCTGAACCCGCAGCTTCCGATTCGTCGCTTTCGTCATCAGATTCTTCGATAGTTTTCTTTGGTCGAATATCCACCCCATTTATGACTTTTTCAATGTTACATTTTGATGCGATAACATCAATTTTTCTAATCAGAGTGGCGATCATATTTTGATCCGCTTTCTTTTTTCCAAGATGTTTTATCAAAGCATTGAGGTGTTCTTGTTTACATCTATAATCTGGTATTTTTTCCCCTCCAGTTTTGTTGATCAAATCGATAATCTCCTTTTTAGTAATCAGTCGAGGAGAGACGTGAATAATTATACAGAATAACAGGGTTATCGCTCCAATAGCAGAGTTAGCCCCGATTTTAGATTCGTCGGTTTTTGAATTGGTCTCTAGAATAGCCAATTTTCTCTTTAGAAGATCGTTTTCATTGATTTTACTATTCAGTGTGGCTTCAGTATCTTTTTCTCTTTTGGATATCCTTTCATTTTCTATGCGTTGACGAGTTATTTCTGCTTCAATGGCTTTCTCCCTTTCTGTTGTCTGCCCAATAGATTCGGTCATGCTCCGATTTGTTTCCAAGGCGACATTCATCCTGGTCAACCTTTCATTTTCCATACGTAAACGACTAAGCTCGGTATCTATGCATTTTTCACGAGTATTAGCTCTATTGGCCTCCTCATTGGATTTTTTTACTAATGATTTCATTTCAGATAATTCCCTTTTAGTTCTATCTAATTCAGCCTCCAACTCGGCTATGCGAGCTTCTTTTTCAATGCACTCGTCAATCTTTTGACCATGCCGGACCTGTAATAATTGAATAGTTCTGGTTTTTATCAATTGAGAATCATTGGCTTTCTGCAAAGCCCCCATTTCTTCCTCCAATTTTTGATTCCTATTTCTCAGCGAGTCCATCTCTGTCTTATTTTTCTCTATGAGACCTGATAACTCTTTCATACATCCAAGAAATTTGTTTCTTAGTAGTTGGTTATCCATGACTGGGGCTACGGTTGTCATTATAAAAATTCGATTTTAGATAAAATAGAATACCTATGCCATTTCATTTAAATTTCAAGAATGATATATCGCGTAAAAGTGGCACCAAACATTCTATGTGGCGGATGTATTAATTCTATTATAGAATAGAATAAATGTGGTCAATCAATTTCGAGCAAATCGGACGAGTTCATCGCTTTCGAAAAAGGTGCGAGACTTTTTCCGATAAGACGACACATCCGATGGACCGGCGACAACTTTGCTTTCTGGGGGAGGCGGGGGCGGGGCTGGAGTCGAAGAAATACTATATACGACCGATATCTTCTTATAATTTCCAGTGTCCATCTGATATTATTATCGTGTTTAATTGATAGGACCCCTCAATTCCATAAAATGATCTTTGGCGGCAGAAACTTCTTCTGAGCAATGAATCTTTATGCTATTCCCGCATTCTGGACATTCCACATGATGCGGAGGTCGATGAACCAAATCGGTAATCACGGAACGTAATTTTATCGTTTCATCCATATATTCATCGACCTTTTTGCTCATGGCGCCGGAAATATCTTGCAATTCTATTGCGACAGCATTATAAGAAACTTCTGTAGAAAACTCTGCGTCTGTCATCTTAATAAATTCAGTCAAATATTTGAGTCTTTGTATGGGATCAGTCTCCTTTCTATATAAAAGAATATAAGCACCCAGATGCTTATATTCTTTTAGCATTTCGTCGGTAACCCAACTTGGCATTTTTTGAGCCGCGTAAATTATTTTTCCTGGCACATAGTAGCCATTTATTTTTTCCAAAAGACTCTCTTTAGCGAAAGATCCCATCGGGCCAATTACTGTCTTCATGGGTGACTTAAAAACATCTGGACATCCATCCTCATAGTCGTTCATAACTCTAGCTCGTATATAATAATTCTCTTCGTCTGACAGCTCATCAAAAAGTAGCAGATCATCCCATTGATCCGGATTGCATCTATTCATAATGTTACACAAGGCTCGACGACAGGCATAATATTTGTAGTCATAGACCGCCTTTTCGGTGCATTCATAAATATGATTCACAAAAGGATCCATTATTCGGTTAATGGCGATCGAATGATAATTGTGAAATTGCATTTCCTTGTGAAAAAAAGGAAAGTAACGGTTTTCGATTTTTAATCGAGTCGAATTTTTGGAGCGGCTTTTGGAGCTGTCACCGTCTTTCCAGTTACGACAGAAAGAACATCCAAAGCTGCGCTTCCATTTCCTGACATTTTTGCTATCAAGAACATTGCAGTATTAGTTCCGACCATCCACATTAATTTTTGGATAGGAGTCATTTCTGATAGTATACTACTTGATTCACCGAGTTCCATGAGAACTTCTTCGTATTGATCCATATTGGACAGCTGAAAAGCCGCATACCCACCAAAGAGGTCTTCATCAAATTTCTTACCCAACCACTCTATGCCACTGAAACCGATCGCTGCTACTTCTTTATATCTTTGTGTAGAGGAAATGACCTGCAGCTCAAAGATGTTGTCATCATAGGTAGTTTTTATGAGCTCCAAGGGATCATTAACAGTCAGTGGAATCATTCGATCCAATTTTTCCTTGACCTTTTTGTCCTGTGTGGTTTCATATTTTTGACGAAGACGAAGATTCAAAAGTTTGTATTTTTTGATATATTTTTCTTTCTCTTGTTTTTCCAATTCTTCCGGAGGAATATTTTCCGTGTAACCCATTTTTAACATTTCCTCTTTTGTCAAATTTTCCCCGAGCGATTTTTCTTTATCGGGCCCATCCTTTGACACTTCTAGTTTTGAGTCTTCCGAATCGGATCCATCTTCGGATCCATCACTACCTTCCGATTCTGAGGATTCGCCTTCCTCCTCCCCTTCAGATTCCGATTCTGAAGATTCACCTTCCTCCTCCCCTTCAGAGTCACTACTTTCGTCCTCGGCTTCAGACCCCGCATCTTCAGATTCTTCCTCCTCGACCTTTGATTTTTGTGGGGGAGGATCAGATGATTTTACCTTTTTTATTGTCTCTGTTACAACGGGCTTTGATTCTTTTTTAGGACCCGATTTAGATGATTCTTTAGAAGGAGGCTTAGAAATGGCCCTCGCATCAGTGGGCTTAATTTTGTTCCACTCTGGCATGGGAGGTAAAAGCCGTGATAATTTTTTCTTGTTTTCTATTAGTTCCAGTTTCAAATTGTATAGAGGGCCAAATTGAGGCTTTTGTATGGTCACTGCAGTTTTTGGTAAAAAATTTACTTCATATTCTATGGGAGGTGCCATTCTATTCGAGCAAAGAACTTAATCAAATACCCAGCCGGTTCCACTAATAGTGCTATATGGAGAAGAAAAGGTGGTTATGATTTCTAATGGATAATGGTGAGACTTTGCTATCAACATTGCCTCTACCATTGATGATATGGCTTCCGCAAATGACCTGGTAACCCAAGTCGAATCGATACAAACTTGAGGTAATCTATATATGTGAGGAAAACAACCTTCATTTTGAGGAACTGGTTCCCATAGGGTAGTTCCAAAAAACACGGTCCCAGAGTGTATAAAATACTCGTTTCTCAAAACCACTAAATTGGGAATCTTTGAACAAAAACCCTTCATAATTTTATAGACAAAATCCATTGTTACCTGTTTGTTAGAACAATAATACTCTTTCGGACCGGGAACCCAGAAAATTTTCTTGTATTTTGGAGCGACATTTTTTAAAACATCGTAAGCTTCGTCAATAGATTGTTGAGTGGTAAGAGATGCAAAATTTCCGGGTAGGTATAAATATTCCATTCTAATAATGGAATGATAATAAGGATTTATTGGGATAGATATTTTTCCAATTCTTTTAATGACCCAAATTCTGATAAATTTTTCCAAAACTTTGTACAATAAAGAGTTTTACTGGGTAAAGGTATTACGCCAAATGTATCAGCTACCGCCCAATTAAATTCGTCGGTTGGCTTGGAAGACAATTCGATAGTCAAAACGCCCTTGGGAGAAAGGGTTGCTGTTCCAGAAATAGTATCCGTCCCCAAAACCGAGTATAGATCAAGAAAATCTTGTATGACTTTTTTGATAGGACCTTCTAGCTCTTCGGGTGATATAAGAATTTCAAACATTTCTCTTCCTATTCCGTATTATATTCTGAAAAATCATTTTTCTGGTAACCCCCAGGTTTTGAGTCAGAATCCCCGCCGCCACTCAAAAGTATGGAGGGTAATATAAATATAGCAAAAAGGGCCAAAATTACTGCAAAAACAATGTAAAACAATGCTCCACTTAAGGTCTCCTCTTTTTGCTTTGTCTTTTGCTCCATAGACTCATCGGCCTTCTGAACCATTTCATCCTTGGCGATAGCCAAAGAAGCCGATTCTGCGATGAAATTGCCCACTATTTGAGCCTGAACTTCCGACCCCAC
Source organism: uncultured Rickettsiales bacterium (assembly GCA_964484565.1). Classification (GTDB taxonomy): domain Bacteria; phylum Pseudomonadota; class Alphaproteobacteria; order Rickettsiales; family CAZAGG01; genus CAZAGG01. The sequence continues at coordinate 177,574 of CAZAGG010000002.1, read as the reverse complement.
GTTTCCGTGTATGGTGATATTTCCTGGAGCCGTAATTTCATTGTCAGCGCTAACAGAAGCCGACTGGAGAGCCTTTTGAATAGTTTCTTGAGTGAGATTTCGTTCTATAATATTTTTTAATCTAGTCTCAATATCCTGCCTAGAAAAACCAACGTTTGCCTGTAAAAATCCAACAAGACTAGACTCTTGGGTTGTGTCTTGAGAAATAGTCTTGTCCAAAACAGAGGACATTTGCACCGCAAAGTCCATTTTGCTATCAGAAGAAAACATGGTCTTTAGATCGCAAAAACCTCTAGCGGAGGCAGTAACATTTCCGTCAATAGTGATATCCCCTCCGGCCTTGATTTTCACAATAGCACTAAGGTTGCAAAATTGTGAGGCGGATTGCTCGGTGGTCATGACCATGTTGGTAACATTTTTCTGCAAAAGTTCTGTGAAGGATTTTATATAGTTAGAGGAAAAGTTTACCATACTATTAATAGTTTTTTTGGCTGATAAAATGAGGGTTTTCTGTTTTATAATAAAACGGAAAAATATGGCTATTCATGTTCAAGAGCGCTTACAAGTAAAAATCCAGTATACTTCCCAAATAAATAGTAGTAATAAAAATATTTTGTAATATGAGCAGGACCAAATCTTCGATGTGTAATACCTCGCGTAGAAAACATTATAAAATCATCTCTTATGACAGATGGCCCATATTCTTGATGTAGAACACCGCCCTGATAAAAATTGCCGTTCAAAACCTTATAATGCTTCCTTTGATAATCTACAAAACTTATTCTGGTTGGATAAAGAGTCAAAAGCCTCGATAAAAAATATTTTTCTGGACAGAAACTATAGAGGTCTGTCACAAGATCAAAATCCATATTATATACGAGGGTTAAATTAACGGAAAAAAATAGAATGGAAGGTGTATCACATAGAGATTTTTGCTTATATCTGGCAAAATCATACCAGCTGAAATCTCCTTCTACACTGGTAGTTCAGACTGGGGTAACTCCTGAAGAATGGCGGGCGTTGGTAGAAAGAGATACATTTTCCGTTTGTATCCTTCAAGAGGGAAATATTCATGAATCTCTAAATCCTAGAAATAACCTAGTGGTTGCTCTGTATTGGGTTGGAGGTGGGATTACGAGAGAAGAGTTTGCGTAAAAAATTCATGGTATACACCTTCCGCTAATTTCAAAAATCGAAACGGAAATAATTGAAGTATAAGAAAAATGGACCGCGATCTATTCCTCGATCTTACTGCTTTCTGTCCAGAAAAATATTTCATCCACCGAAATGTAATCAAACAAACTAGATTATCGTTCGTAGATTATGAAAGAGAAATATATAGTATTAGCAACGGTATTAGTCTCTCTTGGTGGTATAAGAGAGATGAACATTTTAAAGTGGAACAAGAATATGGCCCGTCATGTTTTAATAAAGTTTGTGCGTGGTATTATTTTTTAGACCGAGTGGACAGACCGAATATAATATATAAAAAAGGGGCAAAAATCTATAGAACACAAAATGGATATTTCGTGGATGACGGTCACCGTCTCGCTGAAGTGGAGGGTTTTGCTATGCCTTCAGGGGTAGATTACACGAAAATTTTAATAAAAAAAGCTTGGGTCGATCATGGTCGAATTACAAGGATTGATTACGAAGAAACCATATAAAATCCATAATTATAATTATGGATTGAAGATTACGCCTTCATTACTGGCGTGGAATAATATACGGGCATCCATCCAATAAGAGTTTTTCGAAGAACTATATAATTTGATGTGTTCTTTAAAATATAAGGGGTAGAGCAAATCTTTGACCCTTGAGTCAATATTATCGATTCTGAAATATCAGAAGCCTGTGATGGTATCGATATTTTTATAGTAGAATTACTGGGCATTGTGTACTTGGTGCCACTTCCAACAAAATTTATTGTTATCGGTTCTGGATTGGAATTGTCTATTCTAATACTTCTGTAATGAATATTCTTTCTTGGAAGATAGGTTTCTGATTCGTCATTGCGAAAAGAATGCAACTTGTTGGTCAAGAGAGGATGAGTGTAAGAGGTCATTCTAATCTTCTTTAAAAGTTTTTTCTGTCATTTGATCTTCTCGGTTGACCTCATATTCTGGCTCATTTTCTTCCAGGGCTTCTTCGACTTGAACTCTTTTTGGTAAATCAACCTTTTTCTTCGAAGTAGCTGGGGGTGCTTGTACCCCTCCAGTGATCAGGCGAGCTATAGCATCACTTTGTTTATTTATAGTCTGCTCGGCATCGCTCATTCTTTTCGAGAAACTGAAATATATCCATACTAGCCCTATTAGTAAAAGGAGCATTACTCCATAAGAAATATATTGCATGGTTGTACTTTCCATTCTACAACAAAAAATATTATTAATAGCCCATTTTTTGAGCGTAATAGTATGGAAAGAGGACCATTTTCTGTTTTTAGAGTAAAGCAGCAAAAACCATATGTTGCTCCAGTAGATCAATATATGTCAACAAAGAAAGATTACGAATCAAGAGGTTCTACCATAGACCAAACTTTTGAAAATTTTGATGGCAACTATTTTTCCAGGACTCTTCCTTTGGAAGAATATAATGATCCGAGAAAAGTACCTTCTACCCGAGAAGCCCTTGGTACAGGAGCTAGCACAGGAGAGCGAGTATTTTTGTATGGAGGCCGTTTCGAATAAATTTCCTTTTATATAAAAGGAAATTTAATAGTCTTCTGGAGTATAATACCCCCTTTGAACCTCAGCAATTGGGGTTCTATATTCATAGCCTATTCCAGCGGGCAATTCAGGTTGTATCTTTCGTTTCGAAGGCCTTGATGAATAGTCGAAAGGAAGTCCGAAAAGAAATGCATAAGCAAAGGCTGAAAGAACTATTACGAGGGCCAATCCATTATAACTTTTCCATAAAAAGGCATAGTAGCCCAATACAATTGCGATGATAGCGAACAGAAAAATGTCAGTCTGCATCTATTTAGGTAGAAAAACTTTGACGATAATTTTTCTCGGCTGACCCATAATCGTCGTATGACAATTCGCTTATTTTTCCTGGTAGTACAAATCCCCTTCTACCTGATGATGCCATAATGAATCCAATGATCGTTGGGTATATAAAGTACATGAAAATGGCTAAAGCCAACATAACAAGGGCGGCCTTTTGTCCTGCAAAATACCACATTACACCTACCGAAATAATGGCTGGCGCTGCAACCAAAAAGAGGTCGCCATACTATATTCCAAAAAATGAAATTAGTAAAACAGTGACCATTATATAGACATGGCTGAATTTGAAAATTTATCGTTGGGAAACGCTCTTTCCATAAATTTGAATAGATCAAAAGCAAATCAAGTGGCTCAGTATACTCATCGTGAAGCCCTCAACATTCTTTATCGAGCTTTCTTTGGACTCGTAAACTTTCCAAAGGAAAAGAAGAATATTTTTGAGCTTTTCAAATTGGAATGCTCTGAATCAAAGATTGAGTATGACACTATGAGGGCTCTACTGGATGACATTTGGGGACTCCCAGATGAAATGAAAGTGGACTTTAATCTGACCGGGGGTGTAGCTGCCCTTCGAGCTAACATTGGAGGAATGTCTTTTGATCTTCCATGGGTTGATGAGGCTGATGATGAAGCGGTCAAAAAGCGTATAGCGCTGACCTTGTATGAAAGATCTCTTCCTACCCAAACCGGATTATTTTGGTCCTTTGCAAAATCTTTTTTGGAGCCATATTTTTCAAAATATAACATGCAGGTTGAGGCCTTTGCCTTGGCCGACGATAAGGGTTTATTACCAATCAGAATGACCATGTATTCAGAGTTGGATAATCGCCCAAGGAATATTGGAAATTTTTTTAAGACTCCTTTGCCGCCTATGAATTACTATGTAAATCCACCATATTCCGAGCTCCTATTGAAAAAAGCAACAGAAAAAGCAGACTCTTTTTTGAGAACCAAAAACCCATATATTTTCATGTTTGTGGTACCAGCATGGAAAGATGCAGAGTTTTATCAATATCTGCTATATAATCGTCATCTCATACAGCATGATCATTATGATTCTGCTCCCATTTTTTCCAAGGGAAAAATTATGACAATAAAGTCTGGTTTTGATGTTTTTGTATTGAGCAATCGCAAATAATCTCAAAAATGAAAAAATTCATGTATGAATTTTTTTTTAGTTAGAATGGCTGACTACGATTATGAAGGAGGTTATGATTCTGGTGATGATAACAACCGCCAAGATGATGATGGAAATTTGGATGAAGTGTCGGGCTATGAAGATGACGACTCTGGAGACGAAGAGTTGGGTGAGAATGGAGAAGATGAAACCGAACTGGTGCCCTCTGCTCCAATAGAAATCGTTGAAGAAGAGGCTCAAGAAAGTCTATACACCAAATTAATAAAAATGGTAAAAAAGGAACGAGCAGCTCTGGTAGCATTGGAAATTGCGGCTAACAGAGAAATAAAGTCTCTAAAAACTGGAGAAGAAAGATTCAATCCTTATCACAAGGGGTATGATATTGGCAATGTAGTCACCTACAGAGATGATATGAAAGGTGGTATCAAAAAAGGCATAATCGTAAAATTTGATCCTCAAGTTTTGTATGTCGTGGGTATGAAAGAGAATGACGCGGAAAATAGCGTTCCAATCACTTATGCGTCTGTGACTCGTGTCGACCCCTTGAATAAAAATGTTCGAAAAGAGACCCCCGAAGCGCCACCGCGAAACGCGAGCAGAAAAATCATCGATCCAAAAAACCCTATTGTTTCCTACAAATTTTCACAGTGGCGTAAAATGGTAAACGATGGAAAAGTGGCTATCAATATTCCTGCTATGCAAATGAAGGACATTGACCTGAAAGCGCTAAAAACCGCCTTGAAAGAAGCCGACGAAAAAATCAAGAAGCGTGAAACCGAGGTCATTAGAACCGATGAGCTAAACATTGCCGAAATTTATGGAACGAAACCCACCATAAATCCATTCTTTGAAGGTTACAATATCGGAAGAAAGGTAAAAATCGATGGAAATCCTATCACTTGGGGTTACATACTGGATTATACAGATTCTACTATTCTTGTGCGGGTCAAAGTTCCAGGAGTAAAAGGAAAATATAATTTGACGACTTTTGATCAACAGGGTCTTGATTCTATCACATTTTATGAAAATGAAATGTTGAGTTATCCCAAAATTGATAGAAATACAGTATTAAGATGTAGGATATCTCTTACCCCAGAGGGATATGTTTCTGAAAATATTAGAGGATTTTTATCGGGTCCAGACATTCCCGAACCCGATCTTTTTGGTCACATCCAGCGAATAGTTTATGGAAAATGGCAAAATTTATTGGCAAGCATTTTTCCCCAGGAACCTCAACAATTTGTCGCCCCGAACCGAACGGGTTTTGTACAGATCGACTCTGAGGAACTATACAACTCTGGAAGCGACTTTGAAAATTGGGTGCTCATAGCAAAACCTGGATCATTGAATGATATGTATTTTGACATACACGGGCATAATCTCGTACCTAGAATGATAAACAAAACCGCTCCCTTAGAAAATGATATCTCTGTACTAGAAAAAAATATGCCTACAATTCTGGAAGGCGTTTTTTGGGACCACTATGAAACGATTGATGTTTTGGCAGCTGAGCTCATCAAACAATTCGAGAAATACTATGGCGGAGATCTCATCGGTGAATCTATTGATGAATCTAGAAGAAAAAATATATTGACTCTTGCCGAACAATTTAATAGGGATTTTGTTGGTTGGATGTCAGACATTGGAACAAACCTAATCGAACATCCTCATGCAATTGCTCTTTATGATACTATTATGGGAAATCCCGAGAACACTCAGTCGTCAGAAAAAGTCATTGAAAATATAAACAGAGTTTTCATATTGGAAATTCTCATTCAAAGATATATTCTGCATATTAAAAACGAACCCATAATTGGCGAAGAACTATTTGTTGACAAGATCAAAAACGAAAGAAGAATGTTTTTGAGATGGATTTATCGCAACACTATCGGCGCGATAGAAAGCGATCCCAAATATGAAAAGGCTCGGAGGGGAGATTTATCCGGACTCAACCGAGAACAAAAAATTTGGGCAAGCTACTATTTATTGCTAATGGCCGAGTATTCCGAAAATCTACCGCCTTCTCCTTTCAGAAATCACAGCATACTTGCCAGTTTAGAAAAACTGATGGATAGATCCAAAGAAAATAGCGACAATATTAAAGAGTATTTGGAAAGAGTAATGTGCATATATACTTTGCTATCTCCACCCTTTGTAACAGATCATGGTCTAGGAGTATGTAATTACCTCCGAGAAAAAGTATTGAGAAAAGGTCAGGCCATATGGGATGTTCGCGTGGACCCTATTACTCGAGATCTAACCATTGAACATCTATTACCAGAAGTATTTTATAGCTCAAACGCAACTGAAAACATCAAAAAATTAATGTATAATGTATTCAAGATTCATTTGGAGCAACACATTGATGAAGTTTTGTTTGATATTCCATACTTTAAATTCTCTAGAGGAAATAAAATTTCTTATAATCACGCCTTGGCTCTTGGAAAAGTCGCCAGTTTATACAAGACTCCTGTGGATAGATGTATAGCAGAGTCTAATACTGGTGTTCAACCGGATGAAGACTCGATGGAACCTTGGCTCGACGATCCCATTGCAGCAAAACTCTCCAAGATTCCACCAGACGAAATTGTACTGTGTATCGATGAAGGAAAATTTGTGTGTTATCAAGAGAAAGAACTGGTCCAACAGTTTTTGAGAGCAGATTATGTTTCCAATTATACAGGAAAGGAATTTGAGCCAGATTTTGTCAATGCCGTCCTTCGCCCATATTCCGGAATGAAACCTTCGAACGAAAAAATAGCCCCATATGGAGTAATCGGAGAATCCATTGGAACCGTTGCCAAGGAATTGGGTAAGGACTCTGACCTCTTTACTCATTATTTCAATAAACTATCCATAAAACATCACTACATTTACATCAAGGGTGATTCAAACGTTGACATATTAAAAACTCGCCTTCCACCCACTCCAAAGACTATTTATTTGATCGGGTTATCCACTAGGGGTAATATGGAGGCTGCAAAGCTAATTTCAAAAATGCATGGAAAAATCAAGATTGAAATGCGTTAAGTATTTTTTTCTAATTTATATATTAGGAAAATGACTGAACGAACACTGGTCAACAAACGTGGCGGTAACATGAATGGAACATTTTCATCTGGTAGCGAAATTCCCGTGTTGGAAATTAGAGATGGAAAGATTGTTGGAGCAAGTTCCAAGCCCATATCTTCAGGTTCTGGAGGTACTGTTACCCAAGTGAATAGTGGTACTGGACTCACTGGTGGACCTATAACTACATCGGGAACCTTGTCGCTTGCTAATTCTGGTGTTACAGCGGGAACATATGGTGGGGAAGCTAGATCTGTCTCAGTTACTGTAGATTCTACTGGAAGAATCACGGCGGCCTCGGATACATTGACAAAAGAACTTGCAACTTACAGTGAAAGTGTAACCCCTGGTAATTGGTCTGGAAACTTGGAATTGGCTGTCTATAGAAATCACAAGACTATTACACTGTGCATTTGCGATGGAACCACCTTGGACGCAGTAAATCCCACAAACGTTTTTACTAGCAATGCCGGGTATTGCCCTGCCCCATTAACTGCTGCAGGTGGCACCTTCAACTTTAATTTTGTCTTGAATGCACCTTCGGCGGAAGCTGGTACAAATTTGCGCCTAACAGTAAATTCTGATGGATCTATAAGTATCAGAAAACTCGACGGAAGTAATTTTGCGACTGGAGCTGGAACTTCTTTAGTGTTCACTAATTTCCCTATGTGTTTCACTTATGCGGCTCAATAATTTGATAAAATTTATCTATATAAATTTACAATTAGCTACGCTTCTTCATTTCTTCCAAAACTTCGTTCAATATACTTTCGGCCTCTTCTATACCTTTTTCTTCCAACATTTTTGCGATTCGTTGCTTTTTTAGTTCTTGTGTTGCCACTCTTTTTTGTTTCTTAATCTCGGCAGGTGTCACGGAAGCAATGGTGATAGAACGATCATCTGTTAGTTTATATTTATCCAAACCTTTCTTTGACATATAATCATAAAATTTTTCTTCGAGCAATCTTTTCTTTTTTAAGAGTTCATCAATCCCCTTTCTATATTTTTTTATAGAATCGAGAGTTTCAAGGTAAGTCTTTCCTATATGCTCCATCTATAGTTGGACCGGTTTTAATACAACAAAAAATGAATATTTTTTTCTACCGAAGCATTTTTCAAATGGCGTTGACTATAGATCAAACCTGGGAAATTATGCGGTTCTTATTGAAGAACCCCAAGCACTCCAAAAGTATAATTTCTGAAAATCAAATATCCTCATATAATGATTTTCTCGACGAAATACCAAAAATATTAGAAGGGTTTTCTGATGAGCCAATTTGCTCAGATGACCACGATTACCCCGTATATAATATTTCTTTCAGCGATATCAGTTTTGAACCTCCTTGTGATTCTAACGGAAAATTAATCTATCCTACAGAAGCATCTCTTCGATTGATTCAATACGAGTCTGCAGTAAAATGCACTGTGACTGTCACCAAACTGACTAGCAAAAAAATAATATCGGAAAAAAAAGAAGATTTTTTATTGATGAAACTACCTGTTATGGTTGGAAGCAAAATTTGCAACACTTTTAAGCTGAAAAAAGAACAGCTACCTTTGTATGGCGAGGATTATTATGAGATGGGTGGATATTTTTACGTCACTCCGGTAGGAACAAAAAGGGAAAAAATCGGCAATGGAAATGTACTCTTGAAAAGAGTTGTTTATGGGCAGGAACGTATTGCGTATAACAAAATTTACTTTGACACAAAGAAACATCGAAAGTCTGAAAAAAATTTACCCTATGTTTCTCACGTGGAATTTCGATCTATGAATAGTTATTCTACAATGACTATTTTTTCACTGGGAGTGAATAGCGACCACAAGGTAAGAGTGTGCCTTCCGTGGATTCCCAATGAATATTATCCAGTGATTGTATTATTATATGCACTGGGTAAAGATTTGGAATTTTTTAGGGCAAATGCAATAAATCATCCTTCCGAGATTGAATACTTTGAAAAATGTTTGGAAGATGCCCATCTTGTTAGCGATAAAAAATCCGCCCTTATTTTTATGGCCAAGAGTGAATCTGAAGAAAAAATCAAGTATATCGAATACATCATAAATGATTCACTCTTCTGTAATCTCAACGACGAAGAAAATTCTCACCACAAAAAGGCATTATTCTTGATGTATTTGTATCAACAAAAATTGGCCCATTGTAGAGGCGAAATTCAAGATACAGAAAGAGATTATTTTTCCAACAAACGTGCACAGTCTACTGGTACCACTATGACCCAACAGTTTTATTCTACTATGAAAAAAATGTTTGCAGATATTAAGAAAAAGGTTGCCGAATCCATAAATTCAGAAAATATTACCGATCCTCTGGCATATTACGAGGAGCCAAAAATTAGTAACTCTTGGAAAAAAGCCTTGATTAACAATAATTGGAATGTGACTCTGAGCAACAAGGAAAGTGTGGTTCAAAAATATGAAACTGCTAACCGGATGGCCAAGATTGCCGCCCTAAATAAACTGTATTTGGGTATGGGAGGAAAAGAAGGAGAAAAAGTCAAGGTGATTGAGCCAAGAGATTTGCATCTATCGCAAATCGGATTCATAGACTGTTATGATACTCCCGAAGGTGGAAAAGTTGGTCTGTTGAAAAATTCTGCAGTTACATGCATCTGGTCTCCAGCAACAGATGGCGCTGACGTGAGAGGATCCCTGGCATTGATCGAATCTTATATTCCTATAGATGACGTAGTCGATCCATTTTTATATTTTAAAGTTTTTATAAATGGCTCCTGGGTGGGTGTTACAGAAGATTTGAGTGGACTGGTTCATGAACTGAGACGCCTCCGAAGAGAATTGATCATTGATAAAACGGTTACCATTTATTCTGACAAATCGTCTGTCCATATACTTACAGACCAGGGCAGATTATTGCGTCCATTACTATGCGTTTTTAATGGAGAGCTTGTTATGAATGAAAAAATTATAAAGAGTCTAAACAAAAAAACATTTGATGACCTTTATAAAAGCGGGGTTATCGATCTGCTAGGCGATTTTGAACTCGAAGAAGAACATATATTGGTGGCTGAAAATCCAAATAAGATTACTTCTGATCACACTCACTGCGAAATTCATGAGACGATGATAGCTGGATTTTTGACCAATGACAATCCTTTTTTTAATAGAAATCCTGCAGCTAGAAATTGTTATGAAGATTCAATGAAAAAACAGGCAATGGGATATCCCGAAACGAATTTTATGCAGACATTTCAGGATGGTTTGTTGTTGAATTATCCACAGAAATCACTCTGTTCTACAAGATATTCATATGAATTGGAAAGCGACGAGCTACCGTCGGAGCAGTGTATGATTGTTGGTTTTATTTCAGACGACAACGAAGAAGATTGTATCATTATGAACTCTTCGTCGATAGATAGAGGTCTGGGACAGTACACTTTAGTAGCCATCTATTCGGTAGAACTAGGAGAAGACGCTACTCTAGATGTACCTCTGGCAAAAGATTGTGACATGGAACGCTTTGATTATTCCTTGGTTAGTAAAAAAGATCCGATCGTTAAAAAAGGAGCAAAGGTGAACAAGGATCAGGTTCTAATTTCTATTACCACTCCAAACGACAAATACGACCCGCAAAAAGCGGGAGCTCCTGGATATTATGAGAAACCCCTAAGAAATGAGTCTATCGCATATGACTCTCGACATCACGGTATTGTAGACGCAGTTCAGATACTAGAGTCTGAAAATGGAAAAAAGATTATTCGAGTTCGGGTATTACAGAAAAGAAGGCCTATGATTGGAGATAAATTTTCAGCAAAGCATGGTCAGAAAGGAACCGTCGTTCATCTACGAAGACAAGAAGATATGCCTTTCAACCAAGACGGAATGCCTTTGGATGTTATTTTTGGACCAGCAGCAATCCCTTCTAGAATGACGGCAGCCTTTTTGGTGGAAATATTAATGTCGAAAGCGGTAGCGACGGCTGACATTCGACGAGAAACCAAAAACAGTAAAAAAATAAAGGATTGGCTAAAATTGTTGAAGCCACATCTATTGCCAGACGGAAGAGCTGATGCCACCGCTTTTATTCCAGAATTAACAGTAGAAAAAATCTCGGAGATTCTTCGCTTAAAAGGTTGGCAATGTTATGGCGAAGAGTCCCTTATCAATGGTATGACCGGACTTCCCCTGAAAGGAATGGTCTTTTGTGGACCAGCATCTTATCACCAACTGTTACATATTGCCGAACTAAAGTCTCACGCTCGAAGTTATGGACAAACTACTTCTCATTTCAGGCAACCCGTCGATGGCAAGAAAAAAGGAGGAGGTATGAGAACGGGAGTTCAAGAAAGAGATGTAATGATTTCCAAGCCAGCTCCCGGCTTATTAGATGATGCTCTACACATTCGCTCCGATCCTTATACGATCCGAGTATGCCCAGGATGCGGTCTTTTCCGAGACGAACCCAATTATTGTAATTTTTGCGAAAAAATATAATTTAAGGTATTCTCTAATATAGAAATGGAATTTGTGAATTGCGCTAGGTGTGGGGCAGCAAAAAGGAAGCTTGAAGTCTATGTCATAGGGACTCGGACAAATTAAAATATAGCTGTCTGGAGTGTCCAAAAAGGGACCCGAACGATTTTAAAGTGCCACCACAAATGATAAGATCCAAAATCGCCCCTCCACCACCCTCAAAATCATTGCTTGGATCCATAGTAGACTTTTTAACGGTTAGAGAAACTAACGAATCGAGAGCCAAATAATTGAAAAAAATATTTCTCATATTTTTTAAGAGCTGAATAATATGGCTGCCAACGTATATTTTCCTGGTGGACAATGTTTGGTTTGCCAAGATTTTTTCGATGAAACCTTTATGTTTCGCGATTTTTCGGAAAGGGTAATGTTTAGAGTGTGTGGCGCATGTTTTACCTTGTGCGATAAAAAATGCTGGAAATGTTCGAGTCCACTAAAAACATTGCAAAGTAATTGTTGTTACTCTGAGTCATTTTTGTCCGATTATCATATGTGTCAAAGCTGTAAAAACTCGATGCCAGAACTCGTATGTTCTGAGGCACTAAAAAACTAGTCAAAAGTAAAAAAAATATAGGAAATTATATTTTTAAGAATGAGTAAGCTCGTTTCAAAGGAGTGCATGGTCTGTCACCAAAAGTGTGGCAATTAGCTTTTTGATATTCTCGATTTTTCCGACAATATTCTGTTTACAACTTGTGAAAAATGTTTTAGACCCCAAAAACAAAAATGTCAGAGTTGTTCCAAGTCTTTGATCATTGAAATGCCATGTGAATCCATTAAGAGATATTGTCATTCCGAATCGACGGGCGCTAAAAAATACTTGTTGGGCCTGTGAATGGATTTCTAGAGGAGAAATTGTCGCTTCTTATGCCGTTAGAATAGTTGAAGACGAGCCGAAAAAAACTCCAAAGAAAAGCATAAAAACTTTTTTCCGCAAATTTTGCTGTATCACTGAAGAGTCAATGGTATAGCTTCAATACAAATTACTGTTATAAAATTCTATTAGTATGAATAGAATACGTTTTTCTCCCGCCTATACATCGGATGACCTAGTAGAGTGTCACAAATGCAATTCGATGGTAGCGAAAAAGAAAGCTTTCATACCTGGATGGATGTCTGAACTGGTATATGAATGTCAAATTTGCCCCACAGAAAAAAAATATGAAGCTATGGTGAGCACGGAATCGAGTGAGTTGATAACTTGCGAAAAATGCTTGCAGCAAAAATCTCGGTTCACTGCCGATTTTGTAGATGGAAAATGTGTGTGTAAAGAGTGCATAGGTTATACGCGTCCTATTGATACTACCCAGCCACCGACCTGCAAATATTGTAAACAAAATTCCGAAGAATTTTGCGATGATTGTATTTCCGGGGCTAATAGTGATGACGAAAAGAATATGAGCGAATTAAAAGAATAAATACTGATTATCTCTACATAGAATGAATTTTATCGGTCGTTATGTAAAAGTAGCATCCTTTACTTTTGGTGTGGTTGGAGCTACTAATCTAACCACGACTGTGTATAGGGAGGAGAGTAGAAAAAAAATGGTTAGACACCCAGAATTTTATTCGATCGGTATCTTGACTAAGAGTCTATACTTTGGGTTTTTATGGCCAGCATTTTATATTACCGCAGCTCTTCGGCCAAAAAACGCTTTTCTATTTGGAGAGGGCATGAAAGAAGCCGTAGACGAATTAAACAAAACATCTAAAGAGATATCGGAATGATTTTGGTCTACCGAAAAAATTGGATGTGATGTTATTTTGCTAACAATTTAGCAAAAATGGCACGATGCGAAGGCATTATCAAGTTGACTCCAGCAGGTATGATTAGCAAAACGGAAATCGAATCCAAAATAGTGTGTGATATAGAACTTACTACGGATTCTCTCGGAATTATAATCGTGAACGATGGCATTACCGTTATTGATACATTGGAATCGTTGTGGAAAGTGATGAGATATTTGTCTGATAGATCAAAAGGTACTTTTGTACTGTCTGTTTACGATCATACTGAGTCATTTAGGAAAGATGATATGGTGACTGCAGTAGTATATGGAAGTATTAGTGATACTCACCTCAATTTGACTGCTTATGGTTTTAATAGAGATGGAAATTCTATAAAGTATGAAATGGCAAAAAAATTTTTGTGAAGGAAAAAAATGTAAAGTCCATAAAAATAAAAAATTGAAAAATTTTTTAATCGACCCAAATTTCAACAACTCAATCATGTCTGCTCTTTCTGGTGCTACCGCTTTTCTCTCTAAGAACAAGATCTTCGGCGCTGCCGCTGATATCGTTCGTGCTGCTATGGTCGCTGCTGTAACTCTTTCCGAATCTACCCCTGCCCCTGCAAAGGGCAAGGCCAAGACTGCGGAAAAGAAGGCGGCTCCCAAGGGCAAGGGTGCAAAGGCAAAGGATTCCAAGGTAGAGGAGGCTACTGTGAGCGAGGTGACTTTTGTCAAGTCTTGGACTGGCGCAAAGGGCAATGCGGTCTCTTTGATTGTAGGTCCATCTCAGGATGCCGTGGCAGAGGTTCGCGATGCGATCAATGGCGATATTGATGGCGGCGGTATCGCCAAGGCATTCAATGCCGAATTGAAAAAGGCTGGGTATACGGCAATTGCCATCCCCGAAAATCGTAAAAAGCTGGTTACTGCAGCAGAAAAATACTTCAAGGATAACAAGATGCCTATTGTCTCCAATCTGGAAGAGCTTGGTAGCGAAGAGGCCATGGATGCCACCGAGGAAGAAAAGCCCAAATCTACAAAGGGCAAGAAGGGAAAGAAGAAGGTAGACGAATCTGAAGAGCCCGCGGCTGACGATGAGGATGATGAAGAAGACTCAGAAGCCGCGGCCACTGAAGATGCTGACGAGGAAGCCGATGATGCTGGCTCTGAGGATGAGGAGGAGGAAGAAAAGCCCCCCAAAAAGGGGACGGCCAAGAAGGGCGGCAAGTAAGCTATTTGTATCTTCAATAAAATTACTCAATGTAGTTGAGTAATAACTTTTTCTATAAATTTACTTAGCTAATGAATAAAGTTTTTTTTCTAAAAATTGAAAGAGGTTAAGTTTTTTTTCTATAAGTAGAAAATGCAGAACGAGCTCAATGCCATGGTTGATAATTTTTGGGGGGGTCTTAAGAGGGCCGATGCTATAGTTGGTTTGGAGAATCGTACTACAATGACTTCAGACATGATGCTGAGAAAGAAAATCAGCGACATTAAATCAAATGGATCCCGTTTCTTTATCGAGAGAATTAAGAAGGAACTTGTTAATCGCCCATTTGATTTGTTGACCGTGTTCAAAATCAAGTGCTCTATCGTTCCAGTTTTGGACGAGTTTTTGGAAATGTTGGAGCAGTTTGGATTTGTAGTAAAGAGAACTCCAGAAAAAGAATATGTACTTTGGTCCCTTAGCCAAATTACTGAAACTTCAAAGGCCCATTATGATTTTAGCGGCCTCTGATAAATGAAATAATAATATTATATTTTTCCATATAGATGGAAAAACAAATATTGGACTACCTCATCGAGAATGATGTTTGCGTCTACAGCATTTTTCACATCAACGAGATTGAGTTGTCGACGACTTCTAATAGTATTTTTATATCATCGCAGATAGCATCACACGACTATAGGTTATTGATCAATAACGCTATAAAAACTATAGTGTCAATAAGTGATGAGAAAAAACCCGAAAAAATATTAAAAAGGTATCGAGAAAATGGCATAGCCCACTATTCCTATACCATTGATGACGAACCAGACCAAGACATTTCTTCAATACTGGAACAATCCTATGAGAACATTTCCGATGGTCTCACTCGTGGAAACGTTCTCGTTCATTGTAGAGCAGGTATCAGCAGGTCGGCTTCTGCAGTATTATATTATTTGGTAAAAAGCAGAAATTGTCTTGATTTGATGGACGCAGTAAAATATCTAAAGAGACGAAGGCCGTGTATCAGTCCAAATCACGGGTTTATTAAAACGCTCGTAAAGATGCTGGAAAACTGAAAAAAAGTAATTCTATATCTCTATATAGAAATGTTGCCTACGCTTTACGGAAAAGATGCAAAGGGAAAGGATAGATTCTGGAAAATTTCCTATTCGGATGACTCTATAGAAGTAACTCATGGCTGTGTAGGGGGACAAGAGCAAACCAGTTGTAGAACTTTTGAAGGTAAAAATGTTGGCCGAAAAAATGAGACTAGCCCAGAAGAACAGGCTCGATTGGAAGCGGAAAAAATGTGGATCACTCAAGTATACAAAAAGGGTTATAGACCAGAGCCATCCGACACCAAAGCTACCAAGTGGGTAAAGGATATTTTGAAAGCTGCAGCAGAACAAAACGGAGTAATCAATGGTCTGAATACCATTTTGAGAGGCAAAGGAATCAGTGGTAATCTTACCGCTCGAACCAATTCGGCTCCAGGTGCAAATACTATAAAAAATATAAAATGTACTTTGGCACAACAATGGGGTCCTAAAGCCACAAAATATTTTGACGTCAAAGATGGAGTGTGGATTCAGCCAAAATATGATGGTGTACGAGTATTGGCTTATTATGATGGTTCCAAAGTTCGCTTTATTTCTAGAGGGTCAAAAGAGTATCCGCATCTTGAATTGCTAAAAAAGAGAATCGGTAGAGTATTGATTGACCAGCCAGAAATCATTTTGGATGGTGAGCTCTATGCTGAAGTATTATATGGAAAACCCATATACAAAAATTCAAAGGTAGTTGATTTTGAGCCTAGTGACCGACCCTTATCAGAGGACATGAAATTTGATGTTATTGCTGGAGTAGGAAAACCAGTAAGGTCAAAACCTCATCCTTTGGAAGGTCAACTGAAAATGTATGTATTTGATTTGCTCATGGATGCTCCCCAGAAAAAGAGGTTTGAGCGCCTAGAAGAATTGTTCGATACGTTTGAATCTAATTCGATAGTCATGGCTCCCACGATAAAATTAGAGTCTCTAGAAGACATTCCAAAATATCATTCAGAATTTACTAGCCTAGGTTATGAAGGTTCTATCATAAGAGCGAATTGTCCAACTTATGAGCAAGGTAAGAAAAGTTTATATATCCGAAAACACAAAGATATGCAAGACGCAGAATTTGAAATAACGGGCTCAAAACTAGACCCAGGAGTGGATAAAGAATTTTTTGTATTTACCCTTACTACCGCAGATGGAAAGGAATTCCACGCAAAACCCATGGGCGCACGAGAAACTCGCTTGGATTACTATGCTCGCAGGAAAGATCTCGTTGGGTCCTTTGCCACAGTAAAATTTCAGAAAATGTCAAAGGATGGAGTTCCTATTTTCGGTGTTGTAAAGTGCATTAGGGAATTGGTATAAAAATGACTTTATATATAATTTTTCATTCATTCATAGAATGAATCTTTCTGTTAAAAATACCCCTTTATATGAGTATGAAGGAGAAGAATCTGCCGATGAATCGGAAAAATATCTTATTGGGGGGCGAAGATTGACCGATGCACTTTTTTCTAAAAATGACAAGGCATGTTTAGTACTTATCGAGAATGCGTCAGAATTGGCTAGGCGAGCCATTTTTGATAATAATCTCCTTCCTGTTTGGGGAAAGCAGATAGCAACTCATTTTGGAAAAAATTGGGTGGGAATTTTGGATAACAATATGAGAAGTAATAAACAACTCAAGAAAAAGAAAACTCTGAAAGATTCGGATTTTGGTCTGATCCATAATCATGCCGGCGACTCCCATTTTGGTTGTTTTATTGTGAGTGGAAGCGATATTTATATATACGATTCAATGTCCAACGTCTCCAATTTTAAGACCTTTGAGACCGGTCTCGTTCGATATTATGATATTTCCAAATTTCAGTTGTTGTTTGTTATTAGAGAGTTTCCTTATCAAGAAACCGGTGGTTTTTATGGTTATCTTTCTCAATATGATCAAATCTTGCTAGAGGAAATGGATGACGAAGCAGCTAGAGAGTATGAAATTCGCCGAATAAACGAATCCATAGAAAGTCAAAACCATTTTTGTTACATGTGGTCTTTGTATAATTTGATAGCACATTTCAAGGGTATTGACCCTGATATTCCCAACAAGGACCCACTTGGCACCATTAAGAGATTCATGTATGGCGTATTGAAAAATAAGAAAATACAATATCGACCACTTTTTGATGCCTGGTTTTTGAAATGTTGGGACACAAAGGGTATTCCGCATAACGGAGTAGAATATTACGTAAGAAATATCCAAGAACCGCCTGCAACGAATAATATCGTAGAATCCTTTTCGAAGGCCTGAAAAATACTATATTATTATAGTATGGAAAAGTTAGTATCGAGTCGCTGTTACAATTAAAAAATGGGTTTACGATCCAAATAGACCCATGCACCATAGGCAGAAGCGACTAAAAGTCCCACGAAAATAAATTTCTTTGGGTTTGTATCCAAAAGGGCGGTTTTTGCATATACATACCATGCAACAATACCAATGACCAATAGAGCCACAATTTTTGTATAGTCAAAATCCTTTGGGGATCCTATTGCTTCGGCGATTTTTGATCTCAAGGATGCGACTTTGGCTGACGACATTCTATAATTATTGAGACTCATTTATTATTTAAAAATGAATAACCCCAAAATATCTTTCGCAGATAAAGATATCTTTTCTTGAAAAGATATTCTCGATAGGATACCAGATCTATGTCCGGTTATAGTAGATTCTACCTGTTTTCTTGCAACAGCAGACGTTAAACTCACACATCCGTTTGACCTGTCACCGAAAGTCGTGAAATCTTTTAAAACCAAAAAGGCGGCCGAATATTGGATAAAAAATTTTTCAGAGAAAACCTGCGCAAGAAAATTAGCCGAGCACTATGTTCGTGATTTTACTATCGATAGTGTATCATTTTGCACCAAAGAATATGTATTTCCGGGTAATAATCTTCAATCCTTGATAATAAAAAAGTGCGTAAAAAACTTTACAAAAGTCACCGTGAAGAAAAAAGATTCTGAAGATTGGACGCAAAAGTGCTACAAATTTTCTATATTTCGAGAAAGCTATTCTAGAAAATCTTTTATCGCGCACATTTTGAATAAGATTTTTGTTTTTCTGGATATCACACCAAATACATATGAGCGGCTAACTATTGATCGAAGAATAAATTTTTCAACTAGCAAAAGTATCACTTTTTGGATTGGAGACTACAAAATCACTCTTTCGAGACTACCCAAATAATGAATAAAAAAGATATTTTTATGAATTTAAAATGGATGCGACCATTTTATCCAAAATTTCTATCCCAGATCTTCCTCCTATCATCTTGGATTCTACTCATTATGAGGTAGAAAGCAGCGTTGTAATGTGTGAGAAAGCAACTGAAAAATTTATTCGAGTAATTGGAACAGAAAATTTTGAGTTTGAAACTCTCGAAAAGCTAGAGGACCACGAAAAAAACTGTGATATACTGGGTATATTGGGAACGTGCGATTTTGATTTTACTCCGATTCTTTGTTGCCCCCATATGGATCATTTGAATAATGAGGCTTCTCCATATATCTACAAAGTAAAACATTGTCGAAAATTCACAAAGATAAAAGAGCCCTGTGACTCTCTGGTCGCTCTGACACTCAAAAAATTAGTGGAAGCCGATAGATTTACTTTTTCTACCCTTTTGCTGGGTATGGGTACTGATAATTTGCCTATTAGGAAGTCTTTTTCTATTTACCGCGGTTCTTATGAAATTCCTCTTTTCCTCGGGGTGGTAGCTAAAATTATTATGAATAACATTCCCGAGTGTATTTCTTCAGATCCAAAAAACCTAGAAATGTTAATAGATGGGCTGCAACACTCTTTTGATAGCAAACATTATCACTGTTTTATTGGTAGCCCAGATTTTATTGTAAACATTTGGTTCTGACTTTTTAAAAAAAATGAAAATGCATATTTGGCTATCCTTATAATAGCCATGCAGTGGGATTTTAACGGTAGACTGTTTTATCATACTCAAACCAAACTTTCGATTGCAAAACTCGTACCCTCTATTTATATTGTAAAGTTTGATACGGATAGAAACTGTTTCTTTTTGGAGAAAGGCCAGTCCAATTTTGAATTTGGTTACAAACTGTACGATATCGATAAGCCTTTAGTTGATAGGGTCGTAAAAACATTTTGCTCCCTAAAGAAAAATATGGGAGTTTTCTTATATGGACTAAAAGGAACTGGTAAAAGTGTAGCGGCAAAAATGATATGCAATCGATTGGATCTTCCCGTTTTGCTCGTAACAAAAGCATTTCCGAATTTTTCATTATTTCTTAACAATATAGATCAAGATATTATTGTTTTTATAGATGAATTTGAAAAAATTTACGACGACAAAAATTCTACCGAGCTGCTATCCGTCATGGATGGATCAGTAGAAACCTTTTCTTATAAAAAACTGTTTTTGTTGACGTCAAATTCCCTTAAAATCAACGATGCATTGATAAATCGTCCAGGTAGAATCAGGTATAGAAAAGAATATACCGATTTGCCTAGAGCTGCTATAGAAGAGATTGTGGACGATTTATTAATCCACAAAGACCATCGAAGCGCAGTTATTTCTTTTATTTCCACCTTGGCGATGATAACTGTCGATTTGGTAAAATCTATAGTTGACGAAGTGAATGTACACAATGAACCCCCTGAAAATTTTTCGGGTGTTTTCAATACTTACTGTAAATTACCATCATACAAAATTAGATGCAAAAATATAAAAACATCTAGATATGCTGATTACTTTGAAACTCCAAATATCTTACCGGGTCCAACTGGATATGATGAATCTGTTATAGGAAAAGAATTTTGCCTCAAATTGGAATTTGGAATTATCAAAAAGGTTTTGGGACCATTCAAATTGTTATGTGCCAGTGAACGTGGGGATGATTATGAAGTCGAACTTTTCTATATTTCTCCCGTACATAGATCTTTCGCATAGTATTTTATTTCTAATTTTTTCTATAGCTTAGAAAAACTTCTATTACCTGCTATATTCTTTTTACAGGCTTTGCAATATTTTTCCTTTCCATTTTGTAATGACAGGTACATCTTAAAATGTCTTAAATAACGGAGGTGATATATTTGATTAGTTGTTTACTTTTCCACTTACAGAAAAAGTATTAACATACCAATGGCATAATTCGTAACCATTTTTGAGAATCAAATATCGGTTTCTCCTTATATCTGCCTTCGAAACAAACTTTCCAAAAAGAGTATAGTTTGGAACACTGATTATGGAAAATCCGGAAACCTTTAAAGCTCGGATTATGTTACACGGCTTTACAATATTTTACTTGGTTCCCGCCCTCGAAAGGAAATTACTTAGTCCACCCTCTGTTACCAGAAGTAACATGATCATTCTCTAGATCAGAGGCTTTTATTTTTATAAATCCGTTTTCAGTAGAATATATTACCCATCGTATATTTTTACATTCCTTTATCCTATTACAGCAATCTTTGCAGGGTTTGCTATCACCGAATCCACAACCTTTTTTCCTTACAACGATAAGAGTGCTATTCTTAGGCACCTTTCCCTTCTTGAAGTAAAGATTGTTCTGCGTGGATAGAATATACCTCCTCACCATTAGAGTCAAGCCTATGATTTGAATCGATGCGAATTATAGACTTTCCCTTCATCAGAAGAGCAGCATGTTTGAAGGACAAATCGCTACTGAGGGCCTTTCGAAAAAGAGCATCCTCTAAACGATAAGAAATTGTATATTCCATTCTAGCAAATTATTTATAGCTATAAATAATTTTTCATTTTATGATTACCGAAATTATGCCAATCTTATTACTGAAAAACTTCTTCTGGTGTTAGTCACAGTGACGCTACCAGTATTGGTACTCCATCTTAGATCTAAGACTTGACCAGCTGATGCTGTAACTATAGCTTGAGTGGCCATGGAAAAGCCCGTTACAGAAGTGGAACGACCTGATTGGACTACTCGGCTAGCAGCCTGTTCTACGCTACCCGAGAAAATTGCTAGAGTGCAAATACCGGTTGTACTAGAAATCACAAAAGAGCCAGTAAAATTAACCCAATAGGTTCCAGTATCCGGGGCAGTATAAGTCATACCAGACATTGTAACCAGTGATGGATTGGTAGTTGTAATGTTTGTAGACCCTCCCACATATGCATTAGTAAAACTGATAGAGTGAACATGGTCTGATCGAGCAAAAGTGTTTGCCGAGCCCTCTTCGTTGGAACCGCCAATCTGCAATCTTGTTGGGGATCCGGTTGCAATCGAATGAACGTGGTCGGCTCTTGCTAGAGCGTTGCTAGTACCCGCTGATATTGTCTGATTAGGAACGATCGCGATAGGGGCACTAGTGGCGATAGAATGAACGTGATCCGACCTCGCAAAAGAGTTTGCGGTTCCTCGCGCCAACAAGCTATTTGCTCCCAATCCTACAACGTTACCGCTTGGTATTTGGTTTATCGAAATATTACCCGTCGAGTCCAACAGAGCTAATCCGTTTGCGTTTCCAACGTTTCCCAAGAGTATTTTTTCTGTGGGAGACATGAATCCAGCAGTCGTGGTGGTAGCTAATGAATGTAAATTGCCGCCTCCGCGAGCACCATGAGGGTGAACATGGTCTGATCGCGCGTAAAAGTTGGCTGCTCCGCTAGAGATTGCAAAATCGCTAATTTCTACAGGTGGGCCTGTAGCCAAAGGATCCGCTCCATCGGGAGAGTGACGAGTGGCGTGTGACACAATATTCACTCCATTTATCGTGCTAACATTTATTATCACATTATTACCCATATCAAAGTTTCCACCAAAGGACCGATTGCCATTTACCAATAGATATTGCGGGTGATCATCTACAGTTAGACCAGTGAGATCAGAGTGTTGAATAGCTCCGCTACTGCCCGAATTAGAGACTGGAGCTCTTTCGTCTACAATTTTTTCTACTGCGGAAGAGGACTGCACAAAAGAAGCAATGGGAATTATAGTTTCATTGAACCACGACGGGGGATTTACTAGAGAAGAATTTTCTGCCAAAGTAGAACTAGCAAATTGTTGTGGATTTATAACCAAATAAAAAGTGTTCGAATTTCTCTTTCTCGGTTTTACCCAAAGAGTGTTTTTCGTAAAGGTGGTAATGGGGGTCAGCACTCCTGCGTTTGAATATTGATAGGGCAAAACATTCGATTCAGAGTAATTCCAGGTAGTTCCGTCGAGCCATGTAGTTTTGAAAGTGACCACATTGGCAAGATCTATTCTCATATCATCGGCTCCGTTAAAAGCTGAACCAGCAGTGACTGTGATCACATTAGAATTTACGGTGACTACGCCTCCAGTTTTTATAGTGGTACCAAGTCTGCTTTTCAAATTTTCTATTGTATGTGAAACTGCACCATGAACAGAATTGTCAACTTCTTCCACATCCAAAATGGTAGACCCATTCACAATGACTTTTCCGAGTACTATAGAATCGTGAGTACTCAGCATTGAGTTGGAGACGATGACATTACCCAGATAGTTAAAACCAATATAGTATATTCCATCAGCGGAAAAAGTGTATGGGGTCAGTGGCCACTCTACTTCTCGAAGGGAATGGTCGTTAGGGTTAAGAGCAAAACCTCGACCAGACGAAATATTTATTGTAGTAGAGTTTGCAACAGTGATAACTCCACCAGAAACTCCTCCTCGCGGCAAGACAGATCGGACGTATTCACTTTCATTATAGTAGTGAATAGCTCCGTCAGATATTATGCCTATTCTGGAATCTCCAACGACAACATGACCATAGGGGTTGTTTGGAGAGTTATCAAACGCATGAATCTTTACTGTGTCACTAACTAGGGCTATTTTTTCTGAATCTACAGAACAAGAAATATAACCATTGGCTGTGGGATGGCGAACATCAATGTCTAGATGGCTACAATGTAAAATAACGCCAGTAGCCTGAACTGTGGGAGGACCTCCAGAATCTCCTACCACGATGCCATCATAAAATGAATCGCATACCATTGAAAGTATATCAGCTGAAGCGCCCTTGTCAATCTTTACTGCCGTAGAAGAAACTCTTCCAGGCTTTATGAGTCCCTGAACTGCAGATATAGTCATGGCGCATTGATCCCCTTCACCTCGGATAAAATTGGTTTCTTTTTCAGATTCAATGTCGCGCAACAAGAAATTGGCTACAATGGTATAGCACTTTTTTGGATTCACTCCAGTAGATTCAGAAAAAATCACCGTATCCATTCCAGTAGAGTCAATAGCATAAGATTCAATTAGCGCAGTATTTGCTATTCTATCTGGAGTTGAACGAGTATGAACTCCGATATAGCTACCAGTAATATTGCATCTTCTTACGATCAGAGCTCTATTTATTGTGGGATGCCCAGGATTGTATATCGCGGCTGCTCCCATATAAGATCCAGCTACAGTAAGATTTTCCAAAATGACGGCAGCGTTTCCAATAAAAACTGGCTTGGTCGGATCTGGGGTTACGATAACAGTGGCATTTTCACCTCGTCCTTTGATGGCCATTCCATAGTAGGTGGGAATTTCAGACTCGAATAGAGTTTCAGGACCAATATCAAAAATTCTGCTTTCGCTAAAAGTTGCCGGGTTTGAGTATTCTGTCAAGATTGCAGTCTTCAGAGAAGTATAATCTGCTCCCTTAGATCCCACCGAAATTATCTTTGGATTTTTACCAAAGAGATAGAATGCATTACTTCTTATAAGAGTTTTAAGGTGATCATGGGCGGCATAGCTGTAACCTATAGCTGAGGTAGAAGTCACTGAAATATCATACAATCTACAGTCATAGTGAGATCCAGCCTCAAAAAATTCCTGATTGTCGTTTGGCAGAGAAACGCCGATATCCCATTGCTGAATATCATTTCCGATAGACTCGCATTCTCCTGCTAAAATTTCAATGGCTATGCTATCTCTGTTATTGTTTCCTTCCAGATAATTACTATTCAATTCTACATAAGGACTGCCCGAGGTCAAGGATATAGCTCTAGTAGTTTGGCGACCAGCTAGTAGCCTAGAATTGGTTATTCTCATTTTTGGTGTTCCAGACACGGTTATGGCGGTTTCAAAATCTCCATTAGTCGTTATAGAATCCAAGAAGATCATTCGAGTGGGAACATTATCAAAGTTTAGTGGCCTTTGAAAGTTTTTGACTGTTACATTTTTAATGTTTAGTTTTCGAGTATTTGGAGCTAATGAAAATATAATTCCATCACCAAGGGTATAATTTTGAGCCTTTATTTTGAGGTTGATAATCGCTCCAATTTCTCTAATGTCAAACACTGGTTCTGATCCAACCATTCGAATGGTAGTTCCGAGTTCAGATTCTCCTTCAATGTTGACATTTGAAGAGTCCAAGACCAAGACATTTTTGACATCGTATATCCCATCCTTTATAAAAAGAGTGATTGGAACTGAGGTCCCTCTATCCACGGCCGCGGCATAACCTTCGGCTATAGTAGAATATTCTCCGTAGCCAGGATTTTTTGATACCACTATGCAATTTTCTCTTGTCAATC
Source organism: uncultured Rickettsiales bacterium (assembly GCA_964484565.1). Taxonomy (GTDB): domain Bacteria; phylum Pseudomonadota; class Alphaproteobacteria; order Rickettsiales; family CAZAGG01; genus CAZAGG01. The sequence continues at coordinate 152,301 of CAZAGG010000002.1, read as the reverse complement.
TAGGTTCTTCTAATAGTTGCCCATATGCCACCGAATCGCTTGGAGAAATGGCGTTTCCCATATTTATTCCTCTGGTTCCACCAAAATTCAAATTCGCCTGCATCGGACGGGAGCCATCTCTTGGAAGATAGTTGAGATGATGATCGCTAGTAGCAACATTTGATAGCTGATAATGGTCCAAAGCTAGATTGGGAACATTCACACTTCCAGTTACTTCTAAAACTGGAATTGATATAGAATCTGGGGATATGAAAACATTACCAACTCCAATAGAATTTCCATCATAAGCCATTGATAACACATTACCGCCAGTTTGAAATTTTATAGAATTTTCTTCTAATATAACATTATACTCAGAATCCTCTATTGTTTTTACCCCCACTTTTTGCGCAGAAAGCTCCCCTTGAACACTAGTCATTCTAATGTAATTAGAATAATATTTAACGAAGGAAAGTTTATGCAAACAAACCAACAGAGTATTTGGCGTCGACTTGCCAATCAACGAGTTCGGCAGTATTTCCTCGAGCTCGGATGACCAAATTGGTTCCGGAAACTATAACATCAACATTATAGTTGACTGGAGTTCCAGCACTTCTGAAGAGAGACTTTATGGGAAAGGAGCTGAGGGTAAGAGCGTTACCTGGGGCCGCGGCGGAAATAGCACCAGCCTCGATACGAGCGCTGAGGGAGCTCGTACCACCAACTCTCTTTCCAGTGACAAAAGCGGCCAACATGACAGTTGAGTTTCCACGGTTGATGGGCAAGGTGGCGATGGTAGTATATGTAGCGCCAGTACTTTGACCAGCATATTTTCCGTCAAAGAACAATGGGCCAGCGACACCGGAGGTGGTCATTACAGTAGAGTTTGCAGCGGGAGCCAAGAGAGTAACTGCATTGGCAGTCAAGTTGCCGCCAGTAACCAAGACGTTGGAGGCAGAAATGTTACCACCTGAAACGTCAGTAAAAACGGGGATGGAAGTGACAACGGGGGCAGCTCCAGAGAAGGACACATCACCAATGTTTCGGTAAGCGAGTGCACTTGAAGTAGATCCTCGAGCGGTTTGGAAAACACCGTTGGTAGAATTTACTCGAAGGACCGATAGATTAACTTCGCGAACATCAACGTTGGAGGCAACTTCAGCGGAAAACTGGTTAGCAACAACATCCAACAAATTGGCACTGTTTGCGCCAGGAACTGTACCGACACCTCGAACTACGATGGCAGTAGCGTTGGACGAGAAGATTTCATAAATACCATCGTTGGAAGCCGAACCGGCGATTTGAATAATCTTTCCATCGACAGCCCATGCCTGAGCACCACCGAGACCAGAGATGACTGGATTTGAAGTATTAGCAACTCCAGCTACAAAAGTAGCAGTCGAAATGGTGGCAGCATTAGCCGTAGGAAGATAATTTACAGCAAGACCACCGCTCTTACCTGCTGTGGTAGTATAGCCCGAATTCAAGTAGAGAGAAGAATCGGAAACGTTGAGCTGAGTGGAATTGATGCTTGTGATATTACCCGTAATGGCCATGTTACCAGTAACTCGAACATCTCCAGCAACAGTCAAGTTACCGTTCTGCGAAATGTCTCGGTAAGAGGCGACGGCTGTATTTGAGACGGTGAAAATATTCTGTCCAGACTGAGAGTTAATGGCCAACAAATTAGAAGTACCAGCAGTGTCAGAAAGTCTCACGGGGTAAGAGGACACTGCAATATTGGCGTCTTCTGCCGTAAGGCCATATGCTTCGCGAAGATTTCTGGCCAACTTGGTTGATCCACTAGGATTGGCGCCATCAGCAAAGTACAAACCGGCCCCATCGGCTGTTAATAATCCCGATTCTGGATTGGGACCGGTGGTGATGAAATCGACACCAGAGGCTTGCTTGAGGTACTTGGTGCTAATAGAAACGTTACCGGCAGTAGGATCGAGGGCGATAGAAGCTCCTCGGATAGTGGCAACATTGTCAATCAAGATGTTAGAAACATCGAATGCACTCGCGTTGGCCAAAATAATTTTTGACGAATTATCATAAGCCTCGATAGTGAGATTATTCTCGACACCTTTAATGAGCTGGGCCTCGAAAGACATACTATATAGTTCCCATTTACAAATATTTATCAAAATATTTTACTTCCAAAAGTCGATTGTTACTTTGGAACAAAAGAATATTTTCGAAATACAAATTGCTTGACCTATAACATCGGACAAATCATATTTAAAATTTACCATTCTTCCCTTGGAATTTTTTATTTTTTCGGGTAGATTTATGCCGTATGATTTTAAAGCTTCAGCTATAAAACGCTTGTTTGCTGCTTTACCCCATTTTGCTTTCTCTTCCTTAGTGGGTCTTCCTCGACCAGAAACGGATCTCTTCCACAAAGCTATTGGAATAATTATATACGGTATTTTTAAATCGTCGGCCAACATTTGTAGTGCTGCTCTTATAGCAACATTGAGCTTAGCCCCTTGTTTTGCGAATCTAGAAAAGATATAGTCTTCCATGGCCATCATAGTGATTTCTTCTTCTAGCGCTACTTTTTTGAAAAATTCGTATATTTGATTACAACTATTTCCAGTATGATCCCCTTCTTTTGAGGTTTTTAAGGTAAAGTATTGTGGTTGAGAAATTTCGCATTCCCCTGCATAAGTATGGGCTTTAAAATCCCATTTCTTTTCAAAGTCTTGATAATGTTGTACTATGCAATATCCAGAGGTTGTTGCTGGATCTATGACCAAAACTCTATGACCTACAAATGACGTTTTCATTCTATCATCAGACTACAAAGCTAAGTATCGACGCTAAACTGCGATACTGGAGAAATAGTTGTGCGAAGTGAACAATATCTTGTGCCATAATGGGACTTTATTTCCAAACTCTTCAAATACTCCTTCTCAATAGTAATATTTTTGGTGGTAGAGTATCTAATGGACTGGTTTTCCTCGCCAACATTGATATTAGCTATTCTGTCGCCACATAACTCTATAGCCTTTTCAAAATAACAAAAGTCCAGCTCCTTAAAGATGTCCACTAAAGTCTGGGCACTTACGATATTCGGCGTCCTCAAAACCAAAATACATAAAAGGTATGCTGGGTAACTTTAGGAATCCATAAATCATATTTTTTCTAAGGATATTTTCGAGCCACAAGGCATGTAAAAATCTTATTTTAGTCATTCCCCAAAACCACCAGTATTTTGGGTTGTTTAATTTCAAGTCTTTCAATTTATATTTGAAAAAATCATTCCGGGTATCATAAGCCTTTCTAATCATGTCATGGGACCGCAGTAAAGATCTGTGTAGGTTGGAATCTCCTCGAGCATCCGAACACACACTTTTAGTTTTTGTCTTGGGTAAAAATTCTTTTCCCTTTTCGTAAAAAGCTTTATGTGCGAGTATAAACTTGCGCTGAACCTTTGGTTCCGAATGATTCCATATAACGAATAATACATCAAAATACATTTCTATAATAAATATAGAAATAACCTTATTTTCTGCTGCTCGATAGTTTTTGCAGAATATCACCATGACATTTTTCCGGTTTACGCCAACATCCCAATATTTTTCCTTGTAGCTCATCTAAATCTGCTATCAATCCACTCTTCGTCAGATGTTTTTCGTACAACTCTAGAGCTACTTCTCTTCCGTATTTTTCTATGATTTATACATATATCTGGAAAAAAGTCGTGGTCTGGAAAGATTTCTTTGTGGTGCGTATCATTTCATTCATTACTAACAACTTTTTAGCCACCTCTTTCATTATTTACTTTTTAACAAAAAGTAATATTTATAATCCTAACGGATTTACAAAGCTGGCTGACCAAGAGAACCGTTGGCCACTCGAACAATGTTCAAGTTGCGAGCCATGAAAATGTGATAGAAGGTCTGTCGGAAGAGACCACCAGAAACCATAGCAGCAGGGAAGTTACCCCAGACTCCACCATCGGCAACGGGAGCACCACCAGCAGATCCCAAACCGTTAGCGGCATTGATGCAAACCTGAGAAGAGTCGTGCTGGATGGAAACATTGCTCAACTTGGAGTAGTTGGTAGAGCCCTTAGCTCCCAAAGCGCACCAGGGGTCAAGAGAATAAGTCTGCATGTGGTAGCCATCTGCCTCGGGAACTGAAGTGGAGAACAAGAATGGAACCATCAATGAGTAGTAGTCAGTACCCATGTTGTAACGCATGGTAGACTCATAGTACAAAGAAGTTTGAGCGATGGGGTCATAAGCATCACCAGTAGCTCGATCGCTGGGGGCAGTGGAATAGTTGGACATTACTCGACCAAACTGGCCACGAGCGGCATCGAACCAAGAGCGATTCTCGGCCATCCAGAAGGTGGAAGTGATGGCGTGGCTCAAGCGGATGTCGAAGCGGTTAGGAGTGCTGACGTCCTTGAAAGGCTGGGGAGAGATTTCCTGAACCTGAGAAATGACGATATCGCGAGGAGCATCACCCATCTTGACACGTTCGTCATTGTGAACAACAACGTGGTGAGAGAAAGTCTCTGCAAACTTGAGTTGAGGCTCACCGCGAGAGGCTCCAGTAGAGGGGTCGTACTCGACGACGCTGGAAATGGTGGCGGTTTGTCCAGAAACGCCATCACCCAAAACGACGAGCTCTTGCCAGCGGCGGAAAGTGTACTGGATAGTAATTTCGTTGAAGGGCAAGGCAGCGATAGGGAGGGCAACACCAGAGTCTTCAGACCAGAACAAGGGAAGAGGAATCTGGAAGAAACCAAAACCGGTCTTTGGACTAGCTCCAGTAGAAACTTGATCCAAGATGCCAGTGCCGATCATAGTCTTGTATCCAACGGCCTTGGAGGCGGGAACTCTGTAGGCGGCGTGGGCATCCAACCAGTAGTTGGAGAATTCTTGAACGATAAGTTCATTGAAATATACCTGGACGCGCTCAAAAAGATTGTGCATAAAGTTCTTAACCCAACGGATAGACAAGTTTCCAGTGGTACCTGCAAGGTAACCCAATTGGGGGACGTAGGTACGGAACCAGCAACCAAGAGAATAATCGGCGGAGCGATTAACCTTGGCGGGAACGTTACGCTGTCCAAAGTCGGGGACCTGGGTGTGTCTCAAAGAGACGGGGATGAAAGAGAACCAGTTAGACTTGGTCACGGAACCGACAAACCAAGTAACTGCCTCAGGACCACCATACAAAAATCCCTCGAGTTCGGAAAAAGTACCGAGATCGATAAAGGTTGTGTTGGCTACGGCGGTGTTTGTAGACATACTAGTAGTAAAAATTAGAAAAAATTTTTTCTTGCAACTCTCTAAAAAATTGCGACAACAAGGATTTTTGCTTACCTAATGTATAGGTCCACATTGGGAACAATGTAGTTTATCCAAGTAAAATCCTTGAGGATATTTAATTCTCTTTCTGAATTTCCCCTTATGATCACAACCTTTGATTCTAAAAACTGGTTCCCACCAAATATTCTTTGGTAAAGTTCCAATGACCTTTACGTTCAGTATAAGTTGACCAGTTTTCATCAGCACAAGCTATGAAATTATATGGAAAATTCAGCGTTACTATTAGTGCAAGTACGTTTTTTCGTTACTATTTTATAATAGTAAATTATTTCCATTCGATGATAGTTTGACAAACCCCCTTTGACGGAGAAAACAACATTGAAATACACAGTGGGCACAACTGGACCGGCACAAGTTCGTTACCTTTTGAAACCATGGTAACCTTTGGCATAAATCGAGTACAATGAATACAATTCATGAATAATTTTTACGACTTTCATAAAATTTTTCAATTTTAGTTTCCTAAAATATTTTAGTCGATCGACTTAAAACCATTTATGCCCTCCAATTTTGTCACAATGAGGAATGAAAGTCTTGTCAACATCGCACAATTCAGTGCGATCACACAGTTTATTCATACTAGAATATACCAGTCCTGCGCCTTTTATGCGATGATTGTTTGTTTAGTTTGTTGCTACTATAACTACTATGACTTTTCCAATAAGTATGCCTACTTCCATCACGACCATTTGTTCTAGACTGCTATAGATAATCAGTTTTTATATAGTTTTAGTTTTTCTTCTACTATCAATGACCAAGGGTCATCCGATTTTGACAAATCGAATCTATCATTTTTGGCCAAAAATTCAAACCCCCAAACGCTCATTTTTGGTGAAAGAGTTCTCAGCGCTAATATTTCTTGGTTGTTGAGCATAGGGGCGATTTGCATAAACATATCTTTTCTTATACCGGTTTTTCTATCCATTACTACTAATGGATCTTACTAATAATTTTTTCATTTTACAAAGGTCTCTGAATGGGTTTGATATTATTTTCCTCTATCCATTCTCGTGAAGTCGAAACAATCCTTTCATTTTCGAGCTCTCTCATGATTCTTGGACCTCTGGCAGCGTAACCTTTTGCTCTTTCTACAGTCTTGCGTATTTCCCTCATTTGTTCAGAAGCTAGCTCGCGCTCAATTTCCAAAAGTCTCTCTTCAAAATATCTTGGGAGCTTCGCGTAAATTGCCCGTTTGGGCTCGTAGTTCTGAGCAGTTCTATATTCTTTCAAAATTTCATAGAGTTCACTGGTAGGTATTTTTGATTGGAATCGGATACCCACTAGGTATATTTCAGAGTTTACAGCCTTTGATGTTTTTGGTTTGTAGATGAAAACTTTCTCGAAACATTGTGCCATAATAGCAACAAGATCACGTGAAAAACTCTCGTAAAGGGTAAAATGTTTTAAGATGGCAGTGCCTCCAGGAGCCAGACATTCCAAGGCAATAAGGATGTGGGCCAAGTGAACTGCTGCGTTCATGTTTTCTTCTTCGTCATAGTTTGTGTTGGCTGTATCGACAACTTTTACATCTGATGTAACCAGGTCATATTTCTTTTCTGCAAAAAATTTTATATTTTCTTCAAGAGTAATATCCCCATTACCAGATGGGCCCAATAACCACCGTTGCCTATATCTTTTTATCAGCCCTAGGGAATCATTGAGATATCCCATATTTTCCACTTTTTCTTCAAAGGTATTAGCTTTCCAATTCCATCGATAATTTTCTCCATAGTGAGAACGAAGGTAATGGTGTAAAGCGCTTACAAAATTTCCTGGAGCTTCTGCTACATGTAGAGAATCAAAATAAGCTCCTGGAAATATATCAAACTCGTCATGAAGGAATTTTACACATTCATAAAATTTTAGCCACGCATTTGTTACCTTGGTAGTAGTAAATTTTTTCATCAAGGAATCTCTGCCCAAAAGATCAGCGTGGTCTCGAAGTTGATTCGCTGCATACAAATATGACTTTTGATCAACGGTTTCAATCTCCTTTTTTGCCAAATTCATAGAGGTTTTTAGGGCAAGAAATTCTTGGTCAATTTTACCATTTCGATTAGAGGGCCTAACTTTTCTATATTGAATTCTAGGTACCCAATAAAATCCGGGTTTTGATAATCTAGGTGTATAAATATGGGCAAATCTAGTGAGCTTAGGTAAACCATATATTTTTGCATACAACTCGGCATTATATATCGGGTAAAACTCGTTTCCTGCCTTTTTGTAGCTACACCACTTTACGATGCGGTCGTGATATCGAAGGGATAAAATCCCATAATAAACTTTTTTGTTCTTTGCCACCTTATATTTGGCCAATTTTGGATATAGCGTCGAAAAATCGATAGAGTCTTTGTTAAGAAATGAGGCGGTTACAGAGTCTGGGTATGTCAAAGTGTCACAATAAATAGTCCAATAACCCTGCATTATTCCATCTCCATCAGTGGAATAATCGAGAGCCTTCAGTTCATCATCGGTATAGAATTCCATTCTTAAAACTATTATAGAATAGTTTTTTTTCGATTTTATTCTTGAATATCGGATTCAACTGATGCCCTCTGGTCGGCAATCCAACGAGAAAAAGAGATTGAATCCGAGTGTGGAGGTAAACCGCTCTCCTTTCTCTTTGCATTGTAAACATCCAACCATCTATCTACGTGTTCTTGAGTCTCATTAGCCAATAATCTCTGAACCGCCACTCCCAACTTTTCTTCCGTCTCCTTGATTTTCTGCTTAAGAGATTCAATGTTGTCATAAAGGGTACTAGTGACTACTCTACGCTTGATATAATTTTGAAGCGTTCCTTCAGTCTCGGCGAGGGAGTCTTCGCGCTCGAGTTCCTCGTGCTTGGATTTTAGCTCTTCAGCCAAAATTCTCTCTTCTCTAAGTAAAGTCTTTTGAGCCTCGGAATTTGGAGAAAAACCCTTTGGATTGGTGTCCAATACTACTTCATCGCGAGTAAATCTCGACAATCCAGTGCCAAAAGGGTGAACACTGCCAGCAGAACAAATATAAAAAGTCTCTTTCGGTGCTTCTCTAGCTAGATTTCTCACTTCATTTTGGGCGTCGGCCAACGTAGAATAGCTAGCCATGGGTCTGAAAAATCCATAAATCGTAGACCCATTCTTCTCGATAGGCTTGGAAGAGGGTACAAGACTGACAACGTGGAATCTTTGAGACGCTGGGATAGACGACAATAAATAACTCGGTTCTTTTTCCATACTATCCAAACCCATTTATTAATTCACTACAAGTTAGTGGGGATGTCTTTATCATTTTATGAAAAATTTATGGAACTCTTTTATCACAAAGATTTTATTCGAGTTTTTTGCGAACTATGCAATGGGGATATGAAAATATGCCCAAAATCCCTTTTGGGATTGATCTATGAAAACTGCTTTTTGATAACCGGAATGAGGGACTGTCCATGGGAATTGTATACTTACTTGGCGAATAATTTTCATTTGATAGAAAATTTTGACTGCTCACTTTTATAATAGAAATAATGAAAAAAATAGTATTGTAAAAATACTATAAATGGATTCTGATCTATTGAACGATCTGTATGCGTTTATTCCAGAAAAATTCTTTTTAAAAAGGGGAGAGCCCAGGTTTGATGTTTATAGAGTGCTTACTCGGCGTATTGATTAACCAGAATCAGTGAAATATATCACTAACACGATTATAGGGTATCACGGAATTTCCATTTTTGATTTGCCAGCGATTATCTTGATAACATCTGGGTCAGTTTTATTTTGGAAAAGCAAAGGGAAACCGTGTATAACAAAAGGACCAGTGCAGGTTCGAACAACTGACTTTGCTAACCCGGCATATTCTTTTCACCGAACAAAAAATCTATAGTTATCTCGGACCAATAAATTTCCAATATAGAAAAACGGTCACCTTATAACTGAAATGATATTTTTATAAAACCATAATATATTTACTCATTCTGCATATTTTTGAGCCCTACATTTTTTGCGCAACTCTGGACCTCCAGTTTGGATTTTACATTTATTACTATTTCTTGCGATTCCAACATCTACAGCAATAGCAGTTTTCAAATTCGAGACGAATTTGAGTGTAGTGACATTCGTCACACCAGCAATGCGACGCCCGCATGGTTTACCAAAAGCATCCATGGTTGTTGTATTTTGAGTTTTATTTACCTCGACCTCAAAAATGAATAAAAAAATACAGATATACAAATTTTGACCATGAAGAAAACTAGCACTAAACGGTTGAAAGAGTATCCGAAGGCTGATGTACCGGAATCAGAATATAGGAGGCTTTCAAGGGTTCCGAAAATCGAATGGGACGATACTCCTCTGGATTGGGAATATAGAAAATCCGCTAAAGAATTTATAAAAAACAATGTGGTTTGCTTTCCCGTTCTAGATTCAGAAGAGCTGACTTTTACGAGAGAAAGGGTAACATTGGCCATATTGGATGCCCCAGAATTTAAAGAGAAAAACTCTTTGATTCGTCAATTTGACAAGTTTGGAGCCCTGGGGATAGCCTCTTCGTTTCATCATCCGGAACTGAGAGCTTTGCGTCGGATAATAGCCAATAGAAGCTCTGCTTTTAAGAGGATAGTGAAAAAAGCCTACGAGTTTGAGTATTATCATGAACTACTTGACAGGCTGTCATTCAGAAGAGTGGGAACTAGCGAATTTAAACAAACTGCTCACACTGACAATACTCCCCTTGGAACTGAAGAATCGGACTCGCTAGTCGCCGGAAGTATTACAAATCTAAACGATCACGATATTTTTTTCTCTTGCATCCCCGGAAGCGCCAAAGCCGGCGGAGAAGATGCAGGTTTTCATCGGCTAAATTCCAAAAGCCTTGAGTTTACGGAGATTAGAATTCCTCCCGGTTATAGGTGTATTTTCAATCAAAATATAATTCACGAAGTCAATGCAAAGGTAGTTTATTCTACCGACAAAAGATATTATGGCCAATTCCGACTGTACCAAGGAATATCGTGGCAAAATTCTCCAGAGCCAGTTTTTGGAAAAGAATACTTGGACCGAGTGATTGAATATCAATATTCTCCCTTATTGCCATCAGGACAAAGACCTTTGTTATACGCAAAATTTTTGGGAACACATTTTCCTATAGATATTCAGCTTTTTGCAAATACCTTTATCGGATCTATGAGATCAAACAGAAACATTTTGTATCCTGTTATGAGTATGTGTCCATTTTCTGATATGGAAAAGTATTACGAGCAACAACAAAAGTTGGGTAATACAGTAAAATATATGCGGGCATTCGCGGTAAAATCCAAAATACCAAGCCTAAAATCGCTTGGAATAGATTATGAACCGTGGTCGGAAGACGAAAAAACACCTTTTTATTGTGAATCTATATAGTCTTTTGGGTAATTTGCTTTTTTTCTAAAATAGTATGAGTAAATGTTGGTATAAAAAACCTGGAAAACAAGGAAGATGTGAATCTGATAATACGAGAAAATGTGAGTCTAAAGTATATTATTGCTCCAAAGAATCAAAAGGTTATCACACTCTTTGCGATAGAATATGGAATGTGACCGATGAATCCCTTCGAAACAAAACAATTGAAGATCTTGAGAGTTTAGAAGAGGACGCAACAGTTTGTATTTTTATGAGAGAAAGACACACTGACATTTGCATACATCCGGAATGTCGCGATTCTGGTCATCTTGGAACAATAAAAAGAATTCGAGATAAAATAAGAATAATAAAACATTCAAAATATTCAAAAGAATCTAGTGCACTATTGGATCAGTACCTTGCAGGAAGAGTAGACATTTCCGAATTTGTGGCCCTGGGAGAAAAATATCGCATTCCTTTAATATTTCCTACCCATAAAAACATTAAAGATTATTTCAAAGAATTTGTGAGATCCAATCGACTAAAATTTTCTTTGAAACAATGGGAGTTAACAGACTCTATTTTTCCAGGATATTGGGTGGTTTCAGTTACCCTACCTTCTGGGGAAGAATATGTGGCCTTTGGAAAAACCGATGTAGATGCTCTGGAAAATTTATTGGCGGATATGAAGCGTATATTTTTAAAGGCCTAGGCTTCGTAAAAATTACTATATATTATAGTAATCAAAGTACCAAAAACTAGATCAAATCGATATACCAGGACATTTGGGTGTCATATATTTGACCGTTTTCAAATTGGACTTTCTTCACATTTCTAGCAGACCACATTTTTACTATTTTTAAAACGCTCAAATCTTCAAACGACCTGCCATCGATTTCAAATCTGTCAGCCCTTCCTATATAACAATAAGGGGATTCCACATCCAAAAAAAATGGATCTCGTCGCAATCTCATAGCATGACCAAGGATTATACTAGGTCCATTGATCCTAGTTACTTTTTCTCGGTACACCCAAATATGATCTGGGCTGAACACTGCAGGACCATATTCTTGGTGTACTTTTCCATTCCTAAAAAATGTGGCCATATAATTATTCATAGTATAATATTCTTTCTGATAGTCGACAAAAGTTATCGCCGTTCTCGTATTTTTCCCAAGCGAAATCCTCGATAAAAAATACTTTTAAGAAAGAATAAATGTCGATCAAGAGATCGAGATCCGTATAAAGATATTGAATATTTTTATTATATTCAATTTATGATGGAGGTTGTGTTCAAATCAAATAAAATTCTGCATGCATAAAAATGCCATCTTCTGTTTTATATTCACCATTTTCAGTTTGAAATTTTAATACCACATCTTTTATCGTCCAAGCTTTTATTATATCATAAAATGATAAATGATTGGAAGATAAGAACGCTGCCATAATACTTTCACCTTTCCCTTTATATCGAAAAACATTTTTTCCTTTATAATAATAGTGAGGATTCATATCTTCGTCCAAATACCAGCGATCTAGTTTTATAGTCAGACCATAGCTCAATATTACACTGGGACCATTAGCTCTGGTTACATATCCTCTATCTACCCAGACAAGGTCACGACCAAGTATTGCTGGACCATACTCTTGATGCGTTTTTCCGTGCCTATAAAAAGTATATCCATATTTTTTATAGTGATTTCTCTGGTAATCTACAAAAGTTATCGCGGTCCTTGTATTTTTATCCAGCGTTATTCTGGATAAAAAATACTTTTCTTTTAAGAAAGAATAAATATCAGTCGAGAGATCGAGATCCATAGTAGTTGAATATTATTTACTATATTCAATTTATAATGCCTTCTATTACTCTAATTATGCTAACGTATTAGAGAGGGCGAGAGGCACCGTAGGCCTGAGTGATTCGGTGGTAGCGACCTCCATCTGCACGAGAAAGAGGTGCGGGCTGGCAGTAAGATCTGCGAACTGGGGGGGCACTAAAAAGACATCCTGGTTGGGAAGGCTGACTCATACTATAAAAATAATTTTTTTAGTTTTTTTTTAACTGTACAACAGACCTTAGACATGGGTAAGATTTCTTTTGAAAAAGTCACAAAAATGTTAGCCCCTAGGGGCATATCAATACAAAAAGTATACACTAGAAGATCGATACCTGTACTTTTAAAGATGGGTGGGTCAATAGATTTTTATGTTTACTATGATGGCAAAAAATCGTTTGACCAGGCATTTCCAAAAATTTCCCTGATAGAATCCGACGGAATTATAACAGAATTTCTCAAACAGTTAGTTTCTCCTATAGAATGCGTAGTAGAAAACAGCGGTTGTTTGTGGGTAACACAAGACAATTCGATACAGTGCTATTCTGAAAATAGTATCGTAGATCTCGAGATACCAATAGATTATGTGCAGGGAGGGATAAGAAAAACTGTCACTAAGCTCGGCAGTGGATCAAAATTTTATTTCTGTATAAAATGGTCAGAACTTCGAACCCTACTAAACAACCCAATGGAGGAATTTTTGAAAAAAACAGAAAGCGAATTTCGCTCGATATTGAGCGAACACACAAGAAACTTTCACGAGAAAATCTTAAGAGAAGTCATGAAAAATTTTGAAACCCCCAACATGGATTCTATAATTTTTCTAAATAAAATTCAGGATATTCTAACATTTTTGAAATGATCGCGAAAAATTTCTATAAAAATATAGAAATTTTTACTATTCTAGATTCCTAAAAATAATAGATATTCTCCATTCATTAGAATCTTTCGGCGTCACTTCATGAAGCCAAAAATTATTGGTTAGAGGACGAATGATCAATAAAGAGGCATGTTCCAAGTTTAGTGAAAACTCTTCTTTTCCCCTAGTAAAAGTAAAATTTCGGGTGTCTCCCAATGAAATACTACATATACAGCCCCTTTTGACTTCTTTGTCATAATGAGGTGCTATTCCAACTTTTCCAGACGGATAGTATTGAACAAAACAGCTATTATAAGTTTCTTTTGTATAGTCTTCTTCTTTTTAAGGATCAATAGATTTTTAGTAAAAGGTCTAGCTTTTCGAGTATAAGTCTTACCTTGAAATTCAGCCGTATGATCTTTACCAAAAATTAACTTGTATCTTTTCAGAAAAGAGTTTTCCAGCTTTCGTATATTTGTATTGTTTTTCTATAAGAGGCATTATTTCATCCAACAACTTTTTATAGCTTTTTCTGACTATATTTGGGTGATATTCTACCAATAGAGAATCACGAGTATATTCCATTTGTGGTGGATAAGAAAATATAAGCTTTCGATTTTTATAAAAATCGAAAAGTGTTTAAGCCCATAAAAAGAAAATAGAATGGGAGTTCCGAGGTATAGAGCGACTTTGTCAAAATATTGTCCCCAAGCCTTTTATAATATTCCAAAGGGGAAGGAAGTAAAGAATTGCGATAATCTTTACATTGATTTTAACCCTATTATTCATTTTATCGCTGGAAACGTCTATGGTTATGCCCGAACAGATGAGTCGATGGCAGTGGACAATCCTACAGACCAAATAGTATTTCAAAAATGTTGGGAATATCTTGTAATGTTAATGGAAGATTTTTCGCCTTCAGAAAAAGTCTACATTGCGATTGACGGTATCGCTCCAGTAGCGAAACAAAATCAGCAACGCCAACGCAGATTTTTATCTGCCAAGAATGCTACTCAAAATTTCAGTTCGGCAAATATCACAGTTGGAACAATGTTTATGCATCGACTATATCAATTTTTGAGGGTAAAACTCACTGAATGGCTAGATGAATATTCTAGCGAAATTTTATATAGCGTGATCTTGTCTTCAGACAAAGTTCCGGGAGAAGGAGAGCACAAAATCATCAATGCAATACGCGGTTCGCCAACCAACCAAGTAAACTATATTTATGGTCCCGATGGTGATTTGCTGTTTTTGACTCTACTACTACCTTCAGACAGCTATATCGTAACCGATTCCCAAGCGAGCTATCAATGTTGTGACATTCCTATTCTAAAAAGATTTATTGGATCTCTACTAACCCCTCATTGGGGAAAAAATCAAAAGTACGATGAGTCTGTTTTGAGAGATTATGTCATGTTATGTACGGTTTTTGGAAATGACTTTTTGCCAAAACTCAAAATGGTATATTCTTTGGAGGAGTCTTGGCAACTAATCACTAAATTGTATCAAGAATTTGGAGCCACCGGAGAGATAACTCTGGTTGATTCAGAAGGAATACCCATCAAGGAAAACGTCAAGGAATTTTTCAAATCCTTCCAAAAATACGAAATTGATCATATTGAAAAACAAGTCGAGGTAAAAGTAGAAGACGAAAAATTTTATGATGGACCACTCGATTCGTGTTGTATTTTGGTAGATGGAAAAAAGACTCTATTTTTTGATGGGTATCGAGACTACTATTATGAGCGCGAACTAGGTTCTCCAAATCAAACAGACATAAAAAAGATGTGTGATTCTTATTGGAATACTTTTGTCTGGTCTTATCAGTATTATTTGTCCGGAAAGGTCAATTGGACCCAATCTTATAATTATTATGAAGCCCCATTTTTGTGTGATCTCTTGGAAAATTTTAGTTTGCCTAGAGTGGTCAATGACGCCCCTTTGCCAAAGGATTTTACGCCATTCATTCAACTTGCTTGCGTTCTTCCACCTGAATGCAAATATCTTTTACCCGAAGAATACGAGCCTTTTTTTGATAGAGGGTCAAAACAATATCTTGGGGAAAAAATGTTTCCTTCTGAGTTTGAATATGATTTGAAAGGAAAATTTTCAGATCATCAGGGGGTCGCTCGACTTCCATTCTGCGATAGAGATTTACTGATACAAAAACTTTCTAATGTAAATATGGATTCTTATAACAGAAATATAATTACCACTGTAGATAAATGGGATACCCTATCAAAAAAGCCCATGAAATTCCAATGCGGAAAAAGGGTAATATCCGTAAAGAATATCGAGTATACTCCGGCATCAAAATTATAATTGACTATATATTATTATAGTCTATTTTCTGGGCTTCATTCCTCTTTTACGATTTTTTATTTCCCCTACAACGTCTACAAGAATTTCCGAGTACCAGTTTTATCGCCACTCTCACATTATTCTGTCCATTGGACTTGTATCTGGTTGCTAGCCAATGGTAATGACATTTCATACAATTACAAGTACAACGGTCTTTTTCACAATCATAACAATCGATATAACTCATAACTATTTTGGTCTTAAAACTGAAAATTTTCAGTTTTATATTGACTCGTAGTCATGGACCCGCAACTATCCGAGGTGGACAAGTTCGATCGAAATATTGACGGCATGCTTTCAGAGCTGCATTCTACCGTATTAAAAGTCAAGGATATTGCTGTTGAACAACAGATTGAGCTACAGAAACACGAAAATATACTAAACGATATCGATCTCGAAGCTAATAGTACTCGAAAACAATTGATGACCGCCAACAACTCTATAAAAGGATTGGAAAAACCTAGTGAATCGAGTTCAAATATTTGCTGTTATATTATATTGGCCCTAGTGTGTGTTGCTCTTTTTGTGGCCATATTAGCATTGAGTATTTGAGAAAGTCTATTTATTTTATAAATAGGTCGATAAACTATTTTGATCGCCATTCGTATAAGAATGAAGTGATCTGAACGGAAAAAAATAATAATATAGTATGTACTATATTTTTCTAAAGTGTCCATTTTTGGTGAATGGAGAAAACATGGTTGTCATACGCGCACTTCCTGAATGTGACTTGGGAAAAATAGAAGAATATATTTCTACCCATCAGACCCGGTATTTGAAAAAAATACTTGAAGGGTACCCCACCGCGGAATTTGAAAATGATCCCAAATATAGATCATATTATCCACTCAAGGAAAATCCATCAATAGAAAAAAGTGGAGACATTGATGGCACTCCAAGTTGTATAAAGTATACTTTTGAAAAAACTTTTGTAAATAAAGGATGGGTTTACAATTCCTATGAGAAGGTCAAGGTATCATTTGAGTATATGGTATGCAGATATGATAATTGTACAAAGACCCCAGACCCAGTAATGTCACAAAAACGGACAAGTTCTTTCGATGAAGTCAAAAAATCGCTTATAGAATCTCTCCAAAAAAACAAATATTTTTCTAATAGAAATGTATAAATTCGTAACCCAAAAATATTGAATTAATATAGGGAAATTCTTCATATTAGTATGCCCAAGGATAAGTCTTTTTCGTATGGTGGTAAGCAATTTTCTATCACTGATGATGCTCATGGTATTTTCCGTTTAGTCGACCCTGTGACTGGGGAAACCAAAAGGTGTCAGATTTATGCTTTTAACAATGAGCTTCAAAAGTCTCAATCCATTTTTCTGAAGATTGAACAAGCAGAGCCTCTCGCCAAGAAGGCTGGCCTCAAACTTCGTGAAAAAGTCACCAAGCAAAAGGCTGCAGGAGGTAAGAAGGTTGGTAAGAAGAAGATTCGTGATCTTATCAATTTGGCCATGAAGAATGGAGTTTCTCAGGAAGATATTGAGAAGCTGGGCTTTGAGGTTGAGGAGAAACCAAAAAAAGCGGCAAAGAAGACTACTAAAAAGGTAAAGGCTGAGGAACCCGAAGAGGCTGATGAGGAGGATGCCGAAGAAGCTGATGAACCTCAGCCAAAGAAAAAGTCTAACAAGCCTGCGAAAAAGACTAGCAAAGCCAAAAAACAATCAAAGAAGGTAAAGGAGCCAGAAGAGGACGAGGCTGATGAGGAAGAGGACGAATAAATATTTTTACTATTTTTGTTTATAGTAAAAAAAATATTATAGTATGAGCACGAAAAGACATAGAAAAGTGATCAGAGACTCTATCCAAGGTATTACCTCTGGTGATTTTAGACGATTATTTGCAGTTTCTCTTGCAGAATCTGAAATCGGTCATACGGTAAGAAAACAAAAACCCGGAGAAAAACTCAAAGTAAGAATGACTCGAGACTGTTTACCAGAACTCAGATCTATTTTGAAAGTTGAGCTCGATAATTTACTATCGAAGGCCGCAAACCTGGTCGAGTACAACAAAAGAAAAAGTGTTATGGCCTCCGACATTGAGTATGCAGCAAAGGTGTTGGGATCCCCCGCGTATTTTCCAGATGAAGAGCCAGAAACGATTAAGAACATGAAGGAATTGAGGAAGAAGGCCAAGAAATCTACCGACGGTTATTTGGTGATGGCTAGAACTCCTTTTGTAAGATTTATGCGTGAAGTATTACAGGATCATGGTCCACACGGCATGGATTTGAGAATTTCGAAAAAGGCAGTTGGCCATGCCAGATTCTACATGGAGAGAAAGTTGAAAGACGTATTTGTTCGCGCTATCGAAAATATGATCACACTATCGACCCGAGTAACTCTTACACCAGTCGATATCATGAGAGCAAGAAATACTCTGTGCAAGCCCTAAGCTTTAAACCACTAAATGCTGTGCAAGCCCTAACCCGAGAAAATCTTACTTATACTATTTTATAATAGTATTTTTACTATCAGGTCAACTTGTAAGTGTCAACCTCGACTTCTATACCGGATCGCGAACTTCCACCTAGATATTCAAAACCATCTATAGATTCTACTAATTTTTTAGAAAATATATTGGTGGGTAGACACTGATAATATATGGGTCTCGATGGCTCAATAATGAGAAATTCTTCGAGCGCCTTTTTGGCCACTCCTTTACGTCTCCATTCTTCTCTTACAAATATCTTGAGTTGTCTTAGGCCATCATGTTCATAGGAACCTACAAAACCAGCAAGCCTCGGTTTTGTCTGGACCACTATATTTCTATAGTTTCCGGCGTCCAACATTTCTTTTAGTGTGGATCTCGTGTGTTTTACATTTCCACTTACCGAAGTATTATGGGCATATGAAATGATTTCATCATAGTGGCAAGGTTTAATCTTCGACAACCTCAACATTTTTCTTAAAAAAAATAAGAAAAACCAATTCGATTTTTATTCAAAGACCTCTTCTATATAGTTTTTATTTTCGCTCACTACTTTTACAAAAAAGTCATAGCATTTTTTGTGCGAGAGAAAATCTTTTCCAGTAACTTGAAATATGGATATTCCGGGATTTTGAGAAGAAGAAGTGAACACAATAAATGTTATTGCTTCTGGTTTTTTGGCCGTAGTTGCTGGGGCTAATATTTTCTTAATTTCCCCTTTTGATCTTTTCTGATCCAAAGTCAATTCGTAGATTTCTCGATATTTTTTCTGAGGTTTCATTTGTATATAAGCTGCAGTCTGCACTTCGGGTACGAATGTGGCATTTTCAATTAGGTCGCTATATTCTGGGCGGGACATTATCTCTACCAGTTTTTCCCTATCGACTGAAAAAGGTAAAGAAAATTTTTTGTTTCTCAGAGTTCCATTGATAGTCATTTGTGTTGGAGTTATGGGTAGCAGTTTTTTTGCGTACAAAGTTTTGTAATATAAAAAGTCGACAAAGGCCTTGCCGTCAGAATAATCTTTGCATCCAGCAATTTTGATCGAATTGATATCCCCTTGTTTTTTGCGAAATATCATTGCATGAAGGTAATACGATCCACGAGAAAAATAAATTCCTATTTGTGTGGGAAAGGTCGTGAGCGATTTTGCATCCTTTGGTAAAAAGGTTTGCTCGCATACTTCACACTTAAACTTTGTGATCATACATTTTGTCTTTTTTCCTCTAGAATCAATTTCAGTAACAACCTCAAATATTCTTTTCATCGTGAGATTTTTCTTTTTGGTTTTCTCTCCACTGCGCAGAGTTTTTTCAGTATACAATTTGCAGTCCTTACACCACCCTTTCTTATATGCTAGAGTGGTTCCTCGTGACAAATTTCCATAGCTACATGAAAAAACAACGCCGTCGGGTACAGATCCATCCAGGCACAAATCTTTTTTTACGGGATTGCCTTTTCTATTTTTGGCTGTTTCCGTAGTTGTCACCTCCATATTTAAAAAGAGATCTCTCATTGGATATTTTTCTTTTGGAAAAATCATTAGAGTCATCATTGTGGTTGATACCTCATCGTAATCTGGCATTTTTATTCCAAGAGTAGTCTTTTCGATCATAGCTTTTTTGGAATTCATTGGCTTTATAATGAAAAAAGTACATTATATTTTCACTTTTGTTCGCCAAATTTTATCATAGTATGTGGATCTATATTCTTGTGATTTTTGCTATCACTGCATTACTAATGATGCAATCTTCGTCAGGTTCCCTTTTTCACCCCTTGGACCTTAAGCAAGCCTATACTTCTATACCCATGGGGGGTTGTCCCAGGTGCCGATAGGCCGATAACTTTGGAATACATAATAAATGAAATATATAACTATTTCATATTTACGAATAGAATGATAATTCGAGGAGTAGTGCCACAATATTATGACTATAGGGTTACCGAAAAAGGGAAGAAAAAAGTAAAAGTTGCTTTTCGGTTTCTAAAAAGTATTCCTTCTGATCTTACTTTAAAAAAGACTGATTTCCTCAGCCTAGAATGTATTCATCCTCGACCGATATGGTATGTTGATAATGAAGAATTGGCTAAAAATATTAGCCAAGGAACTATTTTTATAAAACCAGAAACTCCCAATTATGTTCTAGCAATATCTATCAGAACTCAACAGATAATACAACTGCTTTTGTTTCTGAGAGCCCAAAATATAAGGGCGGACTACTTGGCTGGAGCTGGTAAAAGAGCTTACGATCCAGAGGCGCAAGTGTTAGTCTCTCAAGATAAAAAGGCGGGAGTAGGTTTTAATGACCCCAAATTTGATACGATATATTATACTTCTGATATTACAAAAATAAAGCAACCTTTTGGTAGAATCAGACAAGACGGGGGAACTCACGTGGATATTGTAGATGAAAATTCAACTATTCAAAGGCACTTTAAAGCGAGAAAAGCTTATTACAAATCTCTAGGCGCTTCGATTCGAGAATCAACCATAGAATAAGCTTCGGTTTCTATTGTTAAAAAATCGCGTCTCATCTTTTCCAATTCGGTTCGAACTTCCAAAACGCCTCTTTCGATCATGGGCATGTTATGGTCAAATTTATCTTCTACCTCTTCCAGTCTGGAGCTAAGGTTGATAAGTCTAGTGGCAAGCAGATTAGTGTTTTTTTCAATCTCAACAATCTTTTTGATTACTAATTGGGTATTTTGTATTGCCGCATCAGTTCTAGATTCCAGTCTAGTTCTGGGAGATTGATTTTTCTCTTGACAAAGCTCTTCAATCTTTTGACTGATAGTTTTGAGCATCCCATACATTTCAGTCACCAGATTAAATAATTCTGAAGTTGGTCTATTTCGACCAGGATTTTGATCCCTTTCCATGACTAATGTAAAAGATTTTTCATATTTTTTAGTTCTGTTTCAATATCACTATAATCTTGATAAAAAAAATCCAAAAACGGACCTTTATATTCTTTCGATATAAAACTTGCTCTCCTTTTAAATTCGGATGGTTTCCTCAAATATACGGTATATCTTTGCCCTTCGTATTCTACTGGTATCAAATATGAGTCGCCTATTTTTGTAGTATTCATTCCTAGGAGACCAAAATAGAAAGATCTTCCTTGGAGGTAAATTTTTTCCAAAGGCGATTTGAGGTATAGCCAACAATAATAAAAAAGATCTCTATTTAGATATTTAAAAAAGTCTAACATACTAGAAAAAAAAAGATTCTTAAGTATTTTTTCATTGTATAGTAATTGGCATGGATAATTTGCAAAACCTAACGGTGGTGCAACTCAAGGCTCTTGCCAAAAAACATGGAGCCGACATTAAAAACCTCATCCGAAAAGGAGATATTATCGATGCAATCTTGGAAGCAAAACACTCAGACGCTCCTGCCCCAGCAAAGGCTGCCAAGAAAGCTCCCGCTAAGAAACCCGTCAAAAAGACTGCCAAAACTCCAGCAGCGACCAAGAAAGCGCCCGCAAAGAAAGCCCCAGCTACTGGTGCCAAGCCCGCTGTAAGAAAGACTCCTCCACCCAAAGAGGACATTGAATCTTCAGTCGAGGAAGAAAAACCAATCGAGAAAAAGCCAGCTAAGAAAACTGCCAAAAAGACAACCAAGAAAACCACTGCTAAAAAGACAACTAAGAAAACTACTAGCAAGGCGGTTCCAAAGAAGGCGGTCAAGTCTCCAGTCAAGAAAGCTGCTACCACGAAGAAATCCCCAGCTAAAAAAACCGTCGCAAAAAAGGCGAAAAAAGAGCCAAATTGTGGGGGTGGATGTGATGAACCTGGACACGTCTGTGTGATAGCAAAGAACAAATGCGAGCCTGAAAAAGATATGAAATTGACCACTCAGACCTACAGAGCAGTCGCGGAAAATGGTCACATCTTCCAGGGTACAAAGAAAAAGTTAGAAGCTCTCAAAGAACAGGCCCCAGAATTAGGTTTGGGAGAGATATACAAGGTGGAAAAAGTCGCCAAGCCCCCCGCCAAAAAGGTTAGCAAGTCACCAGCTAAAAAGAAGTCTCCTGCCAAAAAGACTAGCAAGTCGTCTGCTAGAAAATCGCCACCTAAACCGGTTGAAATAGACAGTGATTCCGAAGATGAAGATTTTGAGGAGCCAGTAGAATCAGTGTTGGATGATTCCGTAGAGTCAGAGGGTGAATCTAGCGCAGAAAGCTCTTCTGAAGAAGTAGAAAAACATGATTGCAGATTTACTGGTTGCAAGGATGGCGAAAAATGTTTGACCGATGGAGCCAAGCAAACTTGTGTAGAGAATTCAAAGGCCAAGTTTTTTGTGGAGCTTAACGGAAGGACTATTTATGGAACAAAGAAAGATTTGGGGGCAATGTTGAAGAGTATGGGGGTTAAAGGAGAAATTCAAGAATCTGATACG
Source organism: uncultured Rickettsiales bacterium (assembly GCA_964484565.1). GTDB lineage: Bacteria > Pseudomonadota > Alphaproteobacteria > Rickettsiales > CAZAGG01 > CAZAGG01. Next base: position 129,710 of record CAZAGG010000002.1, on the reverse strand, counting down.
GCCAAAAAGTCTCCTGCCAAGAAACCTTCAAAGGTGGCTAAAAAGTCTCCCGCTAAGAAACCCGCCAAATCACCTAAAAAGTCCCCAGCAAAGCCAGCCCAAAAAACTCCTCCAAAAGCCCCCGAAGTAGAACCATCCGTCGATGAAATCGATCTCAATACTGATGAAATAAAGAAGAAATTGAAGCAGCAAATAAGTATGTGTCTGGCAAATCAAGGGGTAAAATCTGACTGAGCTTAAGTATTGCATTTTATATAGAATAAAATGAGTAACGAACCATATAAGGCTATAATTTTTCGCGATGGAACTATTGCTCCTATACAAGAAACTGGTCGCGAAAGATGTGTAGTATATAGAGGAAAAATCTTTAACCATTATCGCAGATCAAAAAATATTTTCTTTCGATCCGAGGATGGTTCCTCTATCTGCATAAATGCCCCACCTCAAGCCCTAGATGATGAGGATGCCATCTTCATAGGCAAGTATTCGTCTGGTGGCGACGTTCAGACGGTTATATACGACTCGGGGTGTCAAAAGGGACCAAGTGCCCCGGATGATAATTTTTGTTGGTTTTTCTTCTTTTTGGTGAGTTTCGTAATGATTTTTATCGAACGAACATTTTATTCATAAGTTAAAAATATAATATTTTTAAATTTATATACCAAGAGATTTATGAGTGTCTACGGGAGATTCTCTTATGTACTTTCTCACTTCTAATGGAATAACCCTTTGATTTCTACTTAGGTTATTATGTAATCGAGTCTCTTCTTTTTCCCCATACATATTCGGCGCTCTATATACTTTTTCATAGCCTATTGCGCTTGGGGTTGATGCGGTAGTATTAGCAACTTTTACGCACACTTTTACGCCACCCTCTTTTCTCAAAGAAATTGCGGCATAATTTGGATGACATTCTGCCCACGGCGAAACATAATGGTCGTACCATGGACCAAAATCTGCATCTCGTCGCTTCAAGTATAAACTTGTACTCATACTATTGAGGCATATTATTTTTGATATAATTCAAGGCTTCGATGACTATCAAATTGGTCGAGAGAAATGTCAAGACTGAGAAAATATGGCGAATAAATATTGACTTGTATCTTTTCTGTGATAACGACATTTTCTTTTGTCGTTAGTTTTTGTGGTGGTGCAATTTTCAATGATAGGGGTGGATGGAATATCTGAATATTTATATACGGTAACAGTAGTTTCGGTATCAATAGTTGGATTTGACATTCTATATTATAAACGTATTATAATAATTTTATACTATATAAGTTATACACACTTCATTTGTAAAGTTTATATTATATGCAGCAGCAAAGGCCACAGAACCTACTTTAGTTATATTCATGACACCATTATTGAATACTGATGCTATTAGTACTTCTCCTCCTTGGTTGTAAACCACTCCACTGTTTGTATTGGTTGGTATATAACCAGATGTCAGCGGGGCAATTGAACTGGTAAAGCTAGTTGTCGAAGTTCCACCTCTCGTTACGGATCCAGATAATCTTACTGTAACTGAATTGCCAGTTTTTATAGCGTTTACATTAATCGTTCCTGTCCACAGAGAATCAGTCATACTAGATGATAGTGATTGAGATCGCATGTTTAGAGCTATTTTATCGCTGAAATTGATATTAGACCCTTGAGGATTTAATGTAAGATCTCCAGAATTAGTGGTAATGGGAACTGCAACTCTAAAAGCGATATTATTTACTCTTATTCTTTCTACGTTTCCCGTATAAAAAATATGAGAATCAGCTGCAACTGCAGTCTCATAGCTGAGAGTCGAATTTTGTATTCCAAACCCATATCTTCCAACTCCAGCGTCGTATAACTGAATCTTGGGTGCCTGCAGGGAGGACAATGCATTTGTAGTTGTCACTCCTAAAACATTTGTGATAGTCTTTGTCGAAACCGAGATATTTGCCCCAGATGGATTAAGTGTCAAATCTCCAGAAGCAGTAGTTATGGGGATTCCAGATAACCTTAGAGCCGCAGAATTTGCCCGGATTCTTTCCACGTTTCCAGTGTAAAATATATGAGAGTCAACCGCATTGGGAGCCTCGTAACTCAAAGTAGAACTCTGTATTCCAAATCCATATCTGTTTACCCCATCATCATATAGCCTTAATTTTTGTGAATTTAAACTGCTGGTAGAAGATCCCATATTAATACTACCAGTCTGAATTCCCTGTCCAAATTGAACTCTACCAGAGTTAGTAAGGGGATCCATGCGCATATATTCTGTAAAACCGCTTCCATCAAAAGCATCAAAAGATAAATAATCGCTAGTAGTGCGCTGATCCACATAATATCTCCACATCCTTTTGCTGGCATTATTTCTTATGGGGGTGGCATTGCTAGCTAAATAGCCATTCCAGCTCTGGAGCATAAAACCGCTTGAGCTGATAGGAAGTTGAATGTTAAAAGATGCTGCACCGACATTTCCTATGGCCTCGAATCTATTCCAATCGGCGAGCTGAACTCTCAAGTTGCCCGAGGATAAATTTACATTGAGATTGCCAGCCCCAGTAGGGGTGATATTGACATTTCCGTTTCCTGGAGCGGTTATTGGAACCGAAAAAAAAGAACCAGCGACATTGGCAGCTAAAAGAGTAGTAGAATTTGCAGTGAATAAATGACTAAAATTACCTTGCAAAATATAATCGAGACCACCAGTAGAAGCTCCCAATCCCCACTGTTGTGTGCCGTTATTATAAACCCTTATTTTCGGATTGCTTCCGACGACATTTGATCTTGTAGCTCCAAAATCTACAGCCAGAGGAGTGGCGCTATCTACACCGCTATCAGTAGACCCTATCTGTATAGCTACTGGACCCATTGCTGGTATAGGTCGATTATCTTTGCGAATATTTATCGTGCGGTCTACAACTACATTGCTTGCGTCGAGACGATTAGGAACTCTCAGGGTCGAAATGGTCGATTCCCCGGTTCCGTTTATATTTTTAGCTACCATAAGCGAACTAGAAAACCCGGAAGCCTCAAAATCCAAACCAAAATCGTAAATGAACACGCCAGAATCGCTGGTGGTTATACCGCAAAAGGTTCCATCGTCATTTAAGAACGTCGAAACGACAGTAAATCCGCTAGCTAATACTGCAGTATTAGTAGACGCTCCATAATTAGTAAAAGATCTGTAACTAGAATTTATTCCGCCAGTCAATATGGCCGAAAAACCATCTCTGGTACATTTTATACGAGGACTAGAAGATATATTTGAACCTATAGTAGAAAATGAGACCCCAAAATCTGTGCTGAGAGATACTCCACCACTTGTATGAAGGTAAACATATCTTCCATCATAGCTACAATCTATTCCTGTTGTTGGAGAGAGAAAAATAGGAGTATTTAAGCCGGTTATGGGGTTTACCGAATATGCAGAAGTATTGTCGGCGACGTAGACGTATTTGTTATCTTCCGAGACAGCATAATCATTTAAAAACGGACCAAGATCAGTATCCACAAAACTATTGGTCAACACGTCAAAATAGACTCGAAGACCGGGATTATTTACCACTCCGGTGATAGTACCATCATCTCGTATTCTGGAACGAGAATAATTCGTAATAGCGATTCTCGATGCAAAGGTTTGACCAAAATCCCTGCTCAATATATATCCCGCATTGTCGATGACCAGTAGAGAACCATCTCTACTACAAGTCATACCTGTCACACCCAAGGGAATGTTTATTTCTGTCACAGTGAGGTTTGCAGTCCAGGTGCCTCCTCGATCAAAAGAAACCCTAAGCGAATCGCTATTTAGAGAATATTGTATTCGACCATCTGATGATGCGCAAAAGAATTGGGTGTTGGGGGTGGTTCTTGATCTTGAAAAAGGATGCAATAAAGCGGTTGGCACTGAATTTTTCTTTTGATCAATGTAGCGAGTGTTAGATCTCAACAAGCTTAGATCGCCAGTACTCGATTGTCCACTAACAAACATTTGCTTATCTATGATAGTAAAAAATACTAATTCAAAAAAACAAGGAAACATAGTAATGGAGTATAATAATTCAGTGTGGGCTCATTATCAAAAAGGATGGGTCGATCCTTTATATGTTCCATATCTAAGAAAAAAGGATGGAAATCGAATGGTATATGTTCATCCCCCATCAAATGACTGCGTCGAAGAAACTCTCATACGTAATAACAAGGGATGGGAATTTCAACCCCAATTTTCGTCATACGGCTGCCCGGATAGATGGACTAAACAAGGAGATTATTGCGTTCAAAGTCATCATAATCCCACATCCATGTACTTGGTAACACATCCAGATTATTTATCGAGAAAATTATACTCTTTGCCAGAAGGAAGCTTGAGGAATATATCATTCGATCCAAATACCGGAAAGAGGGTAGAATACATAAAAGGCAAGAGAATTTTTAACGATAAAATGGCGATACCTTTGGAATATTAGTAGTAACATTTTTTATAATGTTACCATAGAATGTCACTTGGACTTGGTCTTAATGGGCAAGTTAGCTTCAAGATATCCAACTCAGATAAAAAAACCACTTCTTCTGATATCTCCGCCTTGAAGAGATTAGATGTACCAGATTACGATCCAAGCTCTCCGGCGGATCCAGGAAACTTGGCTTATGATGGTAATTTTATAAAATATTTTAATGGAAGCTCGTGGGTAAATTTGGGGTCTGGCGGTTCTATACAGAATGCTCCAGACACTGATCCGACTCCAAATCCAAACTTTTTAGTAAATTCAGCGCTTGAAGTGAGGAACATTAAAAGTCGAGGAAATGGAGTCACCCTAAATACTAGCGGAAATTCGCTTATCTTCAACTATAATCCGTCATTTACAGCTACTCCATCGCAGCCACACATAAAATTATGGGATTCTGGTTTTTTCCCATACATCTATTCTAATACCTTGCCTATAGCTCAAGATTCGAATGGAAATTATTCTATCGAATTTGGTTCTGCTCCCACGCCCTTCCCAGCCGAAAATTGCGCTAATGACCTGAGCATAAACACTGCAGAAATTGTTGAACCCGTTGATGGAAAACTAAGGCTACTGGTTCCAAGGGAAGGTATGACTATAACTCAAGCCGATCCAAATAACAATTATATAACTTTTATCGGATACGATGGAAAATTTAATGGACAAACAGTGGGTTCGACCAGCTACGATTTTGTTTTTCCAATGTTAACTTCTGAAGCTTATTATTATACCTTTATCATAAAGGGTATAAATGTTACCGATTCTAAGCTCTATTATTTTGAGCTACGCCGATCCATAACCAATTTTGGTGGTAACCCAGTATCTAGTGCAGGAACCAACATTTATGAGACTTCGGGAGATTTGATTCCTACTCCAGCATTTTTATCATCAGTAAACTCTTTCTCTATAAGAGTTTTTGGTTTGACAGGGAGAACCATCAATTGGAGTCTGTATATGAGAAAGGTCTAACTTGTCAAAATATCGAGTATAATAGCCTTTCAAGGTTATAGTCTGTTTTTGAAAAACCATATCTTTTGTAAAGATCAGAGTCTTTCATCATCGGATATTTCGCCAAAAGTCCATTCATAAATATATCCGAATGGTAAGATTTTTCTATTTTTGGTTGACAAAACGTAAACTGATCTTTGACATCCAAAATCTCGCATTCGACCAGATATTTTATAGTATCCCATTGCAAAGGAATGTTCTCCCCATAAATAGTATATAATGTTGAAAACATTTCGTTTCTGTGACCGGGAAAAAATCCTTTGGTGGGCATCAGAAAATTTGAAATCAACAGATAGTTGATTGCCATATCATCGGAACCATAAGGATAACGATATCTATCTTTTAGCAGTTTTATATAGTCGTTGAATTGGGCCTTTGTAAATGGCATTTCTATTTTACCAAACTCCATAAAATCCGGGGATTTTCCTATATCATACATATACTCAAAGAGAATTTTATCCAAATATCCGACCTGACCATCTTCTAAATAAATCGCCACTGATTTCTCTGGATCCCCAGTCCAGTCAATCTCGGATTGTACAACATCATAGTCAGGATAGAATTTAAAAGTTCTCCCTGAACAGTAACAGTTTTGGCCATCTTTTCTCTTAAATTTCCACTCCATTTTTCGAAATAAGAATAAATAATATTCTTATCCAATTTCTCGAGAACTTTTATAAGAGTTTATGGTTTAGTAGGCACTATTGATTGGAGTAAGGGAATACGAATCAAACCCTTTTTATGGGGCTATGCCTTTCTAATTCAAATAACGGAGAAACAATCTGGTTTGATTCCAAATATTTTTTATATTTTTCTATTTTTAATATTATCGGGTATAGATCGAGTAGGGATTTTATGAACAGTCTTGAAGTAACAATATTCTCTAGACTCCCGCCAAATCCCACTACATTTTTCGATACTAAGCTCGATTTTATTGCGAATAAAAGGTTCTAATACCTCCCATTCGATAGGTATTTCATCGCCGTAGATATCATGAAGCCTCTTAAAACGTTCCATCGATATTCCGGAATCATTTTCTCTACAGGCATCATAACTTGATACAACCAAGTTATCGACGATCAACTGGACAGTTCTTTCAGATTCAAAATCACCCAGTTTATAATCTTTCCGCAAAACATCCTTGAAATTATCGAATTGAGAACAAGTAAATGGAATTTCAATATCTTCCTCATTATCAAAATATGGGGGATTTGCCAGTTTGTAAAGGGTATGAAAAAGTCGATCAATCGTTCTTATTCCATCCTGTAATATAATTGCCACATTTCTCTTAGGATCTCTACCGTTCCAGTCAATATCGGTATCTTTAAAATTCGGAACGACTTCGATCGGGCGATCATCGATCAAAATAGTTCTCTTCAATTGATTTTGCATAGGCCGGAAATACATTTGTTAGAATATAATAAATATTCTTTTTTTTCAATATTGGCAATATCTTTGATTTAAAGCCATTATAATTTTTTCTCTCATCAGATCATCACGAGTTTTTTCTAGCATCCTTTCCAAAAAAGTAGTTTCTAAGGGAACATCCCTTAACATTTGATCGACACTATCATATCTGCCTTTAAAAATGTGCCACTCAAACTCGGCAGAAAAAGCGTTCAAAAGGTGTGGGCTGTAGCATACTTCTACTGGCGTTTTTGCTCGAGCAATATAATTGGATGCTCGAGTTTTTTGACGAGGGGCAAAATAAATCAATCTTCGAATCATTGTAATAATGATTATTACAATTTTGGTTTTCATTTTTAGTAAATTTCACAAGCAACCACTATACCTTTTTCTACCACAAAATTTAGCCTATCTTTTCTCATGTCCAGGTTTATTAATCTGGACTCTCCGTCTTCACGGACTATTCTAGCTACATATCCACTAGTCATCGCTAATTCCGATGCTTCTCTCGCGGTTAGTCCTACACATCTCTGGTCCATTATTCCTATAATTGTGTATATATTTAAATGTCGCGAAGGGATTCTTGAAAAGAGAGGTCAGTACTTTGTATAGTTATATTACAAATTTTTCGGGAACCAAAATTTAATACGATATGGAAGGAACAAGATGATTTTTAAGAGACTCAAAGAAAGTCTTGTCATTCTTGACCTTTTGGATGAGGGACAATAAATCGGCAATCACTCCATCGCGAGGAGCTTCAGCGATACGCTCTTCGCCAATAAACTTGTTGGAAATCTTGACCAGGGCAGGAGTCAAACATTCCTTGAGATAGCTCATGTTTTTGTCGCGTATCCACTTGTTACCCTTTGTGATGTATTCACATTTTTTCTTTGAAATATCCTTGCACACATAGCAAAGTCTTTTCTCGGGTCCTTCACGTAGAATCTTATTTACAATAGCATGGGAGAGAGCTTCGATGGAAAGCATATCGTCAACCACGAATGCAGCAACGCGCTCATTCACGAGATCCTTTGTGAATGGCTGATCCTCGGCAAAGTACTGACGAGGAAGGGATTTTCTACGTTCCTTTTTCTCCTCATCAGTAGGGGGTTTTATAGCTTCAGTGGTTCGGATCTCGCGAGTGATTGGCATTTCTTGTTCGGCCTTAGGAGCCAAAGCAGGGGAAATCGCGGGGGCCGAGGCAGATGGGGCGAGTCCAAGAACCCTTTTGCGGGCCTCAGTTTCGGCTTCCATCTTTATGCGCATTTTCTCCTTCTCAAAATCGTGACGAAGTTTCTTGGCCTCGGATATGGACTTGCGAAGTTCCTCATTTTCGGATCGAAGAATTTCAAGTTGCTTGTTGGCCTCGATGAGCTGCAATGCAGCCGATTCCTCGCGATCTCCGAGCTTTCGATCATCGAAACCGCGCTTGAGGTGTTCATCAATAAGCTTTCTATTACGAGTGCTAACACCGTTGATAGCATCAAGCTGAGCCTTCAGAGTAGAATTTTCTGCCAAAACCTGAGTAAGAGTTTTGCTGTTCTCTTCGATGCGCTTCATACACTCTTCATGACGAAGTGAAAGGTCGGATAGTTCCAGATCGAGAGCGTGTTTCTCGGAGGTTAGTGAATCAACGGCCTTTGAAAAATGATCTGCTTTTTCTGAGGCGTCTTTCAGGTCGACTGTAAGATTGGCATTGTCCAGATTTAGTTGATCAACAACCTGTTCCAACTTTGCTATCTCCTGATTTCCTGACTCCAAAGCAGCTTCGATGGATACTTTTTCAGAAATGAGGGTATTGAGTTGTTCGCGAAGAGAAGATAATGTTTCTCGACACTCTGCAAGAGCCAAATCCACTTGAGCCTTATCCGATGAAACCATTTCTAGTTCAGAGTTTACCGCTTCATATCTAGACTTGTAGCTGAGGGCAAGCTCTTTGTTTTCCAACAATTCGGCGGCCAATCCATTAGCTCGAGCGATTGACTCGTCAAATTTCTGTTGAAGGTCAGCTAGCTTGTTTTCAAGGTCAATACATTTTCCATTAACTTCTATCAACAATTCCTCGTGGACCAATTTATCTCCTTCAAGGGTGTCTTTTAGTTGTTCCATAGTACGCATCAATTCGGCGATTTTGATTTCATACTTGGCTTCCAACTCATTTTTGAGAATCTTGGCTTCTGTAATAATCTTTTGTATTTTGGACTCGTATTTTTCGATGATAATAGACAATTTTTCTGGGACTAGTTGAATGTCTTCCAGCAAAGATTTGTCGATATCCATACTATAGATTTAAATTTTTTTCTCCAAAATAGAGTATGTCTTCAAAGGTTCCTGGGTGGATGAAAAATTTGGTAGCCAATACCGGAATAAAAAAGCAAAAATCTTTTTATAGTATATATCTGACAAAATACACATTTTATGGATTTGACGGAAAAAAGATTTAATCTGGGTAAATGGATATATCATCCCAGAAGAAAAACTCGACCTTGGCACTGGATGAGTGGAGTTTTGCTAAACCAAGGTAATTTGAGCTTAATTTTGTCCAATAAGTAGAATGTATTCAAGATTTAATGTGATTTTTGCTAGCTCGGTTGATGGTGGAATCGGAAAAGACGGACAAATCCCATGGAACATCAAGGAGGAAATGGCTAGATTTGCCTCGACTACAAAGGGTGATGGTACCAATGCTGTTATTATGGGCAGAAAAACGTGGGAAAGTATTCCTTCAAACAATCGTCCCCTTAAAAACCGCATAAATATCGTGATTAGCTCATCGAATCCCCCTCCTGCACATGATCACTTTTTCGTAAAATCTTTTCATGAGGCGTTGGAACTCGCCATGTGGAAAAAAGCAAAGGAGACTTGGGTGATTGGAGGGTCACAGATTTATGAACTAGCACTTAAAGACTATTTGTACTTGTGCGATAAAATAGTTCATACGACTATACAACCAGCAAGGCTTCCGAATATTTCCTTTGATACCTTTGTAAACCTAGAAATTTTGAAAAAACTAAAGTATACTGAAGTGGTCAAGACTATGGACTTTTATATCCGAGAATATCGAGTCAATGAAAAACACCAAGAACTTGCATATCTAGAACTTTGTAAAAATATCAAGGAAAATGGTACCATCATTGACCATGGAAGAACCCATGAAAAAGTCAAGCGATTGATCTGTCCTCCGGAGCTCAACTTTGATTTGAGAAAGGGATTTCCTTTGTTGACTACAAAAAAGATGGCCACTAAAAATATGGTAAGAGAATTATTGTGGTTTATCAAGGGAGTTCCAGACTCGAAAATATTGGAAGAACAAGGCTGTAATTTTTGGCAAGGAAATTCTAGCAAAGAGCAAATATCTCAACTTGGACTAAATTACCGCGAAGGAGACTGCGGTCCAATCTATCCTTTTCAATGGAGGCATGCTGGAGCAGAATATAAGGGTTGCCTGGAAGATTATACCGATCAAGGAGTAGATCAGCTCGAGAGGCTTATAAAGGGTTTGAAAGAAGACCCTACTGGACGTCGACACATTCTATCAGCCTGGAATGTTGCCGACTTGGATAAAATGGTACTTCCCCCTTGTCACGCATTCTGCCAGTTTTTTGTCGAATATGAAAAGGGGGAGCCTATGGGACTTACATGCAAATTGACTCAGCGATCGGCCGATGTATTTCTCGGTCTTCCTATCAATATCGCGTCTTATGCATTGTTGACGCACTTAATCGCTTCTCTTACTGGTTATACTCCATATAGATTGGTAATGTCCCTGGGAGACGCCCATATTTATCTAAATCACATGGATAGCGTTGAGAAACAGCTCAGTCGAGACCCTTTGCCGTTTTGCACCCTTCGAATTCCTCGGGTAAAGGACATTGATTCCTTTACCGCTGATTCTATCGTCTTTGAAAATTATATGTCACATGGAGCTCTTCAAGGAAAGATGGCTGTATAAGTAAATATTGTTACAATATTTAATGCAAGATAGAATGTCATTTACAGATAGTTTTATTTCATATGCTCCAAAAGAATTGTATTTTGTGGTATATGTAGACTATGAAAATTATCACACTACCAAAAAAATATTTGATACTCAAAAAGAAGCAAAAGATTATTATGATAGTTTGAAGCGTTTATTTGTTGGATGTTCAAAATATGAAATGTCCAATATAGCGGAAGATGTAGTATCATATTATTACGAAACTTTCTTTACAAAAAGAAAAATAGGAGAAATATCCATGGTGGTTATAAACTTATAATGAATTTATCGAACGTGAAGATGTCTATCCAAGATGTTTTCTTTCAGAATTTCTTTTATGCTGTTGATATCATACTCAAGAGAATAGTCGAGTGCCAATTTGAATGAACCATTATCCAAAGGTTTAAGCCCTAAAAGGAGGCAAGTCAATATGATTTCGTTATTTGATATATATACTTGAGACTCATTTGCATCGGCCTCCTTTGTATATTCCAAAAAATGCCTTATATTAGCAGGATGTCCTTGAAATTGCCGATGGTAATATTTCACGACAAGTTGCATTAAGAATTTCAGTTTAGAGATATCGTAATCTTTGAAAGCACCGATCGGTTTTGATGATTTCTTATTTTAAAGCGCCAGTTTTTCACAAATCAGATCCTCAGTTATAGGTTTTTTCGTTAATTTTTTATATTTTATATTTCTCTTTATCCCTGTTATGTTAAACATTTTTTTCAATCCAAGTGGGTTTTCATAATGAGATGCGACCCAGCTACCGATTTTTAGATTAGTTTCAGTTCTGGATATGTAACATCCATCAGTCAACTCATATATAGCTATGTCTATATTATATAACAGACTATCTATATTACAATTAACCTCTGGGTTAAAAAAATTAAAATATTTTAAAAGCTCCCAACCGTTTACCATATCATAACTATTCTTGGTTATAGAATATTTACTAGTCAAAAAATCCTTTAACAAAAGGACGACGTTATCATCTCTCCGTTTCATACATTGCTCATATCTAGATTCGATTTCATCTGCAATTTCAGTTGTGTTTATAGGTAGGATAATATTTCCTGAAACTTCTACAATAGGATCATTATATTCATCCTCACAAAGGTCGATAAATTTGTCAATGAATACCTTTTGAGTAGTTTGATGATCTTTACTGAATTCTTGATAAAGATTAAAAAGAGTTTTGGATGCAATGTGCATGGAGTTTTCTTTTATTTCTACTACTTTAGGGTCTTTTATCAGTGACACTATTTTATGTATAGTGTAAGCCCAATTAGATATAGAGAGCCTCATTTTCATTTCAAGTACAGAGTCTAGACTATCTGATAAATCCTCGCTCAACTCTTCTGTATATACATCCCCTTCATCCACTTTTTCTATTTCGTCTTGGATACATCTTGTAATCTTTGAAAGTGAACTTTCTACCCATTCTGTTTTCTTTCCATTATCATCTTTTACCCTTTTATCATCCAAACATTTCAAGACTCTACGCTCGAGCGTATCTGGATCGTTGCACCAAAAACATGCATAGACTACTGGATTTATCAGTGGGGTTTTGTAGCGCTGCACAAGTTTTGTCATGGATCCAGTATGTTTTCCAATCTTGTACTGATTGCGCGATTTTTGCATAGCATTACTAATCACGTACACGTACTGCATTTTGTATTTCTTATCTCACAATAAGAAATCATTTTTCTTCCAGTTTTTTAATTTATGAAACAAGGTCGTCAATATGGTCGAGGATATTGGAAATCATTTCTTGAGTGACACTAGGTTTGAATTTGAAAAGGGTGATGTTGGCTACATAACTTTTCCTCGGAATATTATCAGGAATATCTGCAAATTTTGATAGAGGTATTTTTCTTCCCATGACAATCAGAGTAGCAATCTCTTGTACCAATAGCTCCTGGTCCATTATAGAATAATCAACTAGCTCAGCAGTCTCAAGGTCAAAGTTGCCTATCGCCTTTGCCATTCTTATATTATCGGCTCCATAAAATCTCGAACCAGTGTGGCATTCCAAATATCCTTTCTCTTCGTAGAAACCGACACTATTACTTACAGACATTACGTTTATTATTTTTTGTTCAACGTTGTACTTTTCTCCAGTCTCAGAAAGCCATTTTTCTAATTCAGAGAGAACCATAGATCCACATCCCTTTTTGATAGAAACTAAACCTTCCACCCATAGCTTTCTAGTCAACTCATTTGGAGTATGGTCATCGATATAATAGTTATCTTTAGGGAAATAGGTAGCGCTTCCAAAAGCCACCACGATTCCCTCGCAGATTACATATGAGACCGCCGATACTGTTTCGATACCAGGGTGTTCAAAAGCTCTGATGTAGCTATCCTCTACCTCATATAAGTGTGAGACGCTGGGTATATTATCCCAACCGTCAAAAACATGCGTGATTACTTGCATTTTTCTATTAAAAATGCCCTTGCTTTTTTTCGATTTTTGAATCAGTATAAATCTATTATTCTCTGTTTTTCTTCTATTACTTTGGCTCGAGCCATCATTCTATGAGTATTTGTCAATCCACTCAATATGGTCGAACATAATTTTAATTTTGTAGACCCAAGATGCCTGTATACTCGAGACTCTTTTAATAAATAATTGGTGCTTTCTGATACAAATCGTAGATCATAATCGACTATACAAAAATAGGCTAATAAATTGCATGCCCTTTTCCAATAGAAGTAACTTTTTCCGCTAGCCTGATTCAGCAGGTATATATTTTTTAGAACCCCAAGTTTTAATATACTATCGAGGTTGCTTTTTTCATATTTTTTGACCAGTTTTAATATGAAACCTCTACGAGTCTTGTAGGTAAATTTTTTAATACGAAGAATTTCCTGAAAAACAAGATCAACTTTTTCGCTGACTATTATTTTGGACAGAACCAAGGCAAGGGTTTTCCAATACATAGCATTTTTAGCGTCGGCTAGTTTTTTCTCACCAGATTTCCCCATGGTTTCTATCATCTTTTCTTTCAATCTTACCGTGGCCTTTGGGTCCTTTTCAAAGGTCTTGAAGGTGGTGTCTCCAAGGTCTTCGTCAGAGTCTGCTTTTTCAGAATCCTCCTCGGGATATTCCTCATCAATATCCATGGGGGTCATCAGCCACGTCTTCGTTTACCACCTTTGATTTTTTAGCCCTAAAGTTTTTGATATATTCCTTTAGTGAATTTTCCATATCCTTCTGAGGCCCTATAAAATATTCTCTACCATAGCAAGTTGCTTGAGTATATTTTTCCTTAAAAAGTTTTATCAAGCCTTTTTCAGCTTTTACACAATCGTCACACATTTCATGACAAATCAATTCTGCCCCTTTGCCGTAATTTCCGAATCTAGCCTTTATAGATTGTGTGGTCCTACCAATTTTATATACATCAGAATTTTGATTTTTAAATTCTCTCGTCCTTAACATATAGATACATTCTGCGGACGACATTTTGCTCTAAGAAAATAATACTATTATTTTCATTTTCCGAAGAACCATTTTGGTCGCTTTTAAAATTGTGATAAAAAGGTAGCTGTGCGCCCCGATATTTCTTTTCCAAGCGATTCTTGTTTTAATATACCATACACATAATTATCCTTTGGAACTGTATCCATTACCATTTTGCATAAATTTTCAAACTGAGAACTAGTAAGGGAATACACAATATTTTTTCCATTCAAAAGCTTGATAAAGGCCGCAAAGACTAAAGGGTCATATTCCCCATCAAAATTGTCTTTTGGAAACCAACACTTTTCAAAAAAGTCTGGTACTCCTTCAACAATAACATTTCCATATTGAACTGCAGTCATTTCTTTTATATAAAAGAAACCTTATTATTTTCACTTTTTACCCTGAACCATTATTTTCATCTTTCCGCCTGGATATGCTGAATGGCACCTTACCTCATAAACTCCAGAATCGCGACTATATTCAAAATAACATTCATTGGGTTCTTGGCTATTTTTGGTGAGGGTTCGACCTTGAAAAGACATGTCCACTGCTGCTTTGTGATGTTTAAAACAAAAAATATAGGAACGATGTTTACTGATGTAAATGGGTTCCGCGCAGTTTGCTCCACGAGGTTTGTCTCCCGTTGTTCTTCTGTATATCCAGCAGCATTTTTCAGGCAAAACTTTAGGAGCTTCGGGTAGACTGATGACCCCGGGGACTTCTTTTTCTTGATATTGTTCTATAGCGGTAGAAGCCAAAGACGTATCCATTTTGATTGTTAGAATTTATTTTTATAAATTCAATTTTATCCTTTACTTCTTAACGGTTTTTTTAGCGGTCGCTTTTTTTGCCTTGGTGGGATCGGCTTTCTTTACAGGAGACTTTGCAGTCTTTTTAGCAGTAGGTTTCTTTGCTGGGGACTTGGTAGTCTTTTTGACTTTAGGAGCAGCTTTCGTTGTTGACTTGGTAGTCTTTTTGACTTTAGCCGGAGTAGCTCTCTTTACAGGAGACTTGGTAGTCTTTTTGACTTTAGGAGCAGCTTTCGTTGTTGATTTGGTAGTCTTTTTGACTTTAGCCGGAGTAGCTCTCTTGGCAGTCTTTTTGGTAATAACATAATTCTTCTGGTCGTATTTTTTGGCCCAAGCAATCACCTTTTCAAATCCAGAATCGTCGCCCGAATCATAACCTGATCTCAAAACCTCCCCCAACAAAATATCCCATCCGGTTACATAAACATTCGGCTCTAAGTATTTTGCGCGAATCTTTGCAATCTCAAGGTGAGCAGTGACTCCATAGGGATCATAATGAGTCTTTGTAGTCATAAAAGTAGAAACGTAATCCTTTAGATCGTGGAAAAGAACATTGCGGTTTAAAATGGTGTCAAAAAGTGCCTCAAGCTTGGCAGTGCGATCCTTTATAAACTTTCTAACTGGTGTTTTAGAATCGGAATCTTTTTTCAAACCAGACTCGTCCATTACGGGAATAACCTTTGCCTTAGTAGTCTTTGCAACCACCTTTGGCTCCTTGGTTGGCTGGTCAGACTCACGCTTTTTAGCTGGCTCTTTGGCTACCACTCGAGCTGGATGATCAGACTCATAATCCTCGCGGGTCACTACTTGAGCTCCAACAGACTCCAAAAAGTCAAATACTTTTCTAGATGAAGAGGGAAATACCCACCCCATGCCATGAGCTAGACGCTTCCATGCACCAACTCTTCCTTTCAGTTCCTTTATTTTTTCCAAATGAGGTTTGGTGTCACCATAGACTGCAAAAGATTTGTCTGTATAGTCTTGAATAATAGTTATGGAGGCATCTTTTTTGACCTTTGGTTTTTCGGCAGACTTTTTCGCCGGTTTAGGCTTTTTTGGCTTTTCTGATTCTTCTGAGACTTCGAGTGATGCCTTATAATCGGCTAATGACGAATATTCTTCAGCTCCAGAAATTTTTATAAGCTCTGCAACCTGTTTGTTGGCGTTTCCGATAAGAAGGACAGATCCATATTCAGTGTCTTTACGACGAAGAGGTTTGCCAGTCAAAAGCTTGATTTTCTCCTCAGTCTTCTTATCAATATCACCCATGATAGCATAATTGGACTTGTCAAAGCCGCGGACAATAATGTTGCCAGAGTTTTTCGCCATGGTAATTACAACTATAATAGTATTTTTTTACATTTTTTGGATTATATTCCGAGAGTTTTAAAGAGGTCCCATTCGTTTTGATCTAATAGACGCTCCAAATATTCCCTATAATCAATTTTATAATATCCCCTCTCTTCTTTCTTGAGCTTTTCCTCGATAAAATCCCATTCTATAGTACATTGAGCCTCTAAATTTTTGTAATAATCCTTGTTTTTACATTTCTTATACTCCTCCCTTGTTCCTCGAATTATTATTTTGGTTTTGTGTTTCTCGGAAGGCTTTAAAGTAGCCAAATTATTGCTTTTGCATTTGATAGTCAAAACACCTTTAATATTGGTGGGTATGGGAGTAAGGGAGTCACTGTCGCCATTAAAACTCAATAGCCATATTTTTTTATCTGGATTTTCTGTGCAACTGACTTGTAAAGATGATCCTGTATAAAAAATATTTTTGTTTGAACAAGCATCGTGAATGTGGCCAGAGTATACTCTGGGCGATTCGGTTTTCCAAGTGTCTTCTGCAAATTTTATAAGTGGCAAAAAAGATTGATGACAGAATATTCTTCTTATATTACTCAAGTCAATGTCAGATATGGCGTCATCAAACTTTCCCGGAGGAATATACGGAACTAAGAGGGAGTCTCTAAAAATAAGGGGTTCATCGACTACCCAAACATTTTTCCATTTTTTAAGCGGATTGAAAATGTGGTGGGTCGTGAGGTATTGCGTTGGAGACGAATAGTCGTGATTTCCAATCAAAATAAAAACTTTTTTCTCGCTTGAAATTTGGGCTATAAACTCGGTCATTAATTCATGCAAACTAACCCTTACTATATCATTTGTATCCAACAGATCTCCCATAAATATTACTGTCTCCGGATTATATTTTTTTATAGTATGTAAAATTTTTTTCTTCAATAACAAAAAATCTGGAACCGATTTTACTCGAAGGTGAATATCTCCTATCAAAAGAAATTGGGGGTTATTTAGCGAGGTAGTCATAATATTATAATTCAACTTATTAAAAAGAGTTTCGTTTTTTGATAAAACGAATAGTATTTATATTTTCTATCCTTAAGCAGATCCCATCATCATATAAGCGAGGGCGCCAAAAACCAACGAGTGAACGAGGATACCGGTCATCTTTGGGCATCCATCGGGATCAGAGAGGCTGAATCCGATGCGTTCAAAGAGTGTATTGGTAATCTTATAGACTTGAGGGTTGGCAATTACAAAGTACAACAGACCACCCTTAAGAGCATGCATCCAAGTTGCTCCATCGAGGACTTTGGCTCCCGTCTGGTAGATCATCAAGGCTCCGGCGGCCAAAGTATACAGAAGAGCGTGAGCCAAAACGCCAAGCTGAGTGGGACATCCCATGCGACCAAGCTCGATACCTACAGAATCTCCCAATTTTTCTGATAGTTGAGCCATCTGGGGTAGAGAAATACCCGCGAAAAGCAAAGCTGCAATTCCACTAGATTTGAGTCTTGGGTTATCGAGAAGATTCATACTAACTTTGGTAAAAAAAAAGAAAAAAAATCTTTGTTATTTTTCCTCGGGAATTTTTACACATTCAAAGTGTAGTTTATATCCCATTTTTGTGAGGTACCATATCACAGAATTGTATGGCCTCGGATCAAAGGTGGTCTTTTTCTTGAAAGCTCGTTGAAGTATATTTTGAAAATTATTTTCTAGACATTTCTCTTGAAGATCCCTCAAATTTTTTATTCCTCTGATTGATAGTCTTTTTTCATATACCGGTCCTATATAGCGAATATTTCTTAGTGACCCAATAGGAATTTTTTCCGTCGAGTATTTTCCAGCGCCTATTCCTTTTTTCAGACATTCATACGGAGTACCAGTCTTGTAGTAATAACCCAAAATTTCTGGGTCCTTTGGTGGTAGCTTTCCATTTCCACACCATTTTTCGGGAATGTGACACTTTTCCAAATTATTTCCATTCATACTAATGGAAAAATTTTTTCCTAATATACCCTTATAAACACATGAGTGGCAGTCCTCTTAAAAAACTGGAAATTTTTTCCTGGATATTGAGCCATAAAATTCAATATGGTTGGGGTATGATCTTCTATACAAAAAGAATCCGAGTATTCAGTTTCCTTGCACTTTTCGGCTTCCATGAATTTCTATTAGAAAAGTTTTTTTTCTAATTTTCATTTTATAATGGTTTTTAAATCTTTAAGACGAAGCTATTTTTTCTTCAATAAAATGTAACACGGGTTCATATTTTTCTATCTCAGAATCCAATAGGATACCTTCATAATAATTGCGAAGATGCAGATACATTTTTATATAGTCCTCTCTCACCAGAAATTTTTCGTATTTCTGAGAATGTCCAAAATCTATCATATAATATTTGGGATTCAAAAGGTTATATGACTCTTGAGGATTTTTTGTTAGTAAAGATTTTTCCAAATTGCTATTAAGATAATCTACCATAAAATTATTGAGATGAGAATCCCCATGAACATACCCCTTTTGATGAAATTTTTCGAGGAGATCACAACAATCTTTGATTATGCGAAGATGTACTAGTGGGTTATGATATTTTTTTATCAAGTCCATAGCAGTCTGTTTGAGTGCATCCATGACGATGAATGAATTATTATCGCAAGTGAAAGAGTCTACTACTTTGGGACCTAATCCCATATTAGCCGCTATGACCTGAATATCATTCTCATCGGATGGAGGTTTGTCTAAAAATTTTTCAACCTTCATGACATAATCACATTTGTCCTTGCAGCATGCACCATAAACTTTTGCGTGAACCGAATCCTCACCAGTTCTACCTTTTATGACCCACTCTTTTCCAGAGCAACCAACATTTTGGTTTGTTTTTCTAAAAAGAGGATAACAATTTTCCATACTAAAATAGTTTAGTATTTTTATCAGGGTTTTCTTACTTGAATACTCGACTTTTTCTGGATGTGATTTTGGTCAAGATATCAGAGTGCTTTTGCTCAAGGCTAGCTCTATTGTTTCTATAGTAGTAAATGTTCTCAATGGGCTGAGCAGATTTTTTGGCAAGTTCTTCATCTGAAATGTTGGGATTGGCATACAGTAAACTCATGAGATCTTGTATTTGCTTTGGAGAGTAATTTATTTTTTCTTCAAGATCGGCCAACTCTTCGTCTACTCCAGAAATGGGATCCATGGTATCCGAGCGCTCGAGATCGTCAATCTCTTTTTCATATTCCTGTAAAGAAACATTATCAAATTCAGTGTCCTCATCTGGAACAGGCTCGTTTACCTTTTCCTTGGGCACCTCAACAGGCTTTACTGGAGGATACCACTTCCTGGAATCTTCGGGTTTTCTGGGGGGATCGGGCTTAGGTTCGGGTGCTTTTTCTGGCAGCGGTTTGTCCTCCTTAACAGGCTTGGGTTTTTCTACTGGAATATTAAAAATGCCAAACTCTGCTCTCAATTTGTTGCGTTCCTCATGACGACCAGATTTCTCGAGTTTGTACAGATACATTTTTACCAACTGATACACTTCAGTAAACTTTAAAGTATCGACGAGCTTTTTGATGTCATAGGATTCAGAATCGGGTTTTATAGAGTCGACCGATTCATCAGCTTCAGAGCCCGCAAGCTCATCTGAAGGAGTTTCAGAGCTTTCAACAAAAGATTTGTATTCAGTTTCAGATTTGGTTGTACTCTTTTTAGACTTTTTGCTAGTTTCCACTTCCGAAGCGATAGAGCCCTCTTCGACTGAAGCTGAGGAATCCAAAATCTTTTTCCTGGGAGCGACCTTTGCTTTTTTGGGGACAGGTTTTTTGGTAGACGCCTTTTTCTTCGGGGCAGTCTTTGCTTTTTTGGGAGTTTTGACAGAAGATTCTACTTCACTGGCTTCGCTAGAAACCGCGCTAGCCTCCGTACTAGATTCCAACTTTTTCTTGGGAGCAACCTTTGACTTCTTAACAGCGGGCTTCTTAGGAGTTTTGGCTTTCACACTTTCTTCCGATTCCTCAACCTTTTTCTTGGGAGCCTTTTTGGGTTCAACCTTTGTCTTTTTTGCAGCGGCTTTTTTAGGTTTTTCCTCGGAAGATTCAGTGCTGCTTTCCTCGGGTTCTTCCTTTACCTTTTTCTTGGGGGCAACCTTTTTTGGCTGTACTTTTTTCGGAGCCTTCTTTTTTGGTTTTTCTTCAGAAGTTTCGCTTACAGTTTCTTCTTCGACCTGATCGCTGACCTCTACTTGTGACTCTGCTTCGCTAGAAGCGCTCTCCTCCTCCTTCTTTTTGGCTGCGGCCTTGGATAAAGCGCCCTTTGAAGGCTTTCTAGAAGTCATCTTTGTTCTCGCCATGGTTAGTTTCTATATAACCATAAACATTAATTTTTCAATTTTTGAGAGCTTTTATTTTTCTAAATGATTCTGGAAATTCCGTCACCAGTTTCTTGTGGGCAGTTCTATATTCTATAATATCTCCCATAAAATTGTCATCCTTGTATCTCATTACATTTAGATATTCTCGAGCAACGTTTTCGATTACTCCATAGTTTTCAAACTGTATAGTGTATAAAATGGATTTATCTTCCTCTATCCTCTTGTTTATAATAATTCCAATAGACCCCGTAGGAACGTGTTCTATTTTTTTGGAACTAAAAATTTTACGACCCATCGCAATGTCAGCTCTGTTTATATTTTTGTCATACGAGAGATACTTTTTACCCTTCAGTTGTTCGCATCTTTTTGTGATGACATGAATAGAATATAATTTAAGGGCGTGTTCAACCAACGTAGGATCTATCACCGGTTGATAACTGAATACACCACTCATGGATACATCTAGGGACAATTCATCCTCATCTTCCTCGAGTTCATAATAGTCCTTTTCGTGTCTCAGTCTTAGTACAGCCAGTATTTTTAATACTTGATCGTCCCTACTGGTCAACTTTCCAGATTTATCACTGGTATATTTTTCCAAGTCTCGATCGCTCATAAATAAATTCCAAGTTCTCTTTGGCTTATATTTTTTTACCACTATCTGAGCGGATTCCAGACTCTCTCCCCTCTTTTTTGATAGCTTGGGTTGATTTTCCAACAGCCAAACAGTCTCTTTTGCTTTCATTAGTAGTTCAAATTTCTCCATGGTCCACGTATTTTCTGTCTTTGAGCCTTTGAGTCTAGAATACAGACTTGATATCCTTTTGAATTCTGGTTCCAGTATCGAGGCTTGTCTAGAATATAGTTCGTGAAATTTGGCTTCTGGATCTTGATAGGGAATGACTTCTCCTCTATATCTAATAGACAGCAACTCTGATATGGGGTTGGCAATCTTCGATGATAGATAGTGAAGAATGTCCAGGGTCAAACCTGCTTCTCGCCCTCTTTCCTTGAAAAAAGTATAGTCTTCGGATTTTTCGCAATTTGGAGCCCCAGGCTCCGTTTCTATATACAAAAATTCCATTCTAGTTCCAGAAGGAATGGGCTGACCTCTCTCCCTCATCTTTACAATGAGGTGAATCTGTGACAACTTTGGATAGACTAACCTCGGGTCCAAAGGATCTGGATCTCCCGTTATTGGGTCTGGAGATGGCTGGAAAGGAAAACCGTCTTTATCGATATATCTTCCTCCCGCCTTTCTTGCATAGTCTATTTGATTTTTTATTCCCATATAAATGATGAATTCGGAGAGAGTGATTTTGTTTGGATGTTTCGAGTCGAGGTAATATGCAGTAAAAAGATCGTTGATCATGTCATATAGTTGACCAAACACTTCCTTTTTGGGCCTACTTTCCAAGATCATATCAGTGAGTTTTGAATAAATTTTCTTTGTAACTCCAGGATTTTCTCTTCGAGTGAGCGCGCAGCCCTTTTTTGTTCTTTCCACAATTACACCTTTCGTGTTACACATTTCTGCAATATATCGCTTCTTGGTTAGAAACAAAAACTTGATATATAGCTTTTCAAACTCGAGCTTGGTTCGAATATAGTCATAGTACAGAACATTTTGACGATCTTTTTCTGGTAATCCCTTCAAAAACTTTCTCGGGAATCCACCTTGTTTTTCGGGCTTGATAGACCAAGACTTTCCATCGGGGTCTTTTACGGTATAGTCTTCTGGTAGACCCATCATAAACAACTTTACATAGTGAGTTAGCAAATCAGAAAATTCTATTCCCAGAGCAATAGCATCGGCAGAACTCAAGTCTGGAAGAGAAATCATACAAGAGTCAGTATCTCCATAAACCAGTTTTGCATTTATTCCTCTAGCCTCGAATAATTCTAGGGCCTTCTTTATGGTATAATTGATCATGATTCTAGCCATATAAGTAATAGAACTGGCTATAGGAACGCATGGGAAAGGCCCCTTTTGAGCTCCAGTACCTCCATAAACAGAGTTTAAAAAGACTTTGATGGCTAATTGACGAGCATTGAGACTGGAGCACCTTGCCTTGTATGCCCTGTATACTCCTTCTGGTAGGCCGCCTTTTTTGTCATTATATATGATGTTAAACTTTTGATGATTTGCCTTTAGAAACTCCAAGTCCTTTTCTGGATTTTGTAGTTTTCCTTCGTGGGCTTTTACAGCAGTTTCATACACGGCCATTTCGAATTTTACTTTTACTCTTGCGTCCAAACCTTCATTTAGCAAATCGGGTAATACTCCCTCATTTATAGGCTTTCCATTTTCGTCGAATAAGATTCTATCAAAGGAATATTTTTGTTTTCCACAAATCGTCTTTTTCTGTTTGACTACTTTTTTCGTACCATGAACACAGTTTTCATGAGACTCCCACTCATAAACATTTTTCTCGCTTTTGGTAGGAAGATCAATGGTCGAGTAATCCAAGCACCCCAAAATAATGTTCGTAGGATACAGCGAGAAAAAATCAAAGGTGACTACATTAGTATAATATCCCGGAACACCATCGACCACGTACGCTCCTTGATATGGGACGTATGGTTTTACCGGGAAAGAGTTTACTACTATATTTTTATCGTAGCATTTTGAGAATAACATTGCACCAACCTTGACCAAAGTACCCTTACCCTGAAGGTATGAGATGGGAACTTTTGCCACTTTTGATAGTTGAACAAACCCCTCCCAAATATTTCTATTGTCACACAAAGCAAGGGTTACATTACAATCCTGTAAACAGTATTCTCCAATCTTTCTAATGGCGCTTTTTAATACATCCAAAAACTCTGTGCCAGTAGTCCACTCCAATAATTTTTTTCGAATAGGTTGAGTTACAGAATTATTATACAGGGGTGGAAATAAACGCTGTATTGTCTTTTTGATTTCTAGTCTTTTCTTTTGGGGGACTTCTTGATCGCCCCATTTTTGAGCAAACTCGACGTAATCCATGTTTAGTTTTACTAGAATAAACATTTGCCTCGCGGTCAAATCCATCTTACGCTCTTTCAAAAAAACCTCCGCTACGTGTTTCAACGCATAAGTCGGAAGTTTATAGTCGCGTTCTATGACAACTTTTACATCTACTTGAACCCACCCGCCATCGTAAAAATTGTATTTGGACTCTCCATACGCTTTGGAGGACCAATTGATCTTTTCTTTCGTTGCAGATTCACCTTTTATTTTCGAATACATTTTGAGTTGATCTGCTTCCATCTGCAACTTTTCACATCTTATAGTCTCGCAATTCAAATCGTAACTCAAACCATTATAGTGAATGAGCATTTGGGGCTTTAGAGTAGATAAAAATTTTGAATAAAGTAGAAACAATTCTCGTTCGGTTTTACAAACAGTATGAGCTATCCCTTCCATTTTTCCGGGATCGTATCTAGTCAACAAATATTTTTTGTATGTTTCAGGCATACCAAGATAGCCATGTATTATTCCAATCTGAAAAACGTGGTTGCGAATATCTCTTGGATCTGGAAAAGTTGAATCGTGATGATGACTGTATTGCTCAAAATCTATCACGCAAAAAGAAGTCAAAAATGGATAAGGCGGCTCAGGCTCAGCCTTTAGATCTTTCACATTAATTTCTGCAGAATAGTCAGAAGTAGAAAACCCGTTTTTTCGAAGGGCTTTTTTGGGAATAGAAAAATAGTCGGAAAAATTAATTCCGTTTACCTTTGCATTTTTTACTAGCTGATCGATTTTCTCTTCATGAATCATAAAGGTATTTGCCTTAATGTCCACTCCACCAATTTTTACCGTTTTTTCGGGTCGATTCTCGGTATAACTAAATTTGCTTCGAAGTCGACTTATTGCATACTCTGACTTTAGATTTATTTTTAACAAATCTTTTTTCAAACCCTTGTCCAAAATGGTTTGATTGTGAATATATTTGATGCTTAGAATTTCATCCTTTCCGGCGATAAAAGGCAATTCTCTTTCAATATCAAACCTCGAAACGTTCTTGGGATATTCTAGATAAACCCAAGGAGTGAGTCCGAGAACTCTCAAAGTTACACTTTTATAGTTTTTTGGCAATTGACGTTCTTCTAGAGTGTCTCCTCCAACATATATTGTGCCGTTCACAATGCACGTATATTTTTTATCTCCATTGAATACAGTGTCCTTGGCCGACCAATAGTAACCTATGATGGTGACCCTTTCTCCCATATTAATTATTCTCTATACATACTCGGACATTCAATTTATTTTGATAGAAAAAAATAAATAAAAATTATGGACTATTATAGAAAGTATAGAATGTCAGCCAGATCAGCACAACTTAAAAAGATGTTAGCCGAAATTGATGTCGGTTCATCAAAGCCTAACATGCTAATGGTAGTGGCAGTATCCCTTATAGTCGGAGCGGTACTCTTCTTTGCTATCACAAAGTTCGTTCCTAGCCTAGCAGATCCTTCCTCGACTCTCAAAGTGACAATTCCCGGTTTGGTAATCATACTAGTCGGAATGGGTATAGGGGGTAAATTGGCATACGACAACCTTTAAGTTTTACTCGCAATTTTTGCTTATAATATATAAGCAAATTTTCTTTTTTTTTAGTCTAGTATTGAAGTGCATAATTGCTGGCAATCAAGTCAATGTTTTTTCTTGTGATTTTGATTTTATCGTTGAAAACCCGGAACATCAAGTTTTCTTTCATATAGCCCGTTTCCAGTTTTTTGACCAACCAAAAGAGCAAACCCTCATCGGATCGCAAACTATACTCGATATATCCTTTCTCGGACTTTAGTTCGAATCTTTTAGTAACGGTTTCCATAGTTTGCACAGCCTGCATGTTTTGCTTATTTCTAGGAATATAAAAATGAAATTTCATTTTTATAGCTCTATGGAATATTTCATGGAAAGTTCAAAGTTACCAATAGTTGCTTGCCCATCGTGGACTCCTATAGGACAAGATTTTAGGATGCATAATTTTTCCTTTCATTTTGATTTTCTACTTGAAAATGATCAAACTCTAATAATGGTGAACAAAAATATGGGATATATAACTCATACAAAAAAAGCTCCATCGACTAGGGATACAATCATAAAGTCCTTTTTGGGAGGATTATTTGTTGGGTTGAGCATTTCTGCTATTGGGATTTTGTATGAAAAAATAAAATTAGGATGAGCGAAGGTACGGATAACTCTATGGAGAAAGACCGCGATTTTAGGTTTGGGGTTATCATCGGATTTACAAGTGGTTTTTTAGCTACCTTTTGTATAGTAGGATTGTATATCAACTTTCAAAGCTAAAAACCGAAAAAATTTTACTATACTGCATAGTAATACAAAATGGGAGAACTATTAGAAAACGACAACTTTCGATGGTTTCCAGTTTTAGATTCGTCAGACGACGATTCTTTTGATGACCTGGGAATCAGCGCTGGAATTTTTGAGGACATGGGAAATTCTACGCCAATGGGGTGGGTAATTCCTCGAGTATTGTGTGACCCTGCAAAAAAGTCCCTTACTTTGGAAAATGCAGGCGGAAATTCCACGATAAGCGAGGCATGCAGTATCCACTATTTTTATGATCTTGGTTACACCAATTTTGTTTTTGAAACCAAAGTCATATACAAGTCTACTAGTTATAAGTTGGTCGATTTTGTGGCAGAAGCCCCACAACGTTATGAGGCCAAATACCCCGAACTTATAAAAGAAGATCGCGAAAGAGTGGGCTTTTCTGTTACTCGAGCTTGTGATTATGGAAAGGGGTTCAACGCTACCGATTTGTTATACAAAAAGATCAAAGGGCTTATTGCCGCACGAAACAATGCCACTGCCGAGTGCAAATTTTACCGATCAATACTACACATTTGGTGCTCTTCTATGGAAATTATGCATGAAATTAATGAAACTTTTGAAAAAATGCTAAAGGAAAATGTCTTTGATACACCCGATTTGAAAGGCACTTTGAAGGTAATAACCACATATTCGACAGATAAAAGAATCTATAAAAATTATTCAGGATTAGTATGAGCAGTCGGGATTTTTTCACACGTCTTCCATATAGAAACTCGTCGTCAACCGAACATAAATCGACCCTGACACTCAATATTCTGGATCTCCCAAATATTCTTAGTGAACCGGGTGACACCGGAAATATGGCATTTTTCAATGACCAAGTTTATATCAGAAAATCTGTCGGGTGGGGTCCACTCATATCTCTGAGCTCCATAGGTTCAGGTAATGGGATAACAATAACTCAAACTGGAAATGGTTTATCGGTAAACCTAAGTAGGCTTTTATTAGAATCTGGAAGCGGCGCGGGTTTAGTAAATAACGGCGATCCTTCTTTGGGAGATTATAAAATAAAAACTTTGAGCGGCGAGGACGGAATTAATGTAAGCTCTAATGCAAATACGGTGAGTATTAGGCTTAACCGAGCAATAAATTCCCTTGGTTCGGGGGTTGCATTGGTGAATAATGGAACCCCCTCGGCAGGAGATTATTCATTGAAATCTTTAGTTGCATCTAACGGAGTGGGTTTGGTTTCTAATACTGACACCATAACTTTAAGTCTAGATAGATCTATAAATAGTTTAGGAACGGGAACATCGCTCCTTCTTAATGGAAACGCAGCTGCCGGAGATTATTCATTAAAGTCTCTCGTTACTGCAAATGGAGTCGCACTGGCATCTAACGCCACCACAGTCAGGATTTCAAACGATCTTAAGATTGTCGATGCTTCAAACGTTTTTGTGCCTAATAGTACTAGCCTGTATTCTCAACCTTTACCTTCAGCTGATTATTCTTTGAAAAGATTGGCGGTGGGATCTGGAATGAGTCTATCGGATGTTGATGGCGTTATAACTCTAGATAGTTCAAATCTTCAGATTTATAGTGGAGTAGCAAATCTTTTCGCTATACAGTTTCCCTCATCTACCACCGTAGTTCCAGTAGCAGTATCTCAAGTCGGTTATGTTTTAAGAAAAGTGGGACGAACAGTTCATGTCGATATAAATGCCAATCAGTGGAGATTTTCAGATCCGAACGTCGGAAAATATGTAATGAATTTTACTATGACGGGCGTTCCTCTAACTTTCATGCCAGATTATGCTTCTGCAATTGTGGTAGAAACTGGATTGGGGAGCACTTCCGCCGGTCTCATTTCAAAAGGTCGGTTTGGTATAACAGGATCGATACATATATCTAACGACAACCCCTTTACCTCATATCTGGATTCTATTTTATTTTCCGCTCCACTCAGTTTTTCACCGACGAATACTATAGATGTATTTATAGGAGCTGGAACCCTTTTCAACAACACTGGGCCCAGAGTGGGAGGATGGGACGGATATTTTAATACTCCGGGTAATCTCATGTGGTTTTCACAGCCCTAAATTATTGAACTTCTTTATATATTAAAGAATATTTAGCAATCATGGCAGTGTGGTTTCCCAAAGATTATTTTTCTTCCCAAGAAATAAAATATTTTATAAACAAATCAACCTTCATGCACAAGGATCGATATGGAGTAGAGCAGAAATTTGAGTTTTATAGGGCTACCTCCAAAGGTTATTTTTTTCCCATAGGTTTGTGGGAAGAAATGTTTGATTCCAGACCCACGACAAGACATTCTCTCATAGAACCAGAGTGCGATATTTCTTTAGGAATAAAAAAGGGAGTGGATCAATCGACTATTGTAAAAGAGGCTTGTGATTATTTGTCGTCCAAGGGACATTGTTTTTTGAACATTCCTACTGGTTGTGGAAAGACGACAATGTCTGTATATTTGGCTTGTGCTCTTCGAAGAAAAACTATTATAGTGTCTTCAGTTTCGGTAACCTTGGACCAATGGAAAGAGGAATTTGAGAAGCATACCAACCTAAAACCTCAATACTTGGATACAAAAAAAGAAGTGGTTTCTCCAATAGTCGTATGTACTCCTCACACTTTTAAGCATCGATACCAAGATCTTCAAGATTATGGAACTATTATCATTGATGAGATGCATAAATGTACAAAGTCGATTTGTAAGGGTCTATTATACTATCGTCCAAAATATCTCATAGGACTTACTGCTACCTTGGAAAGGGGAGATGGGCTTGTCAACGCTATAAAAACTTTTTTCCACGAGTCCATTGTATCCAGGATTGAAGTAAAGAAGGGAGTAACTGTTCATGTTATAAAGAGTAATTTCTGTCCCACGCCGAAACATCGATTCGTGCGAGGAAAAACCGAGTTGGATTATAACGATCTCGTGAATCAATTGTGTAATGATCAGGAACGCAATGAATGTATAGTTAAAAATATTTTTGGATATCTTTCCACTGGAAATGTGAATCTATCCTTATAAAAATGGCGCATCAAAAATTGATAAAATATTTTCTATCTAAAAATAGAAAATGAGCGAGGTTGAAACAAAAGCGTTTGTCGATGAGGATTATTTTAAGTCTGTTCTAGGCGAATTGAAAAAGAGAATATTTACGTGGGGAAATGATATTTATAATTGGATTAGTAAATATAAAGCAAATTATTCGTCATCAGAATCACCATATAATGTATAACCATTATATTCATGCCTACCTTCATATGTTGATACATAAAAATATGGTGTGTAAGATGATCTATTTTCATCATCTTCATCATATAAATGTGCATTTTCATTTGTATATGAATAGTAATAATTTCTGATATCAATGTTTGATTTATTATTAGTTGTATCAGTGTTTGATTTATTATTAGTTGTATCAGTGTTTGATTTATTATTTTGGCTCATTTCATATTACAATTTAAGTATTAATTTATTCAATATCAAATGCTAGTTTGGCATTAGAAATGATATTCCTCTCACCGATAATTTCATATTATTCGATATTTCCCTATTCCAGGGGTTTTTCTCCAAGTTCGGTAAGCAGTGAGCTCGCTTCGTCTGCCGTATAATAAGTCTCGGAACCTTTGATAAGGTCTTGTAGTTGTCCAAAAAACTTTGCCATATTGGGATCCGCTCCAACCATTGCATTCTTGATCTGTTCGTAAACCTTTTTGGTATCGAGCTTTCCGGCAGCAGAAAGTTCCTTGAGTCTTGAGATCAACTTTGCAGTGACATCGGATCCAGTCAACTTGGCAATGAGTTCTCGGGACATTTCCGTACCCTTTAGACCTAGGGATTTTACCAAGTTGGCAATCTCGGGGAAAATCTCCTTGATAAGAGAATCCAATTCGCTGCCTTCTTCTACTCCCGGAAGTGAAGGCATCTTGGAACAGAAAGGGCGAATGTTTTCTATAAGAGTCGCCAATTTTTCTAAAAAGGAAGTGTCATCACGATTGAGGTGAACGTACTTTTGTATTTCTAAACAAATTTTTCCACTGGTTCCATAAAAGATTTCTGTTCCTTTGGATAGTTCCAACAAGTCTGTCACGGTGATAGTTTTTGGAAAAGAATATAGAAAAACACTAAATCCGTCCAGACTTTTTCTGATAGTTTCAACGTCATCAATTCCATTGTTAAAAATCTGAGTATAAGCCTTGAGTACAGTTTTCTTGTTTGTCTTTCGACGAGAGTCCATATTTTGATTCAAAAACGTCAATAGGGCTTGTATCGCAGATACAGCGGAAGATATTTCTTGCCCCCTTAAAGTCTTTTCCATGCTATATTTTCTTAATTTATTAAGAAAGTTTTGAGTGGTAATTTACTGAGTATAGTCTCCAATCACTCCACCAAGAGACATTTGAACTGGAGTGTTCTTATAGGAATTTTTGCGAAGTTTATCGGCCGCTTCAATGGTAAGCTCAGAGAACATGGCATCTGTCTTTTGAGAATCTTCACCAAACTGAGACTTTGTTACCAAAGCAATATTGGGGTTGAATTTGATGGGAATGTCTCCACGATAGGGATCGGCGTCTTCATAGGTTCGAGGCTTGATGGTCACTCGGGGAAGACTGGCCATATAGGAGAAAGCCTTGGGATCAGCTACGTCAATATTGTATGGAGTTACATTACGGGAAGACTTTGGCAGTTCCATAGATTTCATAGTATCAGCGAGTTTGTCCATGGCTCCAGACTCTGAAACCTTTTTGTATGCAGAACTAGTAGAATCATCAACCAATTCGGCAAAAGAAAGTGCATCAGATACCTCATTGGGGTTTAAGGGTGGAGCATAATTATCGAGACTTCCAACTCCAGTCATATCGGAGACATTTGCGTATCCTTGTTTCTTAGAAAAGAAATTCATAATAGAATCTCTATAGTAATAAGCTACCAAAAAAATCGCGCCCACGGCAACAAGGACAATGAGATTATTCATACTACTTGAATAAACAAAAAAATTATCAAAAAACTAATAGAAAAAGTTGAATGTCAAGGTTCCTCCGACTCTCTCTCCTTTGCCAAAAAGTCTAGGTCGCCCCTTGTTCTTTATCTGATATCCTTTTTGCCCATTTCGATCCCATAATGATTGTGATTCCTTATATACTTCTGCATACCCTAATGCTTTGTGGGTCTCTTCTAGATATATTCGAATCTCGTGACTCAGTGACATTACCACTCTCTCATTCATTCTTTCTAATGGCTCAAGCCTCTCTTCCAAAATTCTTATGCAAACTTTTCGAATCGAGGCGTGATCTACAGTGATTTCGCGATTATATTCTCTCTTGATCAGATCGTAAACTTTTTTCTGTATAAAATCATAGTTTATCGGATTGAGAAAATATAAATGTTTTTCATAGTTTGCTATCGCACGAATATTATTCATTCTATGAGTTATTTCAAAAATTCGGTTTCGTACTTTTTCTGCTCGGCTTTGCTAAGGGGTAATTCAGTATGAAGAAATGTCAATCTATATTTCATGTCAAATTTTTTGATAAGAGGGTCATCCTTCATGCAAGAAAAAAGGTATTGTCGAAATGCAAAAACTGTAGGACAATTGTCCCTTACCCATTTGCTCACCTTTGGTATTTTCACTTTGGTTCTTTCAAGGGTCTCGACTAATAAAAGGGAAGGAACGGTCAATTCAAAAGGATATGCAGTGGGAAGCGTCTTACACTTACTTTTTTGCAGCTTTTTAATAAAATTATCATTGGCAAAAACTCCTTCTATAGAATCAAGTTTCTGTATAGAAGCAAAATCTATCAACACAAAATCTCCATCAGAGTCTACCATAATATTGTTTGGCGAAACATCAGTATATAAGTAGCCTTTTTTCTGAATTTCACAAAGTGCATCGATCATTTGGAACAACAATTTTATAGCTTGACCAAGATCCCATTTTACCGTTTCAAATTTTTTATAAAAGGGATAATAGATTGTCTTTTCTTTCGTCAAAATTTTTAAAGGCCTGGTAATGTGAGGATGAGAAAAATTTTTTACTGCAAGTTCCGCTTCAAATTGTTTTTTAGTAAAAAACTGCTTTTTGATTTGGTCCGGCCCAATTTGAAATATCACCCCGTCCGTTCCGCGGCCAATTTCCCTTATATTATCCATACTATTCTGATTTTGAGTAGTAGAAAAAAATATTTTTTTCTAACCTAAAAGTATAGTATGCCTCACACCAAAGCTGAGAAAGCCGCACCCGAGAAAAAGTCTCCCGCCAAGAAAGCTGCCGCCGCAAAGGCCCCCAAGAGGGTCGGAACCGATGAGTGGTTGAAGGGCCCCGTTATTTCACGGTTGGTCCGTTATCACGCCAAGTCTAAAGACATCAGAGTTTCAGAAAAGGCTCGCGCTGCCATAAGAGATCTAGGTAATGGAGCACTTGAAAAGTTGGGAGGGCAAGTTTCCAATGCCCTTGGAACCAAGAAAGTCGTCGTTAAGCATGACGTCATTGAGATGATTGCTAAAAATCATGGTCTCAAGCTTCCTTCCAAGGATGTTTTAGCAAACACTGAGGTTGTCAAGGGAAAGGATGCCGTTGGAGTTCATACTTCCGCCAATATTTCATGCATCGCTACCGCAACTTTCAAGCGAGCAGCAAAGATGGCCATAGGTCAGCTCGCTAGTGGAAAAAAGCCCGAGTTGGGCGACGAAGGACTTTATGCTATGAGAGCATTGCTCGAACGTTCCGTTGCTGATGTTATTCATTTGGCCTCAATGTTTACCGAACAGGCTGGCAGAAAGACCATGTCGAGCTCTGATGTCACCACAGCAGTTTCGGCTGTTTGCAACTCTCTCATTAGATAAACTAACAGATAAATATTATGAAAATAATATTTCCTTATATCCGTTTGGCCTTAGTTGATTTACATCGCTTTCGGTCTTAGTTCATCAACGATAATTTTTGGTATGCGAGGACTCAGGTGTGATTTTATCAAATCATAATCATACCAACCTACTGTTCTAGGACCGTCATTGTTCGAGTCGCCCAATTCTTTTGGCGAGATTTTTTTCATACCCTTGACATAAAAAGCGTACTGTCGATGAATACCTCGAAACTTTGCTCCGTTTATATTCAGCCTACCATTTGACTCTTCAAAGATTTCTCTCATTGCACACTCGTAGAATAATTCTCCTGGCTCTTTTTTTCCGCCAAAATCATAATAATACGGATCGGTTGGTTTTTTCTGAAGTAACAAGTACGTTTTCCCCTTATCAAAGCTATAAAATAAACATCCAGCTGCCTTGTAATTATAAAAGTAGCACTCTAATTCGTAGTCTAGAATTTGGTGGGTATAAAATGATTTTTTCTTCAGATAATTTTCGTCAAAAGGATATTCTTCCGGGACAGAATCTTCAATAATGGGAATTCCATATTCTATTCGCAAGGATTCAAGTGTTTTAAGTGCCGGAGTTGGTCTCTTCTCCCATATGGGACCCAAAGAGCTGGCATTATATGGCATGGGGTCATTATCAGTCAAAATCTCTTCATTTGCCCACAGCATGTAATCATCTAGATCATCGTCCAATATAGCGTGAGTGAGTTTCTTCTTTTTCTCCAAATAATATTTATCAAAAGGATATTCCTCTTCATTTTCCGTAGCGGAAAGTATATTGCCTCCGCAAAAAACAAAATACTCGTCGAGAGTCATATCAAAAATGCTACGCGGAACATCTTCCACACTCCAATCTTTTCCTTTTGTGGGATACATTTGTTCAAACTAACATATATTAGTTTTTTTTCAATTTGTTTGGCCCATAAAAATAATACCAGAAATTATGAGTCCCATACCAATTAGTTCGTTGGTCGAAGGAATTTCTCCTAACAATAAAATGGCCAAGATTGCTGAAATCAAAGTCGAAAGTGCATCCCATACCGTATTCACGTATATGAGATTTGCTCCACTAAAAGCCTTTATGAGGAACAGTATCATCACAAAATAGAATACAAACCCTAAAGTGAGATTTCCCGGGTTACCGTTTTTAGAAAACATTTTAAAAGAGTCTCCGAAAAATTCTATTATACTTATCAAGGCGATAAGTATAAAGGTGTTTTGTGTATGCATTCTAATATTCAGCTATACTTTTGTATGGATAAATAATATTCGAATATATTCTGGGTTCTTGGCCCGAAAAATTCAATGGGGATTGAGGATTTGACTCGTATAACCATCTTTCTCGGGTTCTCTTTGGAACTTCATATCTCGAAGCATATATAGTTTTTACGCTTGCAGGTCCGAATTCCATACTAATAATAAGAATTTACGGCCACGGTTCCAATAATTTGTGTCTCTTTGATCCACTTTATTTTTCGAATAGCCTTTTTTGAGCAATATAATATTCTTCGTCGTCGGGAAAGATTTCAGATTCGTGTGAAAAAAAATATTGATTACATCTTTAAAGTATAAACTCCATAATCAATCGTCAAAGATCCTTCATTACTCGGTTTGTTGATGAAACCACATCCATAAATATCCAAGGTGTCAAAAAGTTGTTTTTTGGTGTTTCCAACTCTTTTTCGGAGGTACTCTAAACAGTTTTTATCAGTAACTGGGACTTTTTCCTTCGAAAGAAGTATCCTCAAAATCGCTAAACTCGACGTGATCATTTTCCAACAAGTACTTTAAAACAGCCAAATTTGCGCTTCTCTTAGTTTTGAACACTCCCAATCTTTTTACATTCGGTTGATCCTCGTAATCGAAATAGAAAAAAGGTTGGAGTGTAAATCATGACCTCGGCCATGGTTAATATTCAAAATATGCAAAATCTTTTCATTTTTTAGTTGAATACAATTCGAGAAAAATTATTTTTTATTTCCTCTGTTAGACCTATGATATATGTGATTTATATCGTTATTATTCAATAAAACACCTGTATAGCCGCCGCCATCGTCTCTCAAAATTCCATATCCTACAGCTTTGTATTTCTTGAAAAGACTAGGCAGAATCTCTTTTTTAACTACGTACTCACTTTGTAAAAACCTTATGATAAAATAGTCCTTACCTTCGTTCCTAAATCTTTTTTCCGTGCTATCAATATATTCCAAGGTCCATTTTAGCGTGGATTCATGGAATGATTCGGGAGTGACTGCATAGGAAGAGTTGATCAAGCCTATCTTGTTATTCAAACAGTAACCCTAACATT
The DNA here is from genome assembly GCA_964484565.1 of uncultured Rickettsiales bacterium. GTDB lineage: Bacteria > Pseudomonadota > Alphaproteobacteria > Rickettsiales > CAZAGG01 > CAZAGG01. Next base: position 94,365 of record CAZAGG010000002.1, on the reverse strand, counting down.
TTTTCATTTTTGTAAATCGCAATGAATTTAAATCTCTACTAATAATAGGATTGAAAAGATGCAGATTTTTGTAAAGACACTTACTGGTAAGACTATCACTCTCGAGGTAGAGGGTACAGACTCTATTGAAGTAGTCAAGCAAAAGATTAATGACAAAGAAGGAATCCCTCCGGATCAACAGAGATTAATTTTTGCCGGAAAACAACTGGAAGACGGCAGAACTCTTTCTGATTACAATATTCAGAAAGAATCTACCCTTCATCTCGTTCTTCGTCTGAGAGGAGGACTTTAGAGTTTACTTTTATATAAAAGTAATTTTTAATTAGCCCCAAAGAGATCAAAGGGTAATTCTTCGGGGATATCCGATGAAATTCCCACTGGCTTTGGTGCACTAGGGCGATGAACTATTGGGGCAGCAGGACAATCCATCGGATGTGAATACTGGGGATAAGGACATTCTTTGCAGAGAAAAAGGGTTTTGCCTGAAGATCCATACTCTATTTTTTCGGCAGGTCTGCCACATCCCCACCAACACTTTGATTTTTCAAATAACCTTTGTGTTCTAGTCACCGGAGAAGTTACATAAAAGATACATTCGTATCCACGTGCATCATATAGCACAAGTTTTCCATCCTCATCCGCATACACGGGGGTTCGCACTTCAGTACCATTAGACATTTCTAATATGCTCGATGCTTTAAATTCCTTCAAAAACTCAAGCCATCCTTTACTTCATTGTTAATACACAAAAAAAGGTTTCCCCGATTTTACATATGAATGACTCTGCTATTTTTCCTTCATCTTTTTGAAAGTCATAATATTCTTGTTCCTCCGTATTTTCGTATTCTGAAAAATAACCTAGATTTACACCCTTGTTTTTCCATTCTCTTAGTATAACAAAACACCTCTCATATCCTTTACTGTCTGCATTATAGGCATTTTGTATGTATAATAATTTTCCATCAAAATAATCCATATTCTTGAGATGATATGGTTCGCTTGTGGTTAGATCAAATTCAGTCTTTACACTTCTTTCCTTTTTCCCCGCTAGAATAAAATTTTTGAAAAAATCGTCTTGCCCTATAAGCATCTGACCATAATATTTTTTATAATCGGAAATGTCCATGGAAGAAATATACGGCCTTTTCTTTAATGCGATTTTCTCCATAATATGAGGATCATTGAGCATGAAGGCTTTGATAAAACTTTTACAGGACTCTGCAATTTTCTTGGATGGAAAGACCAGTTTTCCATCGGAAAAAACGGTCGATTCCTCGTTATAAGGCCGTTTAAGGTCATCGAGATCATATTGATGTCTCGGAGATATTTTATAATCTAGCTTGGAATGTCTAGAATAATAAGATAATGCATAAGCTTTAAGAAGAGTGGCCAATTTCTTGTTTCCTATAAAATTTTCATAGGTAGAATCCTTTCCTTCTCTTAAATCTAGGTAAGATTTTTCAAACGCCGTTTTTTCTCCAGAATGTTCTATAGGACAATAATATTCTGTCGAGTCAACTAAAAAATATAAGCCCATAATTTCCCCTTTTGTATCGCGATGTTCTTTGGGATTATATTTTTTGCACCATTTTATAGCGTCTTTAGAATTTGATTCAAAATCTGAAATTTCAAGAGGTAGGGGAAACATGGGTTCGCAAAAAAACCAATAATCGTCTTTTTTGAATGCCCGTCTTTTTCCAAATTCATCAATATATTGTTCAGTTATACCTTTTTCCATACTAAATAATTACCTAGTATTAGTATGGAAAAAAATTACGTTGGATTATCACGTAAAGGAAAAATGTTCTGGGGACCCATGATATGGGGATCAATGCATAGCATGGCGATTTCTTTTGTGAATACTCCCAAAGACGCTCCACCATTGACTCGGTATGCTTTTGAGAATTTTATTACATCGATAGCATTTTTATTGCCATGCCCAGAATGTAGAAATCACTTTGTGGATCATCTAAAACAGAATCCCTTGACTGATTCCGATTTTGAATCCCCCCTAAGTCTGTTCAAGTGGACTTGGAAAATACATAATATCGTAAATAGATCTCTCGGTAAAAAGGAATTGAGCTTTGCAGATGCTTATGATTATTGGAGTCAAAGAATGTAAAGTAATCAACCAGTAAAAACTTGATTATTTTGGATACAATAATGGTTAAAAAGAAAAATTGGGTAGAATGAAGGTCACCATCGCAACTCCGTTCTATGGGGGACTCGCAAACTTGGATTATTTGATTGCCATGCTCAGGTTGCAGCAGTTATGCAGAGAGAGAAATATCGATCTTATTTTTGACTTTATTGCAAACGAGTCTCTTATAACTCGTGCGAGAAATACTTTGGTTGAAAACTTTTTGAGGTCAAATGATAAATCTGATGTATTATTCTTTATTGATTCTGATATTGGTTTTGATGCGAACCAGATTATCGAGTGCGTAGAATCTGGCCTTCCTGTATGTGGAATATCCTATCCCCTGAAAGGGTATTCGGACAAGATGATGAGAGAAAGACTGGAACTAGAAGTCGGTAAGCGCCCAATTCCCGATATTCAAAAGTCCCTCTTGACCTGCTCACTTCCGGCCAATATCAATCTCTTGATAGAAAAACAAGAGGGTGGACAAGTCAGTGTTTCATGTAATCTCAATAGAGGATTTCTAGAAGTTTCAAAGATTGGTACTGGATTAATGTGTATTCGTCGAGAAGTTTTAGAGAAAATGATAGAAACTCACCCTGAAACTTATAGAAATGATGTAGGTGGTTACTCGGGAGAATATGAATATCACACTCTGTTTGATACCATGATCGAACCAGATACTAAAAGGTACTTGTCGGAAGACTATGCTTTTTGTCACAAATGGCGAGCTTTGGGTGGGAAAATCTGGGTTCATATAAATTCAGTGGCCTATCACACTGGATACCATCGATTCCAAGGTTCCCTATTGGAATCTCTACCCAGAGAAATGAGAGAACACATTATCAATTTCTACGCCGAAATGAAAAACAAGGCCGTCGAACCCACGCCAACTGACTCGGAGCCAAAGTTTACCAAGAGAAAGAAGGAAAAGGAACCCGCCGAGTAAACCCAAATACACTTTTATCTAATGCAAATTAGATATAGTCGAAGAAAAAAAAATAAAAAATATAGGATAGTATGCAATCACTAAAGTCTGTTCAGCAATCAAGGGTCGGAATAGATAGGGCCTTATCTTTGAGTGCGGCCGCTCGTAACTTGGGCGAATCAGCAATGTGTTCTGCCGGAGCTCCTTTTCTGAGGAACGACGAATTTGGTCGCCCTGCTGGACAAAATACATTGCCAGTAGATCTCGATGCAGCATGTGGACAGCTTTCCGACTACCCAGTTTCTGCTCACATTAACAGAGAAAACCTCGAGCGTCCTTATATGACTATTGCTCCCCCGGGCCTTCGTGGAGCTGGCGACTTTAATGGTGTTGGTCGCCACATGATGCCTCAAGGATTGTACCAAGATGAGCTTCGAGGAAATTTTGTTCGCACTTATTCTACTGCCAACGATAATGCTCCACAAGGACAGACTCGATCTACTTCTATGGATGTTATTTATCAGAGAGTTGAAAAACCCTTCGATTTTTCGCATGATGCCACTCGATCCACCCGTTATTAGGGGAAAAACGAAAAGATATTTTATGACAAGTTATCATAAAATGGAAGCCTATAAAGTTGCACCCGATTTGTTTTCTGAAGACGAAGACCATATGCTTTTGGCAGTATCCAACGAAACGGCTAGAACTCAAGGTCTACAAAAATTATCCGAATTATGCAAAATAGATTCGGGAACCTGATGGGTAAAAGTTGCAAAAAATACTAGCTATCGGTTAGTCCCTTATAATAAAAGTATGAAACATCCCACAAAATGGGAACCAGGGGATGAAGTGATATATGATAATCGTCGAGGAGTGGTGGTCAAGGCCTTTGGGTCAGTATCTATAAAAATTAAAGGGGAGGAAATATTTTGGATTCCTTATGATAAAATGAAAGAACCTTTTTTGATCCCCTATAAAAGATCATGGTATGATTATATTCGATCATGGTTCAACTAAAAAACTGAAAAATTTCTTTATATCAAAGAAATTATAAGAATGGAAAGGGCTTCTACGTTTTCACTGATGGTTGCCAAGAAACATTCTCTAGATGAAAATTTTAGGAGAAAACTGTGGGCGCATCTCAATAAAATTCCTCGAGGAAGAGACACTTGGCCTGAGCGCAAAATCTTTTTTAACAATCTTTTGGAAGATCGCGAGTTTGCGATAAAAGTGGTTTCTCCTCAGCTCGATGGCACTTTGGAATTAGAAGAGCTCACGGGAGATCGCGCATCACCAGAAACGGTGGAGAAGGCGCTTGAAATCTTCTTTTCTTTAGTAGCAAAACTAAAGCCAGCAGACCGTGAACCTTGGCTTCGCAATTACTGCAATTATCGCCCAAAAATGCTTGGAAAGGTTTCAGCGGAAGAAAGATCGCGATACAAGGCGAATGAGGCCATGAAACTTTTTTCATCTCTTCCAAAGGAACATTTCGAGGAACACATTTGGAAATACCTCAAGCAAAAAAAATTACCCCCATTAGAATAAATGAAAAAATATGCTATTCCTAATCCATTTTAGGAAATGAGCTACGATTTTGAGCCATGCAATAATGTTGCCACCGAGGAAGAATCGGTGGCTTACCCACAAAATAATCTCAGGAGACATCTCGCCGACGAGTCTCTAGTTCATATAATAGAATCGTATTGTGACAAGGCCAGGACGGTAGATTTTTGAGGCATACATAAAACTCATAGAATTATGCTATCCATACGATAATGATAGATAAAGGAATTTGTTGGATCGATTGGGAAAGCTGTCTGAGAGTGTTCCTTCTGAGCACCGACATCGCCTAGCAGGTATTATCAAAAGAGCCAAAAATTTTTCCCAATAAATTTTATATTAGAAATTGAAAACGCGTATATATCCTCTTTGCGGGAGGCATGGCAGCTACCGGATTAACGAATACAGTTTCGAATGGTCCCACCTTTGAAGGATCTACACACGAACTTTATCAAGAGATCCTTAAAGTTATAAGAGAGACAGAAAAATATCCACTAAAAACTTTGGAGCGGATAGAAGGGGCTATTTTTATCATGGAGCTAGGCGCGCTATATGTGCAACGCAAAATCAATCGAAACAAAAAAGGTGGCGTCACTAACCTGAGGAAAAAGTTGCTGAGAAAATCTGTCGCTAACCTGAGGAAACAGTTACTCAATAAATCTATCGAGTTGATGAGTAGTGCAATTGAAATTACGGTCTCTACTCCAGATCACATTGCGAGGCTGAGAGACTGCCATCACAAGTTGATGAATTATTTCGAATAAGATGAATATATAAAATAGCAATGTTTCGCTCTGGAGATTGATTCTCGGAAAAAATCGAACATCTTCGTGAAATAATAGGTTTGGTAGAAAAAGTAGATATTGCAGTCGAAGCGATAGAAAAATTTGTCGACCACAAGATTAAATATGGAAACGAAAATGATTTTGGAAATCGAGTCTTGAAAGAATGTTGGCGTTTTTTTAAGAGAACTCAAAAAGGAGGATAGATTAGACCCTCCTTATTTTGCTCGTTTAAAAAGATGCAAGTATATACTTGAAAATCAAAGAAATTTTTTGCTACTATACAAAATAGCAAACATGGGCATTGATACCAGTTTATTCGGACATTACTTTTTGGCCGAGGATAGACCTCGAGGAAATAGACTGTTGTCATGGTGCAAAAAGAACAAGGAGATTTTTTACATGTGGAAGCCAACGGTTATCGGCGTGGAATTTTCCCTTTCTTTCAAAGAAAAGTACAGAGTCGATATTGAGACCGCCATGAAACAATTCTTGTTGATCGCTCCCATTTTAAGAAAATACAAATATACTGGACCGTGTAGTTACATATATGACTAGTTGGGTGATTATGAGTGTGGCACTATTCACATAGAACTGAATGAGGATTATTGCATGGTTACTATTCGAGCTGTCGATTGCCATGGCGAGGAAAGAAAAGTCATATTAGATGCATAAGAAATTTTACTATATTTATTATAGTAATTTATTGGATGCAACAAGGTTCATGATTATCCAAATCTGGCAGTTTATCAAATATTACTTTGAGAGCTCTCAAAGTTCCAATTGTAGTAGTCTCATTTTTGCCAGCAGCTTCAACACCAAACCCATGAAATGGACCGATGAAAACATCGTCATATGTTCCCAACATTACGTCATATTTGAATTTCACAAGATCGGCGTGTGTCTTGACCTCTCTTACAATACTGGGACCATAAAAGACAGTATCGCGAGTTATAGTGGGCGTAAAATCTGTCAGTAATCTAAAGGATAGTTCGCCACCTTTTTTCTCAACAAAAAGTCCCCAACGATTAGTATTATTCATTCCTATGAAATATGAAGCTATTAAAATTTTTCATTATTTGTAAGGCTTTATTAGTCTTAATGAATTTGAATTGTACCGACGAAACTTCTCTGCATACAAAATCCTGCTTTTTGCCCTGTTCAGATTTATCAACGTATCAAGTGGTCAATAGCTACAATAATTCCTACTATACAAATAGTCTTCCTTGGGATGGGGTTTTACTTCGCGATGGAAATGTGTATAAATGTCAGGATGGATATGGAATATATCTATTTGGTTTTCCTTTAGAATTTTATGCTCAAGTAATAAATTCTCCTTATATTTATTCTGAGGCAAAAAAACTACTTCCTGCCCTTTTATGGATTTTGATGGGAATTTTAGTTGCCGGAATATGGTGAAAATGTGTCATGAGAATTGTGACGGAATTGACTCTTGAGCTTGAGTTTTTGGATTCTAGTCATGTTATCTCTATAGGCTAGATCGTGTCTCAAGAATGAATTGTTCATAAAGGAAATAGCTCCGTTTTTGGTTCCTATAGCCTGAATATACTCGTCATCTCTTGGTAAAAAATTTGTGTTTGCGAGATATTGACCATAGGGTCTTTCTTGTGGGTTTGCTGGCACCTCAAATTTTGGTACTTCGGGTGCCGAGCTTATAGTGTAGTCCACAGAAGGAGGATTTATCTGCCATTCTTCCGCATAGAGAGGAGAAACGGTAATATTTTTAACGTTGGAATCTAGATAAGTAGGCGTTATAGTAAATCCCTGTTTGCCACATTCTCTGTAAGCTATGCTGATGATAATTATCATACCCGCCAGGAACATTAATGGTGTCTTTTCCCAACCGAATAGGGTAAGTATGATAGTTCCGAGGATCAGTAAACGCGTGAATGCATTCAGCTTTGCTCCAATAGAGTCACCTTCTGAAGGAAAAATATTCCATTTTTTAACCAAAATGGACAAATCCCCACTCAGCCAAAATTTTTCTTCGGGCGGAGCAACACTCATTCTATGTTAAAATATTTTATGGAAATTAGACAAATACAACCTTTGTGATCACACCCTTATTCATCCATATAGAAGCCACTTTTTTATGAGAATATTCTTTAGAGTCCTTTTTTAAATTCAGTTGGATAAAATCTCCCGGAGACACTTCGACTAGATATCCAAGCACATCACTAAAAATCGGTTCCTGAGGCGTTTTATATATTATGGCCGGACCGCTAGTTCTATGCCACATCCAACAAATTGAATTTTCTTCATCCGGTCCATGCCATATCCAACAAATTGAATTTTCTTCAGCCGGTCCATATTCTTGGTATTTTACTTTTTTATTCAGCCACCATTTATAAGGTTCACTCGTTTCTAGCTTATAGTGGTACCTTTCATAGTCTGCAAAGCTCACACGCGTTTGTTTACAGACATTTCGATGAATAAAATATTTTTCTGGACAAAAGGCTGTAATATCGAGAAAAAGGTCGTGATCCATTTTGTAATGGAATTATTTGCTTGCATTTTCACTTTTGATTCTTAATTTTTTTCAATAAAATGAAAAATGGTCCTCGACCAATATATACAAATGGATGCTAATTTATTCCAGGACATGGTTGCATTCTTACCAGAGAAATATTTTTTATCTAAAGCTTTAATAAAAAGAACTCCCATCACTTTTGTAGATTATGAAAGGACTCATTATGTACTCCAGTATGAAGAAGGGATAGGAGGGTATTTTGCTTGGACTCGCAAAGTAGATCAACTGTTTTTCAAACATTATGCTCCTCACCAAGAATATGGTATCCTCCAAATAAGCCTTTTTAATGATAGTATTGTCTTTTGGTTTTCGGAAAAACTACCGAAAATAATACTCAAAATAGCCCCCCAATACGAAAAATACCATAAAATATTCTCAGAATACCTTTCAGCCTATGAAAGGTTCAAAAGTAACAAAGCTGCTCATACTAAAAATATATTGGAGTCTGTCGATTAGTTATATACTATTATCAAAAATAGTATATTTTTTGATAAACTACCTTACTGCTATAGGATCGAAGGAAAATGTTACACATTTTCCCTTTCTACTATTGAGGATAATCGAAGGGTATTCGTCCGAAAGGATACATGGGAGATATCTACGGGTTTTTCCAGGAGAATTTTTTATTGGCACTAGAGAACCCTTATCATTCAGTGCTACCGGATAATCTCTCAAAATAAAGTGGGTTTTGGTCATTTTTTCAACTTTGTGAAACCTCATAATCGAAAAGTCATCTTCCTCGAAAAACCCTTTTGTTCCAGCCAAGGTCCACATTCCAATCATTTTTTGAGAGGGCTTTATTATTTTTAAACCGTGATGAAAACCTACTATGGTTTCTCCAGATCCATCTACCGACCCTCCTACAAACTGGTGCTTGACGAGATCAAAAGAAATTTCTCGGGCCTTGATGTTGCCGATAGCTTCCCTGTAAGCACTCGATATTCGATTCATTTTGAAAACATTATAATAATACTATTATAATTTTTTTCGATTTTGAATTTACTCTAAAGCTTCCTCTTCAAAATCATTTTCTTCATATAATCCGGTAATTTTTTCGACCAAAGGTTCTTCAATAGTAAATATATAACTATCATCGGAACTGCGGATAGGATAGTAATGCTCAGAGTCGGGGGTGAAAAGCATGATATAATCCTGATGGTCAGTGTTGATAGGAGGAATCTCTTTTCCGATATACAAATTAGAGTTTTTGTCGAAAATCAAAATGTTGACTTCATAAATGGTTGAAAGCACTCCATTCATAGATCTATGAGTCATCAAACAATTGGGATCGTCATACATGGCCATAAATTCAGAAAAAGCAGAAATTCTAGCCTCTTCGATAGGTATGTGATTCTTAAGATATGAATCTATGAGAATTTTACCATACACGGTATCAAGAAAAATATCGGGGTTAGCAATAAGACGCCCTTTCAATCCTTTACCTACAAAGAATTGCCTGACCTTTTTTTCCACCCCCTTATCAAAAACTTTTCGAAGGTATTTGGCCAACTCAGAACTCATCGGGTCCCCTTCTAGAGCGTCCTTTACCATTTTTCTAACCGTTTTTTCGCCTTTTTCTTTTATCAATTTGGCTAGCTCTGGTTTTTCTTTCCAATTTTCGAGACTTAGACCATTGGCTGAATAAGCCAACTCGATAAATCGATCAATGGCAGTCTTGGCTGCTATCTTAGCATCGTCAGTCATCTCATTCATGATGCTATCCATCAAAGCAATAGCCTTTTTCTTCGTCTTGGCATCCCCTTTGAAAAGCTCTATCAGTTTATTTTTGCCCTCTATTTTCTCGGATTGCACCGCAGATTCGAGTTTTTTCATTGGAGCCAAAAAGCCCTTTACTCCCTTGAAAATTTCCCTCAAGTCCTTTTTGGCTGAAGGCTCTTCGGGGTCAATCGAAAACATTTTTCTGTAAGCAGGATCCAGACAAAATAAAACTGCATTCAAAAAGGACATTTTTTCAAGAGGCTGATAAGGATTGACCATCCAATATTTTTCTTTTACCTTGTCTTGCGAAAAAATGGCCTCGGACCCAACACTCATGATATGATTATGAACCAAAGCCTTTGTTTTCTTGAGGACAAAAAGATTATTCATTTCAGAGAAAAATCGCTCAGTGTCAGTCAACTTTCCAAAGAGTTCCTTATCGAGTGCTCCATCTAGATATTTTCTGTCCTCCTGAATAAATCCTAATTTGCCCATATCATCGACAAAGGCATTATAGTCAAACAAAAATTCCGTATAATCCACCATTGTTCCTTCTATTTTGATAGACAGTTCATCGCCCTTGATTTTCATAGTAAGTCCATCTTGTTTGAACTTTTCGGTACCAATGATATTTTCTACTTTTTTGCCGTCAAGAACAGTTCCGATAAAGTATCCTTCTTCCGGAATCATCGAAAGAGTCTTTAGTAAATCGTTGTATTCATCAGTTCCTCTCTTGAAAAATGTCAGACAGAAAAAGGCAGAAAAAACATTGGGCTTCATTGAATGATGTTCTAGATCAGCCTTTATAGATTTGTAGTTTTCTGCCCCATACTCTCCAACAAAAATCTGAGTATTTTTTATACCTTTGATTCGTCTCTTTAATTCAGGGATGTGTTTTTCATCTTTTTTATCAGAATCTGGTTCAACGGCCAACACTTTGTTCAAACCAATCTCTGACCATTTTCCAACGTCACCTCCTCGGCCAGATCCAAGGTCCACCAAGTCCTGGCCTTTTCGAAGATAGGTTTGTAGTAGGGTTCTTTTTATCTGATTGTGGAAAATTCTCATGCCTCTAAAATCGGTAGAACCAACGAGGGGATCAAATGGTTCTCGCATGTCTCTCCATACGGAGAATACAGTTCCTCTGCCATTGGGATAATTTTTGTCCTCTCGAACTCGAAGGAAAACAAAGGCCTCATATTCTGAATCCCATGCCAGTTCTATGATTTTACCGTCATATGATTCTGGGTCGGGTTGCTCATTCATGTCAAAGTGAGAATCGACAGGGTATTCATCTGTTCCTTCAAAAAGCTCTCCCTTACCATAATGCAACGAATAAATTCCAACGTCTTCTGTCTTTTTGACCAAAAAATCAATAGAAAGTTTAGAGGCGGGCTTCCATTTGAATGTACCGGTTGGCTGCTTTGATAAACCGGTAATATATGATCCGGGATCTTGAAGTATAATACCATCCACCAAAGAATCTGGTTTCTCAGATCGTTTTCTAATTTCTTTGAAAGCTGACTGGAAGCTTTTTTGTATAATGTGAGTAGAAGCAGTTTCCTTTGGGTCGGGATGATAAAATGTTTTTGCTTTCAAAGTATATCCGGTGGGTTCTCCCATTCCTTTGGCCGATAATTTGTTATGTTTGATGAGGTGACTCAAAATATTCATTACGGGAACTCGAGTCTCAGGATCCTCTGCAAAAATCTTGTTGTATCGGCTAAAAGGTTCTCTCCATACGGCCTTTCCCATAACCAAAACATCAAAGATGGTCAAAACCGATATATCGTCAGAGTTTTTGGTTAGCTCTACTTCCAATAGTATGGGCAATGGAGCTATGAGATCCACCAAATCAGAAATCTTTTGTATAGATCTTGGCTCCTGTAAGAGATAGGAACCATTATTGTTAATGTATAGCAAGTACCTCACACCATCCGTTTTTTCGGTAATATACCAGTTTGACTTGCTGGTATAATATTCGCGTTCTCCCAAATTAATGGGCTTGTTGATAAACGGCAAAATACATCCGTTATCAGGGGTAGATCTATCGGCACCAAAATAAGCATTAACTTCTGAAATTACTCCTCTACGTTCATCTGCATATAATCTATATATCGAAGACTGTGAAATGCCAATGAAAATGTCCTCAAAAATTTCTTCGAGAGAACTAGAACACTCTTCTACCCGCGAATATTTTTTTCTAAATGATTCTCTCACCATTTCAATTTCCATTTCAATGAGAGCATCATCAGTGTCGGTAAATTCAACCTTGAATCCATAGTATGGGGAACCAGTATCAAGACAGTTAAAGGTTATTCTTTTACGTTCTCTCACATATGGATTTCCCTCTACTTTTTGTGCCGGCAAATCATTTTCATGAGAAGAAACAATCTTGAATCCCAAAAAAGAATCTTCATAGAAGGATTTTTGAATTTTCTCTTGCCACGAAACTATACCGTCTCTGGTTATTTTTCTAATGGATTTTCCTTTATTTTTGTAGATTTCAACTGTATCGCTTGAAAGAGTTTTTTCTAATTCACGATCTTCCAAGATGATTTGGAGAATTTCAAATGCGCGCTTGGAGATTCCAGGAGAAAATCGACTTCCATCGCTACTGCGAAGTCCGAATCTAAATTCCACCTCGCCTACAGTCTTGTATTGATCCATAATTTCCCATACTCGATGATTGAAAGCGAATTTTTCTTTTGATCTTTTTATTTCTTCGGCAAAATTGGGATCTTTCGATCCTTTCATCTGCTCTGCAATTTTATCTAGATTAAGAGTAAATGTTTTGGGGATAGGTATATTCTTTTTGCTTGCCGTTTTGACCATTTTTCTCGGTTTAGAAGATTCTCCTGGCCTCTTAAACCGTCTAGGTGGTTCAGGCTCGACTTCAGAACCTTCGTCCGAAGAATTGTGCTCTTCTCCAGAAGACTGGTACTCTTCTGATTGCGATTCTTCGTCAGCAAAGCGAACAGACTTCTTTGTATTACGATTCATTCTAATATAGCAAAATATATTAGTCCGATATAATTTTTCATTTTTGACCTATTTTTGTGGGGGAGGAACGGAATGATGTCCCATTTTTTTGAGATATTCGAGGGCTTTCTTACAGGCAGAATTTTTAGCGAGATCTCCATCCCACCCTTCATCTTCAGCTATGAGTTTCTTATTTCTCTCGGTAATAGTTTTTTCGCCAATCCATCCAAATACTTTGTAGCGATAAATATTGTGACCCTCTTGTGGTACAATTTCCTCTTCAATATATTTGGTTTTGAATCTCCTACCATTGGCATCATTGCTGGTTTCTACCCATCTGAGTTTGGACTGATACAATTCCTTTAGTCTAGTAATGGGATCGAAAATGTTTTCATAGGAAATGTCAATCTTTGTGGATCTGTAGTAGGAGGAGATTATTCTCATACACACTTCCATAGAGGTTCCTCTTGAATATTTTTTCTCTAAGATACCGCTCAATAAGCCGAAAAATGATTCGACTACGTCTTCAACCATTGATTTGTAGCCCTTATAAGCTTGTATACTAACGTACGATGGAACCTTTTTCTCGTTCATCTCAGTTCGAAATTTGGTCTCATCGAACCTTAAGAATTTGGCAAAACCCCTTGATATTCCTACTTGCGCGAGAATCCTTGAACTGATAATGTGATGATAAATTTTGGTAAGCCATACAGGAGTAGTTATTTTATCGCCATAATTGATTTTGATATAATTTGAAGCGCTTGATGATACAATTTTATCGCCATAAAATTCAAAGGTCTCATAATTGTTCACTGGATCAAAAGACTTGTGGGTAAAGCACTTTTTCCACGGAGAAATATCATCGAGGATAGTTTCAATCGCCTTTTTGCTCAAAGATGCAATGACAAGCTGTTCTGCAAGAAACTTTTTGAATTCACCGTCGGACATTTTCCCTACTATGATTAGTACATATTCCTAATTTTTTCATTTTTCGAACAAATTCTTTTGATAGAATGGAAAGGTATTCAAAAATTTACGCCCCGGGGTTGTTGAGCTATACCCCTCTGGAAAGTACGCCATCAATGTATACGGGTGAGTTATCTCACAACCCCATAGGAGATTATGGATCTTCAGAGGCCGATTTTCATAGCCAAAAGGGCCCTCTTTACCAGGAATTTCCTCTAGACGACGAAGTGGCTGATAAGCTTTCTATGGTGATACCAGGAGTACCGGAAGGATGGAATTTTTATAAATTGCTAGGTTTGGTGCTAATAATCATATCCGCCGGCGCTTTTTTTTATAGCTCGGGGTGGTTTGAAAAATATCAGTTACAAACATATGGGCTGATAGCGGGTTTTTTCTTATTTGTGGCCAATTAAAAAATATTTAAAATCCATATAATAGTAATGGAAAATACGATCCTCGTGTTGCTCGCCTTGGGCATTGTAGCACTTTTGGGCTATGTCATTTTCTTGACGACCAAGACTGATGATAAAAAACCGGATGTCATTATAAAGAAAGAGTTTGTGGAAGATCCCTATAGATATTGGACATGGGCCGCAGATTGGAGGAGACCCGTTTCTTGGAGACGTCGCTGGCATTAATTTTTAATCGAATACTTAAACTATAATCAGATAGTTTTATTCAAATTACTCGTTTGGCCCTGGGTTCCCCATGCCTCATACATCACATATATTCTACCTTCAGGAAAAATTTTTCTTGCAGACTTGGGATCTTCACATAGCTCATCAAATGCACGATCCACTGGGATGGGAGAGTCCATAGACGCAAATTGTTTGGAAGTCTTGACTATATCCGTATCAGACCACAGTTGATATTTTTGCCCCAGAAAGTAAACGTGTCCTCCAGTATTCGTCTTATCTTTCCTCCTCTGGGTAACCATGCAATGGCAGCGGACTTTTCGAAATACTTTAAACATTCCAGGTATACATCCGTATTCATAAAAAGAATAATCGAGAAGTACTATTCTAAGTGAATTCCCTTTAGTTTTTGTTCGAAAATGATTTTTTGAATGAGCTTTAGGGGATTTCCTCAATCTTCCTAATATAATTCAAAGTATAGGATTGCATACTTATAAGTGATAGTATAAGTATATTTTTTCTATTTGACTTTGCCCTTATCCAAAAGTCAAATGTATGGAAGAATTTTCCTTTCCTTCTGAAGGCAAATATGCGACACACATTAATGGCAAGGCTGGACTCTTTGGTACATAAAAGTGCATCTTTGAGTTTGCTCCTCCGATACTGGAAATGGACGAAAAGCATTTTAGGTGTTTGGCCAAGATGTTTCGATGATACATTTCCGTGACCAAAACTGCATTACCTTCAGAATCAAGGTCAAACAAGTCCCCTGGCTCATTTATTCCAGAGTCACTCACTCTAAAAATGGAATTTCCTGAAGAAAAACATAAAAATCCATCGCATCCATAAAAGGGAATTTTGGAATCATAAGAAATTCCCTTCTTTCGAGAAATATTCATCGTTCTACTCAAGGGAACCGTCTGGGGCGGATGATATTCTGACAGAGCTGCGAATGGTCGAAAGTCGTATTTTTCTACCATGGAGCAAGGAACCACTTGAACTTCGGAAATGTTTGTAGAGGCACTAAGAACGCTAATATTTATGCATGGTTTTTCGAGCAACAGATCTAACTGAATTTTATCTTTTGCAGCAATATTTCCTAAACATTTCAGGAAAGGATTCAAGGATACTTTTACCACGGTTTTTCTGGAAATGTTAATGTCTATTGGATATCGATATCTGATCGCAGCAATTTGTCCATCGTGATTAGTAGTAGCATCAATTATCATTTCTGCTGTATCTACTAGCATAATGATAGAATTTCCTCCCAGTTTTTGGATAGCCGCTAAAATATTTTTGAGTACTTTGCCTTTCGAAATTACTATACTCATCCCTATCTATGCTTCGCTCTTTTAAAGTAATTTCTATATCCAATAAATGTTTGTTTTTCTCAAAGTCCAAGTAGGATATTGCTTCTTCAGAGGTAACCCATTTTATTTCGCTAATTTCCTCGGAAAAAGACGTCGGGCGTATGCGATCCTCGCCTATGATAATATTTGGCGGACTTGCTATTTTTCCAAAATATATTGCGCTAAAATATGTAATGTGGTATATATTTTGGTCAGTTCCTAACATTTTTTCTTTAATGTAAACATCGCTCTTAAAAGTGATGTCATGTTTATCGAGCCGAGTTTCTTCGCAACATTCTCTGAGAGCAGCTTCCATATGATCCTCGTTGTTATTCGCTCTACCCTTTGGAAACCCCCATAGGCTCTTTCTGTCAGGATCGATAGGTACATCGTCGACGATTGATCCAGGATTAGCGCGGGTATATTTTTCTTCGAGGATAGAGTAGTCTCTTGTATATGCATGAGAATCGTGATCAGTCCAGTAGTCACTCCATAAATCATGAAAAGAATATTTTTTGATGCGTTCTCTTTCTTCAGGTTCCAACAGCGCTAATACATTTCGAAGCTCTTTTTCAGTATTCCATTTACCTCTCAACAAATTCCCATAGGCATAGCTGTCTCTTCTTTTACATATCAAATATTTTTTCGGAGGCCCAAGACACTCAAGTATGATACCAAAACTTTGAGATTTTCTAGCTATTCTATTTTCCATGGCTATGTATAGCTCAAAAATTTAATGATACTAATAATTATTAGTAATAGAATGTCTTTTATAATTTCAATGGATTCTACTTATAGGGCTAATCCCCTTGCCAGTACACAATACGAATTTGAAAAACCATCGGGAGATTGGCAACCCCTTCCAAATTCTTATAATGTAATGGCCGATCCAAGATCTGTGCATGATAGTTGCATACACTTTAGTGTAGAGCTCAATATGCTAAGATTACCATACGACGCTACTTTATTGGATTTTCCCGAATTGTACGTGGCATTTGATGTAAAGTCTACTGCAGGATTCAACAATCTAGTAAGAACCACTGATCGTCGAAGAGAAGAGTATCCTTTTATATGTAAATTTTCTGAGCTCGTGAGAGATTCGCTTGGCGTAGCAAGATGGATATATTATGAATGTGTCACAAAACCCATAATACGACTTGAGGTCACAAATCCCATTCATGCAAAAATAAAAATTGCCACCCGAGATGGCTCTGTTCCGACGGCATTCACCCTTGGAACCGACCCTCAGAATCCCGACTATCAGACGCATGCAGTTTTTACTCTTACACCAATAGTGTGGGAAGGAAAATATAACAATATTAAAATTCCCTTGAAATATTAGGGATAGACTGGTCGCACAATCTAAATTTTTTGGTACCCCTTCAACATATTTTGATAGCCCTGTTACTCCAATTACTAGTCACATCTACCATTTCATAGAGTAGCAATTTTTTCTTTGAAAATGTGTGATCAACACAAGAAAGGGCCACCACAGAGTCATTATCCAATAAAGGATTGATCACTTTTAGTAAAATATCGTCTGGCAAAGTTTGAATGGTAGCTTGTCCCTCCATTTTTGATATACACTTAACAACGAAATTCATTTGAGTTTACTTTTTTACAAAAGTAATATTTATTTAGTTACAGATTTACGACTTCAAAAAAGATCTGCTGTGGGTGACCAACTTTGAAAAGTCAGCAGTATTATAGTCGAGGGAGATTTGCTCCACTTGCTCTACAGTGAGGGGCTTGCCATTCTCACATTCTTGAAGAAACTTGAGGAAGCGATGCAAGTGAGCATTTGTCTGCACAAACTCACCCTTGACATATCGGCGAGTATAGTAGTGATGAGCCATTCCGAAGAAATTGGATCTGGCGGCCAAGTAGCGCTGGCGTTCGGCAGTAGAAAGATGATGAAAATCTTCATTGGCGCGAAGAGATGCCTCAAAAGACTCGAAAAGAGAACCAGAATTTCCGCGCAAAGTACACTCCTCAAACTTTTTGGCGGATAGTCTAGTCCAGCACTCTCCAGTAGACTGGTTATAAAAGGTTACATTCAAATAAGTCTCAGGTACTTCCGTAGAATAGCTGACGGCAGTCCAAGTCTGGGGATCCCAGATCAGCAAGCCGTCGCTAGAGTCTACGGCTCCAGAGCTCGGAACGACAAAGCTAACTACTTTTCCGCGAGACACCTGATCAAAGTGTCCAGTGAGATTGGCAGTAGCGAGTAATTCCCCAAAAGTTACAGAGTTTTCAATCCAGCGATCATTCAAGCAGTCGAGAGATCTATGGCTCGAAATCCAAGTTCTACCAAGGGCAGAAAAGATTCGAAGACGAGTGTCTCCATTTCTGCAAACCACTCGAACGATAGACTCGCCCACGGGATCAAGATCGCCTCCATTGAGGATCTTTGGCACGCGCATTCCTCTGCAAACCAATCTCGGCTTGGCATCCTTTTCATACAAGACTACCCATCCACGAACATGACCCACAGTGGGATCTTCATGTAGGTCCTTCTTGTAGTGAAAATTGACCAAGTAACTGCCGCCGCACTCGGCATAAGAGGTTACGACCAAATTGTTCGAAGCCTCATAGCTATGCGGACAGTCCAACAGTGCGAGAGTGGCAGAGAAAGGAAGCTTTCTCGCAGCCAAAAAACCAACAACAGACTCGTTAACACGAATAGAAGTGACGGAAGACATTTTATGCTATAATTGGATAGCATAATAATCATTTTCAATTTTTTACTTTTTATCAATCTGCGATAAATCTCAAATAACAACTTTTTATGGAATAAATCTGCCTCGAGCTTCATCCAACTCCTTGGTTAGCTGTACCAAATTTTCATATTCTACATCGTGAACACGAAAATGTTCTTCGGGACCTCGATTCGTATTGAGGGGTTCATAATCTCCAATAGAATAACATTTTTGAGACTCGTCTGGATATATGTTAATGGGGTCTGCCATTTCCGGAGAGCTATCGGTTCCACGTAGATTCGCCATACATTTCATCACTTTTTTGGTGCTGCCAACAGCCACATAGACTATGCGATCGAGAGGAGAATGTGGAACAAACAATAAAAGTTTCATTGCTAATCTATTGAAATTTAGAGAATTTTTTCATTTTTCTATTCTGGATATATTAGCCCATTTTCCATACATGTCCGCAATCCATACAAGTAATAAACGTAGTTTGCCCTTCATCACCCGACCGTGTTTGAAGGGTGTATAAGCTACATTTTTTGCTGTTGCATCTCTTTCCATCAATGAGATTTTTACAAGTATATTGGCCTTCTACTATTTTTGGTTTCCGAAAAGTGCGCTCTTTTTCGGTGGTTAGTTCTTCACGAAGGTGATCATAAATTTTTCTATTCCATCCAATTTTGGAATCTTTGGGATCGTATACTCCCATCTTTTTCTCTCCCAAAATTTCATACTCGAGTAAAGATTCCATAGTATTGTATGGAATAACTTTTTTGAACATTCATTTTTATTTGGGAACACTGATATTGGCCATTACCCTTCGATAAAATATGGCGACGCGATCGTTGTATACCTTTTCCAGTTCCTGAGTATCATATTTTTTGCTTTCTATTAAGGAAACGAAAAAGGAATGGGCCTTTTCAAAATCAAAGGAAATTTTTACCGCCTTTCCGTCGTAAAAAACTATGGAATCGCCACAAAAACTCCACGAAATAATTCTGCTGACATCCCAAGACTCCATCCATTCATGTAAAAAAAACCGATCTCTCCACAGGATCTTTCCCACCAACCATATATGCAAGTATGGGGCCTCGATACATCAATTCTTCGGTTATTTGGGGGTTTCTCGCCGAAGAAAACTCCTCCCACGCCTCTTGTGTAAACAGGAACGACATTTTAGCGCATCCAGCTATTTTTATCATAATCATAAAAATTTTTCAATATTTTATGACCCTTACTTTGAGTATTTTGCGCACTCATCCAAAAAATCCAAATTTTTTCGAGCCTTCAATTCGTCAGCAAATTTCAATAAAGCAGCAGTTTCAGAGCAGTCGCCATAGTACTCTCCTGACCACAAATCGTATAAAAAAGTTTGCGTTTTGTCTGCAACTAGTCCCTTTTTGGATTGAATAAAAAATTTGTCTGCGACCATACACTCTTCAACGCCTTCGAAAAAGTCATCGCAAACTTTTTCATAAATAGGTTCTGGATCTTGGACCGAGTATTCTCTTGAAATTTCGACTAGAATATTTTTTCGATCATCGTCGATTTTTACTAGGATCCCAGCCAAATCTATCGCTGCCATTTTAAGTTTTTTAAGCGTGTTCTGCAAATCTTCCATACTAGTTATGGAATAATTTATTTAATCCTCCCATAAGGAAATTAGAATTTTAAGGCATGAGATCTCAAACATCCAATCTGTACAATATGCATATACTCGTTTAGATAACTATCTATTGTATCCCTACGAATATGAGAGCGAATAAGCTTTATTATCCTTCTATCCAAGAAATCGTCTCTTTTGGGTGTTTCCTTGTATTCTTTTATTAGTTCTTTGATTTCTTTAAGAAAAATTTCTCGCACATGAACTCTCGCTTCATTCAGAAAATTTGTTTCGATGATATCCGGTGGCATCAGAATGACAGTTGATCCGGTAGTATTCGCTGTTATAGTGATATACTTTTCGTCGGTTTTTTGTTTAGAAGATATCAGAGTATTTGTAGTTTTGGTGTCGTAGATATTATAACCTTTGAATGAATCGGGCAAGTCAAAATCATAATATTTTAAACTGTTTAGAGACTCTAAAAAATACAGAACATCCATATATTACTATATTTTGTACAAAATATAGGTTCGATTTTATTTACCACCAATGAAAAAAGGGGCAGCCCCACTTTGACTTTTTGGGCTTGATTTCTTCCGTTGAAATTTCTTGTACTGGTTCACTTGGATCCTCGGTTTGTTCTTTCGACGCCGTAGAAGCGATTTCGACTTGTTTCTTTGGGTCACTTTTTGGCTCTTCCCCACCTTTAGAGGTGGACCCATTTTTAGGTACTACCTGCTGTAGGCTGATAGTTCTATTCTTGTTGAGACGATAGTGGTAAATGTTGCTCTTGCCCTCGATTACAAAATTAGAACCGGAAAAATAAATGGTCGAGTTTGCAAGTGAATCAACCACATAACTCGGAACGCGAGCAACCACCCCACAAAACTGAGATAGAGAAATCTCTTGCATTTTTGAGTCTTGCAAAATTTTCTATAAAATATAGAAAAAATCATTTTTTTTACTTGGGTAATATTTCAGGGCTAAATTTTTAGGGCTTTTTCCATGCTGCAGAGTTAAATTTTCCTATTTCTTTTTCCATACACACGGGGCAATAAATAATATTTCCTTCGGCTGAAATGGCGTTGGGTATTTCTGTCATGAAAAAAGAGTAACCCATATCGATAACTAACGGAATCAGCTCTTCGAGAGCTTTAGAATTGATAGTTGTTTTAGCAAACCGATATCGGCCCCAAAACGCTTTTCTGAGTGAATTGACCGCTATAATCAAAAGCTCTTTAGTCTTCCACAGAGGGTGTATTTCTGGCAAATATCTATCTGGAGATCTTCTCAGCCTTTTAAGATATACTAAATTGGTCAATTCGTCAAAATTTAGAGTTTTTGATAGGACAAAAGTGTCTCCAAAATATTCGTATAGCATTTCAGCATGTTTTCTTTTCAATTGTATTTTATATAGATCATCAGAAACGGGCATCATGTAATTTAATATTTTCAAGTAACACACTCCCGGATTGCTACCTGTGAGCATCAAAAACATATAAAAATACTTGTATTCCTCCATGGTAAAAGGCAGTACAGGATTTTCTCTTTGAAATTCGGGAACTTCTTTTGAGAGCAAAAAACAATAATTGTATATCAAGAAATCCATTTTGGCTGTTCCGTCAATCAATTTTATCTCTACAGTGGATAGCGGTTCTGAATTTGTGGATCGGTATGGATAGTAAAAGTCTTCCTTAAGACAGGGCTTGCATATAATTGTTCGGTCACCAACCACTTTTTTATGAGACAGAGCAGTCTCAATGATATTGATACAGGTTTGTAACATTTTCATTCTTATAACATATAAGAATTTTTTTCGATTTATCTTCCTTCCAAAAAAAAGAAATTAGTGACTGCTTGGTGATAACATCATATCTCACACAAGGGTCACATTTTCGATATACCACTTTTAGGGCATCAATATAGTTGCTAGGAAGAGAATTTTTACAATAAGTCTTTTTTGGATTACAGACTAGAGTATGATCTATTTGTGACGAGATAAAATACCAGATATAATTCCGAGACTTTTCAGATTCAGTTTCTAATAGTTCATTAAATTGGTCTACATCTTCATATTCTTCAAATACTTCAGAATCCAAGGAATCGTGATACCAACTAAAGGGTCGATGACTCGAGTCGGATAAATTCCACC
Source organism: uncultured Rickettsiales bacterium (assembly GCA_964484565.1). Classification (GTDB taxonomy): domain Bacteria; phylum Pseudomonadota; class Alphaproteobacteria; order Rickettsiales; family CAZAGG01; genus CAZAGG01. The sequence continues at coordinate 72,293 of CAZAGG010000002.1, read as the reverse complement.
AAGCCATCAATCTTTTGGTTATGGACAATAACAGAGCGGCGTCTTCTTTTGAAGAAGCCATCACCTTTAGATGATTTCTGCTGCAGATAGCCTCAAACGGGGTTTGGTTTGAATCGCATTCACTGTTGGTATAATATTGCATCTCTCCATCCGAATCTATTGTTTTCAAGAGATTTATCATGAGCTCAATTTCTTCCCAATCTACCAAATCTGACGATTTCATATTTTTCACCATTTGGTCAAATTCGGGGATGGGAGTCGTTCTAGGACATTTGGAGTGTTTCTGTACAAACTTGAAAAATGACATTTTCTTTGTATTGAAAAGAAATTTTTCTTTCATTTTTGTAAAAAATGATTTTGTCATTTAGACTTATTGGAAACAATAGAATGCAAGTAGAATCTAATGAAAATCCTCTCACAGAGGATCAGGTTATAAAGTATATTTATCAATTATCAGAATTGAGGATCGGCGACAAATATGACACTCTGAATCAGACTATCATAAGGTCCCTGTTTTCCCATATAACTAGAAAAATCAATGGGTTGTACGCCTATTTGAATGGAAAAACTGCTCAAAATCGGAGCGATGTAGTGACACTTATAGATCAGCTCATTTCTGGGGTGACCGAAATTCGCGACCCCATTTTGCTCGGCGATCTTAAACAGCGTCTTATAAATATCATAATAGTGCTAAGAAATACCTATGTAGATGATAGTAAATTGACAAGCCAAATGGACTTGGAGCTCCTAAAATTGAAAAAGATTACTCCGTTGGCAAAATGATATAGAATGGATTTTGAAGAATGCAAAAACTATACTTTTGATGAGAAAATATTACATTACTTTGATCTACTAGAAAACAAAAAGTACTCGACTTTTCACAAACAATCTGGCCTGGAAGCAAAAGTCACGAAACAAGGTTTTTTTATAGGAAAACAAAAAATGCCTGAAGACCCAGAAGAGTTTACTTTTGCCTTTATAAAATTGTTAGCGGAAAAATCCGTTGAAAAATGGGATATTCTGACGCAAAAAAGGAAAGCGGAAGTTTTTCAAGACCTTTTTTGGCAGAAGGTACAAAAATATGCCATAAAAGAAAGAAGAAAATTGTTTTTGTTACTTGAACATATTATTTCAGAAAAATCCTTTGATACTCACGCCGTAATAAAAAATGGTGAGCTAGTAGATTTTAAAGGAATTGACTTTGAAAGAGGAAAGTACACAGAAACTATAATAAAGGAAAAAGGGCCTATTATTTGGAAACAGAACACTACTCCTCCATCTTTGTATTATTATATATAATATTTATTCATATAAATTGAATAAATTTGTCGCTTCATAAAAAAGAAATGGATAGAGATCTTTTTCTTGACCTAACGGCATTTTGTCCAGAAAAATATTTTGTGCATAAATCCTTAAGTAATCAAACTCGAATGAGTTTTGCAGATTATGAAAGAAAATTTTACTGGTGTAGAAAAACAGACCATGGTGTCGTATGGTGTTCAAAGTTGGATTATTTGGGCTATCAAGAATATGGTCCTTGGATGGAAAATTATATTTCTTATATATGGTTGAAAAATGGTCGAATTCACAGATCAAAAGGTCCAGCCGTAATCTTCAAAAAACCCCGGAGAATAATCATCTCCAACGGCCAAAAATTCGTAAAAGTAGCATCCAATTACAATAGCATAGATTTTCCTATTGATACGAATCGTAAGATAACAAAAATATGGGTGGAAGATGGGAAAGCTATAAAGGTTGCATAAACTTCCATAAATATTATGGAAATACTGACCCCATTCGGCTATGATAATGAGCTCACCACAGTCACCTTTATTGTAGTGGCTACAGTTTCTAAAAATTTGTCAAATAATACTTTTGTACAATGTCCCGAATGATCCCCTGTTACTATAACAACTTCGGGTATTTCTACTCGAGTTTTTAATAAAAAGTTTATAACGGGAAGAATCATTGCACTCATAAAATGGTCTATGGTATCCTTGATTTTTCCATCGATAGTATACAGTATTTTATTCGAATGTGGGGCGACTTCAGTGACTACTCGGTTCAAATCAGTAGAAAAACCCAAATACCAGTCTTTATATTTTTTGAGTGAAACATGATCTTCGCCTATAAAACCAAGGTACAAATTTCCCGGGGGAGGTTCAAAAAAACATGGCCTATTTTCTAGATCAATCATGACTAATTTCCAAGGGATTTTATCTGGATCAAATGTATTTTTATCATCAGGAATATTTTCTAGTGCCATGCGAGCCGCATCTGCTTCCGCAACTTTTTTCGTACTAAAAGTTTCGCCGATAAATTCTTTGCCAAATACATAAGCTATTGCACCCCACTTGTTTTCTACCGCAAAAGTTTCATAGCGAGGAAGTGGTAGGGATTTTTTCTGACAAATTTCCTGTAGTTGTCCTTTGAAATTCATATGATACCAATATGAAATTGAAGCTTTTTCATTTTTAGAATAAAAAATCCTTTACTTCATTTTCAAATTTTTCAAGATCTTTTACTGACAATCCCAGATCGTGTTCATTCAACCAATAGGTTCCATTTTTGCGTGTCAAAACTCCTTTTCCGAGTATGTATTTTTTATCCTCTTTCTTTATTGTAACTCCGTCAAAATTTTCTGTGATTCTTATAATATGATCGATACATTGCTCATTCAACCATGCGGAATTTCTGAGCTTTCTGAATCTTTTTGTCAAAACGTTAAAATTGTCAGCATAGGTCCACAATATATCCATATAATCAGGGGTTAGAGAATTTATAAATTCTCGAATTTTGACCATGTCTTCAGCACTGACAGTGATCTGGCTCAAGATAAATTTTTCAAAATAGACTCGATCTCTTTTTGTTATACTTTTTTCATGCGGTATCGCGCATGCCAAGAGCCTGTTCAAAAAATTTGGATTGTTTGAATTTCGAATATATTTTTGCTTAAGGAAAGACAAATTTGTCCGAACCTCCAACACATCGGTCATTCTACTCAGTGTTTCATAAAGCTCAGTAACCGTCGTGTTTAAATCTTGATATATTTCCTCAAAGCTATCGGCCATTCTAATTTCTTATTGAAACTTTAATAAAAAATAAAGTTAGAATGAAGCGAAAATCTTCTATAGATGCCACAAAAGTTCCAAAGGGTGGGAATAAATGCTTATTTGACACTTATATAAATCCTGATCTAGAGATATCTGATTGTGATAAGCAGGGGTCATCTCCAAGTTTTTATGGACTGCTCAAACTCAAGATGGAAGCAAAAAAGATATTCAATGTCATTGGTGATACTGCTTTTGTCAAAGCCCATCCTCTCGGTGTTCATGAAACTTACGACGGAACAAGAGATATTTCTATGAAACTGGAGGTTATGATGATGAGATATCTCAGTCAACTTGACAGATATCACGTCACCCCCTGCGTTCCAAAATATTATGCAGATTTTATTTGCGACTCTTTCGAGGGATCCATCGGTAAGAAATTTCAAAGCTCGGCAAAATGCCTAGAAGGGTCAGTAAAAGAGATTAAGACTATTAACCAACCATTTGTCTATTTGTTTACCGAAAAAATAGATGGTATAACCTTTACAAAATGGCTAGAAAAATCGGATGAGGCAAATGTTTGGCCACATTATACATATAAAATGTTAGAACAAATAATCTTTCAAATATTGTATACTGCATACCAATTTTATCTTGCTGGTATAAGACATAACGATTTGCATTGCGACAACATTATGATCCAAGAACTAAATCCTCCGAGAGACCTACACTTTGTTATAAAGGATAAAATATACATTTTATTTGGTTGCAAATGGATGCCCAAGATTATTGATTATAATTACGCATCATTTTACAACACCAAAAAATTAAAGAATGACTCTCAAGGGCACTGTGACAAGTATGGTATTTGCTCATATGGACCAAACCAAAAGATTGATCCCGTCAGAATGTTGACTGATCTATCGAATACTTTCCTAGAAAAGATGAGGCGTATACGTATGAATGATATGCAACGCGCCATCAATAATCAATACTATTATCTCCTAGGAAAAATGAGTTCCCAGCCGGTAGAGATGCTAATACATCTTCAATCGACCTACAAAGCGGCTTTTGATGGGCAACTGTGTCACATTGATGACTATAAGAAAAAAAAGAAATGTACCAACTATGAGCCTTCTGATGAATTGATGCTATCCTTTCCTTTAATGTTGGAGAAAAAAATATTCACCCATGTTTTCTGTATGGACTTGACTGTCACTATGATAAAAGGTATAAAAACTTCAGATTTGTGGATAAGCATGGATACCCCGGAATCTATTTTTGATAAAATGAATTGTCTAAGGGACTTGCTAGCAAAAAATCCTTACGAAGGTGAATATGTGGGAGAACTCGATAAAGATATGCTAGTAGATTTGTACGAATTCTTGCCAGAAAAATTCTTTGTGATCTCCATAATAAGCAAACATTTTAGAAAAACAAGAATTAACCGCCTAGATGCAGTAAGAGCATTTTTTAACGTGAAAACAACAACTAAATACGGCGAAACCGCTACCACGCTTAGTATAAAAGATGGAGGGCGCCATTACTCGATATTCAATCTTCCTGTTATGATGGACTATAATAACAAATCGTATATTTGGGTATACGGCTCAGGGGATGATAAAATAAAATGGAGAAAAAATGGAAAGAATAAGAATATCTACGGGGGCACATTTATAACATACTTTGAAGAAAAATATCTTCCTTTTAGATAGTTAAAAATCGAAAAAAATTAGGCCGCAAAGAGAAAAGCCATGAGTTTTCGCATATATGAGCCCTCTCATTCAAAGGTCCAAGAGAAGCCTTTGATATTTATGAACTACTGGAAGAAATGGATAGTGGATGGTGCGTCGATTGGTCGAAAAATAGACTTAAACTAATACAAACTCGCAAAGAGAAAAACACTATAGAGACTCACAAATTTTGGGTAAAAAAGGATATAGAGGTCTTTCTGTCGCACTCATATTTGACGGGGAATCTGCTGGTTATATTTTTATTGATCTAAAGAATCGAGAGGCAGCTATTCACACGGGAACTTGCGGGGGAGGCGGCGATCCTATAATCGATGTGAACGATGTATCTTGGAAGTAAATTCAAAAACTATTAATGAATAGTTTTATTTATAATTTTACGTCATCAACCTCTTTATAGTCTGGGTTTATACGTCCATCACCCCATTGAATAAATTCTTTTGAGCCAAATCGAAAAGGTGGACAGGGTTCAACGTCGTAATAAAACACTGATTTTTCAAAGGTTTCTCCATGGCGATCGATAACCAAGAATCGATATTTTGTAGTGCAAACCGCATCTATCAGTTTACTGAATATCTGTAGTTTTTCTTTTTCTGAATCTCCTCCCCAATTGATGGGAATAATATCAAAAATCTTTTTTCTATCCGCCGGACTCCAATATCCTCCTATCACATAATAAGAACATCCATTACGGAATTCAATGGGAAGATTGATAATATATTGTGCACAGATGACAGTCATCATCTTGCAATGCTGAGTACCTTTTTGAGCTAGATATTTGATAATATTGCTATTCCAGTCGGATCTATCGTTTATAACGTCATCGATAATATTGATCAAAAAATTTCCTTCATAATCTACCCCATTCTCGGTTTGAAGTACTCTCGATCTTTGAATGATACTTTTCTGAGCATCTTTATCCCAAGTTCCAGTCACAAAAAGCCCCCCACAAATCTTTTCCCATTCCTGACGGTCCGCTTCAGAACCTGTTTGAACACAAATTATAGGATATTTGTGCTGATTATGACGAACCAACTGCTTGGTAAATGTGGATTTTCCGCTTGCCGGGGCCGCCAACACAAGCATAGTGTTAGACTTTTTTACGCTAGACAAATCAAAGTGTCTCAGATTAAAAACCTTCTTTTCCATTCTATGCGAGATATTTTATTAAAGTAATAAAAATGGATTGGTTAACCCCTAATATGACCTGCCCTTAAAATATAGATTTAGAGATTTTAGATGAGCCTCGACTTCTATTTCGATGTATCCCCTACATTTGTCTATCTTTTCTTTGTTTATAGTATTTCCGATGAGAGCATGAACTGCTTTCAGTGTCATTTCAATCATATTTTCTGGCCTTCTAGTTTCAGGAATAATGTTTATCCCAAAAATATTGTATGAATCAAAATGAATGATATCTACGGGAAAATTATCTTTCAGAGCGCCATCCACGTACATTTTCGAATCTATTATTGCGGGCGGAAAAAGTCCGGGTATGGCACAACTTGCTTTTATGGCATCTATCACTTTTACTGTCGGAGTATCTTTTTTGGAAAAATAGTGCGCTCTAGGAATATCATCAAATTCGGTTGCACAAACATAGACGTCTTTTTGATAGTCCCCAAAGTAAACTATGCCACGGTCTTCTAGTAGTACGCGAATATTTTCCAATAATTTTTCCATGTTGAAAAAAGAATACCTGGAAATATCAATATGACCAAATGGATTTTTATCGTCTTCCCATGCATTAAAAATATCTACGGGTTCATACCCCGCGGCCAAAAGACAAACTATTATGCTTCCCGATGACGTTCCAGAATAATATTTTACGTTTTTTAATAAGGCTTTATTTTTGTCTATACACCCCAATGCGCAAAAACCCTTTGTTGAGGAACCAGCGATCACTAACCCATCATACTCAATTTCCATTCTAATAAATGATTAGAAATAAACCTAAAGTTTGACCTAGTTTTTCAGGTATTCCCGAATATAATCGTCTCCATACCACAAAAATAATTCTTCGTCCTTTTCTATTTTTCTTATAGTCTTGAGTAACACTTGATCAAATCTTTGAAATGCGCACATATTATTATCCGATTCTTCGATTTGACAATTGATAGTTCTAGTCCAATTTGAAGTGGTTTCGTCTGAAGAATCAATGACAAACAATGATGACTCAGCGTCAATAGAGTTTTCGGATGAACTCGAGGATTCATCTACTGCAGCAGAATCTGAGGATCCGGCTTCAGAATCGGTTTCATCGACGTATCCAGAATCACTTTCATAATCTCTGTATGGAATTCCATTTTCCCCCCAGTCAATAACATCAAAGCTATAAGAACCATTATAATTGGAACCGTAAACGGGTTTACCAATGTATGGGACTCGTGATCCACTAGGTATATCTTCTAGAGCGTATACTCCCATTCCTGCTCCAGGAATTCCAGACTTTTTAATTTCTAGTTTTGCATAAAAATATTTCTTACCTTTCCTAAAAAGCCCCAAAAATTTTCGAGGGGTAGTGGTTGGATGTTCCACGTATGACTTTTGCTTTTTGGGATTATAAAATAAATTTTTTTCAAAAGGAACAAGGTCGTTTATTAGGTCCAATCTAAGTTGACTGTCCATTTCTGGAAAACGTTTTGCTAAGAGATCGAACAGCCTAGCGGCAGAAATTTCATATTGTACATTGGGTACTAGATCGATGATCCTGGATTCTTGCATTTACTATAAAATGCATCAAGCCAACTATTCAATTTTTGTAGAAAATTTTATCGCGCATTAACCTTATTATCCAAGTCCTGCTAGCTAGGAATTTTAGCTGCTCAAGAGTTGAATACGATAGTATTTGAGTTTCCTTGTCAGGCCAAAATTCTCCAGTAGCCCATTGCAAGCCAGTTTTTTCGATTTCTTCCCTATTCTCGTTCCAGTCTTTCACAGAGGCTTCACATATTACTATAGGCATTTATAGTAAAATCGGATCAGAAAAAAATCATTATTTTCGAAGCTGACGCTCATCTTTGGTTAGAAATTGGGTTTTTGTTTTCATAACTAAATTTTTGAACAAAATCTGCATAGTCTCTCGTCTACAATCCAAAATCTCCATATAAACTTTGATAAACCACTACTGGGCTAAGAGTGCTTACGGACAAGGCTACTCCCAAGACTTGATATAATTCTCCAGTGGCTACATGCTTATAGAGGCCGTTTTGTACGGGTAATGTTCTAACATAACATTTATCGCCGTCCCCACAAACATCTGACAGTACGCCATTTTCGAGATTAATGTTTCTGATATTATGGAGTGCAAGATATTTTTTTCGATTTTTAAAAGGTAATAAATTCTTCCACGAAGTAACATTAGCGGAACATTTTCGGTGTTGCAGTCAATCATAGCACGCTTCTAAAAGTAAATGATGTCCGAGTACCGCGGTCTACCTTTTTGCCCGAAACATCATCGGTTTTTCTGGGAGCAATGGAGTGCTTCCATGTATTTCGGGAATCACCGGTGAGAAAAACAATAGATCTGGGAGGAAGATAGACTGAAATAATTTTACTAGCATTTGAAAAGTCCATTTTGCATCCAGAACCGGTCGATAATGAAGCTATAACTGGACCGAATAGAGGCGAATCTGTGTGTGGACCTATTCCCTGTCCGGGAAGGTACTCGTTTACTATTACTTGATCTATTCTTCCCATATCACCCTCGACTCTAGATTTCAACCATTCCCATTTTTTAGGGATCTTAGGAGCGTCTCCGAGTTTTTTATCCCCATATTGATAAGTTTTACCAAAATGCATTATTCTTCTGGAGAGTGTAGTATTCCACTCTCGGTTAGAAAGATCTCTCAAAAGCATAGATTCTTCCTCTTTGGTTATATAGTCTAATTTTATAAACAAACCTGGAACTCCAGGAATAGGTTTTCCGAGTCCATCAGTACCTAGAATGATGGAAAGGGCTTCTAATAAATTATCCCTCCTATCAGATTCTTCATCGATCAGCTCAAGATCCATCAGTTTTTTAGCCAGCCCATTTTTCCTCAAAGCGAGTTGTTGCTCTAGGACGGCAGAGTCTTTCTGTTTCTTTGTAAACAATAGCTCCAGAATATTTTTTTGATCAAAAGATTGTCTCCGATCGTCAAAATCTATTCCGTGATTATTTATATAATTCCACAACCCCGAATCGCCTCTTCCCAAAATATAGCGCACCATAAAATGCCAGAACATTTTATCATAGTCCATTTTATTCAGGCTTATGAGTTCGGATCCTTGATATATTCCGATACTTTTTCTTTCTACCACATTACCCATAATTTGTTCAGTCTTGGAATTTTTTACTACAGTAAAAGTAAATTTTGGATCCCAAGATTCCCCGACATTTTCATAGGATAAATAATAATTTCCTTCCGCTTTTATTTTTTCCGGAATCAGTACCGATGAATCCTCCAAAGCCAGAAATCTCTTAGCCACAGCGATAATTTCGTCGGCTTTTTTGGAATCAATAGGGCCCTTGTATATTTTTTCGCGAGTAACATAGGTGAAAGGCTTGTATGCAGCAGTCACTTTTTGTGCATATAATGGTTCAGATAAAAATGTGCCCCTTTCAGAACCCTTTTTTCTCAGAGGAGGAAGGTTGTGCTCTTTATCGCTATGAATTTTGTTCTCAATATAAATTTTTCGCAATTCTGGGTCGAGATATTTTTTTCTTTCATTTATAACTTTGGCTCCTTCAGTAGCAAATTTATAAAGGGACTCGGGAGTTTTGGCTACATTTCCAGTGTGAATGTCGCATACTATTTCTGGTGATAGCCAACCACATTTATAAGGAGGTTCTCCAATGTTTTCGTAGATACAATCCGCACTTTGTTGATCTATCAATTGTGGGGTGGATACTGCTCCAAATTCATACTTTTTATAAATAAAACTCGCTAAAGAATATAACCATTTTTCCTTGTTACTTTTTGGAAAAGTTTGGTATATTTGAAGTAAATCGTCATCATACTCTGATCCACTGCCAACAAATCTATCAATCTGATCCAATCCTCGAATTTGATCGCCCCCATATTTTTTTTGAAACTATTATCGAATCATATTTTGATCCTAGGTGTTTTCTGTATTCTTCGGGTTGCACAAAGAGTTTGTAATCACTGAGTAGCCTCAATTTGGGCGCCCGACACAATTCAATAACGATACTCAGTAAATAGCGCCTTGACTTGGGAGTCTCTCGATGAGCGTGCCATTTTGAGAACCACTCTGCTAAAGTGGGGATCATTTCGGGATAGAAACAATCTTCTACCGCGATGATTTTGAGTCTATTTATGAGGTTTGTTCTGTTTGCTTTTTGTATTCCTTGTGGATATCTATCCATTTCTACTGCATAAGCTAGCGCTTCTTCCAATAACCCTCGTCTTATGGATTTCTGAAGTCCACTTTTGGCCTCAGAAAATTTTATTCCACCTACAGTATAATATCTATTTGGATTGGCCATGACTACCTTTTATATAAAAGGTATATTTTTTCATTTTTAGTGAACATTTTTAATTTTTATATGACGGGTATTTCTTTTACGTGGAATCTTTTTAAACGATGAAAAATAAGGGATATTTTGCGGGTCAGAGGCCCAACCTGGCACTGAAACTACCGAAGGATATAATGAACAAAAGTCCATAACATAAGAAGACATTCTTATATTCACATAAGAAATTGTAACGATTTCACTTTTCGCTCTCAGAAAGTTTGCGTTTGGCAGCTTTCAATTTCTTTTTTAACGCCTCATTTTCTCCATGTAATTCTTCAAGTCTATCCAGAACCAGGCTTCGATTGACGTAAAATGTTTCATATTTAACTGTCCATTCACCTTCATGACAGAACCTAATCTGCCACCCTCCATCGTCTTCAATATATTCCTCTTGATCAAAAGTAGTAAAATCTTTTCCAAAAGTTTTGCATGCACAAAGTAGACTTTCTTCTGTTTTGCCCGCTATTTTATGAAGGTGTCGAACAAAATTCTTTTTTTGTGACGGGAGTAAAATACCCCGCAACGATTTTTCTTTATATTCGATGAATTGTCTTTCCACCGCGAGATCAATCATGGCTATATTCGCTTCTCTGCGCGATGCAAAAATCCCAACCCTGTACATTATGGGTCAATGAAATGAGCATAGTAAATCATGGGAGAATAAACCTTGAGAGAAGCCATGGTTATCATTCAATATTAGTATTAAAAAATCATTTTTCTTTTTTACAAAAGAAATTTCCCCCACCGGGAAATCGAACCCGGATAGGCACTTCCTAGACTCGCGCTGCTCTGGCCTATTGAGCTATGGACGAGTCGTATTTTACAATAAGACTAAAGCGAGTCGAACCCTCGATTGGATGCGCATCCAATCCCTTCCCATCAGGAGTTGTATCGTACGATACAACGAATTTGGAATGAAAGACTATAATGACTTTCTTCGTCGCATAGTACGACCAAATACTCTCGGCGGGACTTGCACCCGCAACCTACCGTGTATAAGACGGTCGCGCTAACTGTTGCGCCACGAGAGTCGTATTGTAAAAATACGACTTTTAGTTACTTACAGTTTACAGCTCCCTGCGAGACTTGGGCACCAGGGTTTGGACATGATCGGCAATGGTGGCCCGGTGAGAGACTCTACCATCTAGCGCTTCGCGCTGCTCCTCCAAAAGCTCATCCACATTTTCTTGCTCATCCACAGTCTTGTGGAGTCTGGGAGTATAAATTCTATACCCGTTAAAGTAGGCATCAGCAGGCAGCTTGCTGCAAAAGCGATTCAATGCGCCCAAATCCTTGCTGGCAAGTTTGTGCTGAAGATTGAAAAAGTAGCCATCCGCGTGAAGGTCATCGTAGAAAGACTTGATGGGAGAAAGCACGGGATCGACATTCTTACTCGCATCAATAGCTGCCTGATTAGAAACAAAAGTGCACAATTCGCCAGACTTGGAAACGACACCAAAAAGGGGTCCGCGTCTCTTCGTCTTACGAGCGGCGCGCAAGTTGGAACCAACAGAAAGCTCACCAAAGGAGTTCATGACGATATTCGATCTCATACTGATATGAGTATCACACTATTATTTTTTCAATTTTTTAAGTTCTTTGACTTTACGATTTTTTTCATATTTATTGGATGGAATATATGAGTTTGTTGGCACTCTGTATTCTATAATCCTTCTGAATATTGGTCTCTATATATAGACCCTACATCCAATTCCGGCAGGGGAAATTTAGTGGTTTCTCCCGCTCTTACCACTCCGACTCTTGAGCTCCACTCTCCATGCATTGTACGAGCACTGACAATCATATCGATGGGATATTTATTCTTTATAACTAGCCCCTGATATGGGTCTGTGACTTCGGTAACTTGGCCAAGATTTTTCCCCTCAAAGTATCCTATGGTCTGTCCTTAATATTTTATTTCGTCACCATAGTTAAAAGAACCCTCATCATAATACCCTATTTGTCGCCCATTAATGGTAAGATTCAAAGAGGTCCTGTTTATAACAGTATTTGTTGCACCCAACAATTTTATACCCGATCCTCGTAAGACTAGAAATATAAGGGCCACGGCAGCTAACAACCAATAGTGCATAACTATAAGATAGTATAATTTGAAAAAAAATCTATTCCTTTGAAGTAAATTTACTGGGTAGATCTCCGATGTTTTACTTTGAATAAAATGCCAGTTCGTGAAAAGTATTTTCCTTCGGGCTGGGAAATTCCTTTACTTTTTTTAGCGAACCCATATCATCATAGTAATATATGCCATCATAACTTTTAAAATAAGAAACATAGTGATTTCCGGTATTTACCAAGACTCCAATTTTTTCATACTCTGCTAAAAAATCTGCAAAGTAGTGGATAATATCCCCATCGGGGGATTGCATCAATGGGCTATAAACTATGACTCTGTTTTTTGGTTTTTTGTCTGCAGGGTAAACTATATATGGATCTTCAGAGCCGGTTTGAAAGTTGTAGTAACTGGCCAACAACTCGTAGATACCCACTGCTTCACCAAAATCGGTCAAAGAAATATTTTTATCGAGCTTTCGAAGGTATTTACGAAGGTCAACACAATACTCAGAATCCGACTTTATAAGTTCGGTCAATTTCCCAGGTTTTTGATTTATAAGTTTTCTCCAATAGTTGCATCTCGCGTGGAGTATTATGGCCATTACAGAATCTATAAAACATGAATTTTCTTTCCACTTGTACAATTTCAGATTCGCATATTCTTTGGATAATTTGGAAAAACACGCATCTATTTTGCGCCGCAAATTTTTATCCTTTGGATATTTTTCTTCCGCTATCGATTTTATATAATTATATAAAAATTCTCGACGATAAGCATTCATACTAAGAATCGCACAAATAAAAGAAAATTTGTAGAAGCCTCGTGCATCTTCCCTGACTACAAAACCCCGTAGCCATATCATCCGCCTGGGTTTTCAATTCACTTTCTATCAAGGGTCTCAATTCTGGTTTTGCCAAGTATATATCATAAATACAACACAAAATGTCCAATGCATCTACTTGGTTTGTGGGGTCATAATTCTGTGGATTAGGTACCAACATTCTTGACAAATAAGTAGAACCGATTTTTGAAAAAGCTGATCTCATAGATTTTATAACACCCTGCGATCTTTTGATTTTTAGAGATGGATGTCTAGATATACGATCTATCAGTTTTCCATCGTAGAAATGAGTGTCCGTAGACAAAGTACTTACCGGTTCTATTCTCTGAAACTGCAAGGATTCTCGAGGTCCGGCGATAGGTTGGCGTTCTGAGACTATTTCTGGCTCCACAGGACTTGCCGATACTACGGGGACATCAACCTGGACTATAATCGGTTGAATGGGTGGTTGACTGACGCAACCAAATCCGCCGGGATTTTTTCTCGTTTCAGGTACAATCACAGCTCTTTTCATCCTAGTAGTCTAGGAGCTTTTTGTAATAGTATAAAAAACATTTTTTATAAAGTATGAAAATTTTTGGGATTATAATTCTATGCAATAAAACGTAGCTTTATTTATAAAGCTATATTTATATGTAATCCCAATCCATTGGATCCGACATTCTAGATCTGGGAGCCTTTGGATCTAGCCTTCTAGGAGCGGGTTCTGGCTCATAAACTACCGGTTCCCAATCCATAGGGTCCGAATCTATACTCGAAATATCGGGCGATTTTGCCTTTACAGACTTTTTTGTCGATTTTTTAGGGGTAGGAGTCTTTGGCTTTTTAGGAGTGGGGGGCTTGGCGTATTCGTCCATACGTCCATCAAATGCGTTGACTCTTCTGGGCATAATATTTATTCTCTGATTTGCCGCTCTTATTGGAGCTAAAGGTGGTCTTGCTGCCTTTGGAGTAGAGATTTTGACGGGAACAATCGGTGGTAAGACCTGAGGTATTTCTCTTGGGGGTCTTGCAGCCGGAGGAGCTATCGGTGCGACCACTGGAGCTGCTTCTGGCACAACCACGGGAGGTAATTCTTTTGCTATGACTCTTCTAATTCCTACGAGTTCATCTTTGACGTCTGTGCTGACACTAAGACTGGTCCAAGTTGTTTTTTCGGGCAATTTAGCGCGGTTTTCTCTGCTTAAGGGTATTACTTTCAAATCGAAAATGTTACGATTGACCATTTCAGAAAAAGGTAAAAACAAGTCGTCGGAAGGAATCCAATTTTTACATTTATATTTGTTGACATCAGCTCCAGGGATTAATCCTTTCACAAATCCTGAATTGTAGCATAAGTGTCCTGGCCATGCAGATTTATACTTTGATACTGGCTCCAAAAGCATATCTTGAGGGTCAGATGATAACTTTGACGCCAATCTAACGGCAAATGCCACTTTTGCTGGGATATTCAGACAGTGCTGAAGCATCCATGATAATATGGTCACCTGATCCTTTTTCGGATTAGGACCCGTAGCGCACGATCCAAATTCGGCGCACATTCCATCGTATTGCGTGTATTTTTTGTTCTCCAAAACCCATTCCAATTGCTCATAAAAAGATGATTGGTCATAGTCGATGATTTTGGCCAGGTATTTGCATCCTTCTAATACAACAATTCCATTTGAAGTGACAAAGTGCATGTCAGTAGGCTTCATCTGTACAAGCATCACATTACTAGAATGGAGATCGTTGTGTCTTACTCCTGCCAAAAACATTTCATTGGTAGTGTAACACAATTGAAATGCAATCTGCATAAAATCTTTTTCGGTGAGATCCGCAATAGAATCCTTGATACTTTTCCCCTTTATCAACTCGGTCATAACATATCTCATTCTCGCCTTTGGATTGTCAAATTCTTCGTGATCACGGAAATATGGTCTCAAAGAATCATATTCGATTTGCATTTGTTGAGTTATGGGATCAGAACCCGTGTCGCAGGTAAAGTCCATGTAATATTGTTGTATACACGGACTTATTTTGAAAACGGAAAAATATGAGAGATATCTCAATATATAAATTTCCATGGTCAAGGCGGGATTTTTATGGCCCATGCGCGTATAACCCATTCTCAATGGAAACGATTTTAAAAACATTTCTCCTTTGGTAAGGTTAAAGAGTTCTTTTGAACTGGCCTTCACTCTCATAATCCCCTGTATAGTAGGGCTAACTCCAGTCTTGTTTCTAAAAATTTTTGAGAGAGATGGATCCAGATAAGCATCCATTTTACAAACATCACCAGGCTGAGAGTAAAAATTATCTCTTTTGGTCTTCTTCTGAATATCTCGATTTCTTTCTATTCCTTCTGTTTTCGGCCAGTTCATTCTAATGATAAAAATTTTTCGTCACTTACATAACACTTTTGATTTTCTACCCAAACTTTTATTCCCGTTTTTTCTGTAAAAAACATTTGACAAGCTAAAGGGGGGATCGAATGTGGGGTGATGGTAAAAGAGTGCAAAAAACAGTAACTGTTGATTTTTGAGTGAAAAATCTTTGGATCAACTTCCATTCTAATTTTTGAAATATACTTTTTATATTTCGTTTTATTTGTAAAACGGATTTTTTCAGCATGTCAAATTTTTCCTTCAAAACAGTTTATCAACTCGTCCAAAATCGGACGAGTCTTATCAATGGGTTCTCCAATAGAATTGCGCTCTACTCGCCAGAAAATATGAAAAACACCAGGAAATTGATCGAAATAAGCCCTATATTCTTCCAATAATTCTTTTGGATAGGATCCTACATAGTTTCCTTCCAGCCCTAAAAAGGAGATGAAATATTCTGATTGTTGACCCAAATTTAATTCTTCGGGATTTCTAATGGTTTTTGCCCTTCCGAGCCACCCTCTCTTATAAAAGTCATTTTCACATACAATCTTTTCTTGAGGCAAATATACCTCTTTTTCCCATTCCGGGTCTGTAAAAACATAGACTCTTTTTATAGTCAATTTCTGATCAAAGACTTTCATGAGGTGAATATTTTTTGTGGTATATTTAATTCTGTTGCTCACCAAAAATCTCACAAAAAGTATATTGGCATTACCGGGTATATTTGGGGGCTCAAAATTTTCCAAATGATATATTAAAACGCGAGGTTTTTTTTCGGACCATTTCGGAAGATCGGGTTTTAATGGATCATACACTGCATTATAATCTGACTCTACAGATATAGGACTCAACAGAGAATATGTGTAGTGATAATATTTCTTCATTCTATGAAGAATCTCTTTTTAAATCAGTCTTCCGCTAAAAAATGTGTTAGGTCCCAAGATTAACGAGAAATCAGTGCCAGATTCATTATGTCTGCAAATACAGACTCCCCCGCTTCTAAGGGAAGATCGATATTTATCGATAGAGAGGCCCGGGAAGTGTTAGAAGGATCACCGCCGGCGGTTAGACTTGCGGTGCCAGAAACTGTGGCCTCTGTAACCACGCCACTCATAATCAAATTTCTTCGAAGGTTTAAATAAGGCCATTGGGAACATTGTGTTTGCTTCGACTGTCGCTGTCAAAGAAAAAGAATACTTTCCTTGTACTGGGGCAGTAAATAATCCCAAAGACTCTGAAAAACTGCCAGTGTTATATCTGGTCAAATCCCATCTGGTTATAGGAACAGTCTGTCCGTTATTTATGACAGGGGTTCCCGATGGAGAATATACAGAAAAAGACACGTCTCCCAACAGGGACCTTATAGGAATATTTCCCATAGACATTATTTTTCCGTCACGAATTTCCAAAAACGGAACACTCCCTTCATCTGGATATTTTCCATTTACCGCTCCTCCTCTTTTGAGAGCAAAACTCATACTATTATAAAAAATATAAAACCGCAGTCGAGACAACAAATATTCCGGCCTTTATATAAAAATTGGGTTGCCTAAAATATAAGAGCCCTAATACTACTATCACATACATTACCCTGATTATCCACCACCAAGTGCTTCCCGCGACTGAAGTGCAAAATTCTTGCACGAATGGGTCGTTTTTTGGGTCAAGTAAAATTCCAGGTCCACTATCGGACAATTCCTCAATGGGAGTCATGTCTAAGTTTGCATCAAGAGTTAAATAGGCGAAACAAAATTAGTATGGAAAGTAGCCTGAAAGATTCTATCGTCGAGTCGGAATTTAATATTGATCCAGATAAAATGCCAATAGGTTTGCACAATCCTGCTAGTAACGGAGTCGTTTTTTGGTTGGCAAATGAGGTAGAAGAAGGTTTTTCCAGCGCTTTTTGGGCAGAAGAAAATTACGAGAGGGAAATTTTAAAAGCGGATATTTTTAAAGATATCGGCGAAATATATCGAGTTCGTGATGAACTTTTGAAAGAAGGGTGGAGATTTATGAAACCGCCTACGATGAAAATCAAGGATACTTCTGGAATAGAAAGAGAACCGAATAGAAAGGAGCGTAGATACATTGCAAAAAAGATGGATCATTTTGTAAAGGTCACCTCAAAGAGGGAAGGCAAGCGCTAGCGGTTGAAACACGACTCGGAATGAATCATAAAAATATCTAGCGATTTTCGCACAATTTTGTAATTTTTCTTTGCCAAAAATTCTATACACTTTTCGGCTTCCGAAGCATAATTTGCTTCAAAACCAATAACAACGATAAAAGTCTTTTCAAAATCTATAGACTCTAGAACGGATAATTCACTGCCTTCTGTATCTATTGAAAGATAGTGAATATAGTCCATAGAGTATTTATCCAATAGTTTTTGTAACGGCACTACTGGAACCTTTATCACTCGAGTTTCAGACCCGTAAGCAGAATTTTCACTTACCAATCGTTGATGACGTTCTGGATGATAATATTTTACCAATCCCGATAGACCGCAAGTTCTTCCGGTATTCGAATAAAAATCGAGCTCTCCTTCATAATTTGCTACGGCCATATATTCCTTGTGTGAGACTCTCCTCGATAATGATTCGCGATGTATGGGATTTGGTTCAACACACAAACCAGTCCACTGTCGATGTTTTTCGAAAAAGAGACTATTCGAAATTTCAAAACCATCATATGCTCCAACGTCGACAAAAATTCCCCTATTCATACCTCGAAAAATTGTAGTGTCAAGGTATGAATCCTGACCATCTTGGCTGTAATACTGCATTCTAACTATTTTTAATAGTTAATCTGAGGTCATCATTTTTCTTGTAACATTTCTGCTAGGACGGTCTTTTCGTCTGAATCTAGCCAATAAAAAAATTTGCGATTCAAATTATTTCGAGTAGTTTGATTTAACAAAGTTTTTATATCTTCCAGACCTTTATCTTTTACGGCGATTTCTACTGAATCCTCGATGGGATAATGCGATATTCTGTCCTCATAATCTTCCTTAAAATACTCTTCCAAAAAAGAAGCTCCATCTATGCATTGTTTTGCTAGCTTTTTTATCGAACTTTTTCTCTCACCCAAATGTTCTATCACCTTGATTCCCAAAGTTTTTGCGTGATTTATAGTAAAGTAGTTCCTGGGGTTCCATCATTAAAAGCCAACACGAATTTTCTGCTATAGGTCGAAGCTATTTTTAACATTTCCTTGTTTCGCAATATCCCAGCCTTCTTTCCATATTTGGACCAATCGGGGTGAAAAACCCTATAGGAATTGGGGTCTGAATCAGTTAGATATCGCCATATTTTGAGAGCCATGGAATCTGCTCCCCTAGCATCGCCAACTAAAAGCACACTTCCTGGTTTGTAATATTTTTTTCAGAGCACTTTCAATTATGGAACCATCGTTCCAAGTTCTAGACCCTGTTACAACTATGGCTGTCATTATAGTATCTTATTGCCCCAACATTTTTTTCGATATTTCTTCCATAAATGTGGAAATTTCAAAGTCACACAAAATTAAAAATGAAAAAATATACTGGTATTTCGAAAAATAACCATGGAGTATCGTTTTATGTGCAGCACTGCTACTCCTAGCATATTCCAGGAGCATCTCGAGGAGCTCGAGGCCACAGGAATCGAGCATCATTTTGATGCCTCTATTTACACAGAAGGAGAGGGATGCGCGGAGGTTTTGACGTGCAAAACGAAGGAACGGCGTCGATGGATTAGGGCACAGTCGTGGTTGGGTATTGTGGATGAATGTGTAATTTCCGCGGAATAAATTGTATCTGAAAAAAAATAAACTGGTTTCATTAATAAAGTAATGAAAGTTTAACGCCTTAACATAACTACTATCAGAGCCACTCCAACGACAAGAGCGCCGATCAATAGTGGATTTTTTATTAGTTTATCGATGAGATTTTTAATAGGGTTTTTGTCATCATCGGGGTTCGGAGTGGGTTTTGGTGGATCTGGTTTTATAACGATACATTTTCCTGTATAGTCTCGTGTTTGGCCAGAAGGGCAGATAACTTTGCAGTCATCACCCACAATTTCATAGCCAGGATCGCACTTTCGAACGCAATGACCTGACAAATCCCTAGAAAACCCAGGTTTGCATTTTTCAACGCATTGTCCTTTGAAATATTCTCCAGAACATTCGGTAGCGCAAGATCCATCGGGCAACCGTTTGTATCCAGGAGGGCATTTTTCAACACACTTTCCCTGGAAGAACTCCCCCTTACATTCATCCGAAACGCATTTTCCGTTTACCATTTTTCCTGAAATACATACACATTCCTTTCCATTTGATACTTGACCATCTGGGCATTTTGCCATGCATTTTCCATCAATCACAGTGCCCGTACAACAGGTGCTATTTCCGTTTGCATCTGTTACAATTTTTCCTCCATTTTTTATACATTCAAATTCCTTGTTTCCCAAAATCTGTTGAAGAGTTTGACTACACTGATTGGTTCCAGAAATATCCTTTACATTGATAGCTCCACCTGCATCAACCGTTATGTTGGTTATACAATTTTGAATCTGGTCCGAAGGGCAGGGTCTAGACTTGTCTTCTTGATTCTTGTATACAGAGGACTCTATGCACTCTGGATCTTTACAAGTAAAATATGCTAACTGAGACTGCAAAATGCGCTCGCCGACTTGTTGAGTAAAAATATCTTTTGCCGCCAACATTTGCTGAACACTTGGCATTTGTTGTAAAATTTTCTTTCGTCGAATGTCCATGCCCCATGAACAGGCACACATGCTCTTTTTTCCAAAAGGAGAAGTTGCATATTTTCCATCCGAATCAGGGGCATCATTGGCGCACCAAGCAGTAAGAGCTCCTTCACATTTTCCTGGATTTTGTTTACAATAAGCCCGACCCATTTCACTTCGAAGATAATCATTGGGGTATGGAGGTTTTGTTATGATGGAACCAATTTGAGGGCAATAGGTCAAACTCGGATTATTTTTTGAACCATCTCCATTACAACCATATCTACAAATTTCATCCCCCCAATAAGAATCGCCATCTGGATAAGAACATCTTTGAGTTTGAAATAATACTTTGGATCTCGTGGTGGGATCCATGCTCTTTAACCAGGTTTGTATCATAGTTTCATGTGGCTCTGGAGCCTTTTTTCCTGGAGCAGTCCAGTACTGTATCATCTTTTTCTGCAAATACCAGTCTTTATATCCTTTAGGATTCATGAACACACTCAGCGGTACTGGTTCCCCAATAAAAGTATTGGAGCCTAGGTCAATAGCATAAGCCCTCAGAACATAGGTGGAACTGGGATTTTCTAGACAAAAACGCGCCTTTGCATATCGAGGATTTGTATATGCGCTATCGGGCCTGTTATCCGCCCAATCTGTTCTGGCTCTAGGGAGTCCAGAAATTGTCTTTGACGCAAAATTTCCAGTATCATTAAAAACATCGAACCATAATTGTCCTCTAGCCTTTGATTTTTCCATATCAAATTTTGCATCCATTATAGAGCCACCGGTGGGAAACCCCACATTTTCTATAAGACCTCCGTCAGATGGAGCCCACCACCATACAATGCCTTGTAGCGTAGCCTCACCTCCCGATGGCTTTTTGCCAACCAATCGTTTTCCGTCGGATGATATCCTCCAACAATATCCCGATCTGAATTCCTTTGATGCGCTAGCAGCCACCTTGTTAATGTCTTCTCGAATAGAAGGGTCAAATACTGCCACTCCAGCTTTAGAATGAGCTGGATCGTCATATGGATATCTCAAAAATCCACTATAGTAGTCTCCAGAACACACCGATTGTTCCTCGACGTAAATGGCAAACCAAATATTATCGTCGATATAATCCCCAGGAGAGGCCCCATATACACTAGAAGAATTTCCCATCTATTACTATTAATAAAAAAATAGTATGATTATCAGAAATATCAAAAAGGTAACCCGTGACAATATTTCATTTCGTAGAGGTCTCTATCAAGACCAGTATTCTCAACTCATGGTAATGAGTACTCGAGGGGAAGTTCCTCCAGAAGAAAACTTTGAGATACATCACGGTACCCAATATATTTTTATAGTTCAAGGAAAGGCTCGAGTTACTTTCAAAGTAGATAAAAAGATCACTCAAACTGATATTTCTACCGACGACGTTTTTATAGTAAGACCAAATACTTTGCATAATATCATGCCACTCGGCGATGAAGAATTAAAATTTTATACAATATATGCGCCAGTAGAACATCCAGAATAAAATTACCTTTTATAATAAAGGTAGAATTTGCCCTCTGATATTTTAGCACCAACACGTAGAAATGTCACATACGCTATTCAGTAACAACCAGCAATCACTAAGGGTATTAGGGTCCAATGATTTTTTACTGGGTGGTTCGTAAATAAAAGGCCATTTTTCTTCGCGACATTTCTCAACAAACATTTTCATTGCATTTTTCCTTTCGGGATCATTTTCGTCAAAGATGTGTCCTTGACCCATTAGTTGATGGCGATCTATATGAGAATCAAATTCTACCATTGAATCATTGAAATGAAAACACTCCAAAGCATCAAGCCCTATAGCAGAATCAAAGTCCGTCAAAAAAGTTTCAAACCCATCTGACGAACCAAAGTCGTATTGTCCGGCAGCAAATATATGTGTAGTGTCGATGCAAAATTTTAGTCGGGGACGATAGGCTTCTTTTACTCCCATATAAATTTTTTGCATTTCATCCAAGGTCCAACCAATCTTGTTTCCTTCTCCAGCAGAATTTTCTAGTATCAGCATTCGCTCATTTAGCAAGTCAATACCAGACTTTTTTGATAAAGTATGGGTAGTTTTTGATGGAGTTCCCAACAAGTCATTGACCGACCGTATAAGGGTCGCCAGTCCTTTTTCGGGGTCCTTGTTTGACCCCATATGCTGAATAAATTTTGATCCCATTATTGTAGCATAGTCCATTTGAGTTATAGTTTGTTGCCGGTATTTTTCTATTGAAGACAAGTCAGAAGTGGCCAAATTGGTGAACAGTGTACAATGAGTGTAACAATATCTACCTCGACGATCCAAAAATTCTCGAGCTTCGGTAAGGTCAGGAATGTGCTTTTGTGCACAAAATTTTCCCACATCAGTCTGCCATCCCCTCAAGGGAGAATTATATGCTCGTTCAAAAGTTTTCAGCGGCGTTTCTGAATGGGAAATGTGGCATCCAAATTTATAGTTTGTGTCCTCAAACTTTATAATAGCAGAATCCATTTATCTACAAATGGATAAAAAGTAATTTCATTTTAAAACATGGATCGATACCACCCACTTATAAAGAAAAAAATATCATACCATTTGTGGCCGTAGTCGTCATATTTTGTATCTCGCATGTCTTCTAATTGACCAAAGATAATTTCTGCATAATCAATATCAAATGGGACGGTTCTCATATTTCCACGGTGGTCGTATATAATAGCTTCCCTCTTAAAAGACCAGAGCAAAAGTTCATCCATAGTTTTCTCATCCATTAATTTTTTCAATTCCTCTTTTCGAAGATTGGAAAAGAGGAATTTGTCGTACATATAATCGCCCCTCTCGGCCTTGGTATATGACAGAATTGTTCCAAGTCGAATAAAATCTAGAGTTTCCTTTTTAGCCCACTTGAGAAATTTTTCGGAGTCTTGAAGGTTACAATAAACTCTATATGCTTCAGTAGTGAAAAGAACGTCCATTTTTTCTGCTGGCTTTCTATTCTCAGACTCATAGTTGGATGCCTCCATTTGTATTATAGAAATTCAAAAAGTTTTTTTCGATTTATTGGCACCTTTAAAGGGTTTACTGGCGGCAGTAAATCACAATACTTCATAAAAACTACTGTTTTCCAGAAACCGCAGTACCTAATATTTTTATAATTTCATGCCATTTTACCGGAGGTCCAGCACCTACAAAAACCCTGTGCTCCGACGGGGAGATTCTAGTATAAAAAATATATGGCGGAAGATTTTTTATTTTGATCCTACCAAATATACACAGTCCATTTAATTCACGGGGTATCTTTTTGAGCAATTCCTTCGTAGGATATATTAGCTCGAGAAACTTGACCGATGAAGGTATATCAAATTCTTCTGGAAAATTAAGGCCCAACGATAGACTTGTTACAGTGTCTGGAATCCGGATATTACATTTTTCCAAGGACAAATTTTTTACGCTTTTAGGTATTTCAGCGGATCTTACACCGGTCAACTTTAGGTTTTCAACAATAGGTATTCCAACAACCTCGAGATCTGAACTTTTAATATATAAACTCTTTACAGAGTTGGGGATATGGGACAAATCTAGAGGTAACGGAAAGGCTTTCTTAGGGTAAGTGGGGTAGGGGTAAGGCTGTACGTTGATAATCGCAGAGCAAACATTTGGTGGAAAACGACGGGGGAAAGCGCCAAAGCTGTAGCGATCCATTTCCAACTCCACAACTCTCACAGAAGTATATTCTGACAAGTCTCCTACGCTGATACATGTCACATGAATCGCTTTCTCTATCCATTTGGGTGGAGTAAAGAGTATAGTGGTCTTGTCGTACAAGAATAGTTTATTTTCCAAATTATATTTGCTTGTAAGTGCAAGTTTGCCTACAGTCTTATTGGGCAAGCAAGGATTGATTTCCTCTGACAAAATTTCTTTTGGTAAAAATTCCATTTTATCAAAAATATTTTTGATAATTCCAAACCTCATTTTTTTAGTTAATGTCAACGTGATTGCGAGGATCTCCAGGGCCGTATTCTCTCCACTTGTCCTCCTTCATAGCAGCCTCCTCTTCTTCAGGAGTAAAATCATTGGGGATTCCATAGTATCTGCGATGAGCCTCGATATTTTCCTTTGTTACTTCAGTAGAAGGCAAAACCTTGAGATCATTTTCGGCCAAACACTTTAGGGCCATTCTATACATTTCACGATGATCCAAAAATCTCGCTGCCTTTGCGAATTTTACCATGTCTTCAAATGGCAAGTCCATCAGTTTCTTATCCCATTCAGTGAGATTTGTTCTACGATTAGGAGATGGCTTTGCCCAATGCTCGGCCAAATTTTGTTTCTTCCACACGTTACCATAACGATCCTTGATAGTCCAATCATCGGGATGCTCGGGGTTAAAAGTTTCAATAGGAGGATCGGGCATTTCGGGCTCGTCCGGATTTTCTCCAGTACCAGGACGGTCAGTCACAAAAGGTTCCTTCCAGTGATGAATTAAATATTTTCCTACACGTTCAAGTGTAGCTTCATCCAAATCTGGGATTACTAGAGGCGTTTCAGAGTCAAATTCGGAATCACCAATGAGATTTGTAAGTGCAACACACAGTTTTGTATATGCGAGAGGCATGGTTACCTTATAATTACCCGCAGCTAGGGTGATAGTTTCAGACAAGTCAACAGTCTGCTCGGCCATTTTGTACTAACCGAAAGTTATGAAATATTATTTCGTTTTTTTTCACTAATTAGATGGAGATTACTGTAGATGAAAAAGGTAACCGACTCGCTATAAATCGTCCAAAAGTTCAATTTGAAGATCTTCATTACTCTGTAGGAATATATGATCCATATAGATCACCAAACTTTGGCCTCTATGAAGCCCCAGCACGCGGTAGACCAGATATCCTAGCTCCACCTTTTTCTACATATTTTCAACATCGCAAGATAGAAAAGTAATCACAAAAAGTTTATTAATATAGAATGATAGAACTTGCTACTCTTGGAATTTTGGTCGCCTTTATATGGCTAATGGTATACAAGATTCCAGCTCAAGTTCCAAAATTAAAGGACGTGGGAAACATGGAAACCGACGAGTCGAACTTTCCCAATTTTTCCGAAAAAAGAGGATGTTTGTATAGCGCTGATTTTGTTCCCACTCGTGATCTTCCTCATTATAATGTTCTATGAGTTTACTATGAGATGAATAGTAAGATTAAAAACTAGTTAGGGATATCATTTTGTCCTCTACCATGATATCGCAGATTTCTATGGGATCCAGGTCTATTTTTACTGGTTTTTTATTAGAAACTATATAAAGATGTTCGATAACAGCATAGCGTGGTGACGATGCACAGCTAGCGATCCAATATCGATTTTTATCGCAATACATTTTTATAATCGTAATACGTCCACTATTAATAACTGGTTTTATATACCCATACATCTTTAAACGCGTAGGATTTGGATTGTGTTGAGATCTCCTCAAATACAATTCGATGTCTTCGTCATCTAAAATTTTTTCTGGTGGAGGAGTAGACTCGTATTCTGTATCATTATATTCTATCACTTTTCCATTCTCTGGCCAGTTTGGTATCTTGTCGAGTTCCTCTATTTCCAGAATTTTTTCATACATTCCCCGGAGAAGGAATGAACTGTGGTGGTAATTTTTTCTTGCATAATCTAAAAATAAGGGATATTTGTATATGGGATTTTTTGGATTTAGAACCCTGGTTGGCGGATTTTCGAAAAAATCTAGTAACAATCTATCCGGAAAAGGCAAATCTACCCCAAAAGTCTCTCCCAGTTTTTCCAATATTCTAAAAGCTGCACCCTTGCCGATACCAAAACTGCCAGAGATATATTCGCCGTAAATACATGGATGTCGAGGATTCAAAAAGTTTGTTATCACGAGAAAATCGTAAATCGCGGGCTCGAATTGAGGATAGTTACCAAATAATATACTAGAAAAATTGATATACTGTTCAGTTAGAAATGGCAATGAAATCTCTCCCAAATCTACAGAGTCTGGAGGGGTTAGATTGAAAAGGTTTTCAAATAGAAATTTATCCATATATGCCTTTCCATTTGTTAATACAATCTCCACTACCGGAAATTTTATTTCTGAAATGGGTCTAAGTCTTTTTTGATAATCATGTTCCGGATTATAAAAATCTTTCAGGGAAAATTTTGGATAAAAAATAACTTCTCTATCCCCGATAAAATCCTTCTTCGAGAATCTCTCAGAAAGCCACGCGCAAATATCAACCTTCATTGCTTATTTTTTATAAGCAAAAAAAAATATTTTCATTTTTCCCTCAACACACTCCTCAAATACATTAGACAAACTCCTAGTCTATTTTTCCCTTTTCCATCTTTACCTATTCCCCAATACGAATCGTAAGGAGAATATTCTATCAGTATAGAATATTCAGTGGCTAACAGCTTTTTCAGAAACCCAATGGGATCTGTCGTGTAATGGGGGAGGTTAATTGAGACATAAAATACTATGATAGTATTTTTTAATGGATCGAATCGAATTTTTACTTGGAATTCTTGGTAGTCTTTTTAGTGGCCTTTGTAGTCTTCGTCGACTTGGTAGTTTTCTTAGCTACCTTGGATTTGGGAGGGGGAGAGGCCTCCTCAGAACCAGCATCTTCCGATGATTCGGATCCTTCAGAGTCAGAATTTTCTGACCCTTCAGATCCATCGGAACCTGACTCTTCGGATTCTTCCTTGGTGACCTTGGTTTTCTTTGTAACCTTGGCGGGCTTTTTAACAGGCTTTTCCTCTTCCGAAGAAGAGGATTCTTCGGAATCTTCATCAGAAGCTTCTACCTTGGACCCAGTGGTTTTCTTGGTAGTCTTTTTAGTAGCTTTAGTGGTTTTCTTGGCAGTAGTCTTTTTAGTAGTTTTCTTGGCGGGAGGAGCCTCCTCAGATTCTTCCTGATCCTCCTCGGCGCTTGTAGATCCACCCTCGCTTTCCTCGTCATCAGACTCTTCAACTGGCTTGCTAGGCTTAGTAGCCTTGGTAGATTTTTTAGTCTTGGGTTTTGGTTTCTCCTCTTCAGACTGCTCATCCTGAGCTTCGTCCTCCGATTCTTCCTTTGTAGATTTTTTAGCAGTCTTTCCCTTTTTAGAGTCTTCCTTCTTTTTGGACCCACCCTTTTGAGACCCGGGATTGCCAGAGTCGTCAACTAATTGGGCCTGAATAAGCTTCTTACCCTTATCAGAAGCCCAAAAACACTTGTAGCGATGTTCCGTTCCCTTCGAATCTGCAATGGTGACATGAATAGTGGCCGCGTCTTTGTCCTTTGGCTCCATAAAACCAAAGACTTGAACTGCGGCAGTCTTTACATTCGGCGCCCAAATAGTATAACCACTCGAAACAGTCTTTGTAAAGTCTCCATCCTTTTCAATATCAACTAGTTTGTAATCGTTTCCTTGATTGACTTTACCAATAGT
Source organism: uncultured Rickettsiales bacterium (assembly GCA_964484565.1). GTDB lineage: Bacteria > Pseudomonadota > Alphaproteobacteria > Rickettsiales > CAZAGG01 > CAZAGG01. The sequence goes on along the minus strand of CAZAGG010000002.1, from coordinate 44,502 downwards.
AAGACCAGTTGCTTCCTTTCTCTTCGACATGACTAATTTTATAGTAGTCATTTAATCCATTCAATTTTCTTTAATTTTTAGCATTTTTTTGACTGCCACCACAACGTTGTTTCGGCGGTTTTCTTCAGCATATTCTATTATTTCTTGTAAAAGGGCGTTGCCAAATCCGTATTTTTTATTGACCAGCTCCATTGCTTCGCCAGAATTGTGAAAAATGCATATCTTTATCAAGAAATCCCTATCGGCACGTTCAGCCCGTAAGTCTATAGAATATTTTACCGCATCGATTCGTCCATATTATATAGAGTCGAATAAAAAACTCCAATCACACTCGGGGTCTTTGGAACTGTAAGCCTTTTTGATATTTTCGAGCGAATCATGTTCAATGACTAAAATAATCAGAGTCAAATTCTCTTCGCATAGCTTTTTTATAAAAGCTAATTATTTTTTTCAGATTTGACTTTGGATGAAAAAATCCAATTTTTTGTACAATTCATTGACGGTTCCATCATTTCGGATCACATAGTCGGGAGTGATCTCCAAAACTTCTTTTTCTGAATAGTGTATCGTACTCGGATCAGGATCTACTCGAGGATCTATGCGAATTATTATTCCCTTTTTTCGCTTTATCATTTCAGCTTCGTTTTTCCAACGAACATCGGCTATTACCGAATTGGGTCCCAACTTTTTTTCCAAGGACCACACCCAAATATCTGGTTTCCATCCCCTGAAAAGATCCGTTCCAATGTATTGTAAAAGAAATCTCGGACTAGTGGGATTTCCAAGTTTCTGAGACCAGTATTCATCGGGTAGTTCTCGAAGTTCTCGGTCTACTACCCCTTCTAACAAGTTTCGATCTATACCAAAAATACAACTTACCGCATCTTTGAGATTACTCGCAAAAGATTCTTGTTTCAGCCCATATTTTTCCGACAAATAATTTGCCGCAGTACTTTTTCCAGAACCTATAAAACCGGTTATGCCCACAATCATTCTGTACATGCAAAACTTTTTAATTCAGATTTTTCTTTATGAGATCGTAGAGTCCATTGCAAAATAGGTACTTTGCTACCTCCGTGGCTACTGCATCAAAAGTATGTTCCCCTGATAAAAAATAATCCTTTGAAATTCTCACATCCCTACGATTTTCATGCGCCTTTCCATGTAAAGATTTGCTTCGATGGTGTTCCAGTTCATGAAATATTACGGGCGATGGATATACGTCCACAGAGAACATTTTTTTCCAATCGGGATCTTCTATTATTTGTTCATATGTTTGCGCCTTTATCTTTTTTATTAGCTCTCCAGAGTTGAAAAATTGGCTTGGATTTATCAGCAGTTCAGGGCCCTCATTTTTCAGGCTATAAAGACCTAGGGCGCTCATGTTAGCCACGGTAAATGTTTTGACTGGCGAAGAATAAACTCCCTTCTCGAGAGCCATTTCGTCCCATGCATTTCCTACTGCTCTTAATAGGTCAACATCCGACTTTTTAATCTTCAGGATTTTTATTCCATTATCAGCCACCTTTTTAGCAGTTTTAGTGACGGGATTTTTCTTAACAACTTTAATTCCTTCCATGCTAATCTGATTTTGCGACAAAAAACTCTCCATACCCATTTTCAAATATCGTATTCCATACTCTGTGGGTTGTAATACTTTAGCATTCTCCATAGAATCTATCACTTTTTTATGTGTAGCTGCATTTGCTGGGGCAAAATTCCAGGGAACGTCGTTTTTATAAACGTCCATATATTTTTCTCCCTTTGATTGTTTGATTATGCCGTGCTTCGAATATACCTCACAATATGACATTATCAAGAGATTCATCATTGGGGGCAAATTTAGCTCCGATACAGTTCTCGACTGATTTGTTCCCGCAATACTCGAGGAGAGGTCTATGATAAAATGTTTCGCAAATAAATGTGGTAAATGTTTTGTGGTAAGCGGTGAATGTGGTATTCCATCCACGGTTAAGAATAATTGCTCAATGGGGGACTCATACAATTTATATCCAAGATTATCATAAAGAGCTAAAGCCTTTGGAGTTGAGTGAAGAGTTTCATATATTCTCGAGTATAAGGAACACATTTTCGAGTAATATATCAGAATAGACTGATCACCTTCGATGACGATTTGTATGTCCGTTCCTTTTTTAGATTTGATGACTCCAGGGACAAATTTTCGATGAATATCCAGAATTTCGGAGCTTTCTGAATCTCTGATGGGAACGTCGATTAGTTGGTATGTAGTTCCATCGACGAGTCTGGTAACTATTCTGACTTCCTTTGCATCTTTATACACGTTAAAAAACCCCGAGCCTATTTTTCCAGTAGACTCTGATCCTTTATCGGAATAAAAGGGTATTGATAAACTGAGATATGAAGAGAATGGTATGCCCCCTGCATCATCTTCCATGTTTATAATGAATCTTTGATCGTCCAATTTGGTAGTATACAAGAAAACTTTCTTTGCACCGGCATCTTTTGCGTTTTGACAAAATTCATATAATATACTCTCGATATAAGGTCGAGAGGTTCCATAATTTGCTGCTAGACGGACAAGTTCTATATCATTCTTTGTATAATCAACCTTTGCGCCAACTGATCCCACCCGGCTAATAAAAATCTCTAGATCCTTCATTGTTTTTATGGGATTTTTTTGTGTAAAAGCAGCTGATATTTGGTCCTTGAGCGAAAATGTTATTGCATGGTATTTATTTGATGGATGAAGATATGCCGTCTGAACCTTAAAATTCTCTTTTGACTGATTTAGTATGGCAATTTCAGAGGCACTAAAAAGTCCATAGTCAAAGTCTGGATAATTTCTCAAGCCATTGATATCGTAATATTTGCTAGCCAATATAGCTTGGGGTATATCTTCCTTTTTATCTACTACAGATCTCACCAATTCCTGTATTGTTATAGGAGGACAATCTACTGTGTAAGGAATATATAACATGGGACTGTGAGATTTTTTATGAGCAAAATTTATCGTTTCTATAAATTCCTCGGTCGTGAAATGGTTAGGTATCAACAAGGCCTTTGTTCCGATAAGCTTGTGATGATATTCTATTTGAAAATTATAGTAACAAGCTATTATGGCATCTCTCAGCTCTAAAAAATCCTTTCTCTGTACCATATTTCCCATTGATACTGCGGCATCATGTAAGAGAAACGCAGCATCGTCTATTGTTTTATATAGCTTATATTTTTCAACGATGACATACACTATAACATTTAGAATGGGAATAACGGGCGGCAAAAAATTAGAAAATCTTGCCGAATAGTCTTTCATGGCAATCCTGAAAGGAGTTATAGATTCTGGATTTCCATAAAATAGCAGTCCTGGATAACCATGATTCGTCGGCATACCCAACTGAGGATTTTGTATGCAATAAATTCCGTTTATGATTTCCCCTGGAAAATGATTCATCAAAGCCTTTTGAGTTTGTGCGATATAGAATGTTTTTCCATAGTAAAAAGGGTCGGCAGGCTTATCGAAAATTGTAGTTTTGATCGGATGTCTCTGATTTTCATCCTTCAAATATGCCAGGAATATTTTTCGAGTGATGATGGAATTTGTCATCCGTGAAAAGGTGGCAATGTCCTCTAGAAAGGAATTTAGATGTCTTTTCCCCCATTTTAAGAGCACAGAGGTTTCACATTCCCTTAGAAAATTTATTACCGATGGCGCATCAGACTCTCCCAATAAAAGATCATCTCTCGAGAGAGGAACATTATATTTATTTGAAAAATTCAACGAATAGGGATTTGATTTGGACTTTGAGTTTATGAAAATAACATAATTATTTACAGTCAACTTTGGCTCTCCATGATATTCTACGATGAATTTGTTCTCGGAATAAGTTCTAATCTTTTTGGTGCTCAAAGAAGGTAGTAGCAGTTTATCAAATAGCGTCCTTTCACTTATACCAATGCCAGAATCGGCTATAACAGAATATATTTGAGTGATACAGTTGACCACCAAAACTTTATGGGTTTTCAAATTATATAGTGTATGTGGTATAAATTCGCCATCTACAAAAATAAAGGTACCGGTTTTTCCTTCATAGTTGAAACAGTCAACATCAAAAAAGTAGTCGTCGGGATAAAATGGATCTTTGTATATCCTCATATGTAAAGCAGTTTTTTCGCTCATCGAAATTATAGCAAGAGGTTTTTGCCCGACAAATGACAACGCCGAGAAAAAACCTATTCCAAACTTTCCAACTGCTGAAGAGTCTCCTGTAGCGTCTACAGCGTTAGCTATAAGCTCTGCATAAGGCTGAACAGTTTTTGAGAAAATTCTTGACGAAAGACCTCTCATTATAGATTTTGTGACATTTCTAGCTATAAGATCACAGCAATCCTTTGATTCACAGCCTTTATAGTTCTTTTTTATTTGTGAAATACTTTGTCCGGAAAATCTTCCGCATATCAAATAAGAAAGTGGAACTCTTTTCAGATCCCATCTTTTCGACAATATGCCTCTATATAAGATTTGGTCAGACTCTTGATCGCGATCAGCAGGAAAACCATATCTCAAAGGTCCCATATAATCTCCCGAAGCCCCCTTGGATTTTATTTTTGGAAAGCATTCCAGCCCAGGGGTGGCTATTTCAAGAATTTTTCGAAGTTTCGAATCTCCGAGGCTATACCGCATTTTATACCAAAGTCCTTCTTGGTGGTCCCGAAGGACCATCTCTTCTAGAGGATACAATTCCATACTATCTTTATAAAAAAGATAATCATCTGGCACTTTATAATTTTTCAGAAACTCGGCAATAATCGTTTGCGCGAAGCAATTCCATTCCTTTTTCTGTTGCAAAATAGGAAAAGGTTACTGAAGGACGAATTATCTTTAAAATATCACCTACATCCAACCCCAACCATCTAACGACTCTATCTGAATTGTAAATTATAGGAAATTTTTGGGTAGACCCATACGCCTTAACCAATTCGTCGACCTCTTTTTCTGAAGCTTTTTCATAAGTATGGGAAAACGGCATTTCTTCAAGGGAGTACCGGAAGAATGACGTGGTAAATAATTCCAAAGTGTATCCAGAGGACGAATCCTTGGGAATCTCGTTTATCTTTGACAGAGGAGAATCGATGATATATATGAAATGGTTTCTATCGCTTAATCTGCTCGCTACTGTACATACACCATCATAAAAAGCCTTATCCAGCTTCACATTTTTGATCATAAAAACTTCGACATACGAATTTTCCTTCTTAAAAGTAAGTTGCAATCTAAAGTCATCATCTGGTTTATATTTGTAGTCTCGGGATCCTATACACAAATTGTAACCTCTAGAATCCATCATTTGTTGGATATTGGAAATGCAAATATCTATGATTCCCGAATTATTGATGCATCTAAAACCGTTGTAATCCATGGTTATAATAATGATAACCAGTTTTTTTTTCAATTTAGTTCGTATATTTCTTTTATAAAATCCACTGCAACAGCATTGTCAATGTCGACACCCAAAAAGTCCATTGGTACTACAGTTTCTGGATCTATTTCTTCTGAAATGAGACCTAATTTTTGGTACAACATGCAAGCCATTTCGCTACAAAACAATAGAGCAGTAGGATCATCGCACAAAATTCTCTTTGGTTTTCTCAAGCACATGCATACGCTAGAACCCAATACTAGGGGGTTGAAATCATAAACTCTGTACTGATATTTTTCTATAAACTCGGTCAGAATCTTCTTTGCCGCCTTTTTGGAAAGGTCATTGAAAGGGTGATTCCTCAAAACACCAATGCTCACATATGTATCCCCCTTTAAATATTCGGGTAGAAGAGTTTCAAAATCACGTATCTGAACACCTAAGAAGGATTTTCCATGAATATCTGGAACGTTTTGTCCCAACCTTCCTGAGACTGTAGATTCGAGCACGTATAATTTTCCTTCTTCCAACGCTGGATTGTCATAAACTTCTTTCGTAATAATAATTCCGCAATGGGAATAGTCCTTCTTGTTATATTTTGCTGATTTCCTCTCAGCGTATCTTATAATATCTGACACAAAATCTCCTCCCTTAAAGAGAACCAAGTCAAAAGGGCGTATAGAATCCTTGTATTCGTTTAGTCTGTGAATCTGTGTAGGCACATTCCCCATCCTATAAATAATTTTAAGTTATATATTTCTGTTGCCAAAATGTAAACTCATTTTCGGTTAAGAACAAATTTTAAAAAATAGTAATGTCTGGATCCGACATTCACTACAACTTTAAGGAAAGGGATGTGGAGAGTTTGGACCATCAGGAAATATTGGAAATTGACGAGTATATTAGGAAAAAATTGGACGTTATTTATAGCGATTCCCAAAAGCAAAAACAGCTTGATATTCTTACCACCATAGCACTAAAAAGTCCTTCTGAATCTGATAGAATTCAGGCCAATAAAAAGATTAGCATTATCAAAAAACAGATGGAAACTGAACAGAAAAGGCGGCTTTTGAAAAATTATTTGACCGAAGTGATTCCCGTATTAGAGAATATAGAAAAATATACTCCAGTACAATATTTTGGGTGTTCTGTTTCTAAAAACGATCAGAATTATAAATATCTCGTTGCGGAAAAACGAAAATTTACCGAGATTGCCGAAAAATATGCTCAAATACAATTCAAGAAAATTCCAGAAGTTTTGTGTGATTGTTCAGCAGAAACCACTGTCGAAGATGGATTTTTGATATGCAAAAATTGTGGCGTCAGAGAACCTTTGAGACAAGAAAACGTTGGATTCAAGGATTTAGCTAGAATAAACATTGCCCCCAAATCAAATTATGATCCGAAGCAAAATTTTGATAACGCCCTACTTCGAGTTCAAGCCAAAAAATCTTTTTCTATAACTGCCGAGTGTTATGAATTACTGGAATCGGAACTCGAGTCCATGGGAATAGATCAAAGAAATTGTAAAAAGAGGGACATTTACGAAATACTAAAGAGGAATAAAATGTCTAGTTTTTTCCAGGGCATAGACATTATCCATCACAAGTTTACAAACAAAAAACCCGTAGACCTCAAGAAATACAAAGAATCCATCGACGCGCTCTATTATATCATAGAGGAAGAGTATAAAGCTGAGACCCAAAAAACAGGATCTTTGCAAGTGTGGTTCAAGATATACAAAATATTTGGTATTCTGGGTATAAAATATGATAGCGATAACCTACTGTATTCGCTGAGCGAAAAGTCACTAGACGAATACGAATCTATTTGGGCGAAAATAGAGAAGAAAATTCTTAAACGATGGAAGAAACATAGCAATGGATCCAAGGGAGATTTTAAAAAAGTGCGTAGAGTTTGATTCTTCGAAAGATCCAGCGGTAATAGAAGGATGTCTCGCTTTTTTTAGAAAATGCCTGTTGACTGAGGAACTCTCAGATACAAATATTCGTCGAATTTTAAAAGCTCTGATAAATTCTCCATATCGCGATGATTATGTAGCTATTATCAGAGATATTTCCCAGTTTTATATGATGGGAAAGATGAACCATGAAAAATTTGCTCGAATTTTGGAATCAAAGGATTCAAAAGGATTTTTGATTCCAGAAATTTCTCTTATTAATTCTGTATCAAGCATCTACCTTATGGGCAGAATACAAGATGCAGAAAATATCATGATAAAAATTATAGATAGTCTGAGTATTGACAATGCAAAAGAAGTTGCCCTAATATTATTCTATTCGTCGCAGGATACATACCTTCAAAACTACATTTCAGCAATAAAGGCTTATATCAATCAAGAAAAATCTCCAGAACTTTTGTATGGATATGCCTCAAATTTTATATCGAGTAGGCCAAAAAGGTCAAGATTTTTCTCAGACCCATTTTATTCGCAAAGTTTATCATCCGTCAACAACATTGTATTACCAGAAGTGTTGAATCGCTTAGAATTTTTGTCTAGCGTAAGACTACAAATAATGATGATAGCATCCATATTCGACCATTGCGATTTTCCCATGGAAAAATACATTAAAAAATTGGAGGCAATTGCCGATGGTAGCGAAGAGGAAAACATAAAAGCTGATTGCTATGATTGCCTTGACCGGTTTTTCCCCGAAATGAACTACAAGCAAAAAATAAAAGACCTCGGAACAAAGGGAAGTAGGGTCGTAAACTTTTATCAAAACACACAAAATGCTCACTTGGAAATTGATGACACTATATGCGATTATCTCAAAAAATTGGAGCGCATACCCCATATTGAATCTGAGATGGAATCTTGGTTAGAGAAAAATGTGAATGCCACGCAAAAAGTCGCACTGGAAAGAATAAGAAACGACCACACTCTCTTTCAAAAGACATGGTCTCTTTATGATGTTCTCGTTTTAATATGGGGTAAGATTATCAATTCCGAACACAAAGATCAACTTCAAAAGCGCTTATTGGAAGAACTTGAGGATATGTCTAATACTTGTTTTACTGGTCATATTACAAGAATGATGAATGTTTTTACTGGATACGACGAGGACATGGGCATTCGTATTTCATGGTTCGATCAGGTCAAGGGAAACTTTACTACTCTGCTTCAGAAATATATCGATGATCACCCCGAAGAAAGGGATTCCATCATTGAGGAATTGGAAGAAGGAGTATCGAAGCAAATTTTACCAGAAATACTCATAGAAATTACCAACGTACTACAAGAAGATTTTGTCGGCCAGGGATATATAAGCCTTGACGAATACAATAGCTACGTCGATATCATCTTTACTGATTATGGTATTTAAAAATGAAATATATCTCCGGCTTGCCCGTATTTTACTCTAAAATTTTCTTGTAAATACAATTACACTCTAACTATCAAGACGTTTGATTCCGATGAAAGGATGGTGAAAGATGTGGTGGACTATGCAACGATTATATTAGGTGCGATCCTCGGATTACTTTTATTTGGGGTTGCATGTTGTTGTGGAGCCAGGTTTTTGGATGATATTCCTATAATCGAATAGCCAACAGTCCATAAAATCGAATAGTAATATTTATAAAAATATTACTAGAATGCCCAGATATATTGTCACAAATATAAGATGTCATGGAGAAGGCGAAAAAAGCGTTGTATATAGCCTATTTGGAAGGCTGTGTAAAAGTCACAAAGCTCTTACTGAAATGGCAAGAGCTCGCTCCATTCCAGTTAGTGATAAGAAGACTATGGCTCAGGCACTCAAAATTCCATATAGAGATTTATCTTGGCTTATAAGGCATTCAAAATCTTCCAGCGGATATGATTACCCCCATATCAAACTCAGTTTGATTCCTGGGTCAAAATTGGACCCAAAATATTCAACTGTTGAGGAGCGAGTTTTTAGCTATTTTTTCTTCGTATATTTTATCGACAAGCTTTCTCATGCGATAGAAAACGACGAACTTGATGTAGATAAATTGGATTATAGTGATCTGACCGGACCCTATGAAGAAATTACTACTGAGCAACATTACTTTCGAATGATTCGAGATAGTAAAAATAATATTGAAACATCAGTGACCAAAATTATGAGATCTTTTGGATATGGAGAATTTTCCAAACAAGTATTTGAAAAAGTCTATCCGGCAATATACGCTTTTGCTAGGAGATTAGGAAATTATACGTTTGATGATAATTCGAAAGAGTTAACGGTTACTCGCGCATTAAAACAGTATTCGACTTATTCTAGAGTATCGGACGTTTTTTTCCAAGCCTCTGAATATAGAGGAAATTCTTTCGCGCCATTTAAAATTCCATTATATATCCCGAATCGAAATATTGCCAAATATCATCACGATGATGGTTTTGGCAACTATGTCCTTTCGCTGAAAAGGAAGCTTAAATTTTCCTATGAGTCCAAGTTTGACGTTTATGGACAAAATACGTTCGAAACTACGGTTCCTATCGAGTCCAAAAACGGTTGGAGCTTTAAATATCGCTCCTTGTTCATGCCACACATTTATACACACGAAAGCGGTGATTTGTACTTGTATATGAACTATGATGACCGACGTGGCGACCGAAAACATTATGTTATACCCGGTCTTTGGTATGTTATCCATAAAAAGGATTTCTTCTATCTCACAGAAAATACCGGCTATTTGATAAATTGTGAGGATCCTCAGCTCAGGTGCATGAATCGTTCTGATTTTACTAGTTATTGCAGAATCCATCGAATATTTATCCCACAAGGAAATGAGACATATTCTTTTGAACCCATGTATATTGGATTTGAAAATCAAGTATTTATGATATTTCCCAAAGCACTAAACGGAGAAGACAATTTACCAGAAGACATTTTTGCTTCCCAGAAAAGAGTGGTGGAAAGTCTCGAAAAATTTATAAGCTAAAGTTCTTATAATATTATAAGAAGTTTTTATTCAATCCAACATTCATACTTTTTTCTGTATTGAGAAATTTCTTTTACTCTTTGCTCAAAATTTTCTTCGTCTACTATTGGGTATCTGAGAGGGCCATTGTAGCTACAAGAGTTCAAAAACCCAGAGAGCCAGTTTTTCTCATATATGGTAATTTTTCTTAGCGCACCATGAACACGTATTTCCAAGAGTGTATTATCGTGAATACCAGAATATGTTCTACCGTCTAAATATAATTTGGTCTTGTTGAGAACATTTCCCGCTTCGAGCTCTATGTCTAAACAGTTGCCCGATCTAGAACCCAGGATACCAAATGCCTTACAATCAAACCATCTTCCAGATAACATTCTATTTGTGTATAGATGTTAATCGGCAGTAAGAGAACATTCGAAAAATTCTTGCCCACAAATAGCTTCCAACGATACAAGATATACCTATTAATAATCCATCTATAATTCGAATTCGCTTTCAATAAAGGAACAAGTGCTGGTGCTCAAAACTGGTATCTGTTCGTATCCGTTAGAAGCGACTCTGAATCTCAACAGTGTCATAAAATCGCACCATCTCAGCTCTAAGTCCTTTTCCTTTATTTCCCTGTATAGACTGCACAAATTTGCTGTGAGTGCTCCTTGAGATTTGCGGTCAATCCAAGCATCTGCAGAAGTTTGTGGATCCATACATCCACTGATACAGAAAACCTTTTTAGAACAAACTTTTCCTGGCTCGACGGTTTCGCCTATAAATGGGGTATATACCCATGAGAGATCAAGACCAGTTCCAGAATGGCAGCAATCTAATATCACTACTAGATTTACTCCGCTAGGTAATGCTTCTACCAAAACCTTGTGCAGGTCATCATCAACAATTTTGTTAAATTCAGCATCGTATATACATTCATCCTTTCCATCCGATTCGTCACGATTGGAATCTCTGACCTGACCTCCATGCCCAGAAAAAGTAAACATAAAAGTGTCTCCGGGTTTCATCATAGAGTACATTACCGATATTTCGTGTTTGATATTTTCAAAAGTCGGTTTTGACGATTGATCAATCATTTTACAATATATTCCCTTGTGATCCTTGGTGTCGTAAAAAGTTTTTTTGATAGTTTCCACGTCATTATGGCATCCGTTCAGAGAATATTCAGTTCCTGGATAGTTGAGCCCGACACTGAATAAATGGAAAGACTTTTCGCTCATACTATGAAGCCAAAACAAAAATGAATTAATATTTTGGTTGGAACACTTATTAGCCATGAATGATGAAAAAGTCACAAAGGTGGTGAAGGCTTTGAACGAAAAAGTCGGAAAACAACTAGATCCTTTTGAGCATGCCAGAAAGAGACCAACCAATTACATTGGACCGATTAAAACGGTGAAGGCGACAAAGAAAATTGTTGTGACCCGAGAAGACTCTGATTTTTTCGAAGAGTCGTCGATTCAATATAATCAGGGTCTAGAAAGAATTTTTATAGAAATTTTATCCAACGCAAAAGACAACTATTGGGAGTCTCAGAAAAATGGAGTAAAGATGACTTTTATCAAGGTAAATTTTTCGCTTGATGACGGCTCTATTTCAGTAGAAAACGACGGTCTTCCCATCCCGGTCATAAAACATCCATATCAAATTACTGATCACGAAGGCAAAAAAATTATTCAAGAAGCATATCCAGCAGAAAAATTCTTTGGAAACATGAACTTTGGAACAAACTTTGACAAAGATCGCGAGAAGAAAAAATCCTCTGGTCTCAATGGTATGGGAGGAAAGCTAGCAAATATTTTTTCAACTGAATTTGAAGTATTTGTAAAAGACCACTATAACAAAAAGACTTTTTTACAAAAATATAGCTCTGCCGGAAAGAAAAAGGAAAAGCCGGTTATAAAGGCTCATCGCGGAGCAGGATCTAGCACAAAGATTGTTTTTACACCCGACTATGAGTATTTTGGTTTCACGGACTACAAGGCTTTTGAAATGGTAATAAAGAGACATTGCTATGACACTGCGTTTGTATTTCCTGGACTAAGAGTCTATTACAATGGTCAGCTCATAAAGTTTACTTCTTTTGGAAAGATTGTAGACTTTTACTCTAAAGAAAAGATTCGTTTGCAACTAAAAGTAGAAAATGGTGACGACTGCGTGATCGTTCCCAATATGCAAGCTCTCGAAAAACCAATCGAAAATTCTAGTGGACCAATCAATATTTCTTTCATCAATGGTATAAGATGTGACGAAGGAGGTGTTCACGTCAATGCATGGGCTGGGTTAGTACTCAACAAATTTAAGAATTTATATAACCTCAAAGCGAAAAAGAAGATTTCTGACAAAAAGACGCTATATCCATTTTTTACTTTTTATGTGAGGTCTGAGACGGTCGAGGAAATATCCTTTGAACATGGAAACGTCAAAAATAAGTGTGTCACTCCCGATCCATATCCTCTTTTGCAGGACACTGATAAAAAAGCCTTCAATAAGATTATCGACTCACAAGTACAGAAAATGTTAAAATGGCCTGTGGTGGCCTTGATAGAGGCAAAACTTGCGGGTCGAAAACCAGGAGTAAAAAAGTTTGGTCATATTTTTGGAAGCAACTTTCAGCATGCAAACAAGGCGGGTCCAAACTACAAAGGGGCTGTACCAAGAGTTTCCTTTATTTTAGAGGGAGTTTCTGCAAATGGTCTCTTTGAAAACATAAGAGCGCGAACAGAAGGTGGTCCCGATTATTTTGGTGGCATTCAGATTCGAGGAAAATTTAGTAATGTGGAGAAAAAAACAAATGGTGCTACCCTAAATGGCGAAGAGGTATCCTTTGACGATGATGCTATTCATCAAGATCTAAAAGCCTTTTACAATCTTCGTAACGGGGTTGATTATTCCATCCAGGAAAATCTAAAGACCCTCAACTATGACATTGCTTATGCCATGACTGATGCCGACGATGACGGTATTCACATTCGAGGCTTGCTAATAATTTTCTTCTCCCAATTCAAAGGACTATTAGAATCTGGGTTTTTTGGCTCATTCAACACTTATAATGTAATCTTGACCCCAAAGGGAAAAAAGACAGAAAAGCTATATTTTTTCAGTCATCTAGAGTTTCAAAAGTGGATGGCTGAAGGAACTCGAGATTTATCAAAGTACAATCCCAGATATTTTAAGGGCCTAGGATCTTATGCTCCAGAAGACTACAAACTTCATACTACCCCAGAAGGTAGAAAGACGAATATTTTTGTAAAAGACCCAAATGCCATTGACAGTTTGAGGATAGCTTTTTCGACCAAGACTGGTACCAGAAAAGAATGGATGGCCAAGACGATCAAAAAATCAATGGGTGATATAAAACTGTGTCCTCCAACTGGAAAACTAAACATTAGCGACTTTGTGAATAGAGATCTCATCCATTTTTTTATTATGACTCTAAGTCGAGCCCTACCTTCGAGGATTGATGGCATGAAACAATCACAGAGACAAATTATAGACACTATTCTTAGTCACCCAGAAACTCATAGCAAAAATGTTTCCCTTGTAACCTTGGAAGGTATGGTGAAAAGCCATACGGGTTATGAACATGCATCAGTTTACTTGGTTGTGTGCAACATGGCAATTGGATATCCTGGTTCAAATAATCTTCCGTTGTTACTCAATCAGGGAGCTTATGCAAATAGAGTAACTGGTGTGAATGCAAAACCCCGTTATTTATTCACAAGAGCAACCCCCGAACTAAAGACAATTTATAGAGACGAAGATATTCCTCTATTGACTCGCAAGATAAATTCTGGTAGAGAGGCCGAATATGACTTTCTACTCCCAGTAGTCCCCATTCATCTTATCAATGGGTCTGAAGGAATTGGTAGTGGATGGGCGTCGACTATACACTCTTATAATCCAAAGGATATTATTGATGGATTGAGAAAATGTAACAGGAAAAAATTCGATGTGAATGCTCCAGATTTCAAACCGTGGTTTAGAGGTTTCATAGGTAAAATATATGAAGAAAATGGTGCTATTTACAGTGAAGGGTCCCTGAAAAAACTGGAAGATGGTTCCTATCATATTAATGAAATTCCCATTGGTGTATTCAATATAGATGTTCACACTAAATATCTCAACCCTTGGGTGGGTGAAGAATCGGTCACTTCCAAAAAAGCCAAAAAGAAGGGTAAGAATACAAAGATTGAGGAAATCACAGAGAAAAAAATTAATAAGGCAAAAAAGCTTCTTGATGCGACGAAAAATGTTGCTTTCCCAGAAACTATTGTGATTCCAAATCCAAAGGGGGATTTATCAAAAGACGATTTTGGATTCCTTAAGAGGAGACTAAAAGCATCGAATCTTACTGTGGTCGATGAAAATGGAATGCCTATTACTTTCAATACAGCCAGAGAATTACTTCAGGACTTTTATAACTGCAGAATAAAATATTATCCTCTCAGAAAAGCATATTGGACCAAATATTATAATCTCCAAATACAGATAGCCCAATCAAAGATTAGATTTATAAGGGCGGTCAATGCCGGAGAAATTGTAATGTCCAGACCCGAAAAAGAAGTAATAGACACCTTGGATGACGAAGGTTATCTGCAAGTCGATGGTTCTTATGAGTATTTGTTGAAAATGTCCATTCGAAGTCTCACAATCGACAAGGCCAAAAAGTTGGAATCCGAAGTCGCAGACCTCAAGGAAAAAAGAGACTATTACAAAAATACTTCGTCAGAGGATTTGTTTGAGAAAGATCTCGACGATTTTGAGGTGGCGTGGAAATCTTTCTTGGAAAAAACTCAAAGTGTTAGAGAAGAAGTTAGATTAGTATGAGTCGAAACGATACCGTGATTGAAATGCCACAAAGTGTGGTAAATATCAAAAAAGATGCATATGCTCAAATAGATGCGGTTGAACAGGAAAATACAAGAATGAAAAGAAAAATCAAATGGACTGGTATAGTAAAATATACATCAATGGTCTTGTCCTTGGGATTGGATTTTGCCCCAGCTTTTATACCCGCATTGCAAAACAATTGGTACTCAGTACCCACTGTATCTTTTTCTCTTTTGGTTTTGCTTTTAGAAATTTATTTGGACCAAGAAAGTTTGGACCTTCAGGTATTGAGTAATTCCATATACAAAAATCACGTTGAAAAATTACTTCAGTCTCTAACTCGCAAAGCTAAAAATCGCGATTTTACCGACGAATACATAAAAAGACTTGAGACGCAGCTATCAGATGTAAAATTATATCGACAACTCCAGTGAAAACTGAAAAGACTTATTTCTAATCTTACTTTAGAAATGTCTCAATACGATATTGCAGTAGTAACTCCTTCAATAGGAAGACCAGAGCTCAAGAGGGCAATGGACTCTGTTCGCGATCAACTTTTAGTTCCTGGAATGTCCGTGAAACACTATGTCGTTTTTGATGGACCGGGAGCTCAAGCCAAATATCGCAAGGCGATACCAAAGGATGTCGTAGTAGTCAATCTTCCTTTTAACACTGGAAAAGGAGGAAATTATGGACACAAAATTATGGGGGCAATGTGCTCTTTGTTAAAGGAAAATTGGATCTGTTTTCTGGATGACGATAATACTTTTGAACCCAATCACCTGAAAACAATGGTGGAATCTGCCCATGGAAAAGATTGGGTTTTTTCCTATCGTAATATGTATGTCGATGGTAAATTTTTTGGAAAAGATACCTATGAATCTCTAGGTCCACACAGAGTAGTATCTCTGGACCAAAGCTACCGATTTTTGATAGATACAAATTGTTACATGATAAAAAGACCGATAGCACTAAGTGCTTACAAGGCCTGGTTAACGGGGTGGGGAGCTGATAGGGTTTTGGCAGATTATTTGATGCGAAATTTTAGATCTTACAATTGTACTTTTCAATATACAGTAAATTATTATACTACAAGAGATATGGTCATTACAGACTATGTAGTACCAATAGAAAAGAAACCGGTCTATGTTTTTCATATGACTCCTGAAGCAACCAAAAAGGCAATAAAACAGTGGGATCTTTACGAAGAAACAAAAAGTGTGTGCGAACCAGATGAAGAACCATATTACGATCCTCACATTGGTCAAAAACAGTGGCAAATCAACTTTTATTTAGGGTCTCCATTTCCTGTGTGTAATGGATACGATGCTTATATGCACGCCCCTTCAGGATCTACCTTTTTATTTGTAATGTATGATATCAACGCTTTCCCTCCTGAAGCTTATACGAGAAAAGATGTTCACAAAATACTCTATACGGTAGAAAGTCCCAATAAAAATTATATAAAAAATTGGGAACCAGCTACCTTAAAACACTTTGATTTGGTCATCACTTATTGGAAAGATGCTGTACATCCAAATGTGATTTATCATCCTTTTGTGAACAAGCTAAATTTATTCAGTAGCGTGGAATTGGAATCTCTAATCAAACCTGAGGCTGAACGAGAGGATTCGATCTGCTGTGTCCTGCAAAATAGATCGACGAATGGAAAATATTCGATCGGAGAAACTCAATTGGAATCGCTGGATTACCTGAGGCTTCAAAGCATGAAAAATCTGGCAAACAAAAATTCAGTAGTGGTATATGGAAATAGCTGGTATGGAACCGGCCTTCCTTTAAAGCTTACAAAGAGTAGATTTTTGGATGAGGAATACGTTACAGATTTATATAAAAATCATCGTTACGTTTATGTTTCTGAGAATACCGATGCTCGAGGATATGTTTCTGAAAAAATATTTGACGCTCTCATTGCTGGATGCACTCCCATTTATTGCTGCACAGAAACCAATTATGATTGGGTCGTAAAAGAATTTGGTGACGTTGCTATAATTATGAAGCCCGGGGAAATCCCAATCATACAACCCAAAAACGATCGCAAAAAGACTATTGAAATTTTAAAGAAATATTCCATCGATAAACTTTTACGGTTGGTGGTCGAAAAAATGAAAGTTTACGATACTACAAAGAATTTTTAAGATGGTCGACGCGGTGAGGGGCACAGACTTTCCCGAAGAGTCGGATGGTATGGATAACCTCACTTCTTTTGCAAGGGAATTTGTGCTTGATAGCAAGTTTGTCGATGATCTTTATATATCAGGTTCTCCAGATTGGTCAAAAATGACTAAGCGATTTTTTCGAAAATATCGAGGAAAGTGTGGTGTCCGTATGACTCTAAAATTTTTATTCGTATTATATTTTCGAACTCCAGAATTTGGAAAGACAAGTCTCAGACCCATCTTTTTTATAGATGTGGCAAAAAAACATTGGAGTGTAACTGAAAATATCTTGATGCATTATGACCCAACAATCGAGACAATATATACTTTTCTTCCTAGTTTCCGAGTATGCGCTTTTTTGGAAAAATTGAGGGTTAAAAAGGAATCTCATTATGACCTTTTGCCTCATATTTACTCTTTTCTACCCGAAAAATACAAGATATACCGAACTTTGGACAAAAATTTCTTCACAAAAAAACTTCAGTTCCCATAAGTATCACAAAGTAAAAAATTGAAAAAATTTTTATATTCCATAAAAATAACGCAAACTATCCAGAATGTTCGCTACCGTGTTTACTATCACTGCTACCATATTCATCACTTCTGCCATTGGTCTGGCGATTGCCCAGCGCATTGTTAGAGCGAAAAACGCTATCATTGAGGCTCAAAAGACCAGAATTGCTAGCTTGACCCGAGCCAAGAAGGATTCTGATGCATCCTACGAGGCTCAAATCAAGTTGCACATGGACGACAAGACTCGACTACTTACTCAGTTACAGCAAAATAAGCTAAAGTGGGGAGACGAAAATGAGCTCCAAAAGAAGATTGACGATCTCACCAAGAAATTACAAGAGGCAAACGCGGCACAAGTTTTGCTCAGAAAAGAAAAGGCTGAATTATTGGAAAATGCGGCTTTCTGGAAGGATAGAGCCATTTCCGCTCTCGACCACGATCCCCTGTATCCTCCAGTCGGCCCCAACCCCTTCAAGAACTCCAAGGACTACTACTACCCCGAAAAAACCAACTAGTGTTACAATAAATTTTTGCTAAGTAATTAGCAAAAAATCACATTCTAAATTGTCTCGTTCCATTTTCAATATGGGCGCAGCTTTTAGCGCGAGTCATCATCCTGACGAGAGAGGAATTGTTCGAAAAATATGACCGAGTAGAGGAAACTCCGTTTAGAACTCCAGAAAGAGTTGAACTGGTCGTAGAATGCATAGAAATGGCCACCAAATATATAATTGCATGTAGAAGTCGTCTGAGGCCCCACGAGGCTATGGAAGATGCTACTAGAGCAAAAATAGAGCATTTGTTAGCCAGCGGGGATTTGCTTTCTGATGATCACAAAAAAAGATTGGGGAATTGTTTGTTGGATATTGATGAAATTTTTTAGCGCTAAATACAACTTTATTCAAACTTAATAATAGTATCAGAATAGCATGCTACAAAGGATGGATTGGAGATTACTCGCTAATCTTCGAAGCATCGGAGATTGTGTCATTATCATGGCAGATTACAATCTCTGTAATAGTGATACTCGCGTCAGGAATGCAAATAATGCTATAGCTGCGAGATCGCCAGTACCTTGTTATGTAATTTATTTTGATCAAAAATCTCCAGAGGTTACGGCCATGCAACAATTTATATTGAAAAACTGCCCTTTATTCAAAATAACAAACAGTTGGAAGATTTTTACAGTAAAAGCTGGTCAATTAGCTTCTGTAAACGCTATTTTGCCCCAGGATTCAGCCTCGATCGATGAGATATTCCGCCTATTTGCTCCTCCATCTCAGCCCGTGGTGAGACAGTCCATGATGAGCATTTCCACTGGAGCAAACAGACCAGCTCAAATAATGGAAGATAAGCGTTTATCGGAACCAGAGGATTTTATCCCCTATAATCAGGAATGGAGGAAAATGCACCCCAACTAGTTCGAAAGGCTAACTCACCATTGGTAAACCAAGGACTTCGGAAAGCGAGTAATCCCCCCGTATAATTTTCAATACCGTATAAGGACGATTCTTTAGTGAGTAATCTCTATCCAATGCAAACTTTTTGATCTGAGAAAAAATCTCATTCATCGCAATCGACATGAAATCTTCAGTTAGATTTTCTGGCAAAGTTATACATAATTCATCGGGAAGACAACTTTTTGGAAGGTTATGGGTGTCAATGGTAATCAATATATAACGGTTAATATTATCCAAAATTTCCCTCAGAAAATTTATAGCCCTAGTTTTTTCTTGATTTTTTATTATTACTTGATTCATGCTTTCGGGAAGAACCATGGTTTCTCTGCAGAGGGGACAAGCAGTACTTTCAAATAATTCTAAGCATCCTCTGCATACAGTGTGATTATTTGAACATACTGGTATTCCTGCATCATTTTTATAGCATATGCAACATTCCATTCTATATAGTTTATGAAATAAACTAATTTACCTAAGAGTTTATAGCTGCTCAATGACAGAAATTACCCTTATCCTTAAAGACTTTGTATGAGTCTTGATATATTCTCTTGCTACGTTTGATCGAATACTGACTACATAACCATATTCCGAATATTTCTTATTGAGAGCAGATGGAATTCCTCCTGGAACGATAGCATTTATTTTTCTTCTCAATTCATCAAGGGATTCTTGAGTTTTGCATATCAACAAAACGATAGATTTTTTCTCACACTTGAAGTTGGTAACCATGACACTCATCTTTGGCTATAATCATATAGCCATAATATAAAAATCATTTTTTACTCAGGAGAAATTTTCCAGAAAAATTCCAAAGGGCTTTCTGGATCCATGTCCTCTGTATAGTAATATTGTGAATAGTCGGAAAATTGTATTTCATAATTTAAAAGTGCATCTGAAAAACACCATCTAAGGTCTATAACGTCAAAATAGCAATATGTTTTTCCCTGAAACAATATTTCTATAAGCTCCCACCTATTTTGAAGGAACGGGATATATTCCATCAGTTTTTCCATTCCGTTCCAAATATTGTCGTGAACCATATAAAATGATGGTTCTAAAGTCATAGTCTACAATTTCTCAGAAACCTTTAACTGATGAATCTCGTGTAAGATTGGTAACATTTTTTGTATATAATATATATCAGAACATTTAGTTTCCAGAACATCAAGTCGATCCATAACATCCGAGTATAAATGTGCGCTACACAAGCTTTTGGATGCCATTTTCCTGAAATCGCTTCGTTCTTTCCATATTACTTTATGAAAGGTTTGCATAGCAGAAAAAAAGTCGATTTCCCCAAGGCCACTGGCAAACGCCATATGTGGATACAGAAAGTCGATATCTCCTAGATCTCCAGGTCTGGGATTTATGATTCCAAAAGACAGCTCAATCGTATTTTCATCTCCAAAATCTAAAATAGTACTTATAGCGTTTGATCCATGTATAACTCGAGGAAAACTTGCCGTTAAGCCAATTTCGAAAACGACTCCTTCGTTTTTAGCATTGTATCCTTCTAGTGACATTATTCTTTTTATCACCGCTCTCTTCAAGGGATAGTTTTGTCCCCATAGTTCATGAATAGTTTTATATGTCACTGGAGAATTTCTGTAAAACTCTAGTCGTAGAAGCCTCTCAGTCTCAGGAGCTCTAATAAACTGTTGAAGGGATTCTAACATTCCAATCAGATTACGATCGATACTAGAATGAAAAAGGAACCAAAACCTTGAGAAGACTTTTATCAGTTTTCAATTGGGTGCGAACAAACCGAGAACCATCGTTAATTACCAACAAATCGTCTTCGATACTCAAGATAGGATTCATAACTGAAATTATGAATTTACGAAATTATTCACAATTTTTCTCACTCAGAAAAAACATTAATAAACCTGTTGCGATCTAAATAAGGTCTGTTTTCTACTAAAATTCTTTTGATAAAAGGCCACATGTTATATGAATTGGATCGATCAGCCCAAATAGAATTGAGTGGAACAATATGCATGTTTTTTACTTCTTTGTTTCCTCCCAAGTTTTGAAAGGACTCTCTTAAACGCTGCAAGGCGTCAAAAGTAAAAGGTGCAAAATATATTACTGCCTTTTTATATTGAATCGAAAAATGGGGCTGAGTCTCAAGGTTTTCAAAAAGTATTAGTCCATTAGATTCCTCCCTGGCTTCTCGCATAGCAGCTTGATAAGGTGATTCTCTCTCTTTTTTTCCACCTCCAAAATCTCCCTTTTCTCCAGTTTTCAAATCTTCTGATAATAAAAGCCAAATTTCGTTTCTATAAACCGAAAAAGGAATAACACCCGCTCGGGTGATTTTTTTCATTTTCCATATTATAAAAAATAATATTTTTATACAATCATTTTTTGTGATTTTTGATAAATTCCAGATATTCTCGAGTTGCACAAAAATCTTCGAGGTAGCGATTTTTCCATAATTCGGATAAATTCGGAAAACTATCTTTTGAGTAGCAGCACATGGCAAGCTCTCTGACCCACTTTTTGGGTCTTTTTAATGACCTTAGCTTTAGTAATAAGGCATATATCGAACTAGGTATAACAGAATCTATTAGGCCTGGAACAGGATAGTGAAATGTTTTTCTTGTATCCCCGACTACTCGAACGTAAAATTTTATATAATCTGCGATCGCATAGAGATCGTCCTCTCTCGAAAACAATTCTAACCATTCAATGTCTCCAGAATTTATGACGGATCCTACTTCATAAACGACTTTTTCATCCATAAACGAACCGGACCTACACATGAAATGGTCTCCGGGTATGTCATACAACTTTCCAGTAGAATCCTTAATTTGCAGAGTCATTCTATTATTTATTTGCACTCGATTTAGAAGTCAATTTTTTAAATAAGAGTATGTCGTACATTGAGTATTTTTGTGGGGCGGCAAAGACTTTTACTTTATGCTCTTCTGCAAGCGGTTCTGTGCGTACCCAATCCAAAAAATCCTGCGTTTTCATGGGAGGTAAAAATGGCCCTCGTCGAAAAGCAAATTTTTGCGGGCGACATTGATATTTGTTTGGAATCTTTTTATAATGGGCAAGATGAAATATTATCCTATTAACCGAAAAATCATATGGAAGATCAAAAATGGATCTAATTTCGTCTTTTTGTAGATCCCTGGACATGTCTTTTTCTAAATAGGCCAGGTAGTTATCCATTTTATTTTGTTCCAAAATTTCCTTTATCAGTTCTGGAGTAGGAGAGACCAAACACTCATATTCTAATGCTAATGATATTATTTTTTGATATCCCACTATGGAGTCATCAATGTTTTTATTTTCTTCTGCCTTTTTTCTCAAATAAGCCTTGACTTCGGAACAGATTTTTTCCAAAGGTATTTTTTGATCGTGTATCATTAATGAAATATCATGCTCCTTTATTTTTGTCATATAACCGGGGTATTGTGTTAACAAGGCAAAATAAGCCCCTTCATAGCCGATAATTTTTGATAATTGATAAACGTTCAAATACCATTTTTCTTTGTAAAAAATGTTTGAGACGAAGAATGGGGATAGAAACCCAAGTACGTGTTTTTCATCCAACGGATTTATAATCAACATTCTATCTTTTCGTAAAATTGAATTAACGTTTAATTCTCTTCCAGTAAAGGAAATGGTGAACACTTTTATCATTCGCAAGTCTACCCAAAAAGTCAGCTATCGAGAGACAGCCATGTTGCTGGATAAAGTAAGACTCAATAAACAACTTCAAGAGGCAAAACAAATGATAAATTCTATAGACGCTGCGATAGTAATATCAAAAAAAGTCGGCATAAAAGTTCCAGAGCAATGCAAAAATAATACTACCGAAAAAAATATGCTTCGTTTTCTGGAGAATACCGAATGGATCGGCAAGGTGTATATGGCCTACAAAAAAGAAAAACGAATCCTGATATATAGAAATGGCGACTATACCTGGGTAGACAAGGCGCCCATTCGGCTATATAAAAACTCAAAGTATGAGGATAAAGGAGAATTTGTTAGTTATCAAGGTCGCGACATTCCGAGGAAAGATGTGTGTTTGAGCGCTTTGGACGAGCGTGTTATATCCAAAAACAATACATTTACAAACCATGCTTGTGTGAAAATGTGGGTGGGCTACTTGGACGCATTCAAATATTATTTCAATTGCATGAGGCAAGAATGTTTAAATAGGGGCATAAAATGCATGTATGAGTCGTACGACCTAAATCTACCTGTAGTAAAACCGTGGTGGACTGAACTATCTGCCAGACCTTTTATGGCCTCCTTGATGAGAAAAGAATTGTTAAAAAATGAACCAGTCTGGTACGAGTTCATATTTGCGGAGATCAAGGAGGATCCATGGTTTGACAAGGGTTATATCTGGTTTGGAAATCTAAAAATCAACGAAATTATGGACTTGATAGAAAACGGTTTGGATGTAAAGTATGCATCGCCAAAGCAAAAAAATAATCCTCCCAAAAAGAGGACCAAACTGAGGGGTCTAATTACTGCCGATATTTGGGTGGATATAGATTTTGATCCTTAACTACATAATATTAGTTAGAATGCCGGAAATAATCTTGTGCGTTGCTAAAGAGGACCATGAATATTTTGGTGGCGTAAAATGTGTATGTGGCGCTATAGAAGAACGGGCAGAGTTTGATGACTATGCATCGCATCCCATGGTATGGTGTACAACCTGTGGAGGAAGATTCTTTGTGGATTGCGAATCATACGATGAAAAAGAATCAAAACCAATAATAGACTATTCTCGCTATGAAGTAGTAGGTCCCACGCAAGATATTTTTCCAAATCTGGAAGATCCGGACGAGTATATTTGTTACAAAATGCCATTGTGTCTAGTCAAAAAAGTTGCAGGAGTGAATATGGTAAAATACGAATCAAAAACTCCGTTATCACAAGAATTACTTGCAAAGTTGTCCAGAATAGGGGTTTTTGATCTCCACAGAAATCTTCAAGAACATACTCTCAACAAGATTTACGATGCAATGGTATCCAATTCGATAAAAATATACGCGGATAAATTTCACAAGGAATACAAAACTATTTCAAAATACAAAATTCCTCGAAAATCAAAAAATGACTATAAATATGTAGAAAATATAATGGTAAACTGCAATTCTTATAATGCTCAACACGTACCCAACTGGGTTGATATGGAGCATGGTAGAGGTATTATATATTGTATTATCGATCACCGGGGGAAGGATCACCTAGTCGCATATTGGAGTGATTAATAAGCCCGTTCTATTTAGATATGGATGAAATTATTGTTTGTAGATCAAACGAGGAAGAGTATGAAGTCTTTCTAGCTGCAAAATGTCCGTGTGGGTCTATAAGATATGGGGAACAATGTCTGGAAATATACGATTATATTTCTCATCCAATGTTTTGGTGTGATGACTGTGGAGGAAGGTTTTTTCTAGATTGTGAACCGTATAAAGAAGTACTTTACCAATTCGAGTGGGATGGCGAATTTGACTTTAGCAAATATCCGATAGCTGGAAAAACCGAGGAAATCTTTCCGGAAGTCAAGGAGCCAAAAGGCGCTACCTGCTATCGAGTTCCATTATGCTTCGTCAAAAAAGTTAGTGGCTCGAATATGAATGAGGTTCGAGCCAAAACCCCTCTCTCCCTGGAGGCGATGAACGAGTTGTATGAAAAAGGACTATTCAGAGATTCTTATGAGAGAGACCTACCCAGATTTCTGAATTCTAGATTTATAGAAGATCCTAAAGCGCTAGTGAGTGATATGAAAAAATATGGTGTTACCCTGTACTTGCACGAAGAGGATGATCTAAAATTTGCCAAGAAACATAAAATTCCCTTCAAAAAGGGGGAATTGGAAGGAGATTCTAACCCAAAGGTTCCAACTATCAAAAATACAATGGTAGATTGTTATTCGTTTGATGCCTTTGAAAATTTACCAGGATGGGTAGATACTTCTCACGATGGTCAGTTTATCGATTGCCTGATAGAATATCGTGGCGGCGAGAAATTGGTTCATTTTTGGGGAGACTAATTCTTGAATGGATAACCTCAAATAAAAAAGTGATTTTTATTTTTCTTTAAGAAAAATAATGCTATGGAGGACCACGATTACACTGATCAAATCAAATATCTCTCCTTGATTGGAGAGCGAGGTGCTCCTCTTCTGAAAGGAAAGGCAGTATATGTTCATCAAAAGGAATCGATACAGTGGATGCAACATCGAGAAAAAAATCCTTTGATGGGAGTGAAAGGTGGGATATTATCGCTTTCTCCCGGATTGGGAAAAACTCTTACATATATTATACATTCTTTGTTGGCTCCAAAAAATACTTCTACGCTCATAATAGTACCAAAAAGTCTCATAAATGAGACGGTAGAACTCTTTGAAAAATTTTTTGGGAACAGGGTGACCTATTCGGTCATGTATACTGATTACGAGGTAGAAAAATTAGAAACTAGTGATTTGAAAACCACTGATTTTTTCATTACAACTTATGAAACC
This sequence comes from uncultured Rickettsiales bacterium, assembly GCA_964484565.1. Lineage (GTDB taxonomy): Bacteria > Pseudomonadota > Alphaproteobacteria > Rickettsiales > CAZAGG01 > CAZAGG01. Next base: position 18,683 of record CAZAGG010000002.1, on the reverse strand, counting down.
CTCACCAAGTATTCGTCTGGGTTTTTGACCTCAATCTACATTTACAATGGAAACAAGATAATGTCATACAAACTACCGTCTAAAAGAAATTTTTCGGCAAAAGGTTATAAATTGTTGTACGCCACTCATTGGGATAGAATTATTATGGAAGAGTCTCATACCCGTTTGGTAAATACTGATACACTTCAATACAAATCGGTAATGGCCCTTTCAGCCGAATACAGATGGGCCATTACCGGCAGTGTAATAAACAATAAATCGTCGGACTTTTGGGCCACCATTCACTGTTTGGGTTATGTTTTCATAGACACTGCAAAAAAATGGAACCGGTCCGGCAAGGATTTTTTTGAGAGTCACAATTTGGCGTCGCTACTATGGGTCAAGACATATGAGCAATGTAACATTAAAATGCCCGACCTTGACATTCAAACTGCAACTCTAAGGTTTACTCCAGCCCAAACCAGAAATTATAATTCTCTGGTCAAAAAAGCACAAACACTCATCAGTAGTTTTGAAGAGTCCACCACCCCATATGCAAATGTTTTGGTTGGATTTTTACGACTGAGAGAATACTGCTCGAACATTGATCAAAAGGCAGAATTTATACGGTCAAAAAGTGGCTCGGAAAAGTGTATTATTTTTTCTTCTTTCATAGACTCTTTGGAAAAATTGGCCGAAACTTTGGGCTCTGAAGATTGTACCATTATCACCTCAAAAACTCCAAAAAGAGAAGCTCGATTATCCGAGTTTGAGTCGTCTGATCGTAAATATCTACTGGCCACTTATAAAGTGTGTGGAGTAGGGTTGAATCTCCAGTATATAACAAAGTGTTTTTTCCTAGAGCCTTTTTGGAATGATTCGACTCACAAACAAGCCCTTCATAGATGCTGGAGAATCGGTCAAACTGATAAAGTGCTTATGTATAAACTAGTAATGAAAGGATCTCTTGAAGAAAACATATACAAATTATGCTCTCAGAAAAAAGAAATTCAGGATTCTATGGAAAAAGGTCATGTAACGGAAAACATTTCAAAATTAGACGTGCAAAGCATAAAAGTTCTTCTTGGATAAATAAAAAATATTTGTATTATAAAATACAAATTAGCTGTATACCTATACCCGAAGCATTTCGAGGTATCGCTCAGATATTTGTCCAGCAACATAGACCATGTATTGATCATCGCTGGAAAACAATTTTGCGCCTTTCCTTAGTTCTAATACGTTTTGTAATTCCTCAAAGGACTGGATGGGGTCGTCTCTTCCTCCATATTTTCGCGCTTTATCCGAACTTCTATCGGAGAAACAGCTCATTTGTTTTTGATACCGATCGATAACCCATACACATCCCTTTGCCAAACCGTCTACAGATCGAATGTCGTTTAGGCGATCATAAATAGTCTTTTTGTGCTCAACCAAACTTTTCCAAGAGTATGTATTTTCGACCTTCAAATTTAGCTTAGAAAAAAGTTTTTCGACTCCTTCCATTTTTCATAAATGGAAAAAACATTATACCCATTCAATTTTTCGAATCATCCCGTATTTAACCCATATGCCTTTTGCGAGCCTTTTATCGTCTATATACTGCTGAGTAACAACATCCAAGACGTCTTCGCAAAGTCTATCGATAATGTCCTTTGCCAATATCACAGGATTCTTGAATATTATTGCTTGTCCAGAATTTCTATGGCATCTACAATTTTCTCTCCATATATAAGCTACTGTACCCCATGTTTTCTCGATGAGAGTCGGCCCATATTCCTGGTTATGATGCCAAGAAGATTTTTTAAGCCACCAGGAGACCCAATCATAATATTGTCTCTCATAATCTACGAAAGAAATGTTAGTTTTTCTCTTACCCAAAATCAGCCTCGAAACAAAATATTTTGCCGGCAAAAACCCATACAAATCCACCAACATATCAGGGTCCATTTGTAATAAAATGGATTTATTGCCTTTTCATTTTTAGTCCCGAATTCCTTTGTTATAATTTTTCTTTGCTCTACAAGATCTACAAAATTTGCGCGATCCCGTTCTTATTCCGCACCATTGACAGATCACATTGTTGGGATCCCTTTTTCTGACTAGATTGGCATGACAATTACAACAGTTACACCTTCCACTATATTTTTCATGAAATGTTACGCAACAATAGCTGCACGTACAATGGCCGTTGCCCATATATGGTTATATAGCAGAATGTTTTTTTTTCATTTTGCTATATAACCATCTAAATAATCTCATGCGAGGTATAAGGATCCAATTCGCTGCTGCACGAAGCAACGAGCTCACAATAAATTTTTGCTACCGTATCCGAATCAATGGATTCCCGGATGGTTTCTGCCAATCCCTCTTTGTAATTTCCAGTATTTTTGAGAAAAAAGTAGTAAGCATGTGCTAATACGTCTAGACAAGTAACTTGTGATTTTACTCCAAACCAAGCTGGGCCTCCTGCTTTTATAAACTCTAGGCGAGATCTCACCGTTTCATTTTGAATGCAGTCCAAGCTTGTCTTTGGATCTTTTGTTAAAATTAGTTGCTTTAACAGTCTAATATAATCCGCTACAGTTTGAGCGGCACTATCATTTTGATGCGTGTACCACAACATTGAATTGACTGCTTTCACCAAATCGGCTTCTGGAACTGCTATAAGCGGAGATGCCATCATGATGGCCCCGCAGGTATCGGAATTGTTCACTGTTCCATTTTCGATACAAAAATCGGTTTTTCGGCTATAACGTTGTCTTTTATTTTGAAACATTTTAAAAGCGCTCAGGTATTTGATTCTATTTGAAAAATCCCCCAATTTGATCACGTAATAAACTGCTCGAGTCATTTCAGTATCATCAGTGTATTCTCCAGCCACCAAATTTTTAAATCGTAACTTGGTGGGACGAGGTAAGATACCTTCATAACCAGATCCCATAAGATCACCATACATTCCGGCAAGGATAATCTTTTTTTGCTCTTGGGTAAACTTCATGATTGAGACCGAATGTTCCTAAAAATTTTTTCATTTTAACATGAAAAAAACTATAACTAATCATTCGCAAAAATTTAATGATCATCGATCGGGCATAATGATCGATCCGTCATAGCAATTTATTATATAGGATCGCCGTAAATATAATACTTATATTTAGATATGGATCGCGATCTCCTGATAGATCTCTATGATTTTTCTCCCAGAAAGCACATTTTAGCTATAGAATTATTAAAAACTGATAGGCTATCGTTTTTGAATTTTATGAGATATCATTTTTTGCATAAAAAATTCCTTCCGCATATCGAATTATACGGGCAGTTTATAATATCAAAGAATAAACCTCTATTGGCGAAGAAGTATCGTCTAACCAAGCAAGTTAGCTTATAATCTCAATAGTTTTGCATATTCCAACCCATCTAGTTTTTATAGGCGTGTAACAAATAAATCCCACTTCCTTTTCATCCCCTTGTAATTCCATGGACCAATTTTCTGGCATGTTTTTTGTACGCAGATTTTCCACTTTTAACTCTTTTCCGTCAAAATACATTATAAAATCTTGCTTTATTATCCAATGTTTTTTTGCAGATTTTACAAAAAATTTTACGTTGAGATATACGCTGGCTTTTCGAGATGGCATTACATAGCTATCATCGTCTATCGTAAGCTCCATTTTTTCTTTAGCTTCTACATCTCCCTTGACTATGAATCTAGTGACCTGAGAATCTCCAGCTCTTTCAAAAGCTCCAGACGAATAAGCCTCTTGAGTCCTCAAATAAGTTCTGGCCATTTTTCCAAGTGCTATAGATGAGAAACCATTGGTGCTATTAGAAAAGCCGATATTTCCGGCCGCCTCACTATCTGGTTCTATTATCTTGGACATGCTCTTTTTATAAACACGGTCATGTTGCATTATACTTCCATAAGACTCCCATTTTCCACCTCGAAATATTTGAAACGATCCAGTCTCTTCATCTATACGAAGAGAACCTTCAGGCAGTACAGAACTTTCTGCTGCACGCTCTTTTCTGATTTTATGACTACAAAACGTACTCAGACTCCACATTCTATTAGATTATTTTTTATTTTTGACTCCGCAATAATCATAAGGAAGTGGCTTACTGGGCGTATATACTCCAGCATTTATGGCTCTGCGAAGGAGATCTTCAAAGTTTCGAATGAATTTTGGGTCGTGATCCTCTGACTCTCCGCGGGTCATGATATGAGCAATTTCATGAAGCGTCACATACATTAACGTATTATCGTCATAATATTTTCCAGTCGAATCCTTCAAACATAAATGTATAGATCTTTTGTTCCTGGTATAAGTCTCTTCCGAAGAATAAATTTCCAGATTGGATAGACTGGGATCTATGCGATGCAACAGCCCTTTGAGATGCTGTATTTTTGGATCTCCTTTTTTATCCGAAAGAGCCAATAAAAAAAAAGCGGCCGAAAAGGCAATGTATTCCATACTAGTAAATCCATTTTCATGCTAAAAAATTTATAGTAGAATGATAGCTAATGTCGAAACCCTGGAAGATTTTTTCCCAGACTACCCCCCTGTGGAAGCCGAAAATTTTGCTGAAAGTCTTTTTTCTAAAAAGGAATTTGCTGATCTGAAGCTTCCACTTTTGGAAGATATTCCAACTGGAAAGGGGCAATTGTTCAAAGTTCAAAAATTGGTGCAAAGATTAATCTCACCAGTGACTCCTTATCGTAAAATGTTGGTTCATGCAGAGCCAGGTGTAGGAAAAAGTTGCATGATATCTGCAATTATAGAAAATTTCAAGGATATTTACGTCAACGGGATGAAAAGGAAGCCCGCTATAATAGTAGTTCCTAGTGATAAATTAGCTTCGAATATTATGAGAGAAATTTCAGAAGTATGCACGGACAATTTATACAAAGCGACCTTGACAGCTCGACACATCCGAAAAGGTCATATGGCTCTAACTGAAAACATGGAGAAACGCCAATTTAGAAAAGTCTTCGAAAAGACTTACAAGGTAGTGACCCATGAAAAATTTTTCATGGGCAAAAAATCTAATCATACTTCATACGACGTTTACTCGAATAGAATAATATGCATCGACGAAGTTCACAAGATTAGAGAATATAAAGCAAAGGCCGGAGGAGAAGAATTATACGATCGCGTTTTCAAGTTTTTGCATTCCGTAAGAAACTCTTCTATTCTGCTATTCACTGGAACATTTATTTGGGATTCTTCCGATGAATTCGCATCTACTTTCAACTTGTTGCTTCCAAAAGAACAACAAATTCCAATCTCAAAATTTTCAAAGCTATTTTTTGATAAAGGCGAGCTAACCGAATATGCCAAAAAGCACATCAAAAATGCGGCCCCATACTACATTTATATTCGAGCCATGGAGGCTGATATTCCAAAGCGAGAAATTGGAACTGCAGGAGTGATAGATTACTATAGAATTTTTCCAACTGTAATGTCATCATTTCAGTCTAAAAAAGTAAAAGGAATATCTGATCCGGAATCTTTGGATGAAGAGGACGATTCTCATGACCTCGCATATTCTACCACTTTAGTATTTCCCAAATATGAAAATGGAAAAATAGTGGGGTATTTTAAGAAGCCAAAGGATGGCTACAGAGCATATATAGACAACAAAAATTATGAAATACGTAATGAAGACTTTGCAAAAACAGTGAGAGAAGATCTCGAAACTATATCGGGAAAATTAGCTGGAATGTTTCATGTATTGGATGGTAACCCCAAAGAGAAAGCTGTTGTATATGACGAATTTGTAAAAAACGTGGGAACTACTACTTTGGCCGCCATATTTAGAGCTCGAGGTTATGAAATCATAACATCTGATTCTGCCCTTGATGGAGTTTTAAAAAGTAAAAAGAAGCGAGTAATGATAATAGCTGGACAAAACGGATACAAGGAAAAGGACAGAGAAGTAAAATCTGGTCCTGTTATAAATAATGTAGTAAAGGCGTCCAAAATTTTTAATGATCCGAGAAATATGTATGGAGAATACTGTCGGGCTATCATTGGAAGTAAAATGATTGTTCTGGGCTATAGTTTCAAGGACGTGAGACAGTTTCACATTATTGAGCACCATTGGAACGATCAATTGATGGAACAGGCCCTTTCCAGAGGTTACAGAACTGGCTCATTTGAGAATCTTCCTGTTGAAGACCGATATTATCGTATATTCCGGTTGTTCGCCGTACATCCAGGAGAAGATTTTACTCCAAAGGCAGATGATTTTTCATATCCCCCAGGAAAGTCTTTTAGTCTTCATCCGACACGAGATTTTAGGATATATGAAGTTGTACAGAAAAAATCGATCGAAAGATCTTCAATATTACACGAACTGAATCGCCAATCCCCATACTGTGCTCTTGTGTATAGTCGAAATGTTCTAGGAAGCGATATTGATTTTTCTCGAAAATGTCATTATAAGAGGTGTAATTATGAGTGTCAAGGTGTTAATCCGTCATCCAAAAGTGCAAAAGTGTGGGAATACAAACCTAAAATGATCGATGAGTCTGGTTTCTTGGAATATTATTCCAGTGAAGAACTGGAAAAAGCCATAAATGTTATAAAGGCGCAGCTCATCGAGAAAAAGGTTGTTCCGCTAGGAGATTTTTCTCTCGATCGCGCAATACTTTATCGAGCCATTCATTTTATGATCGAGAACAACTATATAATAAGAGATTCGCTCGGAAAATCCTATTATCTGGGATGTAAGAAAGGAAATACATTTTTAACTCTAGATTCGGGTATTTCTACCCTCGCTTCTATTTATTATACTGTAGACTCCAGAAAGGGCTACAAAAAGGATGTTGAATATGCACTTGAAAACAGCTTGATAAACGACTCCTTGTTGGAAAAAACATGTGACTATATGGACGGAGGAGAGGATATCATGGAGGCTCCAGAATTGTATCGTATAATGATGTTTGAAAATCTATTTGAAAAAGTGGACAAAAAACAATTTGAGCAAATTTTTGACCCCATAAAAGATCGCTTGTACAAGATGGAAGATGGTACTTTTCTTCATGACCTTTATGTCAAGGATTATAGCGGTTCTTATAATGTGATGAAAAAACTGGTCAAAGCTAACGGAAAATTCCGCGTCTATGAAAAAGGCGAATGGAAGTTTTTGCGCGACCCGATTCGTGAAGCCCAATACGAAAAGGAAGTAAAGAATTTTGAGCCCAAGAGAGAATATGTAAAATTTGGTGAAGTTATTGGCCTATGGTCATCAAAGGATAATTCCTTTAGAATAAAATATGCAAACAATCCAAAGGGACGAATGTGCACGTCCCTCAACATTACCGATTTGGCTCAAGTTTTTATGAAGATGGGTTTCCCCAAAGTCAATCTTCCTAATACAGCAAAGGATCTATCCAAGGACCAGATCATAGAAGCCTTAAAGGTCATAGTAAAGTCGGATCTAGATTACGATGATTATGATAAATCACAGCTGTCCAGACTGTTATCATTTGTTAGCTTAGGACAGACTCGAAGTACAATGTGTCCATTGTTGCTCGAGATTTTTTCTGACAATAAAAAGCTGAATTATATATAAATTTTTATTAGTATTAAAATAATACTAATAAAAACTAGCTAGAACTTTGTTATATAAATATAGCGATTTTAATGCTTTCTTTTGGATAAATAATACTCTATCATTTTTGCAGTATTCGGTCTATCTGCGATAGGTTTAGTCGCTGAGCAACAATGGCAGACCATTTCCACCCTATCTTTTTTAATATTTATTATGGTCTCTGGAAGTCTACATTCTTGACAAATCACAAAATATTCAATATATTCGCGCAATATCATCTTTAATTCTGCAATCGAAACTTTGATCGGAAAATAAGGCTCGCCATTCTTTATGACAACGTTGATGCTGAGTCTCTTTTTGGCATAAAAGACGATATCTTGGAGATCGCGATTTAGAGACTTGCATATCGAATCGTGATTAACCCATATCATAAAATTTTTTGCATCTCTCATATTCTATAGTTTCCATTTTATATATGTAAAAGGGATCTAAGAAATCATCAGATTTCAAATCGAGTATGGACTCCATTCTTATAATATTATAAGAATTTTATTTTCGTTTTTATGACCTATCCCGAATATATTCTCCAGTTATCTCTATTATGACTTTTGCCAGTTTGGTTTGCTCAGACTCCATTTTTATTTCTTCGCTAAGGGATTTTACATTCAAAAATTTGTTCTGACCCATTAATTTTTCTGCAAAATCAGCCCCGATATATAATCTGGTTGCGTTCGGAATATCAAAATACTTTGATCGTCTTGGAGTGATTTTTCTACCATTTTCTATGAGCCTCCTAAAAAACTTTACCGAATCCTCCGTCTTTCCGGTATATGGATCTCGATCATATTCCATGCCAGGAAGATAGTAAACTCCAAAAGGTCTGGTGGCGCATATATCTGCCATAGATGCGATAACAGTTGCAACTTTATCGAAAAAACTAGCTCCCGGTAGAGTGTCCAAAAAACTATACATCATCGCCTTTATTTCATCGCGCGAGGTATTAAAATTTATGTTTTTTATGACTTCATTACCAAGTCTTTGATGGGATCTTACTACATATTTTAATAAGGAAACCAAGTTGCCTGCTATGTTTTCATCGGGGAAAAGACTATCCAGAAGGGTCGCGGTAGAAACCTTTTTATAATTTATAGGTTTTCCGTCGTCACCTATGCCATCGAACACGGGATATGAAGATGAATCCCAATTCGGATGTTCTTTCAGATCATAATAGATTAGCTTTTTACGGCTAATATTTAATACACACGCATCTGGATTCATTTTCGTAATGTCATGTAAAAAAGCCATACTGCAAATAATTTTCTTCAGTTGAAGGGGGTCTTTAATGGATACCCCTTCGGAAAAAAGTCTCCATTCTCCCTGTACTAGATCACAGATATATTCTGCCCATAACAAGCACCACAAAGAATGTTCGTACAAATTGCCCGCGTGAAATTTTACGTTTGTAGTTTCGTAATATTGAAGCGCTTCCAAATATTTTTTGAGCACGACATTTTTTGTATTTACGATTGTAAAATAATCATTGGGGTTCTCTACATCTCTTTCCATAACAAGATGGGGATAAAATAAAATAACCTCATCGTGAAATGTTGGATACCCAAATTGTTGTGCTGCCATACCTGGAGCACCGTAACCATCGTAGTGTTTACCGTATTTTTTCTTTACGAGCTCAGCAAAAGGAAGGTCGTATTCCCTTACTGATTGTCTCCTAAGAGGAGAATACAATTTTTTGCGAAGTGGGTCTGCGCTATAAGGTTCTTTCCACGCATTCAATCGATAATCGCCAGTCTCTCCCCTCTCTGGAGTTCTTATCATAAACATCTTTGATAAATAATTTTTAAGGATGGGATCCTGACCCAAAACGTCCATGTTTAGAGGATCGTTTAGTAGAATTATATTTATATCCTTGATCGTCTTGTAGGCAAGAACGCATTTTCCTTGACATCTATTAGTGTTTAGAGTGCCATCGGCATTTTTTTCTGGCCAATCGCTATTTCCAGCACTATAAAGCGTAGCTGCATTTAAACTGCCATACCAACTCGGGCTTATACCTTCTCCACTCACATCTACTACATCAGTCATCAATTGAAGTATATTTACAGTTTCTGTAATATTAGCCAAAACAGAGTTGGGCACATTTCCTATTCCAGGTCCAACTTTTGGGGTATAGGCTGGCCGCACATTCGTTTTCTGTACCTGACTGGCAATAGGATTCAATTCATAAAAATAGCTTCCTAGTGGAAAGGAATTTAGGGCGCTAATGAGCATCTTTGATCCGTGATACAGAGTGGAACCCTTTGGTATTCTTACTACATTGAAAATTCCATCGAAAAAATATTCCGCGCATGTAAAGACGTCTCCCTCTTTAAGAGTTTTTTCTTTTAGAGCCTTATTATTTTCGCACGCCATTCTATTGTTATTCTAAAAATAACAATTTTTCTCAAATAGGGATTAGTTTCTTATTATTATTGGCACAGAGTTATTCTCGAGTATTTCCAGCAACTCCAAATCCTTTTTAGATGCCCTTATAGATTTTTTATCAAAGGCCGACAGATACAAACCTTCTAACGTTTTTACCCTTGATAGTGCAACATATGCTTGCCCATCACAAAAAACCGTCGACCCGAGATCGCATATAACACAGTCGAGGGTAGAACCTTGGCTTTTGTGAATAGTAGTAGCCCAAGCCAAGATGAAAGGAAATTGCTGTCTAGTTATCTGCACTTTTCGGTTTATAGAAAAAGTAAAAATGTGCCTTGAGTGAGGTATAATTCTGTCATCGTAATATTTTACAGTGACCAAATCAGGGGAAAGATCGATGACTACGCCTCTGCTTCCATTGACCAGACCAAGTGTAGTATTATTTACAGTATGCATAACTTGAGCGCCCACTTTCAGGGTTATTACCTGATTACTTAGCGTTTTTAGGATGTTTTCAGACTCCTTTTCGTAACCAGCCGCAATAAAATCTTTTGATTTATATACGAATGGTTTACCCGGAAGTTTTTCGAGCTTACTGATATTTTCTGCATCTACATTGGCTTTGGTAGAATATAGTACCGTAGGTATAATTTCTCTTTTTTCTATTTCTGTTTTGTTATATTCTTTTACTTTTTGCATGAAAATGGACTCTGCCTTCTCAGTCAAAATGCCCTTACGTATGTCCATTAGCATATCGAAAAAAGACAAATCCGGATAGCGTCGAGGTTCATAAAAACTGTGTATATCAAAGGCACTCAGATTCATATATTCTGATTTTAAAAAGTTGACTCCTTTTACAGGAGGGAGCTGCATGATATCACCACACAATATAAGTTTTATTCCTCCAAAAAAATCTGTAGTGTTTCGATGATGGCGACACAATTGGTCTAACAATTCAAATATTTTCAAATCCATCATACTTACCTCGTCAATAATAAGCAAATCGGTCATTCTTATATTATTTGCCCCCTTACTCCACATACTACTGGTAGTATAATGTTCCAGGGGTCGATCTAATAGGCCATGAGACGCCCAAGAATGCAAAGTTTTACCAGAAATGTTTAACGCCGCTACTCCAGTAAGGGCGGTAACAAAAACTACCATGCCTTTTCTAGCAAAATGATTCGCCACCAAATTGATAGTATAAGACTTTCCAGTACCTCCAGGACCCTGCATTATAACATTTTGTCCTTTTTCTAGAGATAAAATAACTCTTCTAGCCTCTGTAGTAAGTCCAGGTGGCTCTTTTTGGAACACCTCAGCTTTGATAGTATCACAGCAGGTTTTTGGTGCGCATTCGAGATGATAAACATGAAAGCAATCAAACTCTTTCGTTTCATCATCTTCAGTAAAATATGTACCACAGATTCGACATGTCATTTTATTGCTATATAATAGCAAATCATTATTCATTTTTAAGTTCTAATGAGTGCTTATACGAACGAGTTTTTTGTATTTTTCTGGCAATTTTATATATTCGTGAATATGTCTGGCGGATTTGTGAACCATTAGAGTGATGTTATCGGCCGAAGGAACTTTTATCTCTGACAGTCTCCACGGAGTATTTATTATAAGTGTAAAGGACTCTAGTGTGTTTGATACAAATTCCTTGCCGTGGAGTTTGGCTTGCTTTGGACTATTTATAATGGTGGTCCAACTTTTTACAGAAAATGGTATTGATTCGAACGCCCCACATGGACCCTTTAAGGTAACTACAGAACATGGTATGCGATCTATTGGTTTGAAAATCGGATAACGGTCGCCTACAACCAAAACTTCTAGTGATGAAGGCAGAATATTGCCCGGCAATATCCGCGGAATGTTGTAGTGTAGTCTTTTTAAGCTTTTCGGTAAAAAATTTTCCCTTAGAATATGTACATTATAAGCTGGACCATAATCTAAAGTGAGGTCCAACAGTCCCTCGTGCAGAGGTTTTGAAACTGGACCATTGAGTATAAGAGTTTTTGCCATTGGATAATCTTTCATCCCCCTTATGGTAAGTGCTCGATCAAAAAAACAATAATGGGGCTGGTTTCTGGCGTCCACTGGGGCGTGTATGATGAGCTGATTTTTTAACTCGTTATAATGAGAATTTACTTGTATCAAGGATAAAACATCGTAAATAGAGTCGATGTATTTCAGAATTTCGTTGATAGCATCAGCTGGAAGATTTGCCATGATTAGTTCATTTTTAGAAAAATGAACAATTTTTCAATTTTTTTTTGAGCCGAACAAGATAGCGAGTATAACAAGTAAGGCGAGCAAAAACGCCGCACCGCCAATAATCAAATATAAGTGATATTGTTTCCAACACATCGCTTCTTTCGCTCGAATTCTATCGCCATCCAGCGTGATTTTGTCTTGAGTTCAATGTCGAGTTTTTCTCTCCTATTTATAACAGTTTCAATATCTCATAATATCGACTGTTTGGTTAATTTCCGCTATTGATAGCGGAAATTTGGCATTCATTTACTAAAAGTGGCACTACCAAAAGAATTTTTGGTATTTTATTCGTGAATTTATACAATCTCTATACGAAACAATCTTGACCCATCCAACGTTTTTCTTCCTTGTCTATCGTAGTATTCCAGTCTTTCAAAAGACCGAATGTTCTTGGTCTTTAAAAATCGCCTCAAAAATTTCAAGATGTATACCTTGTTGCTTTCGGGCATAAAATACACAATCTCAGCCCCCTTCCACGAAATGACAAGAGGAATAGCGCTCATTTTATGAAGATAGCAATTTGCTCATAAAATTACAAAAAATTTCAATTTTTTATTTCGCGCCTAATACGGCCTCAACAGGAGGATATCCATTGGATAATCTATCGGCAATTTCGTTTCCAAGTATTCCTTGATGTCCTCTTACCCAAAAAACTTTACTTGGCTTTTTTACTTTCAGAAGGCGTAAAATTTCTCTAAAAATCTCAATATTTGCGCGACTATCATCTTTGACGTCCCATTTCTTGATCCACCCCAATTTATCGGGTGAGTATTCACCTCGATTCTTTTCTTCATATATTGGTTCAAATAGAGTCTTCAAAACATACTGTGAATCAGAATAAATGTGAAAGTCGTCTTTTCGAGACTTCATAAATTTTAGCCCTTCTAAAAAAGCAGTAGCCTCCATTTTATTATTCGTCGCTCCTTCTTCAGATCCCGATAAGCAATGATATAGATTACCCATTATTACTACGGTTCCCCATCCCGATCTCTTGGGCGTCCTGCTTCCATCGGTATAAACCTGTGCGGTCATTTTTTTATTACAAACTGAAAGTATATTTTTTCAATTTGTCAGACTTTTTATAAATTATCTTGGGAGTTCTATATAGAATGAAAGTCAAAGTGGATGGAGTAATAGAGAATATAGATTTTGACGATGAAATAGATGATGAGGATTACATTAGATGTCTTATATCGCAAAAATATAAAATGCCCTGGAGCTTTATAGAAGTTCGCTACGAAGATTCTTATTTTGTTACCACTGCAAAAAAATATTTTTCTGACGATGCTTCCACTTTAACGGGACTTTATCATCAAGCAAAAATACGCCACCCAGGAATAACACCTGGAGAGTACGGTTCTATAAGAATAAAAATGTATGATGACTATTCAGAATCCAAAGAGTATTATGTAGAGCTGTACAAATCTGCTTTTTCTACTTCTACGGACGCAAACAGAACCGTGGAACGAGTTTTTGAAACTATGAAAGAAAAAAATGATCTCTATCTTAAAAGAAGACAATACCTCAAAGACTATTTGAAAGAGTTTGCAAAGTATGAGTCTATAAAAGCTGAGAATCTAAAGGTTGTTCGCAACATTTATGAAATTGATCTCAAGGATGACGACGAGTATATTTTTGATCAATTAAGACCATCAAGACAACTTCCCCTTATAATTTTTAGCAGGGATTCTAAAAAAATATATAAACTATTCCGAGATACCGAATATGATCCGTCGTGGGCATCTATCGCTGACCAAAATTTATCCGACGGTATTTATTTCAAACTAGCAAACGTCGAAACCTCAAGACTAAAAGTAGGTCATCTTCGAGTCGAGAGTCAATATTCTGAAGGGTATATCGTAAATGGTATTGTAAAGATTTTTTTCAACTCTACTTTTGGTTTGGATAGAAAATACGTCGAGACCTTTTTCACAAAGTTTCCAGGAAGAAGTCAGACCCGAACAGTGGGTGTTGATGGTACTTTTGAAGTAAACATTCCATATTATGAAAAACATTTATGGACTCATTTGTTGACTCTTCATCCGACTTTGTCAAAAATGTTCTTTTGCAATGAAATGTTTAAGAGTTTTGCGGACAAATCCAGAAACAGTTTTTACTATGATGTTTTTAATCATCTCAAGGACGATACTTCTGGAGCAATACCTTTTACCATAACCCACAAAGATGCTGATACTTATACTATTTATATCAGGAAAGGAAGAACCCTTCAAGAGTTGACAGTAATAGGATCCATTATTTGTAGGTCGCTGTCGGCTCTTCAAGATCCTAGGGTTCTATACAACATTCGGCAGATTTATCGGGACTTTGGAATAGAATTTCCCGAAAAAACCGGGAAGAAAAAGGTATTCGAGAGAAAAGGAAAAAGAGTTGCTCTTTTGAACAAATTGTATGGAGGAAGTGTTTCTAGACAATGCCCAGCTCAAAGACAGCCCACAACCATAGAAACCGATCAAGTAGCTGAATATCGTAAAAAATATGGAAAAGATACAGTGTTGGTTACTAAAGATTATAATTGGGTATGTATGGATCCGGGGCAAGAAATGACCGAATTTCCCTACCCAGGATTCAAGGCCGACAAAAAACAAGAAGAAGCTCGATGTATTCCATGTTGTTTTAAGGTCAACCAGTTTGAGAAAAAGACTGCAAAGGTCAATGTATGTAAAGATTTAGAAGAAGGAAAAAAGGTTGATACTGGTCCGAAAAAATTGGGTATCGGGTATATTATAGAAACCCTAAAGGACCTTGAACCTGAAAGGTATGGAGACATACCCACAGTTTTGAAAAAGATACTTGCTCAAATTTCATGGCCAAAATTCAAAAAAGACCAAACCAAGTACTATTATAAATTATTGAGAAAAGGGTCCCCTCAAACAAACGATACCATTATACATTGCTTCGCAAGAGTTTTTGAGAAGGATTATGAAACTGCAGAGGATAAAATCGAATACGTCAAAAATTTGAGAATAGAAATGGCGAAAGAGGTTGAGCTATTAGCAGTTTGTAAACAGTCTGCACACGATTATGAAATTGCCGATCTTCAAGACATTTTGCGCGATGAAAATTCAGACGTTGATCCAGAGATATTCTTGGATTTTTTGGAAGAGTATTATCAGGTAAATTGTTATGCTTTGAAGATGTCAAAGGAAATTCCCCAAGGAACTATATTCTATCCCAAGAGTATGGGTTATTATATTCCAAGGCCAAAAACTTTTCCTAATTCTATAGTGGTAATAGTTTCAGAAAACTCGGCTGGACTAGTAAAATGTAGTGTGTTGCAAGAAGTGTCATTTGAATCCAGGGCATCTTATGGACCTTTTATATTAGAAGAAATGAGTTCTCCTGGCGACAAACTTGTCAAGTGGCTTAATAAATTGTATGTGGAATGTTCAAAGCCAATAAAAATAGAGTAAATTTACTATTATAAAAATAGTAATATTTTCGGCTTACAACCTCAAGCTCAAAGTCAGAGCTCTAGAATCTTTTTTGGGTTCCATGATAACACCATATCCTTGATGTTTGAAAAATAGAGTTAGTTTTTCTTGTGCAACGTCTATGGACAAATCCCTCGGAACTGTAATGGTAAAGTCGAGGGTCAAGGATTCTCCAGACATTGCTTCTGCTCGAAGTATGTCAAATATTTTTTCACAATCTCGATAAAAATTCTTATTGACGTAACACTCTATATGTTTTCTCAAAATATATGAATAATCATCTGCTTTGAATATCTTGGAAGATATATCTCCTTCCAAAGCTCCTTTTAATCCGGGAGATGACATCAGACTAAGTACAGGAAAAATTCCTAAGAAAAATTAGTCCAAGTATAATTGGTTCCCCTTGGCTTCAAGTTCACCATTTGGTCTGAGTATATAAGTCATTCCTCGGTTGAGTTTTCCAACATATTTCTTCTTCCCTTCGGATTCATGAATTAGCGCTATCGGAGTATTGCTTCCCCATATGATGGGTGGCAACTGAAATTTGCGTTTCAATGGTCCGGCAACTCTCCATTTAGTAGCAGCAAGATCTTTTGTGGCTATGAGGACATTATATCCATCCGGAGAGAAACTAGAATCCCATTCGAACCAAATGCAATCGTCTAGTGAATAAGGATCGTTTTTCCTCTGAGGACCAGATTTGCGAAAAATATCATTTTGTGGCCACTGCATTCTAAATAAAATTGAAAAGAAAAAAACTTATTAATTTATGCTATTGCGCTAGGATGGATAATACTACTAAGACTACTTTGAAGGATGTTTTGACTTCTCTCGAGGATATTGTTGCTCAGGGAGGACAGGCCATTAAGCAACTCCAACAATTGTTGGGAGGAAAAAAAGTTGCCAAGCCCGCAGCCGACGACTCATCTGATGATGAAGTGGTCAAGGCTGTAAAGAAAACTACTAAGAAAACCGAGACTGAAGACTCTTCAGAGGAAGAGGCTCCACCAAAGACAAAGAAGACTACAAAGAAATCCAAGCCTTTGGAAGACTCTGAATCAGAAGACGAAGTACCACCAAAAACAAAAAAGACTACCAAAAAATCCAAGTCGGTCGATTCTGATTCGGAAGATGAAGTACCACCAAAGGCAAAGAAGACTACTAAAAAGACTAAAGACCCCCAGCCCACAGAAGACTCTGATGCGTCGGAAGATGATGCGCCAAAAGCAACCAAGAAAACAAAGACTACAAAGAAAACTACCACAGAAGAATCTGATTCAGAAGAATCCCCAAAAACTGCAAAGCCCACAAAGAAAACAAAGGCTACTAAAAAAAGCGTAGATTCTGACGATGAATCTGTAGAAGAAAAACCCGTGGCAAAGGCTTCAAAAAAGAAGACTACAAAAAAGGCCGTTGATAGCGACGATGAGGAGGAACCCGTAGTTACTAAAATTCAACCCAAAAATACTGTAAAAAAGATTGTGACTGAAGCTGAAGGAGACTATAGAATTTATCGCGAAAATAGAGCCGTTTTCAACGACGACAATGAAGTAACGGGTATTTTGGATGCAAAGGGCAAAAAGGTGTTGCCACTAACTGACGAAGTACGATCATGGTGTGAGCGCAATCGAATTGTTGTTGCTGAGGAATCCCCATTGTTACCCAAGAAAAAAGCCAAGATTGAATCTTCTGGAAAGAATGACGTCGAGGACGATGCAGAAGAAGGATTTATCGAGGAAGACGAAGAAGAGGAAGATGCTGATGATGAAGAGTAAAATAGATCTATTTATTCATATACATGAATAAAAAATGAATCCCATTTCTAAAACAATTTTGATAAATGGACAAGGAACTATTGCTTGACATTTTTGCGTTCTGTCCCGAAAAATACTTTGTTCACAAAGTGTTAGTTGCTCAGACTAGAGTAACTTTTGTTGATTACGAAAGGAAATTTTATAGACTTATATATGGGGGATTTTGCAAACAAGGAATTGATTTCTGGCATGTCTATCAGGAATATGGGCCATCTATCAATAATAAATCTTGCTATTGTTGGATGGAAGATGATACTATTTGTAGAAAAAATGGGCCATCTGTTATTTTTAAAGAACCACAAAAAACGGTAGAGGTTCTAGGTCGAAGATGGCTCTCGATTCCCATCGGATTCACATATATCGATTTTTTCATCCCAAAAGATGCCAAATTGAAGGCCTTATGGATGGATAAAAACAGAGTGCAAAAAGCCAAGGTGATAGAGGATGGTGTGGAGAGTATATATCAAAAAAATATATGAGACGACCAAATTATTCATATATTTGAATAAAAAAGCTCGCTTTTGAAACAATCTCGATAAATGGATGGCGAATTATTACTCGATATTTTTGCGTTTTGTCCCGAAAAATACTTTGTTCACAAAGTAATATTCTCCCAAACTAGAGTATCTTTTGTCGACTATGAAAGGAAATTTTATTTGATAGATGGTTGTGGTATTTGGCGCAAAAAATATAAGGAATCTCCCCCTTATCAAGAATATGGCCCCTCGATAGATGGACCACATTATTATGCATGGGCTTTTAACGGCGGACTTTATAGGAAAAATGGGGTATCTCTTATTCTAAAAGCACCGCAAGATCTGTGGGGGGGGGATCTTCCATATTACATCGTATCGGATTATAATATAATGATCATCCCCAAATTCTGGGATATAGAACCCATCAGAGTAAAAGAAATGTGGATAGACCGCACAACTTTGATAAAGGCAAAGGTGTTAGAGGAAGGCAAAGAAATATTCATATGTGTAGATAAAAATTTTTCTGGGTGAAACCAATAGGGCGCCATGATTTTGTAAAGTACCTTAAAAATAAATTTTTCTCTTTCCGAACATAAAGTACCTTCCGCCTCTTGGGCCGTATAGTGTTTTTCCCAATACAGTAATATCGGAACATTTTTTCATCCCACCCTTTTTTTCTG
>CAZAGG010000001.1:0-253592 GCA_964484565.1 uncultured Rickettsiales bacterium | reverse complement strand
TATGTATACCATCTCTCAAGTATAATCCGTATAATATGTGACAAGAATATACCTAAATGTAATGGCGGACAGGGCGGGATTCGAACCCGCGATACGGTTCCCCGTATACACACTTTCCAGGCGTGCGCCTTCGACCACTCGGCCACCTGTCCGTATTCAAGTCATTTGGGACATTTAAGCCGAGTGGCGAAGTTTATTTTATCAAAGCTCCGCTTTGGCACTCGGCCACCTGTCCATATCAGTAGTCAGTAGTCAGTAGTCAGGATTCAGTTGTAAGAAAACTACAAATTCTCGACTCTCGACTCTAAATTACTTAAAATATCATTCACTTTGGATTGCGGTTGATGAATTCTGCAACTCGCTCACCAAGTCTTTCTGCTGTAGCAGCATCAGCAGGATTTAGCAAATAATTTTCTGAGTTTTCATCATCGTTTGAGCTTGCACTCATTGCGCCAAGAAAGCTGCCTAATCTGTTAAGTTTGACACCATCTTTATTCTTACTATCTGGCATAGCGTCTAGTCCAACCCAAATCATTGAGTGTTGAGTTGCAAATATGACAAGCTGAATTAGGGTTCCTAGTTTATCTCCACTATAACTTCCTGAAGAGGTGAAGCCTGCTGCGATTTTATCTTTCCAGCGTTGCTTCATCCAACGGCTTGAGCTGTCATCCATAAATTTTTTGAATTCTGATGAGACTGAACCCATATAAGTCGGGCAACCAAAGATAATTGCATCTGACTCATCTAAAAAGTTCCAGTTGTTTTCAATATCTTCAATATTAATCACTTTACAAGCCGTGTTACCAACAGAATCAGAGCCTTTCTTAACGGCTTCTGCCATTGCTTTTGTTCTTCCGCCAGCTGAGTGATAGATGATTGCTATTGATTTTGGGTCACTTTCTTTCATTTGGGATACTATTAATTCATATATTAAAATCGCATTATATTTTACATAAATGCAAATAACAATTGCATAATTAGTAAAAATATGTTAATCACTCTCGCCAATAATAAAAATAAATTAAAAACTAAATAACAGTATAAACGAGGCAAACGTGACAACTGATACTTCAGAAGATTTCGTGGTTGATGATAATTTACATATCACCATCAGATATGACAGCAGGCATGAGGAAGATAAACAAAGATATTTTGAGTTTTTGAATGACCTAAAATCAGATCCACTCGGCAGGGAGCTTCTATTAAGATTTGCTGAAACTGGTGGAGAAATTACTCTAATGACTTCTAGAGAGTTAGGTGAATTATATGGAGCAGAAGCGGCTTATAGTTCATCAAGTCACCACATATATGTATCAAGTGATGAAAATTGGAAATATCATCATAGTCTAGTTCTTGTTGAAGAACTTATTCATGCCTACACACCCTATAATATAAGTAACGCAAATCAAAATTATAGTATCAATGAAGAAATATTTGCAAGAATGGTTGCGCATGCTGTAACCGCTAATTTATATTATGAAAGTGCTTACACCACGCAAGTAATGCATGGAGGTATTGAAAGTATGAGGTTCATTAGTTATCTAGCTTCAGATGCAACCATACCAGCATATAGAACTTTCTATGGTGTTCCGCCCGCAAATTCTATAGGTGATTTTTATCAATATATGGAAGGTATGCAAACTGACGTTCTAAATTATCTTATAGATGCGGATGAAAGATTTTTCAGAGGTGAAAGAATTAATAATCGCTATCCATCACCTGCAAATATAGCAATATCTGATCTTAGTAGCGTATGTCAGATAGGCGGGGTAATTAATCAAGTCATTGATTTCAGAATTGAGAGCATTGGAGATAGATATTTAAGCGATATATCTCAACTAGAAGACATGCAAATCACTCTGACTGAAGTCAATAGTGTATGTCCTCCAGCACTTGCTGCTGTAAATGAAGATAGGCAACAGCAACAAATAAATCAACCAAGAAACAACAACATTGGTAATGCATTTGGAGGTGGTGGCTAGTCTTGCGTTATTTAATTTATCCCCGCATCAAGTTAGATACGGAATCACAACTTGAAATGCGAATAAAAGTACCTATATTCGGAATTCAAACATTAATGGATATAGTGAAATGGAAAACAAACGCACAGTAATTGGGGAATACCTTTTTAGGGTTAGAAGAACTTTTTGGTATACTGTGTGGTTCAGTCTTTGCATGAATGTTCTGATGCTGTTTTTGCCGTTTTATTCAATGCTGATATTCGATAAGGTTCTTTCCAGCCATAGTATGGATACGCTTTATCTTCTTACTTTTATAGTAGTTTGTGCATTTGTTATTTTATCAGTTTTTAATGCACTCAGAACTTTTGTTTTGGGGAGAATTGCAGATTGGCTAGACTCACATATTTCTATAAAACTGTTTGAGGCCTCTATTACTCGTGCCGCTCTTTTTCCTGCTGGCGCAAGTAGCCAAATGCTTCGTGATATTAATAATATCAAGAGCTTTATAACTGGCCCTGGAATGATTACGTTGCTTGATGCGCCATGGAGTCCTATCTTTATTATTGCTACTTTCCTTATTCACCCTGCGCTTGGATGGGTAACATTGATAGGCGCTGTATTGCTTTTATTTTTTGCAGTCCTCAATGAGATGCAAACCAAGAAGCTGTTAGAAGAAGCAAGTAAAGATAGTATTAAATCTCTAATGAGTGCGGAAAACTCAATTCGCAACTCAGAAGCAATTGAGGCAATGGGCATGATGCCTCAAATTATAGATAGATGGGGAAAAGCAAATAGAGATAGTTTAGAGGTTCAAAAACTTGCTAATGATAGAGCTGCTATTATCGGCTCAATATCAAAGTTTTTTAGACTTTTGGTTCAGGCCGCACTGATTTGCGTTGGTGCTTTTTTCGCAATTAATCACTCACTTTCAGTTGGCGCATTGATAGCTGGGCCTATCTTGGCGGGGAGAGCACTTGCTCCGTTTGAAGCTGCAATTGGTGTGTGGAAAAGCCTTGTAATGGCAAGGGAAGCATATAAACGAATCAATGAGAACGTATCACAAATTCCTGAACTTCGTGGAACAATGAGGCTGCCAGCTCCAAAAGGTCATATCTCTGTAGAGGGATTATACTTTAGACCTCCAAGAGCAGACAAATTTGCAATAACCAATCTCAGTTTCAGAATTGAACCGGGTGAGAGCGTGGGAATAATAGGTCCAAGCGCAGCGGGAAAATCTACTCTTTCTAAATTATTAGTCGGCGTGTGGATGCCCACAAATGGCGTAGTAAGACTTGATGGAAACGATATATTTAAATGGAATCGCGTTGATGCAGGTCAATATGTAGGATATATGCCTCAGAATGTTGAGTTATTCCCAGCAAGTGTTAAGGATAACATTGCGAGACTTAATCCAGATGCGGCTCCTGAAGATGTTGTTGAGGCGGCAAGGCTTGCTGGTGCTCATGAAATGATAGTAAGGCTTCCAAAGGGATATGACACAATAATTGGCGAGAATGGTGTCTCTCCTGGTCAGCAACAAAGAATTGCACTCGCAAGAGCGTTTTACGGCAACCCGAAATTATTGGTTTTAGATGAGCCAAACTCTAATCTGGATGCTGAAGGAGAATTCGCACTGCTAAATGCACTTAATGTTGCTAAGAGTAGAGGAGTGACAACCATTGTTGTTGCTCACAAGCCGTCAATCATTCAAAACGTTGATAAAATATTGGTTTTACGTGAAGGTGTAATGGAAATGTATGGCCCTAGAGATGCTGTTTTGGCAAAATTTAATCAACAGCAAAAGCCACCTGCACAGCAAAATCAAGGGCAGGGGCAGGGAAGAGTTGAGAAATCAGACTCTCAAAATAATGATGTTAGAAATACTGAAGGTGAAGAGGCTTAAATGAATAATGAAATAGTTCCTTCTAACGGTGAATCTGGAGGTTTTGAACGTTCACTTGAGGTTGCGAAAAACAAACTTGAGCCAATTTCTAACAAATTTGCTTTAATAGTAGACGATTTGGCAGGCAGAGCTAATCCAGGTGATGAGCTTTACGGCGCATCTCCTGCAGCGATTGCAAAGCGTCCCATTCAGCTTGGATTGTGGGTAATCATAATATTCTTTATTTTGTTTGGACTGTGGGCAACGTTTGCAAAATTAAGCAGTGCAGCCGTTGCAATCGGCACAGTGGTAGTTGATTCTAATAGTAAATCGATTCAGCATTTAGAGGGTGGAATCGTCGAAGAAATTCTTGTTAAAGAAGGCGATAAGGTGGAATTAAATCAACCACTTCTTAAAATGAGAAATACGAATGCTAAAGCTAAGTATGATTTGATTCAAGGCCAATATAGAGCCGCTCTTGCGCTTCAAGCAAGGCTTGTTGCTGAAAGAGATATGGCAAAAGAACTAACTTTTCCTGAATATTTAACTAAAGATTCTGAAGATCCTAAAGTTGCTGAAATAATGAATACGCAAAAGAATCTTTTTGATGCGCGAAGAGCTACTCTTGAAGGTCAAATAGGCGTTGTGAAGCAAAAATCGGCACAGCTTCTTGATGAAATTAAAGGTTATGAAGCCCAGAAAACCGCAACAGATACTCAGCTTAGACTAATCAATGAAGAGGTTGCGGTCGTTCAAAAGCTACTAGAATCTGGCAATGCTAATCGCCCAAGACTTCTAACACTGCAAAGAAGGGCGGCCGAATTGCAGGGTATGAAAGGGCAATATAGCTCAGGAATTGCATCAGCAAAACAAAAGATTACAGAGGCAGAGTTAGAGGCTATGAACCTTAGAAATAACTTTGAAAGCAATGTTGTTAAAGAGCTTAGAGATGTTCAGGTTCAAATTTCGGATCTTGAAGAGAATTTAAGAACCAGCACAGATGTATTTGAAAGGACTGTAATAACCGCTCCACAGGCTGGAATAGTTAAGGGATTAAAATATCACACAGTTGGGGGAGTGATAGCACCAGGTGATGTTATCATGCAGATTGTTCCTGATAATGATGTGTTAAAGATAGAAGCCCAAATTCAGCCACAAGATATTGACGTGGTTCATGAGGGGTTGATTGCTAGAGTTCGCCTTACGCCATTTAAAACTAGAAAAATCCCTCCTGTTGATGGTGTTGTAAAGAAGGTTTCTCCTGATGTTTTTACAGATCAAAGAACTGGTAGAACGTATTACACCGCTCAAATTGAAGTTGATCAAAACTTTTTGAAAGAATTAAAAGAGGTTAAGCTATATCCGGGTATGCCGTCTGAAGTTTTAATAATCACTGGCGAGAGGTCAATGCTATCTTATCTAACCAGCCCACTTCAAGATTCAATGTATCAGGCGTTTAGAGAGCAATAATTTTATATGGATCCCCTATCTCACGCGGTAGTTGGAAGTACAGCAGCGGTATTATCCGCAAAGAATAAGCAGTATATAAAGATTGCAGCATTTTGTGGAATTGCCGCAGGGATGTTTCCTGATATTGATGTTGTCATAAAATCTTATGATAACCCTATGTTTGGAGTGAAATATCACAGGCACTTTACTCATTCTTTGGTGTTTATCCCAATTGGAGCATTGATAGTTTCTTTTCTAATTTCGGCGGTTTTAAGATTGCAGAAATCTAGGTTATCATATTCAATGATATATCTTTTCTGTCTTGCTGGAATTTCCACTCATGGGCTACTAGACTCACTCACAAATTACGGAACTCACCTTTTTTGGCCATTTACTGAAAGAAGAGAATCTTGGAGCATCATTTCGATAGTTGATCCAATTTTTACTTTTACAATCCTTTTCTTGTTAATTGCCTCTGTAAGATTCAAAACCAAAAAATATGTTTTAATAGCATCGATATTTGCTGTTTCATATTGGCTATTTGGTCTATATCAACGTGAAAAAGCTACTGATATTATGCAGGAAATAGCTACATCTCGCGGTCATATAATCGAGCGTTACGAGGTAAAACCATCTATAGCAAATATATTTGTTTGGCGTGTGCAGTATGAATTTCAGAATACATTTTATATAGATGCTATTCACATGAGTCCGTGGGCTGGAAATGTAGTTTATGAAGGCGGCAATTTGCCTGAATATCAAAAGCCAGAATCATTAGAACTAAGTTATAAGAAACAAAAAGACTTGGAATATTTTACTTTCTTTTCAGATGGATGGATTGCACGCTCCCCGAATAATCAAGATTTAATAGGGGATGTTAGATTTTCCATGCTTCCCAACCAAATAGAGCCAATTTGGGGAATATATCTAAAAAATCCAGAGGAAGATAAACACGTTAAGTTTGAGAATGTTCGCACTCGTAAGGAGGGTGACTTTACAAGGCTTTGGCAAATGATTAAAGGTGAGCCTCTGTGACAATATTTGGCATAGGAAATGACATAGTCGACATCAGACGTATAACAAAGGCCATTCAGATATATGGTGATAGATTCATAAACAGATTATTTCACGCAAATGAAATTGCATTAGCAAAGCAATATTCATCAAATGAAAATTTTGATAAAGTTTCGCTATTCTTAGCCAAAAGATACGCTGCCAAAGAAGCGGTTGCAAAAGCTATGGGAACAGGCTTTTCCGAAGGTGTTAAATTTAGAGAAATAGAGATATATAGTCTTCCGAACGGAAGGCCAGCAATCAAACTTCATGGAACAACAAAGTCATATTTAGATTCAGCCATCACGAAGATGAAAGCTCACCCATCACAAACACTTGCAAATATCCATATCAGTATATCTGACGAATATCCGTATGCTAACGCCTATTCAATTATTGAATTAATCAAATAGCTCAGGAATTCGTGCTCTTAGTTGGCTATTTAATTCAGGAAGTTTCGATAGTAAATCAGAGTACCATTCATAGCGTTTGAAATAATGTTGTGATAACATGCGATTATTGCATATATACGAATATGCCTTTTGAGCCATCACTAATCTATCTTTTGGTTTTTCAATAAGGAACTCAAGTTTATCTTTTAGCTCTTTTGCGTTACTAAAAATCATTCCTGTTTCGCCATCTTTTACAGAATCTTTATAAACAGTCGGGCTGCATAAAGGTACTACTCCGTTTGCAGCTGCTTCAATAAATTTTAGATCTGATTTCATGCTGTTAAAAAGGTTTTCAGACAAAGGCATAAAACTAACATCACACTCCGAAAGTAGCTTAATATAAGTCGCATGGTCGCAGGTTGGGCAAAACGTTTTATTGCTAGTTTGTAAGGCATCATAAAATTTTCTGTCGTGAACTACACTGAAGAATATTTTATCAGAGTATTTTTTTATAACCTCATTAATGGTTTCTATATATTCAGCCCAGTCATTTTCGCGATTTAATGCCCCAAAAAAGATTCTGATATCTTGTTTTTTATCTGTTTTAGTAAATGGCTCTATTCTTGATATCTGGTTAGGAAATATGCCAATATTTTGATTAAACTGTGTAAAATATTCTGCTAATGGTTTTGTTGATGTTTGAACTGCATGCACTCCACGAAAATTGAGATAGCCATTATTTTCGATTTCCTTCCACCTCTCGGGATGATCATCAAACTCTGTAATAACCAGATAGTTTTGCTTAAGTAGCTTTTTAATTTCGGAGATTGAATTTTCTCTAGTCAAGATTGGCCTTTGAAAAATGAAAATTCTATCTTTAAAGCGTGCCGCTAATGATAGATCTGCTCCTCCCACTGAAGATGTTGCATACATACCCGGAATGGATGTCAAAAATCGTTCTGGCTCAGTCACTCTAACATCATTGCAAGCTGCAATTGGTTTAAGCATTAGTGTGCTTGAGTATATAAATTTGATATTATTCTTATCTGGTGTTGCTCTTGTAACATATTGCAGGCTAGAAGTTTGGCTAACAAATTTATTATAATCTCCACCCATTCCTTCAATAACTGGTTTCATTAGTTTAATAAATTCTTCTCGTTTTTCTTCTGATAGGTGTAACTTTCGAGATTGCATATCTATCATATCGTAACCAGCTTCAGCCAGCATATCGATAATTGTTTGAGAAGTAAAAAATCGAATGTGAGTTTTATCTAAAATTCCTGAATCTTTATATTTCCATGAGCCAAGTATAAGGCCTTGTAAAACCCCCCAAAACTGAATGTTTGGAATGCAGCTCAGAATAATACCGCCTTTTTTAAGATATCTCTTTTGCTCATCAATAACTTTTGTTGGATCATATAAATGTTCCAAAACATCACCATATATAATGCAGTCAACGCTTTCATCTTCAATTCCAATTTCTGATAATAAGGTTTTTTCAATATCAATTTGATGCACCTTATCTAAATTCTTCTCAGCCTCTTTTGCTGCTTTTTCCGATATTTCTATACCAATATATTCACAAAAAGGATTTTCCTTTTTATATTTCGCGCCCATTGCACCATATGCACAGCCAACCTCAATGACTCTAGAAGCGTTTTTTGGAATCAGATTAAAAAGCTCATTGTTAATATTTGCAAAGTAATCGTAGTCTTTTGGTTCTTGAGCAATTTTTTGCGCTGATGTATCTTGTGACATTGGGTTGATAGTCCTTATTCGTTTAAGTAGAGAATATATATCTGATTGTGTAAATTTGACAAATAAATATAGGGTAGATTCATTAATGAAAATACTAGGAATTGATCCAGGACTTCAAAAAACAGGGTGGGGGGTTATAAGCCTTATTGGCTCTAATCTATCACTCATATCTTGTGGCGTAATTAAAACAGATAGTAAGCAAGATTTATCAGAGCGTTTAAAGGCTATAAGTCTTGGCATATCTGAGGTGATTGAGACTTTTCATCCTGATACTTCAGCGATTGAGGAAACATTTGTTAGTGTTAATGCATCATCTACGCTCAAGTTAGGGCAGGCGAGGGGTGCTGCAATGTTAACATTGGCACTAAAAAATCTTCCTGTTGCAGAATATTCGGCAACTTCAGTTAAAAAATCTATCGTTGGGGTTGGAAGAGCGGAAAAAAATCAGGTTGCCGATATGGTTAAAAGAATATTATGCGTAAAGTCAATTTCAGAGAAAGAATCAGATGCAACTGACGCCCTAGCCGTTGCGATATGCCATTCAGGAAGGATGGCTATGGCAAACTCAATTAATGAGAGACTCAGTAGTTGAGATATTTATAGTGCTCCTATATATGCTCTTCTAAGTGGAATGCACAAAGCACCGCCTAAAACCATCATTATTGCGCCTATCCATATAAAACTTACGAAGGGTACTATATAAAATCTGACGGTTATAGAGCCATTTTTATCTACGCCGCCAATTACTATATAAACATCTCGAGCTAAGCTGTAATCTATAGATGCTTCGGATAACATAGATTTTTGGACATTATAAAAGCGTTTTTCAACGTTCATATCAAAGTGTTCATTGTTGTTATTATCAGAGACTTTAAATTTGGCACGAAGAGCAACATAGTCGCTCGCTTTGACTTGTTCATATCCATCATGTTGAAAGACATATCCACCAAGTTCAACTGATGAACCTTTAGCCATTTTATGTTCTAAAGATACTTGATAGAATGATGAAATAGTTATGCCAATTGCCATTACCCCTAGACCAGCATGGGCAAGATGCATTCCACAAATTCGTGCTGGTAAAAGTCGCAACCTGAACTGGCATTTTAATATATAGCTATAAACACTGCTGATTACCAACCAAAGAGATATTGTAAGAGCGATGATTGCATAAAGGCTATTAGCAAGCCCTACAAATGCAACTGACAATAAGGCGCAGATTATAGCAAATATTAAAAGGGCGGTGTAATCTTTTGCTCGTTTTATGTTATTGTCATTCCGCCATTTAACAAACACGCCTAGTCCTGCTAAAATCATTGCGAAAATCATTATCGGTAAAAATGTATAATTAAAATATGGCGCGCCAATTGTAATCGATTTCATGCCTAGAATTTCAATTATCATCGGGTAAATGGTTCCGAGTAAAACGGAAGTCAAAGCAGAACAAAGAAGTATATTATTGAGCAGTAATATGTTTTCTTTTGAATAAGCAGCAAAATCGGGATTAGTTCTAAATCGTTCCGCTTTAAATGAATAAAGACCTAAAGAAATAATACTTGCAATTGATAGTATGGATAAAATGAAAAGTCCTCGTTTAGGGTCGGTTGCAAATGAATGAACGGAAGTTATTAATCCAGAGCGCACTAGAAAAGTTCCAAGTAGCGATAGAATAAAAGTTACCTGAGTGAGCAACAAAACCCACCTGAAAAGTTTCATTCTCTTTTCTGCAACCATTAAAGAGTGGAATAATGCGGTTCCTGTCATCCAAGGAAAGAGAGAGGCGTTCTCAACGGGATCCCAAAACCAATATCCACCCCAGCCAAGTTCACGATATGCCCACCATCCACCGAGAACTATTCCTCCCGTAAGGAAACACCATGATACAATCGTCCATCTTGAAAGGGTGATAATTTCATCTCTGCTAACCTCATTGCCTCTTATAAGCAAAGCCATGCCCAGCGCGAAAACTACCGAAAAGCCAATATATCCAAAATAAAGCATTGGTGGATGAATTATAATCGCAATATCTTGCAAAACTGGATTCATTCCCATTCCATCTAGGGCAATATTTTGATTAATATCGAAGGGATTTGATGCAAAAAGAACGTATGCAGCAATTGCTATTCCCACAGCAGATAAAATTGTCTCTGAATAAGATTTTATTCTGGAATCAAGCTCTCGCTCATATATCTGAAATGATGATATATAAAATGCTGTAATAAGCATCCACAGTAGCATAGAACCTTCGTGGTTGCCCCATACCCCTGTGATTTTATATATCAAAGGCTTGCTAAGATGTGAATTTTGGTAGACATTGAGTATTGAAAAGTCAGAAACTAAATAGGCATAAACAAGTATCGCAAAAGATGCCAAAACAAGTATCGTTGCAGAGTGATTGAGCTTTCTGGTATATGATGAATGCTTGCTGACTCCGCAGCAAAAAGCTGCAACATATGCGATAAAAGAGAAAATGAGACCAAGATTCCCAACTACTGCAAGCATAGTAGTGCTACCACGTAATACCTTTAGATTTATATTCT
Source organism: uncultured Rickettsiales bacterium (assembly GCA_964484565.1). Taxonomy (GTDB): domain Bacteria; phylum Pseudomonadota; class Alphaproteobacteria; order Rickettsiales; family CAZAGG01; genus CAZAGG01. Next base: position 242,560 of record CAZAGG010000001.1, on the reverse strand, counting down.
GCAAACGACATTAATGCTTTATCGCGGTCGGAAACAGTCGGATTATTAATTGGCCATTCGATGTTTATCTCTTTATCATCCCACAATATACCACCTTCTCCAGATGGATTATAAACGCCAGTAACTTTATATTGCATATCAACTGGTTCATCCCCTAAAACGCAAAAGCCATGTGCGAATCCTGCGGGAATCCAGAATAATCTTCCATTCTCATCGGAAAGTTCAACTCCATAATATTGCCCAAAGGTTTTAGAGTTTGGTCTTATATCAACGGCTACATCCCAGACTCTGCCTCTTGTGACGCCAACTAGCTTTCCCTGTTCAGGATTTTTCTGATAATGTAATCCGCGTAAAACATTTGGGGCAGAACGAGAATGATTATCTTGTATGAATCTTGTAGGAAGCCCCATTTCAGCAAATTTTGGCTCACTGAATCTTTCTACGAAAAAGCCTCGTCTATCACCAAAAACCTTTAATTCAACTATCTTTAGACCCTCTATCGGGCAGTCAATAATTTGCATACGCGTAATCTTCTTATCTTTTTTATTTCTTAATTAAACTGAAAAACTCTGCTCTAGTTTGAGGATTGGTTCTAAATAAACCAGTCAAAGAGCTTGTTTGCATACTCACACCTGGTTTATGAACACCACGATTAGTCATGCATTGATGAACAGCCTCAACAACTACCGCAACGCCTTTTGGTTCAAGCACTTCATTAATTGTATCGGCGATTTCAGATGTCATGCGCTCTTGAATTTGCAGCCTTTTTGCAAAAGCATCCACAACGCGGGCGAGCTTGCTTATTCCAACGACTCTTTTATTTGGGATATATGCAACATGTGCTTTGCCAACAAATGGCATCATGTGATGTTCGCATAGTGACTCGAAAGTTATATCTCTAAGGACAATAACTTCGTCGTAGTGATGTATTTCATCGAAGGTTTTAAGAAGGTATTCCTTTGGATCAATTTTGTAGCCAACAAGAATCTCCTCATACATCTTTGTAACTCTTTTGGGTGTATCTTTAAGGCCGTCTCTATCTGGATTTTCACCACCCCATTTTAGCAATATTCTAACAGCATCTTCCACTTCCTTGCGAGATGGACGACTATTATCATCACTCATCTTGATTTATCCAACTTTATGTTTAATCTAATAAGGATGCAGAGACTATCAGAACTTATAGCAATTACAAAAATAAAATTGAGTTCATTCGCTCTTTCATTTGCTCTTCATTCTTTTTTGCTGATTCTTTCGTGGTTTACTATTTATAGTCCATATCAGAAGCTAGATTCTAAGCATTTCAACTATATTCCTATCGAGCTAATTTCTGCATCAGAAGAGTTGGATGATGAAAAATTGCCTGATAAAGAAAGGCTTACTCACAATCCTGATGTTGAAAATGAGATAAACAAGCTGCTTGCAGAAAAACCTAAGGAATCAAAGAAGGCAGAGGTTGCAAAATCAACCAAAGATGAAAAGCTAAAAACTAAGAGCAAAGACAACGTAAAAAATAAAGATGATTTAAAGGATAACTCCGCAAAAAAGAAGGAATCACAAATCAAGTTTGAAGATAAGAAATATGAAAGAGAAATTGCGAAGTGGGTTGCGCGGTTTAAAACTTATCCACCGCATTTGAAATCTTCAGGAATAGGCGGAACGGGAATAGTAAGAATCAGAATTAAAAGAGATGGCAGAATAATTTTCTCAGCAATAGAGCAGACAACAGGTAATCAAGAGCTTGATTCGGCGGCTATGCAGATGATAAGTTCGGCTAATCCGCTTCCTAAAATTCCAGATAACTATCACGGCAACGTTTTTGAATTTTTAATTCCAGTAATATTTTCAGCGCAGTAAATAATGAACATGAAATATATAATTTTAACACTCTTTGTGATTCTAACTTTGCTAACTGGCAATGCTCATGCGAAAGACATATCTAAATATGTTAATGTGAATCCAACAAATCATTTGGATATAGATGTTGGTGAGCTAGAATATTGCGGAGGATTTGAAGTAAGCTCTAATGCAGAAAAATTCGGTGGTCTTTCTGGAATTGAGGTAATTGAAGGTGGGGCAAAGGCAATCTTGATATCCGATAAGGGGTATTTCTTTAAACTTGATATTGGCTACGATGATAAAGGCTGTTTAAATAAGGTTAGCAATATCTCTTCTGTAAGAATGAAAGCGGAGGACGGAAAGTATTTAAAAGATAAATATCGAGATGCAGAGGCGATAAGATTTTCTAAAGATTTAAAAAGTTTATATGTAGCGTTTGAAGGCAAACACCGAGTTGATGTATATGATTTAAATGGTTTGCAAGAAGCTCCCACAAATTTGATAGACAGGTTATCACTTAAATTATCACCCCCCATGCCTGCAAATGGTGGAGTTGAATCGATAGCAGTTAATCCAAACGGAGATATATTGCTAATTGCAGAAGATAAAATTGCTAAAGATGATTTCACAAACGCTTGGCTATTTGATGATAAGGCAAAGCTGATCAAGCGTTTGAAATATTACTCTGATAACGATTTTAGACCAACAGATGCTGTTTTTGATAGTGATGGAAAATTGTATGTTTTGGAGCGATATTTTACTCCACTCGGCAAACTATCAGCAAGAATAAGATTATTCGATGATTTTAGTTCTCTACTCGAAAATGGCGAGATTAAAGGCGGAAGGATTATTGCGTCTCTTGATAATCCATATGTTACAGATAATTTTGAGGGTATAGATATTTTAGAGAAACACGGCAGAAAAGTTTTATATCTAATATCAGATGATAACTATAGGCCATGGCAAAAAACCTATCTGTTAATGTTCGTCATAAAAAATTAACATCAAATAGGTTGCAATATTAATTGGTTAAATTAGTTTTCGAATATGTAAACTAATTTAAAGAAGATATAATGACTGAAGCTCCAAATTTAATGACTGCCTGTTTATTAATGAATATAGAGCTTGTATCTAATATTATAAAAGAGGCAATAGATGATAATAATGTCTATGAAATAATATCACGGCAAAATGGCATAGGATGGAACGCTTTTCATAAAGCATGTAGAGATGCGGGAAGTTCGCAACTACACGAGGGAGAAAAGAGCATTCAAATTGCTAAAATAATTTTAGATGCATGCCCAGCAGATAAGCTGGTTGATTTACTGAGCATAAGAGTAAATCTTGGTTTTACTCCTTTGGCTCTTGCGGCTAGAAGTAATGCATTTGAAGTGATAGAGATGATTATGCAGAAAATTCCCTCAGAAAAAAAGTTTGAGATTTTAAGCATTAGAGATAACAAAGGCAGAACTGCCTATGCCAATGCCGAGGAGATGATTCAATCTCCTGAATATCAAAAAAGTTTAGATGTGCTATCAGATGGTTTAACGCCTGAGCAAGTTGAGGATTTAAGGCAGATACGCTTTCCTAGAGGTTTACCTCAATACGAAATAAGAAGATAAGCAAATTTTACTGTTGATTTCCTTCCTCATAGAATATTTACTCCGAAATAATATTACAGCTAAATGAGGGGTTAATCTTGACGCAACAAGTTACACATAACGATTTGGCAAATGCCATCAGGTTTTTATCCATAGATGCGGTAGAAGCTGCAAATTCTGGACATCCAGGTATGCCTATGGGCATGGCAGATGTTGCCACTGTGCTTTTTACGAAATTTCTCAAATTTGATGCGAAAAATCCCAAATGGCCCGATAGAGATAGATTCGTTCTTTCCGCAGGTCATGGCTCTATGCTACTGTATTCGTTATTTTATCTCACAGGATATGAAGATTGTGATATTGAGCAAATTAAAAATTTCCGCAAACTAGGATATAAAACAGCAGGACACCCTGAGTATGGAATGCTTGAAGGTACAGAAACGACTACTGGGCCTTTAGGGCAGGGGCTTGCAACAGCCGTTGGAATGGCTCTTGCTGAAAGAATGCTCGCGGCAAGATTCGGCGAAAAGATTGTAGATCACCACACTTATGTTATTGCTGGCGATGGCGACTTAATGGAGGGGATAAGTCACGAAGCCGCTTCTTTTGCGGGGCACTTAGGACTAAACAAACTGATAGTTCTGTTTGACGATAATGGAATTTCAATTGATGGATCAACATCGCTTGCGGTTTCAGATAACCATTTGATGCGATTTGAATCTTACGGGTGGAACACTATTAAGATAGATGGTCATAACCCAAAAGAAATTGAAGAGGCAATCGCAAAAGCTAAAAAATCGGATAAGCCAACCTTCATTGCATGTAAAACTACTATTGCATATGGTTGCCCATCAAAAGCTGGATCTGAAAAAAGTCATGGCTCTCCTCTGGGCGCAGAGGAAATTAAAGGGGCGCGAGCGAATTTGGGATGGAATCATGCTCCATTTGAAATTCCACAAGATATATTAAGTGAGTGGAGAAAAGCGTCAAACTCAGGAAGAGAACAACATAATGAGTGGAAGAAGGCTCTTGATAAAACTGATAAATCAACCAAAGATGAATTTGAAAGGGTTATATCTGGTGTTTTGCCATTTCCATGGGCAGAGCAGATTAGCCAATTAAAGCAAAAGTTTGCAAATGAAAAGCCTAAGATGGCAACTCGCAAGTCATCACAAGTTGTATTAGAGGCACTCACAGCAAAGATTCCTGAAATGATTGGCGGATCGGCAGATCTTTCAGGCTCAAATGGAACTTACTTTAAAGAGTTGAAATCTGTAACGAAGCAAGACTTTTCTGGAAGATACATCCATTATGGAGTCAGAGAGCATGCGATGGGTGCGATAATGAATGGCATGGCTCTGCATGGCGGATTTGTTCCATACAGCGGAACATTTTTAGTATTCACTGATTACTGCAAGCCTTCAATCAGGCTTTCTGCGATAATGAAGCAGCGAGTTATTTATGTAATGACTCATGATTCAATTGGTCTTGGTGAAGATGGTCCAACTCATCAACCCATAGAGCATTTGGCTTCGTTAAGGGCGATACCCAACTTGCATGTTTTCCGCCCTGCGGATGCAACAGAAGTTGCGGAATGTTGGTCGATGGCCGTTTCTGATATGGATACCCCCTCAGTGATGGTGTTAACTAGGCAAGATTTGCCTGCCTTGAGAGTGGAATTCACTAGAGAAAATCTCTCAGCTAGGGGAGGGTATATTTTAAAAGAGGCATCTGGTGGAAGTCCAAAAGTTGTTTTAATCGCAACAGGTTCAGAAGTGGCAATTGCAGAAGAAGCAAGGCTAAAACTTGAAGCAGAGGGAATCGCAACCAGACTCGTTTCAATTCCTTCTTTTGATTTGCTTGAGCAACAAGGCGATGTTTATAAAAGAAATCTTTTCGGTGAGCAAACCCTGAAAATCGCAATTGAAGCCGCTTCCCCGTTAGGGTGGGATAGATATATTGGTAAATACGGCGTTTTCATAGGCATGAGAACATTCGGCGAATCAGGCGATGCGAAAGAGCTATATAAACACTTCGGCATCACCGCTGAGGCGATATATCAAACTGCTATTGACCGCATTTCTTAATTACATCAACCGCCCATTTGGCGGTTTGTGAGATTATTTCTGAATCTTCATTAGAGAGTTGATTTAGCTGATTGATATATTCTTTATTGCCAGAGTTTGCGGCTGCGATGATTACATTTCTGATAAATCGCTCTCTGCCAATTCTCTTAACTGGAGTTGTGGCGAACATTGATCTAAACTCAGCATCAGATAGCGATAGCAATTTTTTAATATCTGGAAGATAAAGCCCATCTTTGGGTTTAAATGCCATTTCACTTGCGGTTTTTGCAAACTTATTCCAAGGACAAACGGCGAGGCAATCATCGCATCCATAAATGCGATTACCGATTGCTTTTCTAAACTCTTCAGGAATCATTCCCTTATGTTCAATTGTGAGATATGAAATGCACTTTCTGGCATCTATTCTGCCATCTTCCGTAATTGCATTAGTTGGGCATATATCAATGCAAGCTCTACAACTTCCACATCTGTTTGGCTCTGGAACATCTGGCTCGACATCGACGGATATAAAAATTTCTCCAAGAAATAGCCACGAACCAAAATCGCGTGATACTATACAAGTGTGTTTGCCTTGCCATCCCACTCTTGTTTGAGCGGCAAGTGGTTTTTCAAGAATTGGAGCGGTATCGACAAAAACCTTTAGATTATCGATTGTTTTATCACGAGAAAATTTGCTGCGTATTTGCGAAGCGAGATTCTTCAATCGGCCTTTAATGATGTCATGATAATCTTTGCCAGTTGCATAAACCGATATTAGCCCTTTATCTTTGTGAGCTAAATTATCGATGGGGTTATGATCTGGGGCGTAATTCAAACCAAGAACGATAATGGTTTTAACATCTTCCATTATAGCTTTGGGATTAATTCTAAGCTCTGCACGCTCTTTTAGCCAGTCCATCTCTCCATGTCTGCCAGAATCTATAAAATGCAGATAATCACTGATAACCTTATTTGAATATTCAGGACGAGCAAACCCCACAACATCAAAACCATTCTTATAAGCAAGATGCTTTATAACATTCTTATGATCCATTGTGATTGAACACCTAACTTCTAGTCTGGCTAACTTCCAGCGATTGTCATTTTATTTATAAGTAAAGAAGGGCAGCAAGTTCTGCTGTCAAATATAATGTCATTTGCTGGGGTAAGGTTTGCAAACATATCTACAAGGTTGCTTGCAATTGTGATTTCATTAACTGGGAATGTTATTTCGCCATTTTCTATCAAAAAGCCACCTGCGCCAAGACTATAATCGCCAGTGACTATGTTTACGCCCATTCCAGATGTTTCGGTGATGAATAAGCCATATTTTATGTCTTTTATCATATCGGAAAGGCTAGTTTTGCTTGCTTGCATATATAGATTAGATGTGCTGGGAGATGGCGGTGATCCAACGCCTCTGCTGGCGGATGCGGTTGATTTCATGCCTAGTTGTGAGGCTGAGCTTGTATCAAGAATCCATGATTTTAAAACTCCATCAGATACTAAAGTGTTTTGTTTGGTTGCTAATCCTTCCGCATCAAATGGTCTAGAGCCTAGCCCTCTCACAATATGGGGGTTATCGATGATTTCAATGTCGCTATTGAATATCTTTTTACCTATCATGTCTTGAAGGAAGCTGGTTTTTCTTGCGACTGAGCTTCCAGAAATTGCCGATGCGAAATGCGACAAAAGGCTTCGAGCAATTCTATTCTCAAAAATAACGGGAGCTTCACAGGTTTTGATTTTTCTGGGGTTAAGTCGCTTTAAAGTTCTGTTTGCAGCTTCTAAGCCGATTTCAGAGGCAGGTTTTAAATCTGACTTAAATAAAGCGGATGAATAGGCGTAGTCTCTTTCCATCTTAGTTCCTTCACCTGCAAGAACGGCGATAGATAAGCTGCTGGAAGATTTATGATATTCCCCACTAAAACCTTTAGAGGTGTAGAGATTGATTGCGCTTTTGGAATATCCAAATCCTGCTCCCTGTGAGTTGGTAATACCATTTACGCCAAGTGCGGATTCTTCGCATTCTCTTGCTTTTTCAAGCATATAATCAATGTCTAGCTCTTTTTTATCAACAAGATCAAGTTTTGTCTTTAAAGATTCAATCTCTGAACTTTTCGCAAATTCTTCGGGTATAAAAGAGAATGGATCTTCAGGCACATATTTTGCGGAGTTAATAGCTCTTGTAACAAGTTCATCGAGATTTTCACCGCGAAGATCAGATGTTGAAACAATCGCGTTTTGCTTGCCGATAAAAACCCTTAACCCTATTGAAGATGATTCTGCGCTTTCAATAGATTCGAGTTTGCCTAGTCGATAGTCGATATTTGTCTCTAAACTCTCTATCGCAATCGCATCTGCATCGGATGCACCTGCTTTGATTGCTTTTCTGGTTAGCTCTTCTAGAATTGATATATCGACCATTATAAGCTCTTGTCTGATTTGATTAATACATGTCTTTTCTTGCCTGCGGATAGTTTGATGTATCCATCATTTGCAATGAATGATGAGTTAATCAGCAAGTTTTCATCGGTAATCGGGTTATCATTAACTTTTGCGCCATTTCCTCTTATAAGTTTGCGGGCTTCACCGTTTGAAGATGCAAGACCTGCCTTGTGAAAGATAGAATATGCAGGAATTCCAGATTGAAGCTCATCTTCAGGGATTTCAATTTTAGGAAGATCGTCGCCTGAAATTCCTTGCTCAAAGGTTTTAAGGGCAGTTTCATAAGCACTTTTTGCAGCATCCTCACCATGACAAAGTTTGGTTGCCTCGTTTGCAAGAATCTTTTTGGCTTCATTTATTTCTGCCCCACCTAATTTTTCGAGCTTTTCGATTTCAGATATTGGAAGTGTGGTAAATAGCCTTAAAAACTTTCCAACATCTGCATCTTCTGTGTTGCGCCAAAATTGCCAGTAATCATAAGCACTTAGCATATCTTGGTTAAGCCATATTGCACCGCTTGCAGTTTTGCCCATCTTTGCCCCAGATGAGGTTGTAAGTAACGGTGTTGTAAGGCCGAATAATTCGGCTTCTTTAACTCGTCGGCCAAGTTCGATTCCGTTAACAATGTTGCCCCACTGATCAGAGCCACCAATTTGTAATTTGCAACCATATTTGCTAAATAACTCAACAAAGTCATATGCTTGTAGAATCATATAATTAAACTCAAGAAAACTTAAGTTCTGTTCTCTCTCAAGGCGGAGTTTTACACTGTCAAAAGAGAGCATTCTGTTAACCGAGAAATGCTTGCCATAATCGCGCAAAAAACTGATATAGTTTATATCTTTAAGCCAGTCGTCATTATTCACCATTAAGGCTTTGTTTGAGCCACTATCAAAATTTATAAAGCGTTGAAAAACCTGCTTGATGCCATTCATGTTATCAAGAATATCTTGTTCGCTAAGAATCTTTCTCGCCTCATCTTTACCTGATGGATCTCCAACTTTGGTTGTTCCGCCACCCATTAGAACTATAGGTTTATGGCCACATTCTTGATACCATTTGAGAATCATGATTTGAATGAGACTTCCAACATGCAGAGATTTGGCTGTGCAATCAAAGCCGATATATGCACTTACAGGAGAAGATGATTTTAGAATATCATCTAATCTCTCAGAATCGGTAATTTGATGAATGTATCCACGTTCCTCACAGAGGTTTAAGAAATCTGATTTATATTTACGCACTGTTTTCATGGTTTTAGATTACAAGTTAAATTATCTGATTTATAGTTGCCGTATTATGTCTTTAAAAGAAATGAAAACGCAAGAAATTTGGGTTATTGGTTTAATGAGTGGCACATCGTTTGATGCGGTTGATGCCTCTTTGATTCTAACTGATGGTAAGAAGGTTTTTCAAAAAGCTGGTTTTATAAGTATTGATTATCCTGACGCACTTCGAGATAGAATCCGCGATATAATAAATTCAGAGCATGTGAAGATTAGAGATATTCTCATGTTAGAGCGTGATATAACTATATTTCATGCAGATGTTGTAGGGGAATTACTAAAATCTTCTGATGATGCGATAAAAAGCAAAATAGGATTAATCGGCTTTCACGGCCAAACGATTTATCACGATGCAAACGAGGGAATAACTCTGCAACTTGGTAATGCCTCGTTGCTTTCAGAGCTTACGGGTTTTTCGGTGGTTTCTGATTTCCGCAGGCGAGATATAGCTGCAGGCGGGCAGGGTGCTCCACTTGTTCCGCTTTATCATGCGGCTATTACTGAGAATATTGAAAAGCCAATTGTAGTTGTGAATATTGGTGGTGTTGCAAACATTACCTATATAACCGTTAGTGATAATGTAATTGCCTGTGATGTAGGAGTTGGAAACGCTCTACTAGACGATTTGATCAGTCAAAGAACATCTGATTCATGCGATATTAACGGCAAATATTCTGCAAGCGGTATTGTAGATAACGTAATATTAAATGAAATGCTGAATGATAGCTTTTTTGTGAGTAAACCACCAAAGTCACTTGATAGAAATTCTTTTGTGAAATTCCTTGATAAAGTAAGTGGTTTAAGCATTCAAGACGCTGCTGCAACACTTGTTGCCTTTACCTGTGAGGGAATTATAAAATCGCAAGATTTTATGAATGAACAACCCAAACAGTGGATAATTTGTGGAGGTGGAAGGAAAAATCCATCAATTATGAAATATTTATCCGAAAGAATTAATGCTTCAGTTGTTACCTCTGATTCGCTTAACTGGAATGGTGATGCAATCGAAGCTGAGGCTTTTGCTTATCTTGCGGCAAGAAGATATTTCGGCCTTCCGCTTTCACTTCCCACAACTACGGGTGTTAAAAGCCCCAAATGCGGCGGATCTATTGTTTAGTCACCATAAATGGAAACTGTGTTGCCACCTTGTTTTTGTGCGATTGCTAGTGATTTTTCGGCGGTTTTGATAATTTCATCGACTCCTAGATTGGGGGTGACGATGACTCCTCCAAAACTTACGCTGATTTTTATTTCTATTTCACCTAGTTTGAAAGTTTTGGAATAAATATTATTCTTCAGCCTTTTTAATACCATTTCACCAGATTCTTGATCGGCATCGAGAAGTGCGACTGCGATTCTGCTTTCTGTGATTGCGCCAACAGCATCTTCTGAACGAAGGCTATTTTTGATGATTAGCCCTATATCACGGGTTAGATGGTTAATGTTCTCACTGCCATGCTTATTAATTATTTCAGCGATGTTATCTGGCTCACAGATTGCAATCATTGCTTTTGCTGAATTATTTTTTACGTAATAAGAAATAAGCTCTAAGTCTTTCAAGAATGAAACACGGTTCGGCAGGCCAGTAGATTCATCAATTACTTCATATCCTTTAAAGTTATTCATTAATGACTGTCGATTTTTCTCAAGTTCAATTTGCAACCTTTGGTCGCGCATTACTAGGTCGAAGCATGGTCTGCCATCCCACATTGGTTCGGTTCTAATTACTTTGAGAACTAGCGGAATTTCCTCGCCTGATTTAGAGATTATTGCAAATGAACGTTCTTTGGACAAAATTTCTGATATATCCGCCGCATCATCTTCATATTCAAGGTAATCAGAAATATCATCCGCAATTCTTTTGGGAATAACTGCTTGCAGGTCATCGCCTATCTTTTCGATTGCCATGAATCCTGATATGTCTTCTGCAACAGAGTTAAGAGATACTATCTCAACCCTTTGATTTTTATTATCTTGGCAGATTCTAATTACAGCATCTGATTTTCTTACAGAGGTAAAGCTCATTCGATTTCTTCGTTGCGGTGTCAAATATACTATGTTAGCTATAGCCGCCTATGGTAAATATCTGGTAAATAATTGGCCTATGACTATATATAAAAAACTGATGTATCGCAGCCTACATAGAGGATGCAAAGAAACAGACATAATAATTGGAAACTTCGCCCAAGATTATCTTGCAACTTTCAATGAAGAAGAGCTTGCTGAGTTTGAGAGAATTCTAGAACAGCCAGATAATGATATATTTGATTGGCTCACAGGTAAAACAAAAGTCCCCGCCGAAATGGAAGGGACTGTTATGACTAAGCTGTTAAATTATGATATACCTAAGTCGCTTAACGACCTCTAGGTTTTGCAGAGAAAATTCCAGCTAATTCGTTCCATTCTGCTTTCATACCCTCTTTTAACATGTCGTATGATTTTTCCCTCATATTTCTTGATATATCAATCGGATTGTATCTATCATCAAGAGTAAGTGGCTCTAATAATTTGCCAAGCTCATCTGTTTTGCAAACAACTAGTTTGAAGCTAAGAACTCCGCCTAGTTGCTTTTCCTGCAAATATGCGATTCTTGATTTATCTATGCCCGTTAAGTCAGAGAATTTTTGAGTAAGGGCAATAGGCGGAACAAAACCATATTCTGAATCATGAACATTGCTTCCCACTAAATCAAAATTTCCAACAGCAGTTTCGGGATGGCGTTCATTCATCCACAATTCGAGACATTCTGGAGTTAAAATATTCGTTTTATTATTCGGTCTTCTATCTGCTTGGGTTGCTTGGCCTGTTTGACCTGTGTAAAAATTCATAGTTAATCCCTTTGTAGCTTTTATTTTTTGATTATTTATACTCATATTTTATCAGTTCAAATCGGTAAAGCAGTTTCTTGCATGTTTTCAGTTTAACTTGAATTTTTATTTTAACTATTATAAGATGGATAGAAGTTTAATGGAGGTGTTTTATACCAAGAAAAAGATCGGTGGTGACTTCCGTAAAGTCTCTTAGTGAGATTTTAAAATCGGCTTTAGAAGATAACAAAGCTGAAGATATTTCTCTGATTGACCTGAAAGGCAAGGCAGATTTTGCCGACTTCATGCTTATAGCAAGCGGCAGATCTCAGAGACACGTTTCCTCTCTCGCAGATAACCTAATAGACTCTGTTAAAAAATCAGGATATAGCCTATTATCAATAGAAGGTAAGCCGCAGTGTGACTGGGTTCTGGTTGATTTTGGGGATGTTGTTGTTCATCTTTTTAAACCTGAGATTCGCTCGTTTTATAATCTCGAAAAAATGTGGTCGGTTCCTGTTTCTTCTACTGATTCAATATCCTCATCGAATGAATTGGCGGCTATTTGAAGATTTCAATAGTTGCGGTTGGTGAACTTAAGAACTCTCCTGAATTTGAGATCTTTAATTCATATTTAAAAAGAATAACTTGGCAAGTTCAGATAAAGGAAATAAAGCACCAGAAAAAAGGGCATGCTGAAGAAAATAATCTATTAAGAAAAGCCATAGAACCAGATTCTACTGTTATAGCCCTTGATAGAAGTGGCGTTCATGTAACCAGCGAAGAAATTGCATCTTTAATAAGCTCGATTGCTGAGTCATCTATGCCCAAAATTTGTTTTATAATTGGTGGTTCAGATGGTCTGAATGCTGATACTCTCAAAATTGCTAAGCACAAAATTGCGTTTGGAAAAGTAACTCTTCCACATATGTTAGCAAGATTGATATTGGTTGAACAAATCTATCGTGCACAAACAATTATATCTGGACATCCCTATCACAAATAAGTTAGTTATGTGTAGCACCTCTATTTTTATCTGATAGCTTCGCATTTCGTTGGTCTAACCGTGCTCACTTAATTATTTATAAGCTCCGCGCGCTTCGTCTCGAAATACTTGCTCTCAAATAAAACTAGAGGCACTATAGTAATTAAGAACAAGATATAGAGGAAATTTATCATGGAATTTATTAAATCAGCATTTGCACAAACTGCGGCTCCTGCTGGAGAAGCGGCTGCTGCACAAGGTTCACTTCTGGGTGGTGTTGTACCTTTGTTATTGATGTTGGTGGTATTTTATTTCCTTTTAATTCGCCCTCAACAAAAGAAGTTTAAAGAACATCAATCAATGCTTTCTGCAATCCGTAGAGGCGATAAAGTAATCACAGGCGGTGGAATTGTTGGAACTGTCTATAAAGTTGAAGATGGCGATGATATGCTAACTGTTGAAATTGCTCCAGATGTTCGCGTAAAAGTTACAAGACCATCAATTACAGGCGTTCTTTCTAAAACAGGAAATGCAGAATCAAAAACAGAAGAAAAATCTGATGCAAAATTAGAAGTTGTTTCAGATAACTCCGCTAAGGCTCCACAAAAGAAAGCATCTACATCAAAGACTGCAACTTCTAAGTCAACTTCTTCAAAAACTCAGGCAAAAAAGTAATAAATGCTCAAAACTCCTTTGTGGAAAGTATTACTGGCAGTTTTTGTTGCTTTGGCATCTATAACTTTCTCTTTGCCTAGCTTGATTACTAATAATAATCAGGCAGAGGAAATATCTTCTTTCTTGCCAGATAGAAAAATTAATCTTGGACTCGATTTAAGAGGAGGCAGTCAACTTCTTCTAGAGCTTGATATGGCGACATACTTAAAGCAAATAATGGAAGATGAGGTTGATTCCATTAAGGCAGAGCTTCGCAAAGAAGGCTTGTCTTATCGCGATTTTAGTTCAAATCATGAGAGCATAACCTTTACTCAGCCTGATAAAGAATTTATTCAAAAAACTAGAAGTATTGCTAGGGCTGGTGGAGAATTCTTAGTTGAAGAAAAAGAAGGCGTCTTTACTCTTTCTTTGGATGAACAAAACTTACGCACAAGAAAATCAGAAATTATCTCTCAATCAATTGAGATTGTAAGAAGAAGAGTCGATGAAACAGGAACGACTGAACCGATTATTCAAAGGCAAGGCGATAATAGAATATTAGTTCAAGTTCCAGGACTTTCTGACCCTGAAAGGCTTAAAAATCTTATTGGGCAGACCGCAAAAATTACCTTTCATTTAGTTGGTTTAGAAGGAGTTTATGCAAGTCCAAACAGGCCTTCGGTTGCCAATCCTGGAAGTATGATTGTTGAGTCGCTCGATAAAGGAAAAAATGGCGAGAAGCTGTTCTATACCGTTAAGCGAAGAGCGTTGTTGGGAGGAGATTCTCTCGTTAACGCGCAGGCTACATTCGAAACGGGCAGGCCAGTTGTTGCGTTTAGTATGGATTCGGTCGGAACCAGAAGGTTTGCAGAAATAACCAGAGAAAACGTTGGTAAGCCATTTGCAATCTTATTAGATAACAAGATTATCAGCGCACCTGTTATAAATGAGCCAATTACAGGTGGGAGTGGTATTATATCTGGTAATTTTACGGTTGAAAGTGCAAACGATTTAGCACTTTTGCTAAGGGCAGGGGCACTTCCTGCACCACTGAAAGTTATCGAGGAAAGAACGGTTGGCCCCAGTTTAGGAGCTGACTCGATTGAAGCTGGAAAGATAGCATGTCTGGTTGCTCTATTTGCTGTAATGACTTTCATGATTCTCTATTACAGCTTATTCGGCCTTTTCTCGTGCATTGCTCTCACGCTGAATCTTTTTGTGATATTATCTGTTTTGGCGTTATTGCAGGCGACCTTAACCCTTCCAGGTATCGCGGGTATTGTTTTAACTCTAGGTATGGCGGTTGATGCTAACGTGTTGATATATGAGAGAATAAAAGAAGAAGCGCGCTCTGGAAGAACAATGTTATCAGCTATAGAAAGCGGATTTGATAGAGCTTACGGAACAATTCTTGATTCGAACTTAACAACAATGCTTGCTGGATTAGTGTTGTTTATCATGGGGTCGGGAACTGTTAAGGGATTTGCCGTAACCCTGATTATAGGAATTGTTGCCTCGATGTTTACAGCAGTTGTTGTAAATAAGATATTAATTGTTGCATGGCTTAGAAGGCTTCGTCCATCGTCACTGCCAATCTAGATTCCTTTAGCTAAACGGCAAGAAGTATTACTTCTAGTCTTTTAATCTCATCTCTGATTTTAGCAGCAGTTTCAAAGTCAAGGTTTGAGGCGGCCTCTAGCATATGTTTTTTGAGATATTCGATTTTATCCAAAGGTTTTTTATAGCCGTTTGCATTTGTCATAATAGCTGCAAAACCTTTGCTATCTCCTTTTTTCTGTGAGCTTTTAGTCGATGTAGACTTAGCATATGAATCATCTGTCTCCACATCGTCGATAATATCAAGCGCATCTGATATAGATTTTTTAACGGTTACAGGAATAATTCCATGTTTCTCGTTATAAGCCTTTTGGATATTTCTTCTGCGTTCTGTTTCAGCAAGGGCATTTTTTATAGAATCAGTCATTTTATCTGCATATAAAATAACCTTACTTTCGGAGTTTCTCGCTGCTCTCCCTATGGTTTGAATGAGAGATGTTTGCGATCTTAAAAAACCTTCTTTATCTGCATCCAATATCGCTACAAAAGCGCATTCTGGAATATCAAGGCCTTCGCGCAGTAGATTTATTCCAACCAAAACATCGAAAACACCTCTTCTTAAATCTTTTATGATTTCAACTCGTTCCAGTGTGTCAATATCTGAATGTAAATAACGAACTTTAATTCCAACCTCTTGCAGATAATCAGTTAAATCTTCCGCCATCTTTTTGGTTAGAGTTGTAACAAGTGCGCGATAACCTCTTTCAATAACTTCGCGGCATTCTGAGAGTAAGTCATCAACCTGATTTTCTATCGGGCGAATAAAGCATGGCGGATCAATCAAGCCAGTTGGGCGAATAACTTGCTCGACAATATCGTCTCCTGCTCTTTCAAGTTCCCACTTAGCTGGAGTTGCTGAAACAAGAATGGTTTGTGGACGCATTGAATCCCATTCTTCAAATTTGAGAGGACGGTTATCAAGACAAGATGGCAGTCTGAATCCATAAGCAACAAGGTTTTGTTTTCTGGCTCTATCTCCGTTATACATCCCTCCGATTTGGGGAACTGTGACATGGCTTTCATCAACGAATAATATCGAATCTTTTGGCATATATTCGAATAGGGTGGGTGGTGGTTCGCCCTCTTTTCTTCCTGAAAGATAGCGGGAGTAGTTTTCAATACCCTTGCAAACACCAGTTTCGAGAAGCATCTCAATATCAAAATTTGTGCGCTGTTCTATCCGCTGTGCTTCAAGTAATTTTTTCTCATATTCAAATTGCTTAAGCCGTTCTTTGAGTTCTGCCTTAATATATTCAACTGATTGCAACAAAGTAGGTCGCGGGGTTATGTAGTGGCTGTTGGCAAAAATCGTGACGCCATTTAGTTTGACAATTTTTTCGCCAGTTAATGGGTCAAATTCGAATATCTCATCCACCTCATCGCCAAATAGCGATATTCTCCAAGCTCTATCTTCAAGGTGGGCAGGAAATAAATCTATCGTGTCTCCACGCACTCTGAAAGTGCCCCGATGAAAATCAATGTCATTACGTGTATACTGCAAATTTACTAGCTCCCTAAGAAGGCTGTTGCGATCGATTTCGCTACCTACTGTTATGCGCGTAGTCATCTCCAAATATGCTTCTGGTGAGCCAAGACCATATATGCAAGATACAGAGGCTACTACAATAACGTCGCGTCTTTCAAGTAAAGCACGAGTCGCAGAGTGTCTTAGTCTGTCAATTTGTTCATTGATTGATGAGTCTTTTTCAATGAATGTATCTGTTTTGGGAACGTATGCTTCTGGCTGATAATAATCATAGTATGATACAAAATATTCGACGGCATTATCAGGAAAAAACTCGCGCATCTCGCTATAAAGCTGAGCTGCTAAGGTTTTGTTATGCGCCATAATTATAGCAGGTTTTTGGGTCTCTTCAATGACCTTTGCCATTGTGAAGGTTTTTCCAGAGCCAGTCACACCAAGTAAAACCTGATCTGAAATTCCTGAGCGGATTCCACTTACAAGTTTTTTAATTGCTTCTGGTTGGTCTCCTGATGGCTTGAAATTTGATTTAACTTTGAATGGATTCATAATCCAACATCATAGACATTGATTAGGTCTTGGCAATTTATTTGCACAATAAGATATATTTTAGATTGACTATATGAGATGTCTGGATATATTCCACTTCTCATTTTTGAAATACCTCGCATGACCCCTTCGTCTAGCGGTTAGGACACCACCCTTTCACGGTGGTAACACGGGTTCGATTCCCGTAGGGGTCGCCATTTAACCGTCTGTAATTGTTTGCTTTTGTTCGTTTTGAGGTTTATCTCCAACGGCTTGGAAGCACAGATAGTTCGCAAGCATCCACCCCCATTCGCCTACAACCACACCAAATGACAGCATAGCGTTGGTAGAAGCGCAAAATTCTACCTTTTTTCCTCCCTTAATAATATACAGATGCTACCTCATTGATGGCTTGCCCATGCTATATAAGTAGTAATAAGTATTTGCTTTTCAATTGATTATCCCTTTAACTGGCTGATAGCAGATTTGTTGGAAACAAGCCTAATGAAAAACAACTACAGAATAATTGATTATAAAGTTTTTGGTTTACCTCAGATAGAGGTATATGGTGATCAGTTCTGTTTCCTAGACTTATATGAATTGGTTGGGAAACATCAATTCATGACTACGTTCAACTTAAAGAAAGACAGTGAGTCGTACACCAAGTATGGCGTAAGCGTATTAGGTGTAATCCACTTCAATCATACAACGCTAAAAGCAATCGAAACTTCTGATAAAAAGGTGCTTGATTTGGAAAATGTGCAAATTGATTCCGCAGCGTTTGAATTGTCGCAAGATGTGCTAGGTGATTTAAAATATGAAGGAATCAAAATTTCTGACATTGAGTTTATTTCTTTTCTACCGTATGCACTAGATACAGAATTACATGATACTGGAGAGAAGAAAGTTCCTAACATCGTCAACGTTGAAGTGGATTTTAAAGAACTCAAAATAGATGCAGACCAGCTTCAGCTATCCTTTCTAACAATGAAGAATAATGATGGTGTAGAGTTAATTGATTATGAGAAGGAACAGATTATAGGGCTAACTCTGGGAATGAATGATGGGCATATTGATTCACGTGTTTTAGCCCATTTCGGTTTTGATAAAGATAGCATGGAGAATAATCTTAATATCATGTCATGCTACTATGGGGTTAAAGATAGAAGAAAAACCCTATCTAATAAACAGAAAGAACGTTACCTTGAAATTCAAAATATTTTGAATATGCAAAAGACAATCATGGTATTGCAGGAGATGGCGGAGATTTTAAAGAGTAAAGTTAACGCTGATGAGTTAAAACTAATTAAGGAAAGTACGCTGAAACTAATTATGGATGCTGCAATCAAGTTTCGCCCTAGTGTTCTATTGCACGGTAAGAAGCAGATTTATTGGGATTTGGAGTCCTACCTTCACATTGTGATGCGACATGTTAAGCACTATCAGACGGGGAATTTTAAAGAAAAAACTCTATTCTCTTATAAGCCTGAGGAGCTAAAAGATTTAATCGAACGAGTAATTAATCGTGTGAAAAACGAGTACATTGCGCATGTACTGAAGTATCCTGATAGAAACTTTACTCGTCAGGGAAAAATGGCGGTACAGTTTAACGGAGATCACTATAATTTAAGAGTCGCACCCGATGGTAGGCTTATACAGTTTCATGCCTTAGAGGCCATCAATATGGAGTGAGAAAGATGCTGCCAAACAATTTCCACAGTAAAAATTTATCTTTGACCTCATTTTACCCCCCAACCTCTACTCTGCAGATTATCTGGCTGATGTTAATCTCAAAAATTCGTTCACTGGGTTAGATACAACAAAACTGAATACTCAGGTTGCTACCATAGCCACCGACTTGTGGAACAGTGGGGTTACGAAGTTTTTAGATTCCTCCAACCGTCCGATATTATATGGCACACTTGAAGATGATATTGTTAGTGGCTTATCAATTAACGGCAGTGTTTGGGCTGATGTGAACGGCGTTCCCACAATTGATGATGCGGCGTATGCGGGTAATGGCGTGGTAATTATCGCAGGTGCAGGTAATGACACGGTAATCGGTAGCAATAATAGTGATATTCTCAAAGGCGGCAATGGTCATGACAAGCTATCTGGCTTATCTGGCGCAGACACTATAGAAGGTGGTGCAGGCAATGACATATTATCAGGCGGCAATGGCAGCAAACTTTACGGCGGCTCAGGTAATGACTTCTTTGGAGTAACCTCAGGTGCGAAGGTTATGGATGCAAGTAACGATAATAATTCATTAAACTGTCATAAATATCTTGCAGGTTGTGTTAATGGATGATAACAAAATTAAATCTTAGCAGTTCTTAAGAGCTTACGCTCCAAATAATAAAGGCAGAAAATAGCCTCAAAATATTATAAAAAGAAATCCTACCAATTCAAATTATAGCAGGAAGAAATGAGCTTTCAGAGTTTAAAAAATAAGTTAAGCAAGATAGCTAAATATACACTTATTACATTTGCTATCGTTATGTTGCTTGTTCTCAGTTTTTGTAAATACGGTGCAGAATATGTTAATCAGCCGCCATGCGAAAACTATGCTGACCCTGTGCGGATAAAGCTCGGAAATGATGAGTTTCATATTCCAGCGGGTGATACATTACTGCTGACATTCCCTGATGGTCATAAACAGCATAAGCCATATAGTTTCAAAATGGGAGAAATCTTTAAGTCTGGATATTGCCAGACACCAAATGAACCAGCTTGGGAGGTGAGTAATTTCTCTGTACATCCTACTTTTGGTAATAATTTTAATAGAGATAATGGTGTATCAAAATTGGTTGTAAAATTTGGATTAATAAACAATTATAAAGTTAAACAGCTTGATATTCCTACAATTAATGAAATTGATCCTACAAAATCATGTTCAGAACGCATTAAAGATAATAATTTTTGTTATGTAACTTTTATCTATTTAAAAGATTATTTTATACGTTACAGCTTTCCTTTATGGATTCAGCCTCCATTAGTTCAGGAAGAAATTCATCAAAACTTGCTTTCTTACCTTTCCCAAATTCACAAACCATCTATATCCACATCTAATTAGCAATAGGAGGCTTTATGCCGTATACATTAACACAAACTCAAAAGAATCAGATAGAAGCACTGAGAGCCGCTGCCTTTAATGGTACTGGCACTTATGCAACCGCATACAATAAAGTGCTTGAGTTTATATCTGATGTTAATGCTCAAGGTATGATGTCGCCTAAAGCTGGGGTTGATGGCTCGGTTTGGTTATGGGTGAATGCTGCTAGTAAAATTAATGCTGGCGATGGTGGTTTGATGTCAAATGCAATTAGAGATTACACCTCAATGCAGTATCAAATTCGTGAAGGCAGTCCAATGACTTCAAATCAATTACAAGTTGCATCAAATGAGGTTGCTAATAGGGTATTACAAGATATTTATAGTCGAGACACACTTCCAACAATAAATAATATCGCAAGCGACGACGCTTCAGCCGCAACTGCTGCAGCATTCCCCAACCTCGGCGGAGTTGCAGCATGGTCAGGGAATCCGTTTTTCCTGCTGCTTGGACATGGTGAATCATTCACCAATAATCTCCTTGAAAACCCTGCCGATACCTATGACTTACTTGCTGCAATAAAAAGTTCATATGCGAGCATTGGCTCAGTTAATGACTGGGCAGGCGGACTTACAACATTGTGGCAATCGGTTACCAACAATAATATCGGTCCATGGACAACAACTGGTCTTGCAACTACCACAGCTCTTTCAACCAATTCATTTCTTAATGCGGCTTATGGTGGAATACTCTCACTTCCCAACGTTCTTGCCTCTAATATTGTTCTTGGAACATTCAACAAAGCCGATGTTCTTAATGGCACCAGTGGCGAAGACTACATGCACGGCGGCGGCGGTAACGATACGCTTAAGTCATCTGGTGACGATGATGTTCTTGATGGAGGAGCAGGCATAGACACCGCAGATTATAGCAATGCCACAAGTGGCATGAGCTTTTACCTGGGTAATAGTTTTATCAGCAGCACAACTGGAGTAACTGGCAAAGTTGTTGATGGTTCAACGCTCACTTCCGATGGTCTTTACAATATCGAAAAAGTAATCGCAACCCAATATAATGATTGGGTGTTGTTAAAAGATAACGTAATAACAGAATTTAATGGTTCAGGAGGCAATGACTGGATAATAGACAACAATACCTCCCCCACGACAATCTCAGGCGGGGATGGAGTAGATAATCTGGTTGGTGGGGCTGGAACGTTTATGTATGGCGGGGCTGGAGTTGATGGCTTCCGCGTAACCTCAGGTGCGAAGGTTATGGATGCGGAATATGGCGATTATGTGCTGTGGTATGGTGCAATACCTATGTTTGGTGGACTCCATTACAGCATGTATAGCGATTATCCGATTGCAACTAATCCTCTAGGGTTCAACTATCGCCTTGGGCACGATTCCAACATGCCGGGTGAAGGCATGGTGGCGGAAGCACGGCTGCTATGGATGGATCCCGTTTATATCTATAACTATTCGCAAACCGAGACGGAAGGAAACACCACGGGCGAGGCAACGGGGCACATATTCCTCCGCGAACTCGTGTGGAGCAAAAACTGGACTGAAGAATCTATCAAAGACGCTTACGCCCTCATGATTGGGTTTTATGACCCCCTCGTACTCGATTTGAATGGGGATGGTATAAAGCTGATTAATCAGGAATATTCTAACGCTTATTTTAATGTGGATTCTGATAACAACTTCGCCGAGCGTATAGGTTGGGTTTCACCAGAAGATGGCTTGCTTACGCGTGATTTAAATAACAACGGCAAAATTGATGGGCTTAACGAAATGTTCGGCAGCATTTCATCGGGAGGATTCGCCGCCCTAAAAACCCTCGATAGTAATAATGATAACAAAATAACCTCAGGCGATACAGCCTTTAACACTTTAAAAATATGGCGCGATGCTAATAATAATGGCGTGACTGATGTGGGCGAGCTTAAAACACTGGCAGAGCATAGTATTACTTCTATAAATCTGGCTAGTACTGCTTCTACGGCACAATCTAACGGCAATAATATTCTCGCAACCAGTACTTTTACTCTCGCGGATGGAACGGTTAATACCATTGCGGATGTTGCTTTGCAGGTTAATCAGCTTAATACGAAGTTTACTTTAAATGTTGCTCCCGCTGCTGGTTCTGCCGCTCTTCCTTGGTTAAAGGGGTATGGAACACTGCCTGATCTTGATTTGGTGATGGCTACCAATCCTTTGGTTAAGCCGCTTGTTGAAAGTTTTAATGCTAAGAATCTTTCTAATATTTCTAGTTTCAATGCGGATGTTGAATCCATTTTGTATACATGGGCAAATGTTACTAGCATTTCTACTACCTCGCGTGGAGCCAACTTTGATGGAAGAAAACTAGCTTTCATCGAAAAATTTACTGGCGAATCTTTTGTGTCAAGTGCTGGTGGCTCGAATCCTACCGCTCAAGAGGGAGCGGAGCTAACTAATTTGTGGAATACCTATTACGATATGGCTTATGACAAGCTGGTTGTTGAAGGACCTTTGAAGAATTATTTTCCCGATCTAAGCATGAATAAGGTTGGCGATTATCTCGAATCTTCCAGTGCCAATCCTATGCGCGCAAGTGTTAATGCTATTATGAATGCAATGCCTGCAAATGCAACTGAAGCAAATTCATATTGGAGTACTATGATTGGGGTGGTGAAGGATGTGGCAAATAATGTTGTGCGCCCAGATGGTATTCTAGGTGTGACTGATTTGCAGATATTTACCGATATTGTTAGTGCGGCTCAGGGTAGAACGCTTCCTTTAACTCTTTCGCAAATGCTTGATGATGTAGGCTTTCCATTCTTAATGGCAGGAAATGGAACGTTCACAGGAACTGAGAATGCAGAGATTATAATTGGTTCAACTGCGAACCAGACTATCAAAGGTGCTTCAGGTGATGATGTTTATATAATGTCAGGCAATTTTGGTAGTGATGTTATTCATGATATTGATAGAACAAGCTCTAGCGGTATTTTTAGCCTCATGCCTAATGAAGGAATGTCAAATGATATTCTAGTATTTACAGGTGTTAACTCAACTCAGGCTACTTTAACTTATAGCGGTGCAGATTTAATAATAAACACTCCATCTGGAACTGTTCGGGTTAAAGATCATTTTGAGCATGTTAGCTCAGGATTTATTATGAAAGCCGCACCTGATTCTGCGATAGAACAAATAGTTTTTGCTGATGGCGTAGTGTGGGATTCAATAAAAATTCGTGAAGAGTTTATTACTCGCCAACAAACAAGCGGAAACGATTTGGTGGTTGGAACAGCAGATAATGATTTACTAGAAGGTAAAGCAGGAAGCGACACTCTAAAAGGCGGTGATGATGGAGATTATTACTTTTTTGGTCGTGGAGACGGGCAGGATATTATTCATGACGATCAACAGGATGTTTTTCTAACTGCTGAGGATTACATATTCTTTAAACAAGACATCTCTAGCAACGATTTAACTTTTTCACGTTCTGGAGATAATCTGATTTTATCAATTAATGGAACAACTGATCAAATTACAGTTAAGAACCAGTTCTGGGCAAGTTCTATTGGCTGGGGCACTTTTGCTCCATACTCTACCGTTGGAGATATGATTCGTGATAATCCTCTTGTATTGCTTGCCAGTGAAGCAGTGATTCCTCCTGAGTATCAAGGATATGCTGGTGTAAATGTAGTGCAGGATAGCGTTACTGGAGCTTTAACAGTAACGATTGAGGGTCTTAATTACACTTACACTCCGCCAGTTGCAACTCAGTATACCGTAGATGATATATTCAATCTTCCAATTCCAAATGAGCGAATAGAGAATGTGGTATTTGCAGATGGAACACATCTTAACGCTCAAGATATTCAAAACAGAATTATTCAACAATCACAAACAGATGGTAACGATGTAGTTGAAGGATTCTTCCATTCTGACACATTACAAGGTGGAAAAGGCGCAGATACTCTGATAGGTGGAAATGATGGCGATACTTACATATTCAATTCTGGTGATGGTCAAGATGTTATAATTGACGATGTTGAAAGCGTTTTATTCAAAGGTGCAGACATTCTAAAATTTGGTGCTGGTATAACTCCATCACAGGTTTCAGTTTCACGACCTCTAGGCACAGAAGATTTAGTTTTTACATTCGCAAATAGTACCGACAAAGTTACAGTTAAAAATCATTTTGATTCAAGCACTCTTGGTTATTCTAATTTCTATTCTTTAGATAGCCATATAGAAGAAGTTCATTTTGCAGATGGTACTATATGGAACTGGGTTCAGATTCAGGGAATGATTACCACAGGAACTGCAGGAAGCGATACTTTAGTTGGTGGCTTCTTTAAAGATATTATGGATGGAAAAGCTGGAAACGACTATCTTGATGGTGGTGATGAAGGAGATACTTATGTGTTTTCTAGCGGTTATGGTAATGATACAATAAGTGACAATATGACCAGCGTTTTGTTCAAAGCAGATGATCAGGTGATATTTGGTCCTGGAATTAGCAGAAATAGCCTCTCATTTTCAAAATCATATGGTAGTAACGATCTTATTGTTACTTTAAACGCCACTGGTGAAACTCTTACAATTACAAAACAGTTTGATTATAGCGTATTCGGTCCTTTCAGTATCTTTTCCCTTAACAACGCGATTGAAGTTTTTAAGTTTGAGTCTGATACATCATTAAATTACGTTGATATTCAGAATATACTTCTTACTGGAACGGCTGGTAACGACATTTTAAGCGGCTTCTTTTCATCAGATACGCTGGATGGCGGCGCAGGAAATGATACCCTTGAAGGTGATACCGAAGGAGATACCTATGTATTTGGCAGAGGTTATGGAAAGGATTTGATACATGACTTGGATTGGGGAATTCCAAGTACCAAAGTGGATCGTGTTTTATTTAAGGCGGGAATTTCTCCAACCGATCTAATTGTTTCTCGCTCACAAGATGGTGAGGATGTTATTATCAATATTGCGGGCACTAATGGACAAGATGCTCTTACCATCAAAAACCAGTTTGAGCGCGCCAATCTAGGGCCAGCGTACAAACAAATTGAAGAGTTTCATTTTTCAAATGGCGTAATTCTACAAGCACAAGATACTATATTTACTCATCTTAATGGAACATCAGGTGCAGATACAATAAATGGTGCAGAGATAAATGAAACTTTAAGAGGCGGCACTGGAAATGATTATCTGGTGGGAGATGATGGCGGTGATACATACATCTTTAATCTTGGTGATGGTAATGACACAATCAGCGAATACCGTGAAGATACATTTGATGATAGAGCTGATAAAGTAATATTTGGGGCAGGAATTTCAGCAAACAATTTAACTGTGAGCAGACCATCAAATAGCAATGATCTGGTAATCTCAATAAACGGTACTACAAATAAACTTACAATCGAAGACCTTTACATAGACTCTGACTGGGCAATTGAAACGTATCATTTTGCTGACGGAACTATATTAACTGATGCAGATATGCAGGCAAAGGTATTTAACGCAACATCTGGTTCCGATACTATCATTGGTAGCTCTGCCGCTGAAACATTAAATGGCGGAGCAGGAAATGATTATCTGGAAGGTGGTGCGGGCTCTGACACATACATTTTTAATATAGGTTATGGCTTTGATACAATTTATGATTATGGATCGAGTAACGCCACTACTCCAGATACCCTACAATTTGGGGCGGGTATTACCCAATCAAATATTATACTTAGCAGACCTGGAAAATATTCATATGAAGGACGAGATCTGACAATTACCTTTGCAGGAAATAGTACCGACAAGGTTCTAATTGATGATATGTTTTTTAATAGTGATGGCGGAATAGAAATTTTCAAATTTGCTGATGGAACTATCTGGAGTTTAGAAGATATTGAAAATAGGCTTCTACAATCTACCAGTGGTGCAGATACATTGCTAGGGTTTAAAAATTCCGATACTCTTGATGGGGGCGCAGGTAATGACTTCCTAAATGGTGGAGAATATTCAGATACTTATATTTTTAACCTAGGTCATGGTAACGATACTATCTATGATCAAGACCTAAGCACGACCGCAAATCAAGATGTAATATCACTCGGTACCTCGATTGATCCAACCTCTATGATATTAAATAAACTATCGTCAAATCTCGAAATCACGTTCTCTTCCTCAACAGACAAAATTACAATTGGAGAGTATTTTAACTCCACTAGTTATTATAGAATTGAGGAACTAAGATTTAATGACGGAACTGTATGGATGCATACAGACATTAACTATGTAATGTCGATGAATGATCCTTCTCTCCGAGTAAATGGGGCTAATGCGGAATCATTAATTGGCGTTGCTAATTCTGAAAGAATTTTTGGAGGTGCAGGCAACGATACCATCAATGGAATGGCAGGTAATGACTATATTGCTGGCGGGTTGGGTGTTGATTTTCTTCAAGGTGGGTTGGGAGCTGATAGATTTGCTGTTTTATCTCTTACAGAATCAGGGAACGGTATTTTACGTGATGTTATTAGTGATTTTAACGCTTCACAAAACGATAAGATAGATTTATCAGCTCTTGGCAGTTTTACCTTTATTGGACAAAATGGGTTTTCGGGCACTGGTGCAGAAGTTAAATATTCCATATTAGGGAGTGATGCAATAATAGCAGTGGATAAAACCGCTGATGGTATTGCAGATTTTGAAATTGAACTCAAAAATACATCATCGTTATCAGCTAATGATATATTGGGTGCAACAGCAAGTGTTGTGAATACACTGATAACTGGCACATCTGGAAATGATACACTTTCAGGATCAAACAATGCCGACACCATATCTGGTCTTGCTGGCAATGATATTATATATGGTAACGAAGGCGCAGATACTCTGAATGGCGGCGATGGCAATGACTCACTTTATGGATGGACTGGTGCTGATAGCGTTTATGCTGGAACAGGTAATGATTATCTGTTTGGAGATCAAGAAAACGATATTCTCTATGGTCAGGATGGTGCGGATACAGCATACGGCGGTGCAGGTAATGACACTATAAATGGAGGCAATCAAAATGACTTGCTCTCTGGTGAAGCAGGTTCTGACATAATAGCGGGCAGTTTTGGAGCAGATACCCTTTATGGTGGAACTGGAAACGATAGATTTATGAATGTAGCAATTGGTGAATCTGGCGTTGGTTCTGGCAGCAGAGACGTTATTGCTGATTTCAGCCAAATTGAAACTGACAAGATTGATATAAGTGGACTCACTGGCGTTTATATATTCCGTGGAACAGGTGCGTTTATCAATGATACATCAACGCAAGTCAGATATACCCAAGTTGGCGGTAACACCATTATTGAGGTCGATGATAACGATGCCGATATAGCAGTTGATTTTGAAATCGAACTCACTGGAACCATAAACTTGCTGGCAGGTGATTTTATACTCTAGTTTGTAGCAACCCTAGGCATAATTAAAAATATGTTTAATCTTTAGAATAATGGGATGCCCCTTTTCAGGGGCAGAACCCTACATATATTATTTATTATAGCAACGGTTCTCACTCCAATATGCTACAATTACAAGTTGATATAACTTTTATTTGTGATAGTCAATATAAATAACTGACATTAAAATCATAGGCTTATCATGAGTTATATACTGGGGCTTGACGTTGGAATTGCTTCAACAGCATGGGGATTGTTAAATTCAGATCAAATAACAGATTCTGGGGTAAGAATCTTTACAGCTGCTGAAACGCCTAAGGAAGGTGCTTCCTTAGCCTTGCCAAGAAGAGAAAAAAGAAGCGTAAGGCGTATGATTAGAAGAAAAGCATGGAGGATGAAAGCTATTCGCGCTCTCTTATACAAATATCATCTTGCTACCGATAATGATAATGCTCCGTATAACGGCTATTATTCTGAAGAAATATCGCCATGGAAACTAAGGGCTGAAGCATTGGAGAGGGTCTTATTCGGCAGGGAATTATCTATAATACTTCTTCACATTGCCAAAAGAAGAGGCTTTCAAAGTACCAGAAAAGACAAAGCCAGTGATGACAATAAAACTAAAGGATTACTTCTTGCTGTAAAGCAGAATACAGATGAGTTCCTTCTAAGTGGCTGTAGGACAATAGGTGAATGGATTTACAATACACCAAAGTTTGCAAATCAGAAAAGAAATAAACGGGAGGAATACACGCACTCCATAAAAAGAGAGCATTTAAAAGATGAAATTGCTTATATATTCAAGAGACAAAGAGAACTGGGAAGCCATATTGCTACCGAAGAAGTAGAAAAAGAGTATATGGATATTGCTTTTCATCAGCGCGGTACAGGTTCTGTAGAGCATATGGTTGGTAACTGTACTTTCGAGCAAGTTGAGAAACGCGCTCCGACTCAAAGTTATTCTTTCGAGCAATTCAGGTTATGGCAGAGCCTTAATAATTTAACAATCTCAAGCTATGAATTCAGCCGCAGGAATCTGACTTTAGAGCAGAAGAATATTATAGCAAACCTAGCGCATACCAATTCAAAAGTTACTTATAAGCAAATCAGAAAGAAACTTGATTTAAGTGATGACGTTAGATTCTCAGGCGTTGGCAATAATGATAAGGAGGAAAATAAAACTTTCACGGAACTGAAAGGCTACCACGCACTAAAAAAAGCGATATCAGATAAGTGCGGCGATTTAAAATGGCAAAGTATGTCTTCTGATTCTGATAAACTGAATGCAATTGCAAGAATCCTTACCTTCGAAAAAAGCGATGAAGATGTTGAAAAAGCATTGGCAAGCGAAGGATTTGATGATGATGTAATAACTGCAGTTAAAGATATATCAATGCAGAAAGTGGGACATTTATCCCTAAAGACTATAAATAAAATTCTGCCATATCTGAAGGAAGGTTTAAGATATGATGAGGCTACAGAAAAAGCTGGATACAATCATTACAAGCCTGATTCAGGAAAGGATAAAGATAATTTCCTGCCACCTGTAGATGATTTAAGAAATCCTGTAGTAAATCGCGCACTTGCTCAAGCTCGTAAAGTTATAAATGCTGTTATCAGGGAATATGGAATGCCTGAAGCGATTCATATCGAGCTTGCACGCGATCTTTCCAAGTCACGTGATGAACGCAATAAGATAGAAAAGGCTCAGAAGGCGTACAGATTAGAAAAAGAGTTATTGAAGGAATGGTTTGAAAAAGAGACTGGATATATTCCCAATGATAAAGAGTTGATTAAAATTAGATTATGGCGTGATCAAGATGGTAGATGTCCGTATTCAAACTCACCAATTGATCTTCAAAGTATATTTCAACATGGATATGTTGATGTAGATCACATCCTGCCTCTAAGCAGAAGCTGGGATGATAGCATGAATAACAAGGTGCTGTGTCTTGCCAGTGAGAACCGAAATAAAGGTAATAAAACCCCTTATGAATATATTGGTGGTAATGCTAACCGTTGGCAGGCTCTGGAGAAATTTGCTTCTCATCTTAAGCAGGCAAAGCGTAATCGCCTGCTTAGAAAAGACTTCGATGAAAAAGCAGCGGAAGAATTCAGAGAGCGCAACCTTAATGATACCCGCTATATAGCAAGATATTTAAGGAACTATATCATTGATAACCTTAATATGGGTGAAGATAACAAAAACAGGGTAAAGGTAAGGTCAGGAACTGCTACCGCTTTCTTAAGGGCGCAGTGGGGTCTTGCCAAAGTAAGAGCCGAAGGTGATCTTCACCATGCAGTCGATGCTATAGTAGTTGCTGCAACTTCGGACGCAATGGTTAAAAGAATATCCGATTTCTCTCGCAGAAAAGAATTGTGGGAACTTGATAGAAGTGGCTTCAAAGATCATAAAGAGCGTTTTCCAATGCCTTGGGAGGGTTTCAGAAATGAAGTGACGGAATCAGTCTCAAAGATTTTTGTGTCCCGCGCTCCAAGAAGAAATATCACTGGTGCAGCACATGAAGAAACAATACGTTCAATGGGTAAAAACAAAGCATATCTAAAGCAGGGTTACACAACCATACGAACACCCCTTTCCAAAGTAAATCTTAATACTCTCGAAAAACTTCATGATAAGGAAAGAAACTACAGGCTTTATAACATTTTGAAAGAAAGACTCGAAGCATTTGACAATAAACCTGACAAAGCCTTTGCTACTCCTGTTTACATGCCTCTTAAAGATGGTGAGCCTGGTCCGCAAGTAAAGAATATCAAAATTATGGAAACTACAAATGCTGGCATAGAAGTTAATGGCGGAATTGCTAATAACGCTTCGATGATTAGAACGGATATCTTTGAAAAAGATAAAAAGTTTTATCTGATACCAATTTATATTGCTGATATGGTTAAGGAAAATTTACCAAATCGTGCTATTATGGCAGGTAAACATGAATCACAATGGCCGGTTATAGATGAAAGCTATCAATTCAAATTCAGTCTTTACCCTAATGATCTGGTTGAGGTTAAAAAGCCCGATGGTGAAGTTATCAGGGGGTATTATAAGGGAGTTCATTCAAGAACTGCTGGAATTACGCTTGAGAAACACGATAGAGGAAATCTATTACCAGATAAAAATGGCAAACCTACTAAAAACCCTTGGGAAGGTATTGGCTCTAAAACTTTATCATACATTAAGAAGTTCCAGGTTGATTGTCTGGGGCGGGTTACTGAAGTAAAAAAGGAAAAACGTCTTGAGCTTCAGAACCGTCGTAATAAGCAGAAAAAGTCGCCTCAGTCTGAAACTGGGGCAACTGATATGCCATAACGATGAAGGTGAAGTAAGCCTACCACTTGATGATATAAACGCGATTGTTATTGAATCGCTTGATTCATCGCTAACAACCTCGCTGCTTTCGGCTTTTGCTGAATATGGCATTGCCGTTATCACCTGTGATGATAAGCATATACCCAATGGTTGTTTGAACACCTTTCATGGCCATTCCCGTAATAGTTTATCTGCCAGAAAACAGGCAGAATGGAGTGAGCCTTTCAAAAAACGTTGCTGGCAGAAAATAGTCAGGCAGAAGATTACCAATCAGGCGCATGTCCTAAAAGAGTTAAATAACGATCAGCATTTGCAACTTATAAACCTGCTGCAAAAAGTTGATTCAGGAGATAGCAAAAACATAGAGGCACAAGCGGCAAGAATATACTTCCAGAATCTGCACCCCAACTTTAAACGCTGGAATGATTCATTTATAAGTTCAGGTCTGAATTATGGTTATGCGATTATTCGGGGAGCAATAGCAAGGTCTCTGGTTGCTTATGGTTTCCTGCCTGTATTTGGTTTGCACCATTCCAGTGAACTTAACGCCTTTAATCTGGCAGATGATATAATTGAGCCATTCCGCCCGCAAGTTGATCGGATGGTCATAAATATTGCATCCACTAAAGATGAAGGGTCAGGCGAGTTATCAAAACAGGATAGAGCCGAAATAGCATCTGTATTATCATCACAGATCATAATCAATGAGGAATATGTAAGTTTTACAAGGGCGTGTGACGTTACTGTAATGTCATTACAGAAAGCAACCGATAGTAAAGATTCTAAAGATCTTAAACTTCCATCATTAACCAAAAGTCACAAGGGTCATGCCTATGAGTAAGGAGGGATACCGCTTTATGAGAATAATTGTATTCTTTGATCTTCCGGTAAAAACCATGGCTGAAAGAAGGCATTATACACGCTTTAGAAAATATCTGCTTTCGCAAGGTTTCGATATGTTGCAGTTTTCTGTTTATGCCCGCGTTTGTAATGGTATGGATAATGTTGATAAGTATGTGAATAATGTTACAATGCATCTGCCCCCCAAGGGTAGTATAAGGCTATTAACTATCACCGATAAACAATATGGCAGGATGAAAATGCTCCTTGGCAAGCCTACAAAATTCGAGAAAAAAGTGAGTGGAGAACAACTTGTATTACTCTGAATCATCTCTTTTTAAATCAGAAAAAAGCCTTGAGAGCCGCAGCTTTCAAGGCTTTTAATTTGAGACGTTATAGCATATCGGAGTGAGAAAGGAAGCTATAACTTTACTCTTAATTCAGCTAGTTGTCGTCTAGTTATAGCATATCGGAGTGAGAAAGGAAGCTATAACCAATCTGGAACGGTGCAATTTCAATATCAAGTTATAGCATATCGGAGTGAGAAAGGAAGCTATAACACATTAACAGCTTCAATATAAACTACTTTGGTTATAGCATATCGGAGTGAGAAAGGAAGCTATAACAAAACAAAGGTACTTTATCAGCCGATGAAAGTTATAGCATATCGGAGTGAGAAAGGAAGCTATAACTTGTTAATTGATGATAATTATCCTCCCCTTGTTATAGCATATCGGAGTGAGAAAGGAAGCTATAACGAATGATTCAAGCGGTTCACATTGAGCGGTGTTATAGCATATCGGAGTGAGAAAGGAAGCTATAACTTACTAATTATTATTATGATAAAATATTGGGTTATAGCATATCGGAGTGAGAAAGGAAGCTATAACATGTGAATGGAAATAATCAGCAGAGAAATTGTTATAGCATATCGGAGTGAGAAAGGAAGCTATAACTTGGTGATAGCGCGATGTGGGCTAAGATTGGTTATAGCATATCGGAGTGAGAAAGGAAGCTATAACTTGGGGGGTAAGGGGGGTATATTTATTTTAGTTATAGCATATCGGAGTGAGAAAGGAAGCTATAACTTTATCCAACAACTATCACTTTCGGCACCCGTTATAGCATATCGGAGTGAGAAAGGAAGCTATAACGATAATAGGCTAAAAATCACAGGTTTTAATGTTATAGCATATCGGAGTGAGAAAGGAAGCTATAACAGAACGACACGCTCTAATCATGATGTGATAGTTATAGCATATCGGAGTGAGAAAGGAAGCTATAACAGTAAGTCCGTAAGCTATGAACTCATATTTGTTATAGCATATCGGAGTGAGAAAGGAAGCTATAACGTTTCGCACCATTTATCGTAATATCTATGAGTTATAGCATATCGGAGTGAGAAAGGAAGCTATAACTATCAGGGCGGAGGTTCCACAGCTCTAAAGGTTATAGCATATCGGAGTGAGAAAGGAAGCTATAACATTTCCTTGCTGACATTGAGTATTGCGAAAGTTATAGCATATCGGAGTGAGAAAGGAAGCTATAACCAATCCGCATAAACTCATATCGCTGTGGAAGTTATAGCATATCGGAGTGAGAAAGGAAGCTATAACATCTAACTCCTAACATAGAATCGTACAAATGTTATAGCATATCGGAGTGAGAAAGGAAGCTATAACATATCTTGCCGCATGTCGCGAGTTATACCCGTTATAGCATATCGGAGTGAGAAAGGAAGCTATAACGCATCTTCGCCAATACAAAAAGTACGCCTTGTTATAGCATATCGGAGTGAGAAAGGAAGCTATAACAGATACTGACAAAGGAATCCCCGCTTATAAGTTATAGCATATCGGAGTGAGAAAGGAAGCTATAACTCTGCAAGTACAGTCAATTCAATATCCAACGTTATAGCATATCGGAGTGAGAAAGGAAGCTATAACACAGTCATTGAGTTTAAGACTAATTTAACTTTTGTGGTTAGCGCATAAAAGCAGTATAAAAATTGTGGTATGAAAAAATTAGTATTTTCTAAAAACAAGCAACTGCTCCTAATTTTCTATAGGCCTATGAATATATTGTGCGGTGCACAATGAGGTGGATTAAAATCTTGGAAATGCAAAAATAAGCTGTTATAGCTACGCCGTAATGTATATAAAGTGAATTCGAGATAAGGATTAGAAAAAACGCTCCTCCTTTATGGGGGAGCTATGATGAGCAAGGCGAAGCTGCCGTTCGATTTGGTGGGGGTACTACATGCTTTCAACATTCTTTTCAAATGTTTTGAAAGGAATGCGAAAACCCCCACAGAATCGCTTTCGATTGCTTAGCAATCTTAGCTCTTCCGCTCCCCCATAAAGTGAGCGTATTAATGAATACTTCTTATCTCGAGTTTGTGTTATTTAGCAAAAGAACCAAAGACAACAGGTGATAAGTCATGGCAGTTAGCTTTTCAGAAGATGGATATGAAAAAGCAGATATAGTTCCAAAGCCCAAAGTGAAATGGTATAAAAACTTAACTATTCAAGTGGTTTTGGGGATAGTTCTTGGAATTTTCTATGGATATTTCTTTCCCGAAAGTGGAATTGATATGAAAGTTCTTGGTGATGTTTTCATCAAGCTGATTAAAATGGTTATTGGCCCGATTGTATTTCTAACAATTGTAACTGGAATTTCTGGAATTGGAGATGTCAAAAAAGTTGGTAAACTCGGTGTAAAATCAATTGTTTATTTTGAGATTGTTACAACAATCGCACTAATTTTGGGAATGGTTGTTGTAAACATAGCAAAACCCGGTGAGGGTATGAACACTGCTTCAATGCAGCATGGTGATATTACTAAATACACAGCAGCAGCTGAGAAGCCGCATTCTACAGTTGATTTTCTGGTTGGAATAATTCCAGATAACATGGTTTCTGCATTTGCTGAGGGAAATTTGCTTCAGGTTTTGTTAGTGGCCGTTCTGTTTGGGGTATCGCTTGCAGCAATGGGTGAAAAGGGAAGGCCAGTCGAAGAGCTTCTTGAAAAAATGACCACAGTTATATTTGGGATTATCAATATTATAATGAAACTCGCACCAATTGGAGCTTTTGGGGCTATTGCATTTACTATTGGTAAATATGGGCTTGAGTCACTAATTCCACTAGGAAAATTAATTATAGTTGCATGCATTGCTATGCTATTATTTATATTCGGTGTTTTGGGGCTTATATGCAAATATTATGGCTTCTCAATTTCTAGATTCATTAGATACATTAAAGATGAACTATTTATTGTTTTGGGCACTGCATCATCTGAAACTGTTCTTCCGAAAATGATGGAGAAAATGCAAAGGCTTGGTTGTGCAAAACCAGTGGTTGGGCTTGTCATGCCAACGGGTTATTCTTTTAATCTTGATGGAACTTCGATTTATTTATCGATGTGTGTAATATTTATTGCTCAAGCCTATGGTGTAGATCTAAGTTTGGCACAACAATTGCAGATACTTGGTATATTGCTTCTCACTTCAAAGGGTGCCGCTGGAGTTGTGGGGAGTGGCTTCATAGTCTTAGCTGCGACAGTTAGTGCAACTGGAACTCTGCCGATGGATGGGTTGGCTCTTCTGCTTGGAATAGACCGTTTTATGTCATCGGTTAGAGCAATGACCAATCTTATTGGCAACGGGGTTGCAACTGTTATAATTGCTAAGTCTGAAAAAGAATTTCATGATTCAAAGGCTATTGCCGAATATCGTGAATATTTTAAGGAGCCAAACTTAAACAAAATATAAAATTAAGGGGTGCAAGATGACCGATTACAGTATTTCAGCTTTTCTGAACAGTGCTATAGTTGGTTTTAATCCTGATTCTGACAGGTTGCTTATTCCTGCTGCATCGGCAACGGTTGGAAATATAAAGCTCATCAATGATGGTGACAGTTCTAAATTTGTTTATCCATCTGGGTTTACTACGCTTGCGGGAATAAATGTTGCGAGGCTAACATCTTCAAATATCATTTTTGAAAATGGAAGCATATTCATTCTGGGAGACAACACTACAGCAACAGGAAGCGATGATTCTGCAAATACAATTACTGCGGGAACTCAGAGCCATTTGATTTATGCTTATGGTGGAGATGACCTTATAAGACTGCAAGGAGCAAATAATTACGTTATTGCAGGTGATGGTGCTGATACGATATATGCAGGTAATGGCAATGATACTATAGAGGCATCTGATGGAGATGATAGAATCATATTAGCTGCAGGCACAGGCGTGATTTATGGGGGAGGCGGCGGCGATACTGTTTCAGGGGCAACTTCTAGCAACACAATATATGGCGGGCAGGGTGACGATTCGCTTGCGGGCGGAAGCGGCTCTGGGTTAATAAATGGCAATCGAGGTTCAGATACTATAACTGGTGGAACAGGGGCGAACACACTCTATGGCGGGCAGGGGAATGATCTTATAATTGGTGGTGGTGCGAAAGATTTAATATATGGAAATTTAGGAGATGATATAATTTCTGGCTCTGCTGGTGGTTCAACTATCTATGGCAATGATGGCAATGATTACATAACAGCAGGTTCAAGTGGTGATAGCATTTTTGGCAATGCTGGAGCCGATACCCTGATTGGAAGTGCTGCAGCAGATAAGATATATGGTGGAAAAGACAACGATTATATTAGTGGTGCAGCAGGAAACAACGGCCTTTATGGTGACTTGGGAAGCGATACTCTCATTGGTGGATCGGGTAATGACGAGGTTTTAGGTGGAGACGGCGACGATAGTATTATAGGCGGTGGAGGTTCAGATACTCTAAAGGGTGGCTTAGGTAATGATATTATCACAGGCGGCACAGGTAATGATAATCTTCAAGGTGAAAGCGGCAATGATACAATATCATCTGGAGGGGGTGGAGATAGCTTAATCGGTGGCGTTGGAGATGATAGCCTCACGGGTGGTGACGGAAATTCATATCTTTCTGGCGATGCAGGAAATGATATTATCATTGGCGGATCAGGTGCGGAAACAATCCTTGCAGGTGAGGGGAGAGATACGGTTGATGGTGGTTCAGGTAATGATACAATTTCTGGAGGACAAGATAGCGATTCTCTAGTTGGTGGGGCAGATGCAGACTCAATAAATGGAGGTGGTGAGAATGACACAATTGTTGGCGGAACAGGGGTTGATACACTAATTGGCGGAGTTGGAATCGACGTGTTTAAATTTGCAGCCGCAGACCTTATAGATTCAGGAACATCAACTGATTGGGTTAGTGATTTTACTATCGGTACTGACAAAATAATGATTGAAGGGCTTGATGTTCCAACATCAATTGAAACGAAAGTTACTGGCGCAACTGCATCTGTTGTGGCAGATGTATTGGCATATAGTGCTGTTTCATCTGGTCAGGTTACTCAAGTTGAAGTTTCAACGGGAACTTTCGCAGGTAGGAAATTTATAATTATTGATACCACAAGCGAATATTTGATAGATATAACAGGCATTTCAGGTGATATAACCATATCTGACTTCGCAGCGTATGTTTAGTGTAGTTTTTAGGAAGACCAAAATCTTCAGCATGTTTATATTTCTTTTGAATTTGTTTGTCTGCAATTTTTATTTCGTTGCTTCTTCTTACCTTTCCAACGGCATTAGAGATGCGTTTTATTGCTTCTGAGCTGAGTTTTCTTGCAAGTTTTGATCTGGCGAGAATGACTACGACTCGTGCTGCGCCTATTCCTGGAATGAATATCAATAAATCAGCTGGTGAGAGAAAGAGGCTCTAAATTTCAGGAACACTAGAAAAGTAATAAAAAGGTCCCTCTTCTTTAAACTCTACATCTTCAAGGGTCAGGTTAAGTAATTCTTTCTTATCCAGCACTTTGCAAGTTACAGTGTCATAGAGTTTTTTGGAGTAGATGAGGTAAACGCGGCTTGTTGCTTCTATGAAATCTATTTCAGATTTGATCAAATCAAATGCTTTCAAACGAGAAACAGATAACTTTTGAACAACCTCTGTAACTACATCCCAGATACCTTCTTCCTCAAGTGCATTGAGCACGATAATTCCCTGTAGTGCCCCATCGTATTCAATGCCGTCTATATTCGTTTTTTCAAATTTCTGCATAACAATCTCACTTCAATTCTGGGTTTCCTTTTAGTGGCTCACGCACTTTCCTACTGCCAACAGTGGTTTTGATATACGGTCCTTTGTGGGTTTTGTCTCCCCCAACAGATTTAGGATACCCTCTATTTATCTCAAAACTTCCCCCTTTTCCATCTGTATACCTTATGCCATTACCATCTCGCAACGGCTCTTTCTTCCAGCCTTTAGGAAGATATTCTTTATCCGCAAGTTTCTCAACATCTTTTGCCCGCATTCCTCTCAGAGACTCAGGACTTCGAACTGAAGGCTGATTACTCGGGTTTCTTCTTACTTTTAATAAAGCAGAAGCAACTCTTTTAAACCCTTCAGCAACTACTCGCCTTAATATGAGAGGTGGGATTAAGATTAACTCAGGATATACAGGATCAATTGCATCAGGATAAAGTTTTTCGTTGGGAATTTTTACAGGTTCAGCGTAACACCTGCAATTATAATCATGCCCTAGATGACCAGTTGGAGGAGGAGAATCCCATGCGAACTATTAAAAGCCTCCGCTCTGCTTAAACGCAACCGCTCGCGGCTATATTTCCATCATTTGCCGCGTGAGATGGGCGGGTTTTCTCATCATCCTGCGTGTGCCAGATGTAGTGAGTGTAGCCTGCGTCTGCCTGAATGAGTTCAGTGAGTTTGCCATAAAAATGACTTGCAAGCATCTTCACTTTGCTTGGAATTGTGGTGTCTTGATAATGCTCTATCGCTTGATTGACGTGGTCTGTAATCTCTTCTTCGGTGTTAGATTGTAATGTTGAACCTCAAAAGCTATCTTCAAATTTTAAAACGCTCTAACTGGTTATTTTTAAAGGCTTCTTGAGTTGATATAGGCACATCTGTGGTTCCAACTTTTATAAAACCTACTGTGCTTTCAGAGCCATCACTGGCTCTAATAAGCTCTAATATATGCGCTGCCTTATGACGCACCATTTCCATTTCAGGTGAGTTAATAATTTCTACGTCAGGGCGATATTCATCAATATCATCAATAATATCAGATAATTCTTGAAAAATTTTAGTTATATTCTTGCTAATAATTACCTCATTTTCTTCTAATAAACTACCAATAATGCAATCATCAAAAAGCGTATTTGCAGCATCGATAAATGAGCCAATCCAATTATTTGGATTATTAGTATTTAACCATATGTTTAATTGATATTCTTTATCAGAAAGCTCTTGCAATATCTCAATCACATTCTCAATGTATATATATTGATTCATTTAAATTAATCCTTATTAAACTTGAAATCTTCTAACGGAATATGTGATTCTTGTGATTGTTCTAGCACTTCTTTTCCATATTTATCAAGATATTTACCGTCTTTTTTCCAGCGGATATTGTCATATTTCTGACCTGGATTACTACTCTCAGGATTTCCTTTTTGCACTCTAACATTATTGTGCTTGTTTTTTGGATCAATATATTTATATCCAGTACCTTTTTTAGAAGGAACTTTCACCCAATCTTTTGGTACACCTTTGGGGCGTATGGAGATTGGGTCTTTGAACGTCTTCCACGTAGCACTGGCGACTCTTTTAAACCCTTCAGCAACTACTCGCCTTAATACGAGAGGTGGGATTAAGATTAACTCAGGATATACAGGATCAATTGCATCAGGATAAAGTTTTTCGTTGGGAATTTTTACAGGTTCAGCGTAACACCTGCAATTATAATCATGCCCTAGATGACCAGTTGGAGGAGGAGAATCCCATGCGAATACTTTTCCGTCATTCGCCGCGTGGGATGGGCGGGTTTTCTCATCATCCTGCGTGTGCCAGATGTAGTGAGTGTAGCCTGCGTCTGCCTGAATGAGTTCAGTGAGTTTGCCATAAAAATGACTTGCAAGCATCTTCACTTTGCTTGGAATTGTGGTGTCTTGATAATGCTCTATCGCTTGATTGACGTGGTCTGCAATCTCTTCTTCGGTGTTAGATTGTAATGATAGTTTATCGATTTCAGAATCAATCTTTCCGCGTACACCTCCTATAATTTGCGTCATTAATTCGGCGAAAGCATCTTCAGCTTCTGGTATTGTTTGAGATTCTGAAACAATAGATTTCTTGCCAAATATCTGTCGCTGAACGTCTTTGTTGATTGCGATAATTTCTCTGGCAATTTTGCGGGCGTTTTCTTCCAACGGAAAAACAATATCGGGTAGTAATTCCTCTAGCGGTGTGGATTGGTATCGGCGTTTGATAGACTCTATAACGTAATCGGGAGTTGGTATTTTAAATGTCGACACACCCAAAGAATTGAGCATTTGGGCTTGTGCCCTCCGCCTGTTTTTAGCTTTATCATACTCTATCTGATTGCGAGCGGAGTATGGGGAGTTATGCAAAACCTCCCACAACGTATTTTTTAGATGATATTTTGCCTATTTTTCATAACGGGTAGGTGTTTAACTTTAGATTGCTATTTCAACTGCAAGTAAAATATCTTCCCCAAAATTTTTTCTGGTTTCGCATTTTACAATAGATTCAGGAGGGAACTCCCATAACTCATCTTCTGGATTATAGTAAGGTGTAGCAAGTATCTTGTAGATATTATTTCCTAATGAAACTGCATCTGTTCCCCTGACTGTAGGTGTCCCCTCTTCGAGGATCTGAACGTATACTTTAGTAATATTGGTCATATAAAAGCCTATTTAGATATATCCAAAGGTTTGAAATCTCCAGGAGCACTCACCTGTAAAATCTCTTTAGTTTGATCGTCTCTTACAACAAACTTCCCATCTTTCTGATAACGGGTGGCAGTTGCATTGGGATCATTTTTTCTAATATTGTTGGGAGCGGTATATGTATCTCCGTACTTTATCGTATCAGTAATTTGCTCATCCGTCCAGTTGCGTTGTTCCATTTGATTTTTCCACTTTGTGTCAGATTTGTGTTTCCCAAATGACCACTCGGTATCTTTCCTTCCTCCTTTGGGTGCTTTTTCTCCACGTATAACAGAATTCTTCCACACCTTCCCAACTGCATTTGCGATGCGTCTGATGCCTTCGATGGCTAGTCGTCTGGCAAGTTTTGATCTGGCGAGAATGACGATTACTCGTGCGGCACCTATACCCGGAATGAATATCAGTAAATCAGTAGGTGATAGAAGAGGCTCTTTATCTGGATCTATAGGCTCAACCCTCACAGGCTCAGCGTAACACCTGCAATTATAATCATGCCCTGGATGACCAGTTGGAGGAGGAGAATCCCATGCGAATACTTTTCCGTCATTCGCCGCGTGGGATGGGCGGGTTTTCTCATCATCCTGCGTGTGCCAGATGTAGTGAGTGTAGCCTGCGTCTGCCTGAATGAGTTCAGTGAGTTTGCCATAAAAATGACTTGCAAGCATCTTCACTTTGCTTGGAATTGTGGTGTCTTGATAATGCTCTATCGCTTGATTGACGTGGTCTGCAATCTCTTCTTCGGTGTTAGATTGTAATGATAGTTTATCGATTTCAGAATCAATCTTTCCGCGTACACCTCCTATAATTTGCGTCATTAATTCGGCGAAAGCATCTTCAGCTTCTGGTATTGTTTGAGATTCTGAAACAATAGATTTCTTGCCAAATATCTGTCGCTGAACGTCTTTGTTGATTGCGATAATTTCTCTGGCAATTTTGCGGGCGTTTTCTTCCAACGGAAAAACAATATCGGGTAGTAATTCCTCTAGCGGTGTGGATTGGTATCGGCGTTTGATAGACTCTATAACGTAATCGGGAGTTGGTATTTTAAATGTCGACACACCCAAAGAATTGAGCATTTGGGCTTGTGCCCTCCGCCTGTTTTTAGCTTTATCATACTCTATCTGATTGCGAGCGGAGTATGGGGAGTTATGCAAAACCTCCCACAACGTATTTTTTAGATGATATTTTGCAAGGGTAGTATCGCCGTGAATCTTTGCCGCAATATAAGCATGAATGTTAGAATAAAATTGGCTGTTTTCGCTCACCAACGCTGGGTTTTCGTAATGGAGGTGTTCAATAACTATCCGCTCATTTGGTTGCA
This sequence comes from uncultured Rickettsiales bacterium, assembly GCA_964484565.1. Lineage (GTDB taxonomy): Bacteria > Pseudomonadota > Alphaproteobacteria > Rickettsiales > CAZAGG01 > CAZAGG01. Next base: position 200,424 of record CAZAGG010000001.1, on the reverse strand, counting down.
AATTATCCCAAATACTTCCGTATAATATGGTAATGTTATCGCTTAGATTTTGATAAAAGATGTTTGTTTCTACGGTTTTAGTAGTATTGCTTCTATATGGAAGCGACGAAATAATAACGCTATCGCGCATTGTTTCGTATTCTTGCCTTTGATTCATACTTGTCATACAACAAAGGTAATAAGGATATTAAAATGCGGAAGCAGTTTTTTTGTAGCCAAGAGACAGAGATTATAAATGCAACATAATGAGCAGGAAGAGCAGTCAATAACCCCAATGATGCAGCAGTATTTGGCTATTAAGGCCGAACACGCTGATTATATGCTGTTTTATCGTATGGGTGATTTTTATGAATTATTCTTTGAAGATGCGGTTAAAGCTAGCGAGATACTTGATATTGCGCTTACTAAGAGAGGTAAGCACAAGGGGCAAGATATTCCCATGTGTGGAGTTCCGTGTGTTAGCAGTGAGTCATATCTTGAAAAGCTAATTAAATCTGGCCAGAAAATTGCGATATGCGAGCAAACAGAAGATCCGAAAGATGCGAAGAAGAGGGGCTATAAAGCAGTTGTAAACCGCGAAGTTGTAAGAATCGTAACCGCAGGAACCATTACAGAAGAGAACATTCTTGATTCAAGGGCAACGAATTATCTTTGTTTTTTGAATCAATATGAAGATAAAGTTGCTATTGCATGGGTTGATATTACAACGGGTGAATTTAAGTTAAAGTCGATTCATGAGAATATGCTTATGAGCGAGTTATATCGCTTGAGTCCTCGTGAAATTGTAATTCCAGATGATTTAGCAAAAAGTGTAATACCAAGCGATGATTGGAGCGATAAAATAAGCTATTTAGCTCGTGAGGCAGTAAACAATAATCGCGCACTCGCAAGAATCGAAGAAGCATTTGAGGCAAATTTAGGTAGTATTAAGGAAAATTTCTCCATCAATGAAATAATCGCGCTTGGTGGCGTTATTGAATATATAAAGCTCACTCAGAAAGGAGCACTGCCTCATCTTGTTGTTCCTGAGCGTGAGATAACAAGCGAATATATGTTGATTGATCCGTCAACAAGGCGAAACCTAGAAATAACCTCAACTTTTTCTGGTGAAAGAAAGGGAAGCCTTCTTTCAGTTATTGATAAAACAGTAACCGCATGTGGCTCTAGATTGCTTTTAAAGCGTCTTGCATCTCCAATTACGTCAGTTGCTAAAATTAATAATAGACTCGATGTAGTAGGTGAATTTTTCAATGAAGAATCGCTTAGAATGAATGCTAGAAAGTTACTCAGAGCTTTTCCAGATGCAGAGAGGGCATTATCTAGAATATCACTTAATAGGTCTTCACCTCGCGATCTGGGAATCATAAGAGATGCGCTCAAGGCAGCTCTTTCACTGAAAGAATATATCATCACATCGACAAGGGCAGACTCAAATTTATATAAGTTAGCATTCCAAATTGGCAATCATGATGAGCTATACCAGAAACTCGCAGACGCTTTAAAGCAAGAGCTTGGAATCTTTGCAAGAGATGGAAATTTTATAGTCGATGGCTATAACGCAGTGCTTGATGAATTTAGAACACTCAGAGATGATAGCAAAAGATTAATGAGTGAAATGCAAATGCGTTTGCAAAATACAACAGGAATACAGAGCCTTAAGATAAAGCATAACAATATCTTAGGTTACTTTATTGAAACAACTGCTATTCATAAAGATAAAATACCTGATAGCTTTATTCACCGTCAAACAATGGCGGGAGCAATGCGCTTTACTTGCTTGGAGCTGAAAGATTTAGAGGGAAAAATTAATCAATCCGCAGAAAGAGCTCTTGCAATTGAGTTGCAAATATTTTCAGAGCTTCTTTCTGATATTCAACAAGAAACTGTTAGAATTATCAAAACATCAGAAGTGATTGCGGAAATTGATGTTTCTGCATCATTAGCAGAAGTTGCAGCAGATAATCGATTTGTAAGACCAATTATAGATGATAGTTGCGCTTTTAACATCAAATCTGGCAGACATCCAGTTGTTGAGCACTTTATGCGAAAAAGTGGCGGCAGAAAGAGCTTTACTTCTAATGATTGCACTCTGCAAGATAGTGACAAACTATGGCTGCTTACTGGCCCTAATATGGCGGGAAAAAGCACTTTTTTAAGGCAGAACGCTATTATATCTCTTCTTGCACATGTTGGCAGCTTTGTGCCAGCAGAATACGCGCATATCGGGGTTATGGATAGACTTTATAGCAGGGTTGGAGCAAGCGACGACCTAGCAAAAGGGCAATCAACATTTATGGTTGAAATGCTAGAAACTGCAACAATATTAAACTCTGCAACTGATCGTTCATTTGTAATTCTTGATGAGATAGGAAGGGGAACAGCGACTTTTGATGGTTTATCAATTGCTTGGGCAGTTACAGAGCATTTGCATAATAAAATCAAATGTAGAGCAATTTTTGCCACTCATTATCATGAATTAACCGCGCTTGAAGCAAGACTTCATTCGATGAAGTGCCACAATATGAAGGTAAAAGAGTGGAAGGGCGAGGTGATATTCATGCACGAAGTTGTTAAAGGTGCTGCAGATAGATCTTACGGAATTCATGTTGCTGAACTTGCTGGTCTTCCAAGAGAAGTGATTGCAAATGCTAAATCTATTTTGGCAACTTTAGAAAAAGAATATGCGCTGAGTCCTGCTAAGATTTTATTTGATGGATTGCCTCTATTTCAAGATTCACAATCTAAGAATGTGGAAAACCAAGAGGGCAATAATAATCATAATAATCAATCGCTTGCTATTTTAGATAAAATTCGAGAGATTAATCCTGATTCTCTTTCTCCTAAGCAGGCTCTTGATATTTTATATGAAATTAAAGCAGCAATCGATTCTTAGTTATATATTTACCACTGTTTCTTATAGTCGTTATAGTAATTCTTATGGCTGAGCGTAAAAGATTTTAATGATTTCTAATAAAAAAGATTCAATAGAACTTAAGGTTATCTTAAAAGCAGCATTTTTATTGGCATCTGCGCCGATTGTTGTGGTGTTTTTATTGGTGGCAACGAGAGCCTTAGATTTATCGTATGGAATATACGCTATATTTTGTATTTTTATGGCATCAGCAATTATCATCAGACCTTATTTATCAAATATCTTAACTCTCACTAATTATGTTGATGACATAGCTAATGATAGAAGGGTTGATGTTCCTGATCTCAGTTTTATTACTGAAGTTGGAAATCTCTCAAAAGCAGTGAAAAATCTTCAGCGTTCATGGGAACGTAAAAAACAGTTAATGGAGGCCATGCAGTCAGAACGGGAAATTCTGGTTGATACAATCCCAGATTTGCTAGTTATGATTGATAGCGAAATGAATGTTGTTAGAAGTAATTCAGCCGCAAGGCAGAGATTCGGGCAGAATCTTGCAGGCAAGAAATTATCTGACGTTATACCTAACAAAGATTTAGATTCGGCCGTATCAGAAGTCATGATAGATTTAAAGGGTAGGGAGCTAGAATTTTATCTTCCAGATCCATTTGATTGTTATTACCGTGCTAAAATTGAGAGATTCCCTGTCTATTCAAGGGGTGGGCTTGCCGTAATCATAACAATTCATGATATTACAGAACTTAAAAGAACCGAACAAATGCGTGCAGATTTCGTTGCTAATGCAAGCCATGAAATTAGAACCCCGCTGGCGAGCATTATTGGTTTCATTGAAACACTTGAAGGTCCTGCAAAAGATGATGCGAAAGCGAGAGAGCAGTTCCTAAAGATTATGTCAGAGCAAGCAACCAGAATGTCAAAGTTGGTTAATGATTTGCTATCATTATCAAAAATTGAAATGAATGTTAGCTCTGTTCCTGAAGGGCAAGTGGAAATAGATAAAATTCTGGAAACTGTTAGAAAGTCATCTGAATGGCAAGCAAAGCAGCGTAATGTTGAGATTGAGCTGCGTATATCCAGAAATCTTCCAAAAGTAAGGGGAGAGGAAACCGAATTAGTTCAGGTTTTTCAGAATCTTGTAGAGAATGCTATCAAATATGGCAATTCAGATAGCAGAGTAGAAATCAAGGCATTCGTAACTCGAGATATTCCGAAAGATAGAATGATTACGGATATGTTTGAGGCGGTTTGTATATCAGTTAGAGACTATGGAGAAGGGATAGCAAAAGAGCACATTCCAAGACTTACCGAACGATTTTACAGAGTTGATACCGCAAGAAGTAGGAAAATTGGCGGCACAGGGCTTGGCCTTGCAATTGTAAAACACATTATTAACCGTCACAAAGGAATCTTTTACATTGAAAGTGAACTTGGTGATGGCAGCACATTTACTGTATATCTTCCAATATAATTTGGCTTGCATTTATTAATTTGTTGCTATATTTGGAATTTATATTGTTAAATTGCATTAATACAAGGTTTTATGAGCCAAGAAAATCAAGATAAACTTCGTAGGTTATTAGATAGAGCATTTCCATCCTTCACTCTTAGAGATGATGTTTTAGCAGAAGATTTAAAGATTGTTCCTGTTCAGGTAAAAGAAACAATTACAGCGTTACAGAATAACCCATCTCTTTATGTTGCAGGTTGTTTAGGAAGCAATCTTAGTGATATTGGATCAAACCCAGCATTTGTTTTAGAGAATTTAATGAAATACGGATTCATTAAGGAAATTGATTTAGCAGTTAGTGGTTTGACTAGTAGTTTAGGGGGTGATGATAGATTATTTAATTCTAAATTTGCGGGGCTAGTTAAGAGTAGCAAAATCCCAGAAATGCTGAGAAGATTATGTGGCAATGAGGTTGATCAGACTCAACTTTTAAACCCTTATGAGATGAGATGTTATCGTTTAAATGTTAATGGATATCCCTATTTTTCTGACCCTAATTTTCAACCAGATGTTGCAATGTTTAACTATAATTTCTTAAGTGGTTTCTCACTTTTCGTAATTAACGTTGAGCAAATAGCTAAGAATTATCCTGAAGTTATAGATATATTTGAAAGAAAACTTACAGAAATCACTTCGCCAGAATATAGATTAAAAATGGGCGAACCAACAAAAGGCAATGGTATTGAGTTTTATCCAACCAAGCATAAGTAAGCTGTTTACGTTCTATAGTTTTTGTATTAGTACTTTTGTTCTAATTCTGATGTTCTCGCTTAGATCTAACATCTGTGGGAAGTGACTTTCTGCTTCGTCTATTGATTTGAGTAATTTTTCACCTATAGAAAATACGCGTTTCTTAACCATAGGTGCTGCTAGTCCTGCATCTTGCGCGAATTGTTCTAAATTTTTTAAGGTTATTTTGGATGATTCTGATTCTCCACCTAGTTTCATCGCCATTTTCTTGCTCAGTTCTGGATAATGTACTGTGCTAACCAGATCATAGAGAGGTGCTAACTCGCATGACTTACCAAACCAAAAACCAGAATCTTCCCACTTTAGAACTTTAGAATTTGCAGGTGTAACGTATAGCAGTGAAAAATTTTTTCCATGCGCATCGTGATTTCCTATTAATAGGTTGAAAATCACCGCATCCAGTAAGTGTGCTAGATCAATCACTGGTCTAGTGGAGGCGCGACGCAATAGCTCAAAGCAATCTTTCAAACTGGGTCCACCTTCGTTTTGATATTTATTTTCTGATACGATACCTAGTGCCTGACAAAAGTCTTCTTGATGCAGGCGATGTACTGTGCCATTTGCATCTATACGTCGATCGTAACGTTCTACTAGAAGATAATCAATCGCACCAGCGCGTCTTATTTCGGCTTTTGCAGTTGGGATACCTACCAGATTTGCTAGTTCCAAGCAGAAAGCCTCATTGAATACTAATCTCTCAAAGCGATCAATAGCTGGTTTAATAATATGAGTGCTGGGTGCCGCGTGCATGGGGATAGAGATTTTTCCGTCTGCCACATGCACGGCAATTTTATCTTGCGCGCCAGCGAGTGATAGTCTAATTCCATCCTCCCCAGCCATCAGTGGTCTGCGTGGTAGTAACTCTAAAATTTCCTGCAATTCACTTTCTGAAAGAGTGCGGTAACGATAATCGTTAATTGGCAATATTTCACCTTCAGGGATAAAACTCACTGCGCCAGCGCATTCTCCTCCGATTTGCTCGAGCATGGCAAAATCGTTGGTTTTGCTGATACCAAGATTTTGTGCCACTACTTCGCGTTTGTGTTCTTCTGGCAGAACACCAGCGAAAAAACCTCTGCATTCTTTACGGCTGAAAACTTCCTTTCGAAGCGGAAGCGATTGCGATAATGGAACAGCGTTTGGATTATTTAACCAATCATCGCTATAGATAAAGACCATCTGCCCTTCATCTAGCGTCAGTTTACCTACTACTTCTTGATGTAGGTATACATTAAGGTTTTTCATTGTTTATGCCTGATTTTATATAACCTAGTGTATTTATATCGCCCGACGCATAAATACCTCTTCCAGCTGATATATTACCGCCCGCAATAATATCTGCTTTGCTTATCATAGGGCTATGTAAGGAGATGTTGATTCCAAGTGTTTGTAACACCACTAGAACTTTTTCTAACTGGCAAGTTGGTTTGCCATTCTCTAATTCGCTTATGAATCGCTGGCCAGTGCCAGAGGTAAGTGCCAAGTCGTGTTGAGATACACCCAGTGCTTTGCGTGTATCTCGAACCAATTTGCCTATTTCTATTGTGGTGTATTTCATGCTTTATTCCCGTTCGGTAATAATAGACCATTTTTTATATTGAAGCAAGTATTTTATTCCCGTTCGGTAATAAAACAGCTTAATCTTTTGCTATCATTGTTCCTGCGCCGTGTTCGGTGAATATTTCGACCAGCAAGATATGCGGAATGCGACCATCAAGAATATGGGTTGACTCAACCCCAAAATCGAGAGCGTCAAGGCAGGTTTCAATTTTTGGTATCATTCCTCCAGTTGCCACTTTATCTTTAATAAGTTTTTTTGCTTCATCATAGTTCAGATGGCTTATCAGATTTTTATTCTTATCAAGAACGCCAGCAACATCTGTAAGTAATATTAATTTACAGGCAGCGAGTGCACTTGCGATTGCACCAGCGGCGGTATCTGCATTGATATTAAAGGTTTCTCCGTTAGCACCAAACCCAATTGGAGCAACTACGGGAATAATGTCAGATTCCTCAAAAGCCTCAAATATAGATGGGTTGATATTTACAGGTTCTCCAACAAAACCTAGATCGAGAATTTTCTCAATGTTTGAATCTGGATCTCGATGAGTGCGCCTAATTTTTCGGGCTTCGATTAAGTTGCCGTCTTTTCCTGATAATCCAACTGCTGTTCCGCCAGCGGCATTAATTGCTGTTACGATTTGTTTATTGATTGAGCCCGCCAGAACCATTTCGACTATTTCGACAGTTTCAAGATCTGTCACCCTTAAGCCGTCGATAAATGAAGATTGTATTTTGAGTTTATCAAGCATTCTGCCAATCTGAGGGCCGCCACCATGGACAATTATAGGGTTAATGCCAACTTGTTTGAGCAAAACAACATCATTCGCAAACTGAGCAGCTATTTTCTCGTCTCCCATTGCGTGGCCACCATATTTTATAACAAAGGTTTCCCCTGCAAACTTCCTCATATATGGAAGTGCCTCAGATAGTGTTTTTGCGGTCATCGGTATTTCAATATTCATATTGCGCTATACTAGTTAGTTCAAAGGGATAACTTATAAATCTCTGCGCGAATATCTGCAATGCCAATTTTATCGCGAGAGCTGGTCATAATAAAATTTGGGAAAGCAGCCGCATGTTTCGCAATGGAAGATGCAGTTTTCTCGGCAAGCAACATTTTTTCAGTTTGTGAGACTTTATCGCATTTTGTTAGAATAATTTGATATGGATTTGCATATTCATCAAGCATTGACATCATTTCAAAGTCATTATCTTTTATTCCGTGACGGCCATCGATAAGAAGGAAAATGCGTTTGAGTTGAACTCTACCGCGAAGATAACTAAACATTAGCTTACCCCATCCTTTTACTTCACGTTTTGATGCTTTGGCGTATCCATAACCAGGCATATCAACCACAGATATTTTATCGTTAAGAGTAAAGAAATTTAGTGCTTTCGTGCAGCCAGGGCTAGATGACACTCTGGCAAGGGAGTTTCTGCCCGTAACTGCATTAATTAGGCTAGATTTTCCAACATTAGATCTGCCAGCGAATGCAACCTCTGGAAGCTCAAACACAGGGATTGATTCAACGCTCGATGCAGAGGAGACATATTTTGATTCTCTAGCAAAGAATTTTTCAATCTCTTCTTCCAAAGAGAGAACATCTGAGTTTTGCTCACTCATTTCTTTTTATTCTTTACTGGTTTATTGCTATTAGCAGGTTTATCGTTATGGATTCTTGCGATAATAAGTTGCTGGATTATAGATAAGAAGTTGCTCCACGACCAATAAAGTATCAATCCCGCAGGGAAGCTCGCAAAAAGGAACAAGAAGATATATGGAAGCAACATCATAACCTTTTCCTGAACTGGATCACTAGGTTTTGGCTGTAACTTCTGCTGAATTACTGTTGTTGCAAACATTATTAGCGGTAAAACGCCAACATGTAAGAATGCAGGGGGAGTCCACGCAATTAAGCCAAAAAGATTAAACATATTGGTTGGATCTGGCGCAGATAGATCATGAATCCACAGATAAAAAGGAGCATGACGCATCTCAATTGTCACAAACAAAACCTTATAAAGTGCAAAGAATATTGGAAGCTGGATTATAATAGGCAAACAACCAGCCATAGGGTTAACTTTTTCTCGCTTATACAGCTCCATTATTTCCTTATTTAATCGCATTTTATCACTTTCAAAGCGTTCGCGCAGTTTGGTAACTTCTGGTTGCAAGCGTTTCATCGCGTTTATTGCTCTGTAAGATTTATTGGCAAGTGGAAACAAAATTGCCTTTATGCAAACAGTTAAAAGCATAATCGCAAGACCAAAATTACCAAGCAATCCATTGAAATAATTAAGAATAACGAATATAGGGCGAGTTAGGAAATATAAGATTCCTAAATCTACGGCTCTATCAAACATTGGAACGTTAAATTCTTTAGCATAACCATCTAGCAAGTTTAGCTCTTTTGGACCTGCAAAGAACCTTATAGTTCTGGTTACTTCAGAGCCACTTGCAATTGCACTTTTATCTCCCATGAAATCCGCCTGATAACGAGGGCTATCAGCACTTGCTATATAGCTCATATTTGCTGTAAAGCTGCTATCTGGAATGATTGCAGCAAGCCAATATTTATCGGTTATTCCTATCCATCCTTTTGAATTTGGATGTTTTTCAGAGCCTTTTTCTTTTATATCTTCATATCTAGTTTCGTTCAGAGTTCCGTCAAAAGAGCCAATCACCCCTTCATGGAGGATAGCAACGTTTTCATGTTCCGCCCATGTTCGATTTAATAGTGAGTAGGGATATAATTCAATGTCTTTGCCGCTATTGTTTATAACCTTATGCTCAAACTTGAACATATACTTTGCATCAAGCGAAATTGTAGTGATGAATTCTATGCCTTGTCCATTGTTCCAGCTTAGTTTAACGGGTTTTTCTGGAGTGAGTGTTGAGCTGTCTGCCTTCCAGATTGTTTTATTGTCAGGAGTTTTGATGCTTGAATCAGAGCTTATCCAACCGCTTTCAGCAAAATATACCATACCATTTTTATCATTGGTGGATGGGTAAAACAACTGAACTTCTGGGCTGGTTTTATCTATATTCTCGCGGTACTGCGTAAAAGTTAGTTTATCAAAGCGAATTCCTTTCAGCGAAATTCTGCCGTGCAACTTATCAGATGAAATATTAATATGAGGAATATTCTCAGGTCTAGTAACGTTCACATCTTCTTTTGATGGAATCAAAGCCTTTTGTTCAGACAAAGTCTTAGTTTGCTCGGCTTGCCTTAAAAGCATTTGTTTTCTTTCAGCCTCTTGCTGAGGCATTACATAAAAATATTGCCACAGAAATATAATTAAACCTGAAATTACAAATGCTAGAAATAGATTGCGTAACTCTGCGGGGCTTTGTTGCATACCGTTATATTTTAACTGTTTAAGTGTTCAAAAAATTGAGAGGTATTCTTATGACACTTAGCCCTGCATATCAATAGTAAATTCCATATTCCCTCCCCATTCATGGGGGAGGGTTAGGGTGGGGGTGTAAAATAGTAAGACATTTCAGATGATTAGACCCCCATCCTTCGCCTTCCCCCATAAAGGGGGAAGGTTCTAATTGATGCACAAAAGCGTAAATTAAACTATAAAAACAAAATATTATGTGCTTTTAAAGCTCAAGCCTAATTAGAATATATAGCGCTTAGCGAAAGGTTAGGGATATGTGCAAGGCATTTAGACATCTATTGTCATTGCGAACCGAAGGTGAAGCAATCCAGAAAAACTGTAGCTTTCTGGATCGCCACGTCGGGCTTTGCCCTCCTCGCGATGACGACAGAGTTTACCCCACCTATTGCTAACGGCTATACTATAGATTATTTAATAAACATGATCCATATTAAGATTTTGAGTAACCTCATCATAACACATGCTTGCGAGGTCTTTGCGGTTTAGGGATTGAGGGGGGAGGTTGCTTCCTATAATTAATGAGCATTCAACTGACTTGGCTTTTAACAAGTTCCACAGGTGGGGGATGAAATCCATATCTCCATACCAAGCAACTATATCGCGGTTTTGATGGTTTATGTTTTCTCCATTAACCTTATCATATCTAATAGCAATTGGGGTTATGGGAAAGTTGCCCGCCACTTCAAAAAATGAGCTTTTAAATGGCAATACTTGCTCTCCGTTACTGCTGGTTCCTTCTGGGAAGATTGTTATGTTGTAGCCTGAATCTAGTGCCTCCGCTATTTTTGCAGATTCATGATGGATGTTTTTTCCCGCACGACGATTAATATATACGGGAAATGAAAGATTGGTTAGGAATCCAAAAATAGGCCAACTTGCAATATCAGATTTAGGTGTAAAGCGTGTTTCAAGGCTTGCTCCAATTACAAATATATCGAGATAAGATATATGGTTTGAGATGTAAATGGTTGATTTCGCCTCATTATTGCGATTAATCACATTAACTTTAACATTGGTAATAGCCAGAAAAACCCGAAAGAATATTCGGCACATCATAAGAGATGCACGTTTTATTCTCAGAAAGTAAAATATACAGGCAATGGGTAGCATGCTGATAATGCCGATAACTATGGCGATGAGTTTTAAGTAAGCCATTGTTTATGAACGCAATAACCTATCTGAGTATCGTTTGTTTATAGAGTTCATATCTAATACAATACACACATCAGTTGTGTTGCACTGTTTATCTGTAACTGCTCCAAATCCAATTTGACAACCAATTCTGAGGTATCCCTTTATCAGTGGTGGAAGGCTGTTAAAAGCATTCTTAACATCGATTTTATCGATGGGGATTATATGAAAATCTGCTTTAACTTCATCAAGGGCAATTGGTCTTAGACTCTCTTTCGCAAGATGATAGTGATGGAGATATGAAAGACCAAGTGCGTGTTTGTTTGCATCAATTCCAGCAAAACTGGCACAGCCAAACAACACGGATATATTATTTCGAATCAAATATGAAATAATGCACTTCCATAAAAGTTGAATGACATTACCATTTCGGTATTCAGCGTCAACGCACGAGCGGCCAAGTTCAAGAATGTTCTCAGGTGATTTTAGTAGGCACGATATGTCATATTCACTCTGGCTATAGAATTTCCCTGCTTTTTTCATGTCTGAATAGCCCAGAAGCCTATATGTGCCGATTAATCTTGGGCTGCTAGTTGCGTTAGAGTGATCAAAAACCACCAGATGATCGCAATGAAAATCGAAGCTATCTTCATCAATATTTTGACCATTTAGATAATGCGGCGGAGTTCCACCCATCTCTTCATAAAATATCTTATAGCGTAATATCTGCGCTTGTTTAATTATATTCGGATCTCGCGTTATGCTTGCAGATAAATTACCCGATATAATGCTATGTGGATCGCTATACACAGGTTTGTATAGCTTGATATTTTCGTAATTTACATTTATCGCAGCACGCATAGCCACTCCAATTTTTTGCGTTCGCGCCTGCAATATAGACAATAATCAAAATCCTACAAGTTTTAAATTATCGAACCTATCTTCCGCCGTTTCTTCTAAAAATCCTTCTAAGAATACCACCTTTATTTTTTACTTCTTGTGGCTCAATATCAGTTTCTATGACTTCATCGACAGCATCAGGTTCTCCACCTTCTTGCCCTTTTTTTTTGTGAGGACTCATAATATCTTCATAGGTTGCTTGCCGACCCATTGCCAAACTTGCAACTATCATATTAGCTTCTTGCCCAAAAGTCTTACAAACATCGCTTGTTAAACTCAGAAATGGAGCGAAATTCTTTCCACCTTCCAATATGGCAACAGGAATTCCATTGATAAAAGCGAGATTAGCAGGCACATAATGATTCGTGCGAGACTTATGCGAAAGAGGGAAATTTATGACATCTTCTTTTTCAGAGAATAAAGCATTCAAATAATCGCCTTTTTGTTTAAATGGATTTGGAATGTCATATAAAGCAAGGACTGCACTTACAAAACCTTGCACGTATTTAGAATTTGCGAAATCGCTCATATATAATTGTTGATGCTTAGCACTCTTTACATTGATATCTGCAATTTTTTGACCGTAAGCCCATAGCTCGATTATATTATTATGATTATATCTTTGTTGATATCTAAAACCACTGAACGAGCTGTAATCCATATCTGGTTTGGCAAATTCAATAGCATCTTCAGATAATCTTTTTTGCGAATCATCGAATTTTTTTGTGGTTCTCGCAATTTCTTCATTTGCTTTTTTCAAGATTAATCTAAGCTCTCTGTGAAGATTGCCATTAAGAAAACTTGTGTAATCAGGTTGATTATTACCTCCTGTATTTGAGGCTTTACTAGTGCTGGTTGAAGCGCCAGTTGTATACGCTAAGTATTCTTTAAATGATCCAGTCGTAATGGGGATATCATTATTGTTTCGATTCATATTTGTGTGATTATTGGGATCTCTTCCTATCGCTTCTCTAATCTCTTCAACTTGCGCTTGGGCAGATTCAACAATTTTACTAAGTTCTGGTATGCAGTCTGCTAATGTTACAGCAAAACCATCATAAGACTTTTGTATCTCTTCATACCGACGAGATAAGATGTTCAGAGAACTTATATAACGTTTATGTTCAGCCGCTTGATCTTCTGTTATCACTTTAGCTGTCAAGTATTTGGATTGATTACCAACTAACTCCTCCAGCTTTTCACGAATTAGTCCCCATCTTTCCCTTTGACCTACTTTAGGTTTTTGAATTTCCTCTAGTGTAATATATTCAATAGGCCTTGCTGGTTTGTAATCCATTGAGATGGTCTGAATAGGATTTCCTTTTTCATCAGTTGCATCAATAAAGGAAATTGCGCTATCTACTGCACCTTCATCATATATTGCGGGCTGAAATTCTGCATCATCTCCCGTTGTAAGATCTGGATCACGGTTTTTGTATGCGCTTTCAAGTGTGGCGTATAATTTGTTAATAAAAGCTCTTGCGGTTTCAACTAGGTATTTGCTCTGGCCTTCAGCCTCAAGCGAAGATTCTTTCGCGCAAGCTATATAAAGCTGATATTCAGATGAAATTCTCGAAACTCTTGAGTTAAGCTCAGAAATTCCAGTGTAACTACCTAAAGCTGCAAGCAATTCTTGCTTAATATCATTTGGCTTTCTTGCTTCTATTTCAGGTTCTGGCGGCAAAATAGGCATTTAATCAAACTCCATCGTCTCAATTGAAGATTGATTTAGTACACCACCAATATTGCAGAATTATTACATTGGTTGCGATTTATTAATGAGTATCTTAAAATCCTACAAGTGTTTTAATTTCTTGTATTGTTTTATCGGCTTGTTCTTGTGCTTTTTCTGCGCCTTTTTTGAGGATGGCATCAAGATATGCTGTATCAGATAGCAGTTTTTTCATTTCTGCAGAAATGTTGCCTATTTTATCGGCGGTGAGTTCTGCCAGATCTTTTTTGAAGTCGGCGAATCCTGAGTTTTCATATTGAGTGGCAATATCTTTTGCGGCTTTATCTGATAGACTTGCGAATATATTAATTAGATTGGCAACTTCTGGGCGCGTTTCTGGTTCATAAGTTACACCTGAGATAGCATCTGTTTTTGCGCGTTTTATTTTGTCAAATATCGCATCTTTATCATCAATAAGATTAATTCTGGAAAACTCGGATGGATCAGATTTACTCATCTTTTTAGTTCCATCTCTTAGGCTCATTACGCGGGTTGCATCTCCCATTATCATTGGTTCTGGAAGTGGAAAGAATTCAACTTCATAGTTGCGGTTAAATGCGCCTGCAATGTCGCGGGTTAGTTCAATATGTTGCTTTTGATCTTCTCCTGTCGGCACGATTGTTGCCTTATATAAAAGAATATCTGCCGCCATAAGAACAGGGTAACTATATAATCCAAGTGAGGCTTTTTCTTTATCTTTGCCAGCTTTTTCTTTGAATTGAGTCATGCGATTTAGCCAGCCGATTGGGGTGTTGCACCCTAGAATCCATGCTAAATCTGCGTGTCCACTAACCATAGATTGAACGAAGATGATGTTTTTCTCAGGGTCAATTCCTGATGCGATATAAGCGGCTGCGGTTTCACGAACTGATTTTCTAAGCGAGTCAGGAGATTGTGGAACGGTGATAGAGTGCATATCCGCAAGGAAAAAAAGGCACTCGTGTTCATGTTGCAACTTAACCCACTGCCTAATTGCGCCTAAGTAGTTGCCAAGATGTAAATTACCAGATGGCTGAACGCCAGATACGATTTTTCCCATAAATAAACTTTTCTATTTCATAAAACTGTAAAGATTTAGTATTAGAATATCTATTATGGGATTTGCACAAAAACTACAAACACAAAATGCACCGAAAAATCATGGGGCTGGCTGCCTTGACTGCCTTAATGGCGTTCATGCCTCTCCTACTGTCTTTTCTGTTAACGATGCTCACCAAGCTCCAAGTGCAGAGTTTGCAAGCCTTTTAAACAAAGCTGATTTAAGTGAAGACGAGAAAAAGTCACTTGCAAGCTATAAAAGACAAAATATCAATATAATCATTGATAGCGCAGATCAGTCGGATATGGAGGCGGCAATAGGCAAAATATTCGGCGGCAACTCAAGAGTTTCTGCGGATATTGCTAAAGCTCTTACAGATAAAAGAGTTCTTGGCGGCCTTAACTATGATTTGGTTGATTTCTTTTATAAAAATCGTAAGCACGACCCAAAGGTTACTTCAAACCGTCCATTCTTTGAGAGGGTTACAGATTTCCTCCGTAATCCGTTTGGAAGAAAGCACAATAGAAAATCAGATGAGGGTAGGGAGTTTCTCACAACCCTTGAGGAAGAAGCGAAGGTTCATCCCGAAGGAATAAAATATATTAATGTGGCGCACAGATATTTACGCGCTTTACTTCATAGCCCTAAGGCTTTTCAACCAACTGTTGGTGAAGATGGCAGAGTAATTGAAGGCAGTGAAAACACTGTTAAATATCGTAAGGCCATTATGTCTTATCTACTTCCACAATTGTTGGATATTCTGCAAAGTGGCAAGTTTCCTGAATATGAAGGCGTGGCGGATAAGCTATCTGATGTGCTAATTGATGCACTGGGCGATAAATATAAAAAACTTGCAAACGATCCAAGAGCTACAGAGATTCAAATATATGATCACGATGCTGGAACAGTCGAAGTTCACGATAAGAAATTCCAATACAATGCAAAAGGTTACGGCGATATAGTTGGTAAGGAATTCAAGATAAACCCATCCGCACCTCAGGGAATAACCCACATGGGTAAGGAATATAAAGCCGATCACGCGCACTTTCACATCGGCACAGAACATAAGATATTTGGAAGGGATGGTAAACCAGTTAAAGCAGATGGTGAGCTTCACGTTGTTCATACATCTGATTCTGGCAAGGCATTTGTTCTAACGGCGTTTATTAAGGTGACGGATAAGCCAAATCCGCTTATTCAAGAGATGATAGATAGAGATAAAGGCGAGCAAACGGGTGAGGCAAAGAAATTTAGCTATATGGATTTGGCAGGATTTAAAAATGGCAAATATCTGGTTGATAGTAAAGGCTCACTAACCACATTTCCTTATAGTTCGGGCGTTACTTTCGCAATATTGCAAGATAGCTTTATTGAAGTAACAGCAGAGCAGTTCAAGGCGCTGCAAGAAATGCTCAAGCCAGAGAAGGAAAAAGGGGAAAAAAGAGATAATATTGCCGCTGAAGCTGAAAATACTAGAGAGATCCAAAAAAATTATGGAAAGCCTATTTTTATTGCAGGCTCAACTAGTTACGAAAAGAATCAAAGCCCTGCGTTGTAGAGTTTGTGATTTTCATTTGTTATACACATCCCCTCCCCATTCATGGGGGAGGTAAGCCCATAAAGGGGGAAGGTTTTATTTGATTCATAAATGGCGCAAATAAAATATTATACATTAAACCACTTAATAAACTTTTGCATTCCATCTTCTACTGAAGTTTTGGGATTATACCCGAGAAATTTCTGAGCTTTTGTTATATCGGCATAAGTTTTTTCAACATCACCTTTTTGCATTGGCGCATGATTTATTATAGCTTTTTTGCCTGTAATATTCTCGATTAATTCAAGAAAATACTTCACAGAAATAGGATTTGAGCCACCAAGATTAAATATCTCGTGGTTACTAAGTTTGTAAGCTGATGCGGCTTCTATGCCTGCAACTATATCATCTATATAGGTGTAATCGCGGCTTGATTCGCCATTGTTATATAATGTAAGTGGTTTTTGATTTATTATCGCATCAGTAAAAAGCCAAGGCGACATATCTGGTCTGCCCCATTCGCCATATACGGTAAAGAAGCGAAGCCCAACCATTGGAATTTTATATAGCTGGTGATATGATTCAGACATTATCTCGCAAGATTTCTTAGTTGCCGCATAAAGAGAGACTGGATTATCGGTTCTATCGCTCTCAGTAAATGGTATCTTTTCATTTGCACCATATACCGAGCTTGAACTTGCGTAAACAAAGCTCTCTAACGAATCAAGGCTTTTGGCATATTCAAGCATTGCAAGATGACCATGAAGGTTACTATGCGAATAAGCCATTGGTGCGGTTAGGCTATATCTTACCCCCGCTTGTGCGGCCAAGTGGATGATATGAGTTATGCCCTTTGCTTTTAAATCCGATATTTCGCATATATCTTGCTTGTAAAATTTGAAGTTCTTATGCGTTATTAGTGCAGATAATCTTTTGTTTTTTAGTTCAACATCATAGTAACTATTTAAGTTATCAACTCCAATCACGCTTAAACCTTTTTCAAGCAAAGACTTTGCGAGGTGAAAGCCTATGAATCCAGCAGTTCCTGTAACTAGGTAGATCACTTGAGTTATTTCTTCACTCTGCTTTTCATTATTACGCTAATTTTTTCGATTCTATTGCTTGCAGTTTTCGTCATTATGAACGGAAAGATGCCATGAATTATTATTATGAACCCAGTAATCGCCATTCCCAAGCCCATTTTGACGGTGAACTTTAGGTGTTCAAAATAGCTTTCTTCTGCCTCTTTTAAATGCCGTGTTAAGTATTCGCGCATAATAAACTCTCTTTATGTGGAGGTTCTGATAACACCATCTCTAAATTCGATTTGCAAGGTTTTTGAACTTTTAGCATCAGTTATAGTGCTAATAATTTTGCTGTTATCATCTCTAACAATTGCAAAGCCGCGTTCAAGAACCCGTTTGTAGTGAAGGCTTTCTAATAATCTTCCTATGGCTTCTAGCTTTTTATCGCAATTATCAATGTTTCTGAGGATTGCATTATTCATGTTTCTAGCAATATCAGAGGTTTTTTGGGTGCTAAACTCGATTTGCTTGGCAATATAGTTTGGCTTTATACCTGCTTCTAAAATTTTTAGTTGCTTGGTTCTGGTATCAATAAGATTAGGCAGGCTTTTTAAGAGTCGTTCGCTCCAGTCATCTACCTTTTGCATTGCGGTTTCAAGAATTTGCTCAGGTTTTGGAAGCATTCTTGAAAGTGATTCAACCTGCATTGATTTTTCAGATAAAAGCCTAATTTCGGCTCTTGCAAGTCGTGAATTCATATCGCTTAAAGTGAATATAAGATCTTGCAGAACGGGCAGGGCGTGTTCAGCGGCGGCTGTGGGAGTTGGTGCGCGAAGATCTGAGACAAAATCTATCAAAGTTGTATCTGTCTCATGCCCTACGGCTGATATTAAAGGAATTTGAGAGTTTGCAACAGCACGCACAACAACTTCTTCGTTAAAGCACCATAGGTCTTCAACTGAGCCACCACCACGCGCAACAATTATTAAATCAGGTTTTGGAAAATCTACGGGTAAGTTATTCAAACCGTTGATGCCTGCGGCTATTTGCTCTGCTGCGCCTTCACCCTGAACTGCTGCCCCCCACACTATCACATGACAGGGGAATCTATCTCTAACGCGGTGAAGAATATCACGGATAACTGCGCCCGTTGGAGAGGTCACAACGCCAATCACCTTTGGCAAATATGGAATGGCTTTTTTGCGAGATTGTTCAAATAAACCTTCGGCAAATAATTTCTTTTTAAGTTCTTCAAACAAAGCCATTAGTGCACCTGCACCATATGGCTCTATTGAGTCAATAACCATCTGATATTCTGATTTTCCAGAACCTGCATAAGTTGATATTTTCCCTGTGCAGACTACTTCCAACCCATTTTGTGGTTTGAACTTAAGTTTGCTTACGTTACCCTTCCAGCACACCCCTTTTAGCGAGGATTTTTCATCCTTCAAAGTTAGATATAAATGCCCAGATGTATGAACTTTTGCTTCGGATAACTCTCCACGAACTCTTATTCTACCAAAGTTATCTTCAACAACGCGCTTAACCGCACCCGATATTTCCGATACCGAGTATTCAATAAGATTGTGAAATATGTCTGTTTGCTGCATTAGACTCTGCTATTTATATATCAATGAGGAATTAGCTATAAATTATAATTGATGCAACCACTTTTAGCTTTATTATATATTCTATTGAAAAGTATTACGTGATACCTTATACTTTATTTCATGAATTATGAAAGAATAACTCACAAAAAGCATCTTTTAGATAGCTTTAGACCACTTCCATCCGAGCTTGTAACCAATCTGGATGAATGGTTTAGAATCGAACTGACTTATACAAGCAATGCGATAGAAGGAAATACCTTAACTCGTCTTGAGACTGCAATAGTTATAGAAAAAGGCTTAACTGTTGGAGGAAAGACACTCAAAGAACATTTAGAGGCAACTAATCATGCGGCTGCTCTTGATTATGTAAGTTCATTGATAAACAAGAAGCCAAATCAACTTATGATTTCAGATATTCTTAAAATCCATGAGATGATATTGAGGGGAATTGATGAAAAAAATGCTGGGTGTTATAGGAATGTAGCAGTTCTTATTTCTGGTTCAGCCGTGATAATGCCAAACCCTGTCAAGGTACCCAAATTGATGGATGAGTTTTGGATATGGCTTGTCAGCGAACACAATATGCACCCAGTTGAATTTGCAGCAGAGGCGCACTACAGGCTTGTTACTATCCACCCATTTATTGATGGGAATGGCCGAACAGCAAGACTGCTTATGAATCTTATTTTGATGATGTATGGCTATCCCCCAGCTATTATTCGTAAACGTGATCGACTGAACTATATCAGTTCTATAGAGCAAGTTCAGCTTGGAGGCTCAAAACAGAAATATGAGAAGATTATTTCAGATGCTGCCGAGCGTTCACTTGATATTTATTTGAAAACTGTGAAAGGTGAATCCTCTACAGAGGACGTGATAGATAGCGATGATCTTCTTAAGATTGGTGAACTAGCAAAAGCTACTGATGAGACAGTTGCAACGATACGATACTGGACATCTCTTGGCCTTCTAGAAGTTGCTGAAACAACAAAATCTGGCTATCAACTTTATTCCAGAAGCATGGTTGCACGTTGCGAGCAGATTAAGGGGCTAAAGTCTAAAAGACATACACTAAAAGAAATTATGGATATTATAAATAAGTCTAAATCTTCTTAGTAAAGTTCTCCGACACTTTCAGATAGTAGATAGGAATTGCAATTAAGATTATCATATTGATATATTGCATGATAAACATTGAGGGGTAGCGACCAGTTATGTTATTGTAGAAGAAGCATAAACCAACTGCTGCTATGGCGATTCCAACAGAATAGGTTATTTTTCTCCACTGGCCTCGCCGATTAAATTCTCCGCATAACAGGGCAGATATTGCAATTAAGGATAATGCGAAAGATAAAAGCGGCCAAGTCATTCGTTGATGAGCTTCAGCTGCAAATTTTGCTGCAACATTCTCAGAAATTCCGTTTTCAGGGTTTAGTAGTTCTCCTACAAAGCGTTCTTCAGGTTCTCTACCCCTATCTTTAATGGGGTTTGCAACTGCATTTAGATCGAGATTGTAACTTTCAAAATTTAATATCGATAATTGTCCGTTCTTATTATCAACTTCCTGTCTGTTTCCGTTTAATAATAAGAATTTGGGGCCAGATGGAGTTTGGATAAGTTTTCCCTCTTCAGCCATCATCGTAACAGGATTTTCTGGATTGCGGTTATCGTGAACGAATATTCTTCTTAAAATACTTCCTGATTTTCGCTCTCTTATAAAAACGGTAAGACCGTCAATAGGGTTATTAAAAACCTCTTCTTGCAATAAGATTGATGCATAATTATCGCGGATAAATGATTGAAGATCCTTGAATTCTCTATATGAAACAGGAAGCAGATAAAATGATATTAAATATCCAATTCCAGATATAATAGATGCAATTATAATTACGGGCTTTGATAAATCTAATTTGCTAAGTCCCGAACTTTCCAATACCACCATTTCACTATCCATTATCAAACGATGATAGGTAAAAATAGCAGCAATAAACAATGCTATAGGTAATATGACGCCAAGCAATGAAGGCAATAAAAGCATGGTTAGGTATAAAAAAGTGCTAACTGGAAGGCCGCGATTAACAATCAAATCTATAAACTTTAAAGACTGCGTAAGCCAAACAATAGTAGTCAAGCTGACTGTTATGAATACAGTGCTGCTAGCAAGGGATTTTAAAATATATTTATTGTATGTTCTAATCTTCATTTGCATTTTTATAAAACAATTTCCAGCAAAATTATAGCCATAAATATTCACAGGCATGAAAATTGCAAAATAGCGTTTGGTAATTGATTTTTATAAATAATCGCTAACTAGGCAAAATTTTCCTATGTTAGTATTTTTTTAATTATTGCGCTTTATTATCAAGTAGTATGATAATAGAAAAAAATTACAGGATTATATGGCGGAGTTAGTCGAAACAATTAAGGGTCTAGGAACTGCAAAACTTGCAGCTATTGGCGGTGGAGCAGTCTTATTGCTTGCGCTTATTATGTTTCTTGCCGTTCGTTCTCCATCATCAAGCGGCGGCATGGTTCCGTTATATTCAAACCTCACATTGGAGGATGGAAACAACATCATCACGAGCCTTGATTCGCAAGGTATTAAATATCAAATTCAAGCAAATGGAACTCAAATTCTTGTTCCAGAATCAGAAGTTTTAAGACTCAGAATGAAACTTGCAGGTGATGGTTTGCCGTCAAACACTGCTGGTGTTGGCTATGAGATTTTTGATAAATCTCAAAATCTTGGCACGTCAAACTTTGTCTATAATGTGAATATGTTAAGAGCACTAGAAGGTGAAATAGCTCGCACGATAATGTCATTTGGAAAAATATCCTCTGCCAGAGTTCACTTAGTTATGCCAAAACGTGAGCTTTTTACGAGGGAAGAGCAAGAGCCTTCAGCTTCAGTAGCACTTAAAGTTAATTCAAGTCAGGCTTTAACCACATCAGAGATAAGTGCGATTAGGCATTTGGTTGCAACGGCAGTGCCTAATTTAAAAGTTTCAAAGATAACCATAGTTGATGATAAAGGCAGACTACTTGCAAAAGGTGTGGATGATCCGAACGACCCAAGTTTAATTGCTGAAACTTCAGAGCAATACAGAATCTCATATGAAAACAGACTGAAGAAAATGGTTGAAGAGCTTCTTGAGCAATCTGTAGGGGTTGATAAGGTCAAAGCTCAGGTTTCTGCTGCAATTGATTTCGATAGAATTACTACTAATTCAGAGGAATATGATCCAGACGGTCAGGTTGTGCGCTCTGTGCAAAGTGTCGAAGAAAAAGAGCAAAGCAACGAAAAGGATACATCTGAGAATGTAAGTGTTAAAAACAACCTTCCAGATAATCAGGCTGGGGAAGGCTCAACAGTTTCATCATCTAGCGCACAAAAAACAGATGAAACAACAAATTTTGAGATAACTAAAAAAGTAACAAACCATGTGAAAGAAACTGGCACAGTTAATCGCCTATCTGTTGCAGTTTTGGTTGATGGAACCTATTCAGTTGCTGAAGATGGAACAGTTACTTACAATCCACGCAGTGATGAAGAGCTTAAAAAGCTCGAATCACTGGTAAAATCTGCAATAGGATTTGATGCGGAAAGAGGCGACAAAGTCGAAGTTGTGAATATGCAATTTCCTGATAGTGCAGAAAATTTCAAGCCTGAAACTCCTCTTGATTGGATAAAAGATGATTTCGGCAGCATTATGCAAACAGCCGTTTTGGGAATAGTTGCAATCCTTGCGATATTACTCGTGGTCAAGCCACTTGTGAGTCGTGCACTTGAGGCATCAACTGCCAGAGTAGATGACGAAGAAGTTGAAGATGGGTTATCTGCCCTAACAGGCCCAAGCATTGCAGGTCAGCTAACTGATCAAACAGGTATGGGAGGAGAGCTGCCAGAAGGCGAGGAAACCCTCATCAATATTGACAGAATAGATGGAAAAGTAAAATCTTCATCAATGAGAAAAATTATAGCAATGATTGATAAACATCCAGAAGAGACATTAAACTCACTCAGAAACTGGCTAAGATCAGATAGGGGAGATTAAGTATGCCACCAGTAGTAGCAAAAGGAGATGACTATAAAAAACTTACTGGCCCACAGAAAGTGGCAATCTTTTTAGTGTCTATTGGTGACGAGCAATCTGCAAAACTCCTTTCAAGTATGCATGAAGATGAGATTAAAGAAATATCTCATGCTATGTCTACCTTAGGACAGGTAAGTTCAGAAACAGTAGAGAAAATATTTGTCGAATTTCTAGATGGAATGTCAGATAGCGGCGCAGTTGTTGGTTCTTATGACACGGTTGAAAGAATGTTGTCTAAGGCTTTGGGTAAGGAAAAAGTTTCCAGCATCATGGAAGAAATCAGAGGCCCTGCGGGAAGAACCACGTGGGATAAGCTCGGAAACGTTAATGAAGAAGTGCTCGCCGCATATTTGAAGAATGAATACCCACAAACTATTTCTCTTGTTTTATCAAGACTTAAGCCAGATCACGCTGCAAGAGTTTTGACCGCCATGCCAGATGACCTTGCAATGGAAGTTATCATGAGAATGTTGCACATGGAATCTGTCAAAAGAGAGGTGATGGAGGGCATTGAAAAAACCCTAAGAACCGAGTTTATGAGCAACCTTGCTAAAACTCAAAGACGTGACAGTCATGAAGTTATGGCTGAGATATTTAACAATTTCGATAGAAATACGGAATTCAAGTTTATGTCTCAACTTGAAGATAGAGATGGCGATTCAGCAGAAAGAATTAGGGCATTGATGTTTACCTTTGAAGACCTTATCAAGGTTGATCCAATGGGTGTTCAAACTATCATGCGTGGTGTTGATAAAGATAAACTGGCAATTGCCCTCAAAGGAGCTTCAGAGAAAATTAGAGATATGTTCTTCTCGAATATGTCTGAACGTGCGGCAAAGATTATGAAAGAAGATATGGAAGCAATGGGTCCAGTGCGTTTAAAAGATGTTGACGAAGCCCAAATGTATGTTGTTACAATCGCTAAAGATTTGGCAAATAAGGGAGAGATTGTAATAGCTGATTCAAGCGGAGATGACCAACTAGTATATTAAAATGTTTTATTGAGAATATGAGAATAGAAAAATTTCAGTTCAGAACATTTGAGGAAATAGAAAGAGATTCTGCTTTTGTTAGCATGAGTTTGACTGATGTTTTTAAAGATGAGAACTCGGCAATTTCAGATGAAGAAATGCAGCCAGAGCCTGAGAATAAAGTTAGCGAAGAAGATGTTAACAATGCTTTTCAAGAAGGTTATAGCAAAGGGTTAAAAGAAGGTAGAGAATCTCTTCAAGCGGAGATAGAGGCCAAGCAGCAAATTGATTCCCAGATTCTATCTGGATTAGTCGAAAATATCCAAAAAGACTTATCTGTAGTATCAGATAGTATAATAAACCTTGCGGAAAACTCAGTTAAAAGCGCAATTGAAGTTGCAACGAATGTTGCTATGAAGCTCGCAAAAAAGGCTATCTCAGAAAATCAATTTAAGGCTATGGAAGATTCCTTGCAGTCTGTTCTTGCAACATTGTTTTTAGAACCTAGCATTACAATATACGTCTCCTCAAATGCAAAAGAATCTGTTAAGAAATGCATTGCAGATGTAGCCCAAGTAAGTAGATATAGAGGTGAGATTGTAATTGAAGCAGATTCAGCAATGAACGATGGTGATTTTAGAGTAGAGTGGAAAGATGGTTTCGCAGAACGAGATGTTGAATCCATTATTACTAAGGTTTTAGATAACATGAAGTTTGGAGATTAGCATATGACAGAAGAAAGTTTAGCCGATACGCTTGAAAATGAGATTAACCTTACTCTTGAAGCTGTGTATGATGTTCCAGTTCAATTGTCTGTAGTGCTTGGAAAAACTACAATGGCAGTCAGCCAACTTCTAAAATTAGGTAGAGGTGCGGTTATCGAGCTTGATAGAAAGGTCGGCGAACCAATTGATATATATGTAAATAATCGATTGGTAGCAAGAGGAGAAGTTGTTGTTGTCGAAGATAGAATCGGCGTTACAATGACCGAGATAATTAAAGCCGAGAAATAGTTGAATATAGAATCTTCAGAGCCCGTTTTTTTTATTACGGCTGGTGAATCTTTCTTAAACTCTCTGGCCAGTGGAATGATAGAAAGACTAGGCATAGAATCCTATTACAAGGCTTTAGTTCTACTTCCATCTCAGAATTCTGTTAATGGATTATATAGGGTATTTAATCAAAGAGGAATAAAACCCCCGCGAATTAGAGCTATCGCTGATGCTGGAAGCGATAGTGATTCCATTTTAGAGATGAGCGAAATTGAACGAAGGCTTTTCCTTGCAAAAATTATATATAATCAATATTCGAAAGATGGAAACAGTAAGAAAATAAGTCATGACAGTGCGCTTAAAATGGCGTCGCATTTTGGATATTTAATAGATGAAATGCAAAAGGAAGATATATCTTTTGAAAGGCTTAGAGATATACCCATAGATAATTTGGCCTCACACTGGCAACAAAATATAGATTCTATCATAGAAATTAAGAAAAATTGGGATGCTTACATAAGTAAATCAGGAAAAATAGAGAAAGTTTCCGCTTTAAATAATGCATTAAAACAACTTGCAAACTCTTTAAAAAACCAACCCCCTAATTACCCAATTATAATTGCAGGTTCAACGGCAAGTTTAAAATCAACCCGCGAATTAATGAGTGCGGTTATAAATTTAAAGATAGGAATGGTTGTTTTACCATTCTTCTGTGCAAATTCAGCAAATGAAGTTGAAGTGGAGAAACCTCTTGAGGCATGTCATCCTCAGGCTACAATGTTTGAGTTTTTACGCGCCAATGAAATTAACCCTAACGGCATAGAAAATTGGCATATTTCAGAAAAAGATGGCTGCCAGATTGATAGGAAAATTATTGCATCTGAGATAATGCGAATACCAGATGAAATATATCTATGGAAGAATCTTGAGCATAAAACTATTGATACCGATATATCTATCATAGAATCACCAAATATCTTTATAGAAGCTAGGGTTGCTGCTTTAATTGCCAAAGAAAACCTTGAGCTTGGCAAGAATGTATCATTCATAACAACTGAAAAATCATTGATTCAAGCCTTCATCAACGAACTAGAACGATTTGATATTAAATACAAAAACCTTTTTGCATCGTCATACGCAAAAACTAAAATTGGTGAATTCATGATTCTGTTGGCAGATTGGCTGACTGATAGAGATAATCCAGTTAAATTCCTATCATTTCTGAGACAACCAGTTTTAAAGATTATTGAAGATGAACATGAGCAGAAAAAAGCTATCCAAGACATAGATATATTATTGTTAAGAGGAATAAGAATTGAAGGTGGAATTGATGGATTGTTACATTATCTGGATAATTTAAATAACTCTCACAAGCCAATTGAGAATTTAGATGAGAAAAAGGCAAGAGTTAGAAACATACTAACAGAATTAAAATTAAAAACTGAATCTAGCTATTCGACTTTCTCATCATATGGTGTTGATATATCAAAAGGTTTTAAAGAGATACTAAATATAGCCAATCTGCTATGTTCAAATAACTTATTACAAAATGATGAAAAGTTTTACGAAGCACTTCAGGAAGTGATCGCCGCTACAAAAAACATTGAAAGAATGAATCTTGTAAACTTTGCAGCAGTGGTGCAAGATGTTCTCTCAACCTTTAAAATATTGCCAGAATTCGAATTTTCTCAGAATTTAGATCAGCAAGAGCGAAATGCTTATGTCTCGATTATGACTCCGATGGATGCGAGATTGCTAGACTTTGATGTTTCAATTCTTGCGGGTTTAAATGAGGGTTGCTTCCCTGAATCTATCAGATACGACCCGATACTTAATCACGCTATAAAAAAGGAAATTGGCCTAATATCAGATGAAAAAAACGTTGCTCTATCTGCCCATGATTTCATCAATAGGTTGTCAGATAAAAAGCTATATCTCACAAGAGCCAAGAAAATTGATGGGAACTTGGCTACTCGTTCGCGCTTTCTTTCAAGGTTTGTTGCTTTTTTCAAGAATGCGTGTGGCAAAAATGATTGGTATTCAAAAGTAAAAGAGGAAGAAGAAAATTATCTCAAAAAAGCATATGCCCTAGATAAGCCAGATTTTTATAAGAAACTTCCTGAGCCTATGCCAAAACCGCCAGTGAGCGCAAGGCCAAACAAACTATCTGTTACATCAATTGAGAAGTTGTTTGATAATCCCTACGCTATATACGCAAGCAAGATTCTGAACATCGAACCCTTAGAAGATATAGATAAAAAGCCAGATGCATCAGACTTCGGAATCGTAGTTCACAAAATTCTATCTGAGTATAACGAAAGCTATGGAGAGTTAATCAACCTCCCTCATATAGAAAAAGTTAGATATATAAATGAATTAGCAAATAGCTTTTTCAAAAAATATGAAAAGCAAAAATCATTAAGCTATTTCTGGGCAAAAAGATTCGAGAAAATTGCTGAATGGTTTGTTGAGCGAGATTCAGAAAGAAGGAAGGCTAATCCTATAATCTGCTCAGAGATATATGCCGAAATGCCTATTGTAATAAATGGAATTGATTTTACTCTAACTGCAATTGCAGATAGGGTTGAGTTTTATAAAGATGGAATGGTCGCATTGATTGATTACAAGACTGGCTCTATACCTACAAAATCAGAGATTGATTCTGGCGTAAGACTGCAACTGCCATTAACCGCAGCAATGATAGAGCATGGAGCTTTCTCGAAATATAGCCGCACAACCAAGAACAATGTAGATGAAATATCATTCTGGCATATAAAAGGAACAAGCGAAGCTGCAATCGAGAAAAGTTATGATAATAGTAATAAAGCAATCTCAGAAGCGGGATACGAAATATTTATAAGAATCATGAATGAGTTTATGAAACCTGAAACACCCTATCTTGTTTTTCCTAACTTAAAATCTGATAAGCCTAGATATGATGACTATTTCCACCTCGCTAGATTAGATGAATGGAGAAGATAAGAACGGTGTTTCTAAACTATAATATTGAGTTTATACCCTACACTGAACCAGTGCTGATATGGATTATCATTATCGCAAGTGGAATGTTTGCGGCTCTTATAATTGCATTTAAAAGGCAATATAAAAAATCACTATATACATGCGCGGCAATGCTTCTAATTGCGGTTTATCTCTATAATCCATCAATTGCAAAAGAAGATAAAAAGGAAATACAAAAAAGCGTTTTGCTTCTGATAGATAATTCACTTAGTGCGGAAGTTCAAAAGCGCAACGAGCAAGTTCAGAACGCCCAGAATATCTTGCTTTCAAGGCTTAGTGAAATGGGATTTAAAGTAAATCTAAAGCATTTATCTGATTTTATGGCTAAGAATGATTCTTCGCTTGGTGCGTTTATCAATAAGGCCGAGAATGCAGTAATTCCAAATTTCCATGCAGGAAGTGTTCTAATAACTGATGCAATAACCAAAGATCAGGTGATACGCTCATCAGATAAACCACTGAATGTATTGCTAGTTGGCAGTGATAATGACAATGATTTATCTGTTGAAGTTACAAAAACCCCTCGCTACGCTAAAATTGGCGATCAAGTAGAGATTCAATATAAAGTATCTCAATTTGGCAAAAATAAATCTAAGAAGATAGACGTCTCGATAATATCAAATAATCCAGATTCAAAACCAATTGAAGCAGAAGCAGAATTAGGTAAAGAAGAAGCCATTAATCTTCCTATTACAATGTCTGGAAAGAATGAGTTTTTAATAAACGTTAAATCAGAAGATGCCGAAATAAGCAGTTTAAATAATCAAGCTCTAATTTCAATAAATGGCATAAGAGAAAGAATGAGTGTTCTTCTGATTACTGGCAAAATTTATTCTGGTCAAAGAATGTGGCGCGACTTTTTGAAGAATGATCCCAATATAGATTTGGTTCATTTTAATATTTTGAAAGATGTTGAAGATTCTGATCCAACTCCTGCAAGGGAAATGTCACTAATTCCATTTCCAGTCAATGAACTATTTTATGAAAAGTTGCCTGACTTTGATTTGGTGATTTTCGATAACTATCAGGGTGTAAGCCAGATTTCCTATGATTACCTAGATAACATTGCAAGATATGTTAAAGATGGTGGCTCTTTGCTGGTCATTCCTGAAAATTCTGATGAAGCAAACGAGTCAATCATTGCGAGTGAACTTAGAACAGTTTTGCCATTTGATTTAAGAAATAACGTTTCATATGGAGACTTTTCCGTAGCTATTTCAGAATCTGGAAGAAAACATCCCCTAGTTCGTAGTTTAAAAGAACCACTTGGCAAAGTAGATAAAATTGCAAATTTCCAACTAAAAACCAATGCCATACCTTTACTTGAAGGAGTAAATGCAGAACGGGGTTCAGCAATGCCGTTTATGGCAGTTGCAAGAGTCAACAAGGGTAGAGTTGCAATGGTCACTTCAAGCGATATGTGGAAATGGTCACGAGGATATGGAATCTTAGAGTCAAAGGGCGTAGATAAGATTTTAACTCGCAATATTATCCATTGGTTACTTCGTGAGGCCAATATGGATGAAGTTTATATTGATGCAAAACTAGAAGGTAGAAAGCTGATTTTTCAAGACTTTGGATTTGCGGCACAAAATTCAAAGGTTCAAGCCATTACTCCAGATTCAGTGCTTGATATAGACCCAACTCAGAAAGAAATTGAATTTCAGAATGTATATTCACATGTAATTATCGAAACATCATCGGAAGTATATGGTAATAAACGAATTTTCCTTGAAAATCTCGATAATCAAAAAGGTGAGTATAATAGATTTTATTCTGATGAGGAAAAATTTCTAAATGCTGTAAAAGTATCTGATGGAAGGCAGGTTTGGCTGCACAACCAGAATTTAAATTCCATCGAGCTATCGCTTGATAGAGAGAAGGTATATGAAAAATCAGCATCTTCATATAAATCAATTTTCCCCGCATACGCATATATGCTTGCAATATTAATAATGTTGGTTATTGCATGGTGGGGAAATTTTAATATCAAAATAAGAAATAAGATAAGTAAGCAATAGACAATGAACGAATATAAACAACGATATGGACTAGTAATTCCAGCACTCAACGAGGCTTTAACTATCGAACCAGTTATTAAAGCAGCAATGAAATATGGGAAAGTGATAGTTGTAGACGACGGCTCAAGTGATGGAACAGGCGAAGTTGCAGAAAAAGCAGGGGCAATTGTAATAACGCATGATAGAAATACTGGCTATGATGGAGCCATCGCCTCAGGTTTTAAAGCGGCAGCAGAGCATGGCTTCGATTATGTCATCACTCTAGATGCTGATGGGCAGCATAATCCTGAAGTTATTAAGCTATTTATTGATGAGTTGGCAAAAGATAAAGCTGACCTAGTTTTAGGTTATCGTCCTAAACCTGCAAGGTTTGCCGAAGCATGCTTCAGGTGGTATGCAAAGATTCGCTATGGCATTAACGATATATTATGTGGAATGAAAGGTTATCGCACTGATTTTGCAATAAAATATATCAACATCGCTAGTTCCCCAACCATAGGAACAGGCGTTGCAATAGCTATTGTCAAAAATTCTGGAATCTTCTCGCAAGTGCCAGTTGAAGTACATCCTAGAAAAGATATTCCGCGTATAGGCAGAACTTTCAAAGCCAATATGGTGATTTTTAAGGCAATGGCTAAAGAAATTATTGGCCTTTAAATAATATAGCCGTTATCGCTTACTCCCCTACGTTTTTGTCAGGCACCAGTATGACTGCGAAGGAGATGAAGGCTAGAGCATTTCCTAATCATCACATGATTTATAGCTAATTTAGAGAATAACCTCAATTCGGGACAAGAAGTAACATTATTCGCTCCCCCATAAAGTGGGAGCATTTTTTCTAATCCTTATTCCGAATTGAAGTTAAAAAAATAAATGGCTTAAACCAATGCCTTCAGATAAAACGTAGGTGAGCAAACTCATAAAGGGGGAGGGTTTATATTATACGTGCTTTTTAACTTAACTCCCCGAAAAAATTGACAACTAAGCGCATCTCACATAATTAGTTATGTTTGCCTGAGCTTTATTATTAAGCAGTGCCCAAACAGTATTGATATAGGATTCGATGACAGATAATAGAATATATTTGTATGACTCAACCTTGCGAGACGGCTGTCAAGCAAGAGGTGTAGATTTAAATACTGCTGATAAGCAGGCTATCGCATTAGAGCTTGATAGATTTGGGATAGACTATATTGAAGGCGGTTGGCCGGGTGCTAACCCTGCGGATGATGCTTTTTTCAGTGAGCTTCCTCCGCTCAAAAGAGCAATAGTCACTGCATTTGGAATGACCAGAAAAGCAGGCAGGAGTGCATCAAATGATACTGGTTTGACTACATTGTTACAAACAGGCGTTAAAACGGTTTGTCTAGTCGGCAAAGCATCAAAATTTCAAGTTGAAGTGGCACTACAAATTGATCTGCAAGAAAATCTGAAGATGATTTCTGAAAGCATTGAATTCTTTGTTAAAAAAGGAATTGAAGTAATATTCGATGCAGAGCACTTTTTTGATGGATATAAGGCAGATAGTAAATATTCGCTTGAAGTTGCGAAAGCTGCACATGACGCTGGCGCAAGATGGGTTGTCCTCTGCGATACCAATGGTGGAACTCTGCCAGATGAAGTTGAAAAGATAGTATCAGAAACAGTTAAGGCTGTGTCGGGTGATAGACTAGGAATTCATTGTCACAATGATACTGAAAACGCAGTTGCCAATAGTTTAGCGGCTGTAAGGGCAGGGGTTAGGCACATTCAGGGTACAATAAACGGAGTGGGAGAGCGATGCGGTAATGCGAATCTTATCTCAATTATTCCGACATTAATGCTGAAAATGGGTTATGAAACAGGAGTTTCAAAAGCGAATCTAAAGAATATAACTCATTTATCAAGATTGTTAGATGATAGGCTAAATAGAAGCCCTAACCAACATCAGCCATATGTTGGGGCAGCAGCATTTGCTCATAAGGGCGGAATTCATGTTTCGGCAATTGCCAGAGATAAAACAGCATATGAGCATATAGATCCTGAGCTAGTTGGCAACGAAACAGAAATATTGCTGTCAGACAAAGCGGGCAAGGCCAGCATAATTGCAAGACTTGACGCACTTGGCATAGACGTTGATTCTGACGATGAGAGAGTATCAAAATTACTTTCTGAACTCAAAGCGCGTGAGAGCATGGGCTATGCCTATGAAAGTGCAGAAGCCAGTTTTGAATTATTAGTTAGAAAAACCTTTGATAAAATTCCTAACTTCTTTGAACTGCTTAATTTCAGGGTGATGGATGAAAGAAGGTATAATGCGCGAGGTAAAATTATAACGGTATCAGAGGCAACCATTAAAGCCGAAATTAACGGCGAAGTTATTATGACTGTTGCGGAAGGCAATGGCCCTGTTAATGCTCTTGACGAAGCATTAAGAAAGGCTCTTGCAACAGCTTATCCATCATTAAAGGGCATGACACTAGTAGATTATAAAGTGAGAATCTTAACCCCATCTGAGGGAACCAAAGCACTAACCAGAGTGTTAATTGAAAGCACAGATGAACTAGGCAATAGGTGGAGCACCGTTGGCGTATCTGGCAACGTCATTGCAGCTTCCTATAATGCTTTACATGATTCAATAACTTATAAACTTATAAAATCAGTGAAATGATGCTATGTCACAAGATGATGATAAAAAATCTGCAAACTTTGACAAGTTTCTAAGAAACTTTAAGAGAATGGCCGTTGTTGGCTTTTCCAGAGCGTGGAGAGATATATCATCATCAGCCAAACTCAAGATTACAGGTCATACTTCGCCAGACTTAAATAGAAAAGAAGAAAAGCAATACATCTTCTCACAGATGCAAGAATGCCTAGATGCAAAGGGAGGAGAAGTTAAAGAAAGAATAAAAACAGTTGAGCTTGGCAAAACATATCTTTCATTAAATGATGCAGGCAAAGAGGTTTTTCTAAAAATTCTGGCAGAGAAATTCGATCTCGATAAAAAACAGGTTCAAAATTCAATCAAAAACTATCAACAATTGGCAGACGATAAATCTGCAAAACGTGAAGATGTAACAAAGTCAATTCTTGCTTTGCAAAATGCTCTTATTGCGCCACGTCAGAGAATTCTAAAGCAGTTTAATTCTCTTCCAAATGGTTTTAAATTTCTAGTAGACCTGAGAGCTGATCTTCTCAGAATATATAAAAGCGATGTATCTCTTGAGGCAATGGAAAACGATTTGAGAGCCTTGCTTGCAAATTGGTTTGATATTGGCCTGCTTGATTTAGAGCGAATTACTTGGTCTTCCCCTGCGGTGTTGCTTGAGAAACTTATTGCATATGAAGCTGTGCATGAGATTCGCTCGTGGAATGATATGAAGAACAGGCTAGATTCTGATAGAAGGTGCTATGCATTTTTCCATAATAAAATGGAATATGAGCCTTTGATATTTGTAGAGGTTGCACTGGTAAACGGAATCGCAAGTAATGTTCAGACTTTGCTTGATGAATCAACCCCTGTGGGAAATCCTGAAGCGGCTGATACTGCAATTTTTTATTCAATATCAAACGCACAAAAAGGCCTTTCTGGAATCAGCTTTGGGAACTTCCTCATAAAACGTGTGGTTGAAAGGTTGAGTAAGGAACTTCCTAATATTAATACGTTTTGTACGCTTTCTCCTGTTCCCGCATTTATGAGTTGGTTTGAGAAGAATTTTAACACCGAATATAAGCTCACACAAAGCGAGATTAAGGATCTTCAGGCACTCGCTCCAGTTGCAAAGATGCATGAGTTCATAATTGCCAAAGTTAAAAATTTTGCTAATGAAGATGCGGAATCAAGAAATGCAATCAAGAATGTAATGATTAGAGTGTGCGCTGATTACCTTGTCAATGCGAAAAAGAATGGTAAGGCACTCGACCCAGTGGCGCATTTTCACCTAAGTAATGGCGCAAGGCTTGAGCAAATCAACTGGCTGGGAGATTGCTCAGCTAAGGGCTATAAACAATCGTGTGGCATTATGGTGAATTATTTATATCACCTTTCAGATATAGATTCTAACTATGAGAAATATGAAGATTCTGGCAAGGCTTCTATATCAAGACAAGTGAAGGCATTACTAAAGCAATGATAGACTCTTGTTTTTGGCTTGTAAAAAGTGAACCTGATGTTTTTTCATTCGATGAAATGGAAAGAGTTGGAATCACAAATTGGGATGGCGTAAGAAACTATCAAGCAAGAAATAATCTCAAATCAATGAAAATTGGTGATAAATGCTTTTTCTATCATTCCAATATTGGTAAAGAGATAGTGGGAGTAGTTGAAGTTTGCAGCGAATATGTGCCAGATCCTTCCGATGAAACTGGTAAATTCGGAATGGTCAAAATGAAGTTTGGCTATAGATTCGCAAAGCCAGTTACTCTTTTGCAACTTAAAAGCTATTCTGAGTTACAAAACCTCCAACTTCTAAAGCAGTCAAGGCTCTCAGTTTCTGGCGTTTCAAAAGAAGAGTGGAACTTTATTTCTAAGTTATCCACAAAATAGAATTACAAATTTTTCACAAAGCATTGGCTAGATTGAAGTAAGACTCGATAACTGCTATATTCCCTTACGTTAATAACCAACCTCTACGGAGATTATTACTATGAAACTATTATCATTTTTAGCAGCTTTCGCTCTATTTCTAGCAGCTCAGTCAGCAAATGCGGAAGATAAAGCACAACCAACAACTGAAATGAAAACAGAGGCAACATCTGCTGCAACTGAAATGAAGTCAGGTGCAAAAGAGGCCGCTACAACTAAAGCAACTGAAGCTACAACAGAAACAAAAGCTACAGAAGCAGCGAAAGAAGCTACAAAAGAAACAAAAGAAGCAACCAAAGAAGCTGCTAAAACTGAGCAAAAAGCAGCTCCATATAAAGAAATCTCAGCAGAAGAGTTAAATAAAATGATTGAAGCGAAAGAAACTTTTGTTTTAATCGATGCAAATGGTGAGAAAGTATATAAAGAAGGCCACATTCAAGGCGCTGTAAATCTTACTCCAAAGCAAGTAAACTCAGATAGCCTTGCAAAAGTTGCTCCTGCAAAAGATGCGAAAATCGTGTTCTATTGCGGTGGTGTGAATTGCCCAGCAAGCAGCAAAGCTGCAAAGAAAGCTGCAAAACTTGGTTACACCAATATCATGAAATTCCCTGGTGGAACAGAAGAGTGGAAAAAACAAAACCTTCCACTTGAAAAAGCATCTTAATAAATTAGCTAAGAAACTTTTTATAAAGCGGCAGGGAATCTCTGCCGCTTTTTTTATTAACCTGTCTTCAAACTGTAACATTTAAAGCATATAACCTGTAACCATGAATAATGAACAAGTCAGCAGTAAAGAAATTGACATTTCAGATGCGAGAAACGCATCGGGAATTTCTTTTCAAAAAAGGCTTTCATCACTAACAAGTGGTGATTTTTTCAAAGGCTTTAAAGATAGCTTTGTTAGCGCGCTTTGGCTTGCTCCACTCTATACGCTTGCTTTAATGCCAATTGATTACGTGGTGAATAAGTTTAAGTTTCCGTTTAAAGATACCATTCAGAGAATATATTCAAGTCTAATATGGCCTGTTGCCTTCTTCATTACTAATGCAATTGGCAAATCAATAAATAGTTTTGACACTAACGAGATTGAACCATCCGTAAAGGGCGTCATCGAAAATGCCTATGTAAGTTCTGCAAAAAGTGTTGGCATTGTTGAATCTGATGAACAGCTAGTAAACAACCTTGAAGAAGCCTCGCAAACAGAGCTGGCGGGCGTTGTTAGAAGAAACATCCAGAAATTATATTTGGCAGATGGCGCAGCAGGAAGTTTCCAATATATCAACGATGATAAAGTGAATGAACAGCAAGGCTTTTTATCAAGGCTTTTAAAAGGCGAAACATTGGAACATGATGTTTTCTTATCGCTAAGGCTCATTAACCGCCTGTTATTTTCTAGCAATTCATCATCAGTTTCGCATGAAGTAAATCTAGGAGGAAGTAAAGTAGCAGTTGATTTTTCTTCGGTTAGCTCGAAGTCTCACAAAAACATTGTTGCCAAATTATACGCTAAGTTTTCTGATTGCAAAGCAGGACATTCTTTCCCGCCCGATGAGATAGCAAAACTTGCAATAAAACTTCTACTCGCTGAATTTGAGAAATCTATTGGCGATGGACGCAAACTAAACAGCAACGACTTTGAAAATATCCTGCAAACCCTAGAATCTATCTCCTCTAACAAGAATGACCTAGGCTTGGCTGGGTAAGTAACTTTATCAGGCAAGGCTTAGTCACCTTTAACGCAAAGCGACTGGCGCCACCAAGGAACGCCGCACTATTGCACCATATCATATTCTTCCTTCGGATAGTGCTGCTCTCAATACCTCATCTACTCGAGCATTGTATCCTTTACCTGAAGCTCTTATGCCATCAATCACATCCTGAGATAGTTTAAAAGTCTTTGAACGTTTTGGTGATTCGACTTTGGGACGACCACGCCGCTTTAACAGAGCGTGTAAGTCTGGAAATCCCTCTTTTAGAGGACGTGCACTCTTGAAATCTTCCGCTACCCACTCAGGGTTATCTGAGTCAGGAATTCCTTGATTATTTTTCGTCATACTCTTTCCTTTCTTTTGCATTACAACGTCGAAAGCTGATAACTCTACATTCATCGTTTCGCATCGTAAATACGGCCATACATAAATAACCATCCAACATACCATAAGCTCGGATGCGTTGCTCACCATAGTCTTGCCTATCATCGACTTTGAAATGCACTGTGTCTGCCTCCATCTGCTCAAAAGCATCAAGCGAAAAACCGTGCTTGGCAATATTGGCTGTATTTTTAGTAGCATCAAAGACGATTTTCATTTGTTAAATGTAGCTCGTTTTATTAGATAAGTCAATAATAAAAGGCACGCCTTTTAATCGAGCCTAGACGGCAGTGCCATTCTGAGATAGATATGAGTTTGAAGATATTATCATTGAAATGGTAGTGAGCGTATAGCTTTAGTGTTATGTTTAGCATTGTTATTGACCTTGTTACAGCCTTTATTTTTCTAGTAAACCTTGCGAAAGTCTCTTGTTCTTGAGTTGTCAGATTCCACGCGCTGAGTTACTCCCTTGCTTACAATATGGCATTGCACATCCAAGGCCTTACTCCCCTACGTTTTTGCTATACTGACACTTGACGGGCGTTATTAGAAGAAACATCCAGAAATTATATTTAGCAGATGGCGCAGCAGGAAGTTTTCAATATATCAACGATGATAAAGTGAATGAGAATTAAGGCTTTTTATTTTTGTGACGATCGCCTAATCAACCCTGCCTAATCTAATTCTATAGTTCAATCTCTACTTCGAGGGTGGAATTTGGAATAAGCCTGCATTAATCTTTCAGAATCCACTTTGGTGTAAACCTGAGTTGTGGAAAGGCTCTCGTGGCCGAGCAACTCTTGAATTGACCTTAAATCTGCTCCATTTCCGAGTAAGTGAGTTGCAAAGCTGTGTCTAAGCGCATGGGGAGTAGTGGTTTCTGGAAGGTTCAAGGCTCTTCTCATGTTTCTGATGTATCTCTGATAAACTGCTGGATTTAGAGGCTTTCCCTTTTCGCCAACGAAAATTAAATCATTCTTACCCACTCTGTAAGGGCATGATTTTATGTAGCTTGCAATTTCATACTTCACTTTATCTAAAAGCGGAACTTCTCTCTCTTTGCCACCCTTACCCTTTATTTTGAGGAACTTGCCCTCTACATCCTGTAGTTTTAAAGATAATGCCTCGCTTATTCGCAGGCCAGCACCATATAATAATAGCATTATCGCTTTATCTCTATATATCACCCATTCTGGTTTATTGTTATCTTCATATTCAAGTGATGCTTCGGTTTGTATCTCATTTAAGGCCTTAGGCAATGCTTTCTTGATTTTTGGAGATCGAATATTACCAATCGCCACATTTGATTCGATAATGTTGCGTTGCCTGAGATATTTGAAATAACTTTTCACCGCAGAAAGTGCGCGGGCAGATGATGTATTTTGCAGGCCTCTTTGCTTTCTGCTTGAAAGCCAAGACCTGAAATCTGCACTTTGAATCTCCTCAATATCTTTTACTGGAAGTTCACTGCCAATATGTTGCTGCATAAAATCATAAAAATCCGCCAAGTCATTGCGATATGATTCTATGGTGTTGATAGAATATTTCTTCTCTTTTTCAAGGGTATCTAACCATTTTTCGACAAATCCCCACATATGAGCATATATCTCTTTCACATTAATCATTTAATTGTCTATATTGACATCAAAGATATAAATAAAATGTTGATGGAGCCTTAATAATGCTAGAAAACGAACAAAAAGAAGAAATAAAAGAGCTACGCGCAGCAAGTTATAAAACAAGGCGCGCAACTGTGGATTCTCTTGAAGAAGTTTTATACGAGCCATTTCCCGTGTTAGATCACGGATTCATAAGGGTTATTGATTATATGGGAGATGACGCGGCGGTTGTTCAGGCAGCTAGAGTTTCATATGGTAAAGGCACAAAGAAAATCAATGAAGATAAGGGCTTAATTAATTATCTGATGCGCCATCGTCATACAACTCCGTTTGAAATGTGCGAAATTAAGCTACATGTTAAACTTCCTATATTTATTGCAAGACAGTGGATTAGGCATAGAACAGCCAATGTAAACGAATATTCAGCACGTTATTCAATCCTTGATAGGGAATTTTATATTCCTGCGGCAGAAAATCTCGCGGCTCAGTCGGTTAATAACAGGCAGGGCAGGGGTGACATTCTAACTGGTGAAGAGGCTAAAAGGGTTCTTGAGATTCTTAAAAATGATTCCCTTAATCTTTATTCGCATTATGAGGAGATGTTAAACCACGACGTTAATGGCAACACTCTTAACGAGAATAATCAAGGACTAGCTAGAGAACTTGCCAGAATGAATCTCAGTCTCAATTACTACACACAGTGGTATTGGAAGACAGACCTTCATAACTTCATGAATTTTATTAGCCTTCGCGCCGATTCTCACGCGCAATATGAAATTAGGGTATATGCGGAAATTTTGCTCGATATACTTAAAAAATGGGTTCCAAATACTTATAATGCCTTTGTTGATTACAGAAAAGGCGCGGCAGAAATCTCAGCAGCAGGGCTCAAAGTCATTCAAAGAATGATTAAAGGCGAAAAAGTCTCACAAGAAGATAGCGGCATGAGCAAAGGCGAATGGCGCGAATTTTGCGATAAAATTGGCTTGGAGGGGTAGCTGTTTATCCTCACCTTTGCTTGCGCTACTTTTCTTTACAACTGTGCGTGTTGTTGGCTTGGTTTTTGTTCTTCAGCGTCGCAGTTTTTGATTTTATAAATCTCTTTTAAATAATCTATTCGATTATTTGATGCTGAGATTGCGTCGTGCGAGCTGGAGAGAGTTCCGATATATCCCACAGGGTGGAAAAGCGTTTTGAGAGATAATCCGCGATTTCTTTCTGCTCGTTTGGCGTAGTAATCTGCTTCATTAACTTCCAGTGCAATTTGGCTACATTCTAAATGTTTATCGGATGGCTTGATTTCTTCAACTTTTGCTGATCTTGTAGAAGAACATGCTGCAAGGCTAAGACTTAATATGCTGATGGCAATAATCTTTTTCATAAATCCCCCAACTGAATATTGATAGATTCATAATAGCACTATTTAGTTAACAAATTAATTATTCTGGTTTGCTTTGTTAAATAATGTGAAGAAGTTTTTGGATGTTTGTTCGCATATCTTATCATAGCTTTCTTGTCGTAAATTTGCGAGAAAGCGGGCGGTATCGGCTGTAAAGGCTGGCTCGTTTCTTTTACCTCTATTTGGAACTGGCGCAAGATATGGTGCATCAGTTTCAACAAGAATTCGCGAAAGTGGAATTTCTTTAGCTAAATCATGCAGATTTTTTGCACTCTTAAATGTAAGAATGCCAGAAAAAGATATATAAAACCCAATATCAATTGCTTTTAATGCAAGCTCTCTTGAGCTTGTAAAGCAATGTAGAACGCCTCTAAGCTGCTTACGTTTAACGGCATTTTCTAAGATTCTGGCGGTATCTTCATCCGCATCTCTGGTATGTACAATTATCGGAAGATCGGCTTCTTGCGCGGCTTCAATATGGTTAAGGAAGCTCTCTTGTTGAATTTTCTTGTCAGACGTTTCGTAATAATAATCAAGGCCTGTTTCGCCGATACCTATAACCTTTGGAAGTTTTGCCTTTTGAATCAATTCTTTAACATCTGCTATTTCTTGCTTTCCGCTATCATTTGGATGCACCCCAACTGAGCAAAATATATTATCATATCTGTTTGCAATTGAGTAAACTTCATCAAACTCAGCCATTTCAGTGCATATAGTTTGCATATATTTCACGCCAGAATCAATGGCTCTGGATACAACTTGCTCTAAATCATCTTTAAAATCTGGAAAATTTAAGTGGCAATGACTATCAACTAAAAAAGGCACAGCATCATCTTTATACGGCAATTGTCAATTCCGTAACAACGGCAGTTTTTTGGCTTTTTCTGCTTTGAGGAGTAGAAGCTCTCTCGATAGCATTCTTATCTTCTGTGAAGCTCACAAACTTCCAATTTTTTTGATTTGAAAAAAGCTCACGGAGAATTTTATTGTTAAGGCCATGACCAGATTTATAGCCCGAAAATCTTCCAATAAAACGATGGCCAGAGAGGAATAAATCTCCAACACAATCAAGAACTTTATGTCTTACAAATTCATCTTCATAGCGAAGACCTTCAGGATTCAAAACACCTTCATCAGAAACCACAATCGCATTATCTAAAGATCCACCACGTGCAAGGCCAAGCGATCTTAAGTAATCAACTTCCTTTTTAAATCCGAAAGTTCTGGCTCTGCTTACAACATTTTTAAATGCGCTCTCAGTAAAATCATAGCTAGCTTTCTGGCGGGCAATGACCTTCGAATCAAAATTGATTTCTAAGTCTACAATAAAGCCAGCGTCAGGTGATAAGCTACACTGAGCATCACCATCTTGATAGTTAACCTGATTAATTATCTTGATATATTTTCTAGGTTTTTCCTGAACCACGACTCCCGCACATTCAATAAGAAATGTAAATGGTTCTGAAGAGCCATCCATAATCGGA
The DNA here is from genome assembly GCA_964484565.1 of uncultured Rickettsiales bacterium. Lineage (GTDB taxonomy): Bacteria > Pseudomonadota > Alphaproteobacteria > Rickettsiales > CAZAGG01 > CAZAGG01. The sequence goes on along the minus strand of CAZAGG010000001.1, from coordinate 159,077 downwards.
ACTTCAGCTTGGTCGATTTCTATCAGTGCATTATCAATTCCCGCACCCCAGAGGGCTGCCATAAGATGTTCAATTGTTGCAACTTTCACTCCGTCAGAATTTGCAATCGTTGTGCCGAGAGTTGTTTCAACAACATTAGAGTAAAGTGCTTTTACAAGGTTGTTTTTATCTTCAACATCCACTCTCTTAAAGATAATGCCAGTGCCAGCCTCAGCAGGATTAATGGTAAGATTTACATTCTCGCCTGTGTGAAGGCCGATGCCTGCACAACTAACTGAATTTGCTATGGTATGTTGATATATCTCTTTCATATTGTATAGACTATGAGATTTTATGTGAGCAAGCAAATGACACTTTGTTACGAATTGTTACAATATGGAGCGTTTTGAAACTTATATCTCAATAGGTGGATTGATTGTGATGCGCTTGTTTTCAACATCGATTAACTGGAAAGTTTCATCGCTTAGGGCATACATAACGCTTTCGCCGTCTTCACGTTCAATTTCAATGATGTCACTTGCACCGAAATTGAAAACTCCAGTGACTTTACCAAAAAATTTTTCTGATAAATCAAAGCACTCTATGCCTATCAACTGATGGAAGTAAAAATCATCTTCATCCTCTAATTCGGGAAGTTTACTTTTATCAATCCATAGTTTTGCAGATTTTAGAAGTTCGGAAGCATTTCTATCATCAACACCTTTTAACTTTGCAACATACATATTTGATGATTGCGGGCGTATGGATAAAACTTCGAAAATTCTACCATCTTCTGATTTTAAAGGGGAGCAATCTAAAAGAAGAGCGTCATCTTCAATGAATAGTTTAATTCTGACTTCGCCTTTAAGACCCACAGCCGAAGTGATTTCGGCTGCGAGTATAAAACCATCCATATCTTAAGCTGCGGCTTCTTCTGAACCTGAAGAGCTTGCAGCTTCAGTGGCAGCAGCGGCTGCGGCAGCTTTTGCTGCTTTTTTCTCATCAGCAGCTTTTTTTGCTTCTTCTTTTTCTTCTTCGATTTTCTTCTTAACAGCCTTCTTGCTTAAGCCGACATTATCAGATTTTTTGATAACATCTTCTTTAACTAAGCCTGCATCAAATAGAAACTTCTGAACTCTATCAGATGTTTGTGCGCCAACTCCGAGCCAATATTTAATTCTGTCGCTATCTAAAACAACTCTTTTTGTTTTATCTTCAATAATCGGATTGTAAGTTCCCACCTTCTCAATGAAACGGCCATCGCGTTTTTTGCGTGAATCTGTCACGACAATGCGATAGTAAGGAGCTTTTTTCGCGCCTGAGCGAGCAAGACGAATTTTTACAGACATTTAAAACCTTTCAGACTTGTATCTATTACATAACTTCATATAAGAGGGATTGCTTATAGCGAAGATTTTTAAATTTTCCAGACTTTTTTTATATTTTCTTATAATTCCTTATATTTAATTGCGCAAATTGTATATTTAGTAGATGAAAAGCAGAGTTTCAGAATCGTTTTCAAGAGCGGCAAGGTTTTATAACGACTCGGCGCACATCCAAAAGATGGTTGCGAAAGAAACCGCTGTAATAGCCAGTTCTTATGCTGCAAATGCTATTAATCCAAGCATATTAGACTGCGGATGTGGAACGGGTTTTATATTTAATGAAATGGGGCATAGTTTTCCCAACATATATCAATGCGATATATCGTTTGCGATGTGTGAAATTGCAAGCCTTAAAAACAGGCTTACAATTAACTCTGATATAGAGATGTTGCCTTTCAAAGATGATTCATTTGATATTATAGTCTCATCTCTTGCGCTTCAGTGGTGTGAAGATATTAACATTTTTCTAAGCGAAGCAGCAAGAGTTTTAAAGAAGAATGGAAAGATAATCATTTCAGTAACGGGGGAAAATAATTTTCCAGAACTTTCTTCTATCAATGAATTGAAAATTAAGCAAAATTTGCCATTAGAAGATTATAATCACCCACAATTCAAAATGCTGAAAAGTGATACTAAACATATTATTCAACAGTTTAGCAATTTACACCAACTTCTTAAAAGTATACAAAAGACAGGCGCTTCAATGCGCGCGGGTGGACAGGAAATAAAGCATATAGGCAAACACAAGCTATCTGAGATTGAAAAGTTATATGCTTCTAAATATTCAAATCTATCTGCAGCAGAAAAAAATCTACCCCTAACATGGGAGATATATTATATTGTCTTACAAAGTATTGATTGATTTTGAATTTTAGCAACTATGTATAGCGATTCTGGCGTATCTGATGGCATCACTCTTTATTTAATTATGCTCAAATATTTTCTCTCAAATAAAACTAAGGTACTGTAGCAATTCTCTGACGCCTAAAACCTAAAACCTGCAATACTAGTGAAAGCTAACCAATTCATCCATTGAAACTTGGTTGCGGCCTGTGTTCTTTGCGATATAAAGGCGGGTATCTGCAATTTTATATAACTCGGCAGGAATTGATTCAGCGTTCTTATCGTTGCTTGAAAATGAAGCCGAGTAATCAGCTATTCCAACACAAACAGTGCATTTAATGTAATTATTCGGATTATTAATTTGGAAGCGGAACTTAGAAACGGCGTTTCTAATGCGCTCTGCAACCCAATATGCACCATCAATAGGAGTTTCTGGCAGTATAACGCCAAATTCTTCTCCACCAATTCTTGCAGCTAAGTCAGTTTCACGAAGACTTGCGGTTATAATTTTCCCTATCTCATTTATAACTGCATCTCCAACATCGTGGCCGTATGTATCATTTATGCGCTTAAAGTGATCGATGTCAATTATGAGCATTGAGAAATCAAGACCTGTTCGTTTTGTGCGTTTGATTTCATCTTCAATTCGACTAAAGAAAGCGCGACGATTAGAAAGCCCAGTTAGTTGATCTGTGTTTGCGAGTCTTACAAGTTCAGCCCTAACATATTCTTCAGCTCTAACGCGGTCGCTTATGTCTCTCAGGCAACCGATTGAGCCAATTATATTTCCTTTTTTATCAAGCCATGGATAAGAAATATCTGAAACCCAAACTTCTTCTCCGCTTTTTGTTTTGATTCGGTAATCAGCTTGCCACTTGTTAACTTCTCTATTCATACGGTTTTTTTCGAGAGAGTCATAAGAATCAATGCTCTTCATGCCGTCACTTACCAGTTTAGTTTCAACAATTAGCGAACGGAAATTTATTTTCTTCATCTCCTCCACGCTATAGCCAAGCAAGCGTTCGATAGATGGGCTGATATAGTCATATTCCATATTAGAATAGCGTAATCGATATATAGCGTCTGAGGAATAATTAGTGAGAAGCTCTATTTCTGACTTTAACTTACTAACGGTTCTGAAGTGTTCTATGCCCACTGCGCTAGTTTTAAGTTGTTTTACTGCTTTAGTTTTTATAAATCTTGAAATCACTGCTGCCTTATTTTTGCTATTATTTTTATTGTCAATCATGCCACCAGCCACTAAATGATGTATATCCGTTTCCAGTCTAACACTATATAATGTCTGCTATCAATATGATTAACCCAATTATCCACACTGAATTTGAGAAGTTCGCACACCTCCTTGCAGACATATCTGTAGATGTTTCGGCAAAATACTTTCGCAAAGCTGGAAATATAGATTCCAAGCAAGATAAAAGCCCAGTAACCATTGCAGATAGGGAAATTGAAAGTCGAATATGCGAAAAGATAAGGAAGGTTTATCCAGATCATGCAATTTACGGTGAAGAATTTGGAGAAGTAAGCAATAAAAGCAGCTTCAAGTGGGTGATTGATCCGATAGATGGTACAATGTCGTTTATTTCAGGAAGGCCTCTATTTACAACCCTAATTGCATTATTAGAGAATAACTCCCCAATTTTAGGTATGATATGCCAGCCAATAAGTAATGAAAGATGGTTAGCTACTATAGGTGCGCCAATTAAAAAGAAAACAAGCGATGTTAAGCTAATTGAAGATGCAATTACTGCAACAACGTCTCCATTTCTCTTTAGTGCTGATAAGCTCGCGATTTATAACAAATTCAAAGATGCTTCAAAATATAATTTATATGGTGGAGATGCTTATAACTACGCTCAACTTGCCGATGGAAATATTGATATAGTTATAGAAAGTGGACTAAAGCCATATGACTTTTTAGCTCTAGTTCCAATTATTAAGGCAAGTGGTGGAATTATAACTGACTGGCAAGGTTCAGAGCTAGATTTTAATTCATCGGGCGATGTTTTAGCCTGCGCCAATCAAGAACTTCATAGGCAAGCAATAAAAATGATTTATAATAATTAAGCCTTTTTGAGATCCATCTTAATTGGGCCTTCCGCTCTTCCGTGAACGAATTGTTGAACATATTCATTGCTTGTTGTTTCCAGCTCTGGAACGCTGCCTTGCCATATAATTTTGCCTTTATATATCATTGCAACTTTATCGGCAATTTTTCTGGCACTGGCCATATCATGAGTGATTGTGATTGTGGTAAGACCCTTTTCACGAGTGCATTTGATGATGATATCGTTAATCACATCCGCCATTATAGGGTCAAGACCAGTTGTTGGCTCATCAAAGAAGATTATCTCGGCATTTGCGGCGATTGCTCTTGCAAGGGCAACTCTTTTTTGCATTCCACCAGATAATTCTGATGGGTATAAATCGGCAACTTCTGCCCCAAGCCCAACCATTGCGAGCTTTTCAACGGCAATATCTTTCGCCTCCTTCGGTTTAATCTTCTTAACATGAATAAGTGCAAAAGAAATATTCTGCCAAACTTTTAGACTATCAAAGAGTGCGCCACCCTGAAATAACATGCCAAACTTATGCATGAGTTTTTCACGGCCACGACCTTTAATATGCGTAATGTCTTCACCGTCAACAATTATGCTTCCAGAATCTGGCTCGATAATGCCGAGAATTGATTTTAGCATTACCGATTTTCCGCTTCCCGAACCACCAATTACTACAAGAGATTCCCCTTTGGCAACAGATAGGGTAACACCATCAAGAACCTTTTTAGTTCCAAACGATTTTGCAATGTTGCTTAGTTCAATCTTGTTGTTCATCTGGCAAAGAATAGTTCAGTTATTAGATAATTCGCAATTAAAATCAAAATTGATGATGAAACAACCGCATTTGTGGTTGCAGCACCAACCCCTTGCGCTCCACCTTTTGAGTTATATCCATGATAACATCCCATTAGTGTTACGATGAATCCAAATGCTGAAGCCTTAACTAGGCCTGAGATAACGTCTTTCGCTTCTAAAAATTCGAAGGTATTCTTAATATAAGCCCCTGGTGAAAAACCTAATTTGTGTATGCTCACCAGATACCCTCCAAAAACTCCAATTATATCAGCTATTAAAACTAACAAGGGCAGGGTAACAATTCCCGCAAATAATCTTGGCATTATCAAATATCTAAACGGACTAGTTGATAACGTAGTAAGTGCATCAATTTGTTCTGTTACACGCATTGTTCCAATTTCGGCGGCAATGGCGGCTCCGATTCTTCCAGAAATCATTAAGCCCGCAAGCACTGGCCCTAACTCTCTAGTGATTGAAAGCACAACGACAGTTGCAATCGAAGCCTCCGCATTAAATCTTGCAAATCCTGTATAGCTCTGAAGCGCAAGAACTGCCCCTGTAAACAATGCTGTAAGGCCAATTAATGGTAGCGAATAATAGCCAATTTCAAACATTTGCTTTGATATAACCCTGCCGTAATATGGTGGGCGAAAGAAGGCTGCAATCGCATGAGACGTAAAAATTGATAACCTGCCCGTTGCAGACAGGAAGCCAAGAAAAACTGCACCGATTTTTGCTAAAGGATTCATTGCCAAACTTTACTTATTGATTCTCACTGTTATAAAAGTCTTGTGTTACAGTTACAATATTATTTTGTGTAAAAATTTTGACTATAGAAAACGACAGCGAGCTACACTCATTTTTATCAAAGATATCTTCAGCAGAAACTTTAGCTATTGATACAGAGTTTGTTAGAGAGAAGTTTTATTATCCTAAACTGTGTTTGATTCAGATTTCTGATGGCGTTAATACAGCCGTAATTGATACTATAAAAATTGAGAATTTAGAACCTTTAAAGCCAATTTTCGCTAATGAGAATATCGTTAAAGCTATTCATTCTTGCAGGCAGGATATTGAGGTTATTCACAATGCGATTGGCATTGTGCCTTATCCAATATTCGACACTCAGGTTGCAGCAATGTTTTTGGGATACGGCGAGAGTGTAAGTTACGCTTCACTTGCAGAGTCGCTACTTGGTGAACAGGTTGATAAAAGCTCACAATATACCGATTGGATGCAAAGGCCACTTAGCCAAAAACAAATGGAATATGCCGCGAGAGAAGTTACGTTGCTTTATAAAATCCATAAGATTTTATCAGATAAGTTAGGGTCTTCTGAGAAATTCAAGTGGATGAGTGAGGAGATGGAAGAGATAAAAAACTTCAAACCAGATTATGGCTCTCCTGAAGATGCATGGAAAAAGGCAAAAATAGATAACAAAGCTAAGGTTAATCATAAGGTTCTGCAAGAGGTTGCAAAATGGCGCGAGATAGAGGCAATGCGGAGGAATCTTCCACGCAAGCGTATTATTGCAGATGAGTTGGTTTGCGAGATTGCATCTAAAAAGCCTAATGACATAGATGCTTTGAAATCTACAACAAGACTTACAGAAAAGCAGATAAAGAGTTTTGGTAAGCAGATAATAGATGCAGTTCAGACTGGACTTGTCAGTGAAAAAACTTTTGTTTATGTTCCTCCGAAACCAGCACTTCCTGCGTCCGATTTATTAAAGGCTCTGCTTAAGCAGATAGCGATTAATCATAAAATTCCCGCATCGATAATTGCAAATTCATCTGAGATAGATTCCTTCGCCCAAGATTCTACGCAAAGGTACTTAGTAAAGTTTATGAAGGGATGGAGATTTGAACTCTTCGGCAAATATGCGCTAAGTGTCATTGAGGGAAAATCATCTCTTAAAATATCAGATGGCAATATAGCAATTAGCGATTGCGCTGGAGAGTGATGCGAAGGATTATAGTGTTTCTAGGACATAACAAGGGTTGGTGAAACTTCCTCTGCCAAGATCAATTTTTGAGTATCCAGCAGAAATAGTGGAAACTCCCTCACCATCATTAAAGTAAGGTGGGTCAAGCTCATACGAAGCGATGTTAAAATCCATCAAAGACTCCAAGACAATGTATATCAATACACTTATTGAAGTATATTAAGCAAAGCCTGCGATGATTCAAGGAATTTTTCTGCTACTTTCTTTTGAGAATCTGTTCTGGCTCTTTCTAGCATCTTGCTTGCCTGATCAAATTTCTCTAACGCCATATCTCTTGTAACTTCAGATAGCTTATAGGATTCTTCTGCAAGCATTGTGCATCTATCGTTAGTGACTTCCGCAAAGCCGCCCGCTATGAAAAAACGCTCTTTAATTGAATCTGCGATGTAGATGTCTACAACACCAGAAGTAACCATAGCAATCATCGGAACGTGACCTTCCATCACACCAAATTCGCCCTCTGCACCTGGTATGATTACCATGTCAACAGGTGACGAATAAGATAATTTCTCTGGAGTTACTAGTTCAAAAATTATGGACATGTTTAAACCGCCTCTGCTGCCATCTTTTTAGCTTTTTCCAATGCTTCTTGAATTGTTCCAACCATATAGAATGCAGATTCTGGAATATGATCATACTCACCTTCAACAATTCCCTTAAATCCAGCAATTGTATCTTGTAAGTTGACGAATTTACCTGGCGAACCAGTAAACACTTCAGCAACGTGGAATGGCTGAGATAAGAATCTTTGAATTTTACGAGCTCTTGCAACTATCAGTTTATCTTCTTCTGAGAGTTCATCCATACCCAAAATTGCGATGATATCTTGAAGTGATTTATATGTTTGCAGAACTTTTTGAACTTCACGCGCAACCTTATAATGTTCATCGCCAACTATCTTAGGATCAAGAATTCTCGATGTAGAATCCAAAGGATCCACAGCGGGATAAATTCCAAGCTCTGCTATCTGACGAGAAAGAACCGTAGTTGCATCAAGGTGAGTAAACGAAGTTGCAGGTGCAGGGTCGGTCAAATCATCCGCAGGAACGTAAATAGCCTGAACTGATGTAATCGAACCTTTTTTAGTTGAAGTAATACGCTCCTGCATCGCGCCCATATCTGTTGCTAGCGTTGGCTGATAACCCACCGCTGAAGGAATACGTCCTAGAAGAGCTGATACCTCAGAGCCAGCCTGAGTGAAACGGAAAACGTTATCTACGAAGAAAAGAACGTCTTGCCCCTCTTGATCGCGGAAATATTCAGCAAGTGTAAGACCTGTTAGAGCAACACGTGCACGCGCCCCTGGCGGTTCATTCATCTGGCCATATACCAGAGCTACTTTTGATTTTGATTGATCGTCAAGATCAATAACTTTTGACTCAATCATCTCACGGTATAAGTCATTACCTTCGCGGGTTCTTTCACCAACACCTGCAAAAACTGAAAATCCGCTGTGAGCTTTTGCGATGTTATTAATAAGCTCCATAATTAGAACTGTTTTACCAACACCCGCACCGCCAAACAGGCCAACTTTACCACCTTTTGCATAAGGAGCTAATAAGTCAACGACCTTAATACCTGTGACGAGAATTTCAGATTCAGTTGATTGGCTTGCAAAGTCTGGTGCTGGAGCGTGAATTGGTGCAGTTGTTTTAGTTTTGAGAGCACCGCGCTCATCTATTGGCTCGCCAATAACGTTAATGATTCTGCCTAGTGTTTCTGGCCCTACTGGAACGTTAATTGCAGCACCTGTATCAAATACTTCGTGGCCACGAACAAGGCCATCAGTTGAATCCATAGCAATTGTTCTAACAACGCCTTCACCTAAGTGTTGTGCGACTTCAAGCACCAAAAGACGCCCATCTAACTCAGTATGAAGAGCATTCAAAATAGGTGGAAGTTCACCGTCAAACTTAACATCCACAACCGCAGAGATAACCTGAGTTACATAACCCTTGCTTCCGCTTGATACAGTTTTGCTTTCTGCTTTATCTTTTTTTGCTACCACTTTTTTTACCTTGTTTGCTATTTGATCTTTTATATCTTTTAGTGCCATGCTGGTTCCTTATAGTCTAATTATTTTTGTGATGATATATCAGAAATTATTTTATCTAGTGATTCTTTGAGATACGGAAGTTTTTTCTCCACAATATCCCACACTGTTGCTGGCTCAACGCGATGATATTCATGGATTAATAAGTTACGAGTCGCAATCATATTTTTCCATGGAATCTCTGGATAGTTCATCCTTGTTTCAAGTGATACGCCCTTAGCTGCCTCTCCAAGAATTTCAAGACAACGAGTAACTGCAAGCTCTGTCTTGAGATCTCTGCTGTCATCTCTTGTAATGTCTAATATATTCAAAACTGCTTCTTGCATGTGTAGTAATCTTACATAATCTTTGTTCATAATGGCTGAGCTTGTTTCAAAATATCATCTCTTAAATATTTGCTTAATCCACCCTCAGTTACCAAATCAACCTTCACTTTTAGCAGCTCTTCAAGATCACTATATAAACCTGCTAACTCCCAAAGACCCGCATAAGCTCTTCTTGATACCAAAAAATCAATATCACTGTTTGGATTTTGCTCATCATTTAGAAAAGAACCGAATACTCTGACATTATCAAAACCATGCTTATCAGCTAAACTAATTATCTGATTTTTATAATTAACTCTGATTTCATCTAATGTAAGCATACTATATCGCATCGGCTCCTGATATAATTTCAATAAGCTCTTTGGTAATAGCTGCCTGACGTGTTCTGTTGTAAACCAGATTAAGTTTCTTAATCATATCACCTGCGTTTCTGGTTGCGTTATCCATAGCAGTCATTCTGGCACCTTGCTCACTAGCCGAATTTTCAAGAAGTGAGTGGAAAACCTGCATAGCAAGATTTTTTGGTAAAAGTTCGTCTAATATAACTTCTTCTTTTGGCTCATATTCATAAGTTGGAAGTGTTCCGCCATCTTTTGCGCTTGCATCAATATTCAGTGGAATAACTTGCTTGAATGTAACAATTTGAGAAATTGCAGATTTAAACGTATTATAAACGACTGTGCATTTATCAAACTCACCTGCTTCATACATTTCCAAAAGTTTTGCAGAAATCTCATTTGCTAAATCAAAGCTGGGCTTATCTTTTGTAACATCTTCCATCTTGCCGATAATAGCAGAACCATGCGTTCTTCTTAAAAGTTCATAGCCTTTTCTGCCTATGCAGAATATTTTCACCGCTTTGCCAGCTAATTTAAGTTCGTCATACCTTCTTCTTGCGGCCTTTACTATGCTGCCATTGAAAGACCCACACAAGCCTCTGTCTGACGTTGCGATAATTAAAAGATGCGTATCATCCTTTCCATTGCCTGTAAGCAACAGAGGAGCGGAAGAAGGATCGGCAATAGATGCAGAAAGGGCAGAAAGCATACGCTCCATTCTTTCTGCATATGGTCTTGCAGACTCTGCAGCTTCTCTCGCCCTACGCAGTTTGCTAGCGGCAACCATCTTCATCGCTTTAGTGATTTTCTGTGTTGCCTTAACGCTTCTAATGCGGTTTCTAAGATCTTTAAGACTTGCCATTATTTCGCAAACACCTTAGCAGTTTTCTCAATAACCTTTTTAAGTTCAGCTTCAGTTGCATCAGTCAATTTTTGTTCTTTTTCGATGCTTGAAATAATTGAGCTTGATGAACCACGAAGCTCTCTCAAAAGAGCTTGCTCAAACTGGCCAACTGAGCCTGTATCTATACTGTCTAAATAACCTTTAACACCTGCATAAATTACGCAAACTTCTTCGGCAACTGATAAAGGAGAAAACTGAGGCTGTTTTAAAAGCTCTGTCAATCTTTGCCCGCGTGAAATCAATTTTCTTGTGGCAGCATCTAGATCAGAACCAAACTGAGCAAAAGCCTCCATCTCACGGAACTGTGCAAGTTCTAACTTAATTGTACCAGCAACTTGTTTCATAGCCTTAATTTGCGCGGCTGATCCCACACGACTAACAGAAAGACCAACGTTCACCGCTGGGCGCACACCTTTATAGAACAGTTCAGTTTCAAGGAATATCTGACCATCAGTAATCGAAATTACGTTAGTTGGAATATAAGCCGAAACGTCACCTGCCTGAGTTTCAATGATTGGAAGTGCGGTTAGCGAGCCACCACCTTCTTCATCAGACATCTTAGCTGCACGCTCAAGTAAACGAGAGTGAAGATAGAAAACATCACCCGGATATGCTTCACGCCCTGGTGGACGACGAAGTAGCAATGACATCTGACGATAAGCAACAGCATGCTTAGATAAATCATCGTATATAATCAAAGCGTGCATTCCATTATCGCGGAAAAATTCACCCATCGCACAACCAGTATATGGAGCCAGATACTGCATAGGCGCAGGATCAGAAGCGGTAGCCGCAACAACTATAGTGTATTCAAGAGCACCAGATTCTTCCAACTTTTTAACCACCTGAGCAACTGTTGAACGTTTTTGTCCAATCGCCACATATATACAATAGAGCTTTTTGCTTTCATCCTTGCCAGCATGATGCTGTTTTTGGTTAAGAATAGCATCAACTGCAACCGTAGTTTTGCCTGTCTGACGATCGCCAATGATAAGCTCTCTCTGACCACGTCCGATAGGAATTAGAGTATCTATCGCTTTAATGCCTGTTTGCATTGGCTCAGAAACTGGCTGACGTTTAATGATTCCCGGAGCTTTAACTTCTACGTTAGCTCTTTTTTTCGCTTTAATAGGGCCTTTGCCGTCTATTGGATTTCCAAGAGCATCAACAACTCTTCCTAAAAGTTCTTTTCCAACAGGAACATCAACAATAGTTTTGGTTCTCTTAACGCTGTCGCCTTCTTTAACCGACCTGTCATCACCAAAAATAACTGCACCAACGCTATTTGACTCTAGGTTTAAAGCCATGCCGCGAATGCCGCCTGCAAACTCAACCATTTCACCAACCTGAACATTTTCAAGGCCGTATATGCTAGCGATACCATCACCGACTGATATAACTTCTCCAACCTCTTCGAGGCTTGCATTATCGTCAAAGTTTTCAATCTGTTTTTTGAGAATTTCTGATATTTCAGAAGGATTTATTTGCATTTTTGTTCCTGAGATTGTTTTTATTTCTATAAAGTTCCAGATATGCCTTTTTTCAACGTTTGCTGCAATTTGTCAAGTTTTGCTGCAACCGATAAATCAAGCTCACTAGAACCAACTCTAACTTTAAGACCGCCAATTATTGACTTATCAACTTTTGCGATAGGCTGAACTTTTAGTTTAAGCACCTTCTCTAGGGCGTCAACTAAAGCTCCCAATTCTTTAGATTTCAATTCAGCAGCAGAAGTAATAACTGCCTCAACCTCACCCCTAGATGATAGAGCAAGAAGATGATATTGCCTGCTTATTTCTGGAATCAAAGCAAGCCTTCTATTTGCAGCAAGAACAGATAAAAGCCCCTGAAGCAAACCAGAGCATTTTGCCTTTTTTGCAAGAGCAGTAACGCCGTTTTTTAAATCATTTACGCTAAGTGTTAAATTCTCGGAAAAGTTTTTAAACGTCTTGCTTTCTAGGTAGAGAGAAGCCAGCTTAGACAGCTCAGCCTCAACTTCCGCTACTTTTTTCTGTGCTGAAGCAAGCTCAAAAATTGCTATAGCATACCTTTTGCTTATATCTGCTTTTTCTGAAAACTTCATTTTATAATATACTTTTTATCTAATTAAATATGGCGCGAAGTTAGAAAATTATTATCCACATTGCAAGCACGAAACACAATATTATGATTCATTTTTTGCAATAGTAATATCTGGAGCATCCACCCTTTTCATACCAACAACATGATAACCTGAATCAACGTGCAGAACTTCGCCTGTTGTGCCAGAGCCAAGCTCGCTTAGTAAAAATACAGACGCGCCGCCCACATCTTCCATAGTAGTATTTCTCTTAAGCGGAGCATTTGCCTCGTTCCACTTAAAGATATAACGGAAATCGCCAATTCCTGATGCCGCAAGAGTTTTCATAGGCCCTGCTGAAATTGCATTTACTCTAACTCCATACTCACCAAGATCAGCTGCAATATATCTTACACTCGCTTCAAGAGCGGCTTTTGCAACGCCCATAACGTTATAATGTGGCATAACTTTCTCCGCACCATAATATGACAGAGTTATCATGCTTCCGCCGTTTTTCATGAGCGGATAAGCCTTTCTGGCAACCGATGTAAAGGAATAGCATGATATATTCATAGTGTTCAGAAAATTTTCCTGCGTGGTATCAACATACTTACCCTTAAGCTCATTCTTATCTGAATAAGCAATCGCATGAACTAGAAAATCTAGACCGCCCCACTTTTTTTCAATCTCATTAAAAGCAACATCGACGCTTTCGGCATCAGTAACATCACACTGACAGAGGAAATCAGAGTTAAGAGAGTTTGCAAGTGGCCTTACCCTTTTTTCAAGTGCTTCACCTTGATATGTAAAGCCAAGCTCTGCGCCTTGAGCTGCAGCCGCTTGTGAAATAGCCCATGCTATAGAGCGCTCGTTTGCAACGCCCATTATCAGACCGCGCTTTCCCTTAAGTAAATTTCCAACAGGGAAAGACTGTTTCAATTCTTTTTCTTCTACCACGCTGTTTAACTCCTGCTGCATGATAAGCTACCTATCATCTTAAATATGAAAAAACAAAAAGCAGCCTTAAGTAAATTCCTAAAACTGCTTTTGTCTATATATTTTTTATACAAACTGTATAAATTTTACTGAACGACTCTCCAAGTACCGTCTGGCTGTCTGCAGGCTACGCCGTATGCGCTTTGAGTTTTGCCGCCAACAGTGATTTTCTGGTTAAACTCGCGGCAATAATCTCCATTCTGGTTTTGATAGGTGTTTGTTGGAACTATGATGCCGTTATTTCCAGAATCTGGATTTCTCCACGCGACTTGCTGACCAGTTCTCGCATTTTCAAATGCATTTTGTGATGCCTGACCGTAATAAGCCATATCCGCTCTATCGAGTGATGCACCAATCTCGCCACCAATCGCTGCGCCGAGCAAGGTTCCAAGTGCAATTGCGGCAATATTACCCTTGCCACCACCAATGTTAGAACCGACTATAGCACCAGTAGCAGCTCCAGCAAGACCACCAACTGTTTGCTTAGGACCATAACCGCCTATTCCCTGAAAGCCACCTTGTCCTGAACCCTGTGGAGCACAAGAAGCTAAAGTTAATGACATAACTGACAAAATCGCAAGCGATGCGACAATTTTTCTGGCTTTCATACCAAAGTATCCTTATAAAAATATGTTGTAGTTTAGAATAACTATGAAAATGATTATATTCTCAAGTTTAATATCTTCAATAAGATATAGCTATTATTACACAGAATTAATAAGAAAATGCGGATAAACGATAAAAAGGCATTAGCGCGACTTGCAACTCAGTTTTCATTGTTTGTTGCTGTCACCTTATTTATGGCAAAATTAGTTGCTTTGGTGCAGACTAATTCGCTTAGTCTTTTTTCCACAGTTGTCGATTCATTTTTTGACATGACAACATCGCTGCTTAACTTCCTCGTTCTTGGATACGCCCACAAACCTGCCGATGACAACCACCGATTCGGACATGGAAAAGCCGAAGCTCTCGCTTCACTATGTCAGGCTATATTAATGGCGATTATGGCTGTTTATGTCGGATATGAGGGAATAAAGCGATTTATTAATCCAGTACCCATAGAAAATCCTCATTTGGGAATTTCTGTAATGATTTTCTCTCTTGCGGCAACTTTCATTCTTGTAATCTTTCAAACGTATGTTGCGAAAAAAACAGGCTCACTGATAGTAAAAACTGATTCCCTGCATTATATATCAGATCTTCTTACCAACAGTGCAATCATTGCTGCATTCATCATTTATGATAATTACAACATAACATATATAGATAGCGCACTTGCACTCTTAATCGCAGGATACGTTATCTATGAAGCATTTAAACTTGGATATAACGCCTCACACCATCTTTTAGATCATGAGGTTTCTGACGAAATTAAATCAAATATCTTAGACGCAATTAAGAATATTCAGCAAGAACACAAAGAGATTAAAGGAATTGATGATCTTAAAACCAGAGAAGCTGGCCACACTATATTCATTCAGTTTAATCTTGTGATTGATGGAAATATCCCTTTAAAAGAAGCTCACAAACTCACTCATATTGTGGAAGATATAATTAGGGTTGCCATTCCCAACTCAGAAGTGTTAATTCATCAAGAAGTAGCATAAAAAAATATTAAGAGGCTTTGAAAAATAATGAATGCAAAATCGGCGAGTAAAATACCCTTAGAAATAGGAGAGATTCATTTTGTGGGAATCGGTGGAATCGGCATGAGTGGCATTGCCGAAATCCTGCACTGTTTGGGATACACGGTTAGAGGAAGCGATATATCAGCCAACTACAACACCGAACGCCTTAAACAAAAAGGCATAGGTATCAAAATAGGGCATCAAGCAAGCAATATCGAAAATGCCGCTGTAGTCGTTATTTCAACCGCCGTTAAGGCAGATAATCCAGAAGTTATTGCAGCTCGTGAAAAGAGAATTCCAGTTGTAAGGCGTTCCGAAATGCTTGCAGAGCTAATGCGTCTTAAAACCTCAATTGCAGTAGGGGGCACACATGGAAAAACCACAACAACTTCAATGATAGCAACCCTGCTTGATGAGTTCGACCCAACAGTAATTAACGGTGGAATCATTAAGTCATACGGCACAAATGTAAGGCTAGGTGCAAGCGACTGGATGGTGGTTGAAGCCGATGAATCAGATGGCACTTTTATAAAAATTCCATCAACCATTGCGGTTATTACCAATATGGATCCTGAACATCTTGACCACTGGGGAAACTTTGAGGCCGTTAAAACTGCTTATAGAATGTTTATTGATAATATTCCGTTTTATGGATTTGGTGTGGCGTGCATCGATCATCCCGAAGTGCAGAAATTAGTTGCCGAAATAAGCGAAAGAAGAATCATCACCTACGGTTTAAATCCTCAGGCCGAAGTTAGAGCGGTTAATATCAGAAAAAACCAAACAATAAATGATAAAGTTGGCTCTTTGTTTGATGTTGAAATTAGCTCAACCGCTGATAATAAGTCTATGAAATTGCAAGATGTCTTTTTGCCAGTTTTAGGTGAGCATAATATCACTAATTCGCTTGCAGCAATTTCCGTTGCAACCAAGCTAGGAATTTCAGAACAATCAATCAAACAAACCCTAAGCGGATTCAATGGAGTAAAACGCCGCTTCACAATTACAGGTGAAGTTGAAGGAATCACTATTGTGGATGATTATGGCCACCACCCAGTTGAAATTTCAGCAACTCTGAAGGCGGGCAGAGAGTTCATCTCAAATAAAGAGGGAGCAAATGTAATCGCTGTTTTCCAACCCCATCGCTATAGCCGCGTTAATGATCTTTTTAAAGAATTTTGCAGTTGTTTTAATGATGCTGATTACGTTTTGGTAAGCGATATATATGCGGCTGGTGAGGCTGCCATTGAAGGAATCTCTCCCGAATCAATAGTTGATGGATTAAAAAGGCATGGCCACAAAAATCCAATTCAACTTAAATCTCCAGCGGAACTAGCCTCTGAAATAGATAGACTCGCAAAGTCTGGCGATGTGGTAATATGCTTAGGGGCAGGAACCATCACCAACTGGGCTGCATCCCTCCCACAAGAGCTGGAAAAACTAAAATCATCTAAAAAACAAAAAGAAGTGGCTTGAGTTATAAGCCACTTCTTTGGTTGTAGATCTAGAAGTTTCTATCTTCTCATGCTCGGCTGACTAACGCCTAGACCCAAATCAGGAAGTCCTTGCTCTTTAAGTGCTTCGTTAATACCATTTTTGATATTATCAAATGCATCAATTGCTTTTTGATAATCTGAATTTACTGAGGCATATATAAATCTATAAATCGATTGTAACGATTGATAAAATTGCCCTTCTGAGTCTTGATACTCCCGTTCAGCTTTTCTTTTGTCTGAAGGATTATTAGCACCATCCTTATTTCTCATTTTTGATAATCTATCCACCACACTGTCAACTACACTGGGCGAAGGCTTGTAAAAATCAGGTATATTAACATTATGCTGATTTAGAACACTTTCAACAACATCTTTAATCTTTTTTTTCTCATCATCATTCACATTTACAGCTTCGATCTCTGCTTTTTCTATAGTTGGGATATTTAAAACGCTACCGATGCCAGCTTTTAAAAGTTCGTCATTAAGTTCTTGAAGTATGACTGACATATCAGGAACCCGCATCATAACATCGTAAAACTCAACCCAAGCATCTATATGAGCGCTATTCCTTTCTCTTATAGCAGACCGTAGTTCCAGTGGAAATTCTTTATAATCAATTAAACCAAGTTGAATTGTAGAAAACAAATTAGTTAGTGTTTTAAGCATCAGATCACTTGGTTTATAATCATCTCTTCTTAGTTCATCTAAAACACTACCGTACCTTTCGGTGTCATCTTGACTAGCTCCATGCTCTGCAAATGCTTTAAGCATTTGTTCGTAAAATTTAGTAATATTAGTCTTTATATCTGGGTTACTATCTACTTTGTACTTATCAAGTATTGATTTAAATTTAGATTCTATATCATGATTAATCTCAGTTGTTTGAGTAGCCATAAAGCTATGACCGCCGCCGAGGTATGTTGGAATTCCATCTTCTGAGGGTAATCCATTAAATTCATCAAATCTATAATTACCAAGTCTTTTCTTTTTAATCAAATTAGTGAAACTCATAAATTAAATCCTTTGTTGTAGTTTTGGGAATGAGTTAATTGGGATCACCTCAAAGCCATTTGAATAGAGAACCTCATTCAATTCAGTCAACAATTCTGTTGTGGTAAGTGAGAGTTGATATTTATATGCACTTGAGTTTAATATTAATTCATTAAAACTTCTCTCTATTTGATGTGGGATCATTGTTCTAGAAATAAGGCCGCTGCCAGTTTTTGCTGCTATTCTATCATATGCTTCATTTCCAAGCTTGATGGATAAATCTAAATTCATTAAACATCTAATGAATTTAGATGCTCTTTCAAACTGACGAGAGAGCTTCTCTTCTATTTCTGGTTCAAAGTCACCATCACTGAGATATTGAGTGGAACTGAAAATTTCTTTGTCTTCTAAAAATTTATAAACAATATCGCAAAGAACAGCGGCAGAAGTTATCCCTAATACTCTTGAAGATTCTTGAGATATTCTAATTCTTTCGGCTTCCTCAAATAAGGCATTAATTATTTCTTTTGCATTCTCTTGTGCTTTTTGTCTATCAATGTTAGGAACCGCAAGAAGTGCATTTAATAATATTTCAAAAACTTCTTGATTTTCTAAGCAAAAATCATAGCTGAGAATAGCTATGAATTGTTTATCATATTTTAATTCTTGAGATCTTTCATAATACGACAACACACAGGAAGACAATCTAGTTTGTGAAATTATATCAAAATCATTATAGTTAACTCTATTTTGTTTTAGCAAATCATCTAATTTTTTTAGTAAAAAAGTTACAAATATTTCATTTTTATCTTGATGCATATTAATCCTAGTTCGCTATACATTCTTTCATTTAGCACTCAAAAGATAGTTATATCTTCATTTTATTCATCATAAACCTATCAGTGCTATACTAACATTCTTAATATTAAAGTTGATATACGTAAAAATCAATTAATATTTAATGAAGTTTTTGTTACATCATTCAAGTTGTACAGAAATTTGAGCTTTTGATTTAATTTGAGTGTGTAAGCTAGGATAGATAAAGGTTATGAGTGTTATCTTGGGGTGCGGTTATTATTTATCCCTAACAGTTTTTCTTTCTCCTTAGAAATATCATGTGCTAATTGTACTGCTATTACTCTACAAAAATTATTCCGCGCATTATCATATTCTAAATGATCTTGATATGAACCTTCGTATATTATTGGGTATTGAACATTTACTTCAACGGAATTGCGAAGAGTTTTAGTCAAAACATCAATCCCTTTTTCAAAGTCACCTACTAGGGGGGAAGAGATATAAGTCACCGCCAGCATAAATTGATTTGTATATAAATTTTGATCTATGGGAACGCCATGTATTAAATCTAATTCAGAATATCTATTGGCCTGCGAAATTGTACTTGGAAGATAGAATTTATATTTTTCGTCAGTGATGATTCCATTGGGAAAAAATTCTCTATCAACTGATGCATCAAGAATCCCTAAACTTATTAGTATATCTTGTGCTGAAACGCCTTTATTTTGAGAAATCCATTTCTTAGTATTCATAAAATTCATTAAAACAGTATATATTGCGTTAAAGAAATAGCAGGTCAAATTTAATTATTTGCAACGTACAAAAGTCATATTTGTTGGAAGGAGAGGGTGATTTGAAGCGATCTCTAAAGGCTCGGGCCATCTTTAGTTGGCTGAACGAATAGTGCACTGGCAGCGAGACCAACACCTGCCACTAATGAGCCAATTCCTAGCCATTTGGTGAGTGTGCCAAAAAAACGATTTGCACCATCTACACCACCCCCTATATCTTTGGCGTCTTCTTGATCGTGACCAAGGGAAGATGCCCCCCACCCGAGAAACGCAAGAGCCGCACCAGCAATTACCCTAAATGGCTTTACAACATACATAGGCTGATGTCTTCCAACGAGTGGAACCAACGGTGCTGTATTTGTTTCTTTTGCCATATTCTACGTCCCTGTTAAAAAATTCTTCCTATTAAAGAGAAAACTCTAGTGCTTTAAATGGTTGCTGAGGAACACCATTCATTTTTGTATATCCTCCTCCATCTACTTTTGTTTTATCTTTGTCTCCATTAGCACCTAATGCATCGCGTGCATTGCGTCCATTATCTTTTGCATCCCTTACCTTTTCAGGGTCTGCAAAGGCTGCAGCAAACAGATCCATTCCTACGCCTTTTATAAAGTTACCAGCAAGAATAGATAAACCAGCGTGAACGAAAGTGGATATTAACTTATTTCCACCAGTTAGCTGTTCTATAATGCCGCCAATTCCAGTCATTGCGATGACAGGAGATCCAACTACAAAGCTAGAGCCATATTTTCCGATTGGATTCTTATCTAAAACCTGAAATATTTCACCTGAAGATTCTATAACCTGATTAAATAAGTTTCCACCTCTGCCGCCAGCCGCCTTATATGCTCTCTCAAAAAATGGAGGTAGACTTTCAAAGTCAACATTCACGCCATTCTTTATGAGCCCCTGAATCCGTTCACCTACGCCCTCACCATAGTGGTTATGATTTACATGCGCTGCTAGGTTTAACTTCTTGCCATCATCACCAACAATATTATTAAGATTTCTATGTAAATTGTACGCATTAACATAAGCATTAACACCATCTTTGCCTAAGGTTGCTTGTTTGAGAAATTTGATAGCCGCAACAGCAGGACTAGAAGTGTCAAATGCATACATCATTGGTATAGTAACGTCTGTCATATCATTTACTGGCACATCTGCTACATCTTTTTTTTCAAGACTTCCATCTGCGCCTATAAGGAAAAATCTTGTTTCAAAATTATCTTTATCCCCTGTGGCAAAGTAGTAGTTTGCAACTACACCATTATCTACTTGGTATATTCTGCAATTTTTATCTGCCGCATCTTTATCTTGTT
The DNA here is from genome assembly GCA_964484565.1 of uncultured Rickettsiales bacterium. Classification (GTDB taxonomy): domain Bacteria; phylum Pseudomonadota; class Alphaproteobacteria; order Rickettsiales; family CAZAGG01; genus CAZAGG01. The sequence goes on along the minus strand of CAZAGG010000001.1, from coordinate 138,291 downwards.
CCTTGGTTGCTGCACTTCCTAGTTTCAAAGCAACTAAGTCTGCGTAATCTTGTAAGGCTTTAAAATCCGTTAAATCTTCTAATAAACCAAAAAGGCTATTATAACTAGAATTACTTTTATTCTTTTGCAATTTGATAAAATCTTCAACTGCTTTGTCAGTGACAAGTTTAATATCATCAAACGAATCTAGTATTTCATATTCATGGTTTTTACCACTAGCTGTAACCTGAAGATATTTCTTTTCATTGCCAATTTGGAGCTTAAGAACGCGAGCGTGTGTGCCGTCATCCAGTTTATAATCACCTGGTGTAATGCCTGTAATAATATCTTTCAAATCAGCCATAAAATTCTTTCGGTATAATAAATTATATTCCTAACATATATAACTTAGCATAGTTTTGTTACATTTTTTTTAAAGTTAATCAATTTTATAACATATTTTTTATTTTTTTCATAATTTTTTCTCATGGTTGAGAGTCGAGAGTCGAGAGTCAAGAGCGGGAGTATAGTGTTTCTAGTTTTATTTGAGAGCAAGTATTTAGAGGCGAAGCGCGCGGAGCTTATGAATAATAAGTGAGCACGGTGAGACCGATGAAATACGACGCTATCAGATAAAAATAGAAACACTATAGTCAGTATGAAAGAGATTTAATTCAGTGGGTGAATGGTTTTACTCGTTTGAAAGAATAGTTCTCGGCGTAAGATTTAGGGGATATTCTTTTTTCTTTGGCTTCGACTATGTCATAGCTCCAGCCTTTTGCATCGGCGAATTTCTTTGCTTCATCGAGGCTTGAAAACTCTAGTTTAATTTGTCTTAAGGTGTTTGAAGAGCTTGTCCACCCCATTAGTGGTTCGAATCCCTTTTTGTCGGAATCTCTAAACTTTATAAACCACTTGCCTGTTTTGGCGTATCCCGATTGGGTAGCTGTTTTCGCGGGGGACTGTATCAAAACTTTTTGCATTCTTTAAACCGTGTAGTTATTTTATTTTCAGTAATTATAAACATATTCAAAATATAAAGTCAAAGTAGTGGAAATTACTTTGCTATAGTATTATATGTGCGTGTGTATAAATTTATTTAAAGCGAATTTTTATGAGTATTTCTGAAACTGCTCTTGAGTATATGCCGATATTGTTATTTCTGGTGATAGCACTGGGAATATCGATATTCATGGTTTTGGTTCCTAATTTATTGGCTCCGTCAAAGCCAGATAAAGAAAAGCTATCTCCATATGAATGTGGATTTGAAGCATTTGATGATGCAAGGGCGCAATTTGATGTTAGATTCTATTTAGTTGCGATATTATTTATTATATTCGATTTAGAGGTTGCCTTTTTGTTTCCGTGGGCTGTGAGCTTGGGGGATATTGGCATTTTCGGTTTTTGGTCGATGATGATATTTTTGGGTGTTTTGACCATTGGTTTTATTTATGAGTGGAAGAAGGGGGCTTTAGAATGGGAGTAAGCTATCAAACAACTGATATATTTGGTTCAAATGCTCCTGTAATGGTTAATCGCAATCAGGATTCCTTCTTTGACCAATTCAAAGAAGAATTCAATGATCAGGGTTTTGTTGTGGCGAAGTTAGAGCAGCTCGTAAACTGGGCGCGTTCAGGCTCTTTATGGCCGATGACTTTTGGCCTTGCGTGTTGCGCGGTTGAGATGATGCATGCGGCGGCTTCCAGATATGATATGGATAGATTCGGAACGGTTTTCAGGCCTTCGCCCCGTCAGTCAGATGTTATGATTGTTGCTGGAACTCTGTGCAATAAAATGGCGGCTCCACTTAGAAAGGTTTATGATCAGATGTCTGATCCTAAATATGTTATATCTATGGGCAGTTGTGCAAATGGTGGCGGCTATTACCATTATTCTTACTCAGTTGTTAGGGGATGTGATAAGATAGTTCCTGTGGATGTTTATGTTCCTGGTTGCCCTCCAACCGCTGAGGCATTGGTTTATGGGCTGTTGCTGTTGCAAAAGAAGATTCAGAGAAAAGGCAAAATTGATAGGTAATTAAAATGGCAAAAGCTGAAGATAAGTTACAAAGCTATATAGCAACCAAGTTGAAATCTAAAATAATTTCCTCTGATATAATTAATGGAGAAGTGGTTGTAAGTGTTGAAAGAGCAAAGATTCTAGATGTTCTGACTTTCTTGAGAGATGATGAGAAGTGTCTGTTTAAAATATTGGTTGATTTGTGCGGTGTTGACTATCCTGCTAAAATTGAAAGATTCGAGGTGGTTTATAACCTACTCAGCGTGAAGCATAATCTTAGGGTTAGGGTTAAAACCTTTACCGATGAAGAAAATGCAGTTCTAAGTTGTGAAGAGGTATTTCCAACCGCAAATTGGTTTGAGCGTGAGGCTTGGGATCTTTATGGAATCAGATTTGCATATAGCAGTGATTTGAGAAGAATTTTAACTGATTATGGCTTTGAGGGGCATCCTTTAAGAAAAGATTTTCCTCTTACTGGTTTTGTTGAAATGCGTTATGACGAAGAACTCAAAAGGGTGGTTAATGAAGCCGTTAAACTTCCACAGGAATATAGAGATTTTGATTTCCTAAGCCCTTGGGAAGGAACGAAATATTCCCTGCCTGGTGACGAGAAGGCCGCTTAGATAAATATAAATTCAGCTTGGGATAGGAAGTTAGACATTATTCGCTCCCTCTTTATGGAGGAACGTTTTTTATCATCCGCATCATGATTTTGTATTATTTTAGATTCAAATTTCAATAATTGGCACGATAGTTGCTTATAATTTGTGAGAATAGAAAACTTGCAAATTGGGGCAAAAAAATGGCCGAGCAAAAACCTCTTAATATGTTGAGCATAGTATCTAATAAGGTGTCTGTGCTATCGCAAAACAACGATAAAAGCTCATCATCTCAACAAGGAAATGAAGATGGTGTTTTCTCGCAGATATATGACGAGGCAATTGCAGCAATCAAAAACCCCATCGCAGCAGTGGCTAAACAGATAAGCCCAGAGACTGCTAAACAAGATTTATCAGAGGGCATTCCATCTAATCCATTGATGGCGGTTTTGAACAACCTATTAGATATTGTTCCATCTGAAACAGGAGAAGGAGTTGGAAGTTTTAACCAACAAATCAGAAACCAACAAAATGCAACTTTACAAAATATTCTTGCAGAACAAAATCCTGTTAATGCACCAATTATAAATATATCGGCGGCAAAGAATAATTCTCAGTTAAAGAATATTGAAGTCATAGATGATTTAGCATTAGACGCAGTAGCGTTATCACAAGAATTATCTGACAACGCAGTTGGAGTAGCTCAAGTCTCACAAGTGGTGGAAGTTATCCCTAGTGAAAGTTTATCTGATGGGTTGAATATTGCAGAAAATATTAATGTAAATGAAATATCGCCAGATAATGCGGCCGCACTTGCGACGAATGCAGAGAACGCTATGGCAAAACTTGTTTCAGCAAATGCCTCGCAGAATCAGATGCTCAATGAATCCAAGCAATCTGCAAACTTCCAGATACAAAACGATGCAGTTGTGGTGAATAACATTTTCACATCAATTGCAGTTGATAATGATAGAAATCTTGAGCAAGCACTTATTGATGCAGGCATAGACGTTTCAGTAATTGATTCGCCAGAAGATTTCTTCAAACCTGAGATAATGAATCAAATATCGGAAGCTCTCAAAAAGGCAGGGCTTGCAGATGATAAGATTGCTGACGTAAATCAGCAAATAGTTAATAAACTTAAGGAATTTAGGATTACTCAGGTTACTGAAAATCAAAAATCATCAGATTTCTTTAAATTGGCAGAAGGTGAAGTTTCAGATAAGCCGATTGAGAATTTAGAGAAAGGCTTTGAACTGCAAAACACTAGTGCTTCTCCTAATGGATTAGTATTTGATCCTGAGAATGCTACTATTGATGGAGATGCAGCAGATTTATCGCTAGCAAAAAGTGATGCGGATAGCGCAACTAATAATCTGGCAAATATCAGTAAAACTGATGAAGCAAAAATTGCTCAGCAAATCAAGCATTTAGATGGTCATGTAAAGGCCAATCCGTACGCATCACACATGCCGCCGAATGAACAAATAACCGTTAAAATACAAAATGCTATTGAGGGTGGGCAAGATAAGATAAGCATACAGCTTCAGCCAGCAGAACTTGGCAGAATTGATGTTAGCATAAATCTTAATGGTGACGGCAAAGCACAATTGACAGTTACTGCGGATAATAGGGCGACTCTGGATATGCTGCAACGAACATCAAAAGACTTAGAGAGAAGTTTGATGGATGCAGGAATAAAAACAGATATGGGAAGCCTAAGTTTTAATCTGCGGGGTGACAATGCAAACCAACAGTGGGCTGAAAATTCGGAAAACTATAAATTTGCAAATTATGGTGAGATAGATGAAGAAAATATGTCTGATTCCGCCAAAAATGGCACGAAAAATGCATATTATATATCAAATAAAGCTCTCGACTTAGTTATTTAAGTAAGGATTGAAAACAATGGTAACCACAACATCTGATATAAATAATTCGAATGTAACTAGCTTTACCAATCAGGCTAAGAGTTCGGCTAGTGTAAAGACTGCAAAAGGTGGCCTTGAAGGACTTGCAGATAACTTTGATACGTTCCTTACTTTGTTAACAACACAGCTAAAAAACCAAGATCCAACTTCTCCGATGGAAACAAACGAGTTTACCAATCAGCTTGTCGCATTCACGGGCGTTGAACAGCAAATCAAATCAAATGATTTCTTGGAAGAATTAATAGGTCTTTCAAAAGGAACGCAAAGCTCAACTGCCGTTGCGTATATTGGAAAATATGCTCAGGTTGAAGATAGCCAAGTGACGCTGGCAAACAAGAAAGCTGATTTCTCCTACGAAATTTCTGGTGAGGCAAGCAAGGCTTCAGTTGTAATAACAAGTGATAGTGGAAATGTAATTTACAGTGAAGTTATTAATGCTCCAAAGGGTGGCCTCCAAAAACTCACATGGGATGGCAGAACAAATGCAGGTGGAACAGCAAAAGATGGAACATACAATGTTTCAATAACTGCAACGGATACGAATGGTAAGCAAATTAATTCAAAGATTTACACGGCAGGAAGAATTTCAGGAGCAGATTTTAGTTCAGGAGAAGTAATGCTAACGGTAGGTGGAAGTCAAATTCCAGTTAGTAAGATTGTAAAAATTTCAGAAAATCAAGCTATTTAATAGAAAGGCTACAGGAGGTTTAAGATGAGTTTATATGGTGCACTATTTTCAGGAGTTTCTGGGTTAAAGGCTCAAGGCTCCGCAATTGGTATTATCTCAGATAACATATCAAACCTTAACACTGTTGGTTATAAGCAGGGTTCTGCGGTGTTTGAGACTCTGGTGAATAACTCAGCATCAACAATCGCATACAATCCAGGCGGTGTGGTGGCTAACAACAGACAATTAGTTGATAAACAGGGATTATTTCAAGCAACCGATGCACCAACTGATGTCGCAATTTCTGGCAGCGGTATGATAGTTGTAAATGATAAAGTTGGTGGTGATGGAACTGTTCAATACACTAGGGCTGGTTCATTTAGGCAGGATGCAGAAGGTAATTTCGTTAATACTGCTGGCTTGTTCTTGCAAGGATGGCCACTAGATAGGGAAGGAAGACTCCCCGGACAAGCAGGAAACCTAAATACTAAAGCATTCTCAAACTTAGACAGCTTACAAACCGTAAACGTTGAAAGTTCAAGCGGCGTTGCAGCGGCTACAACTACTGCAAAAATAGGTGCTAACCTTGATGCAAGCCAAACTGTATATCCTGGATCGGGCAGGGAGGTTAATTTTAGATCAGCTTCTGTGAATACTGATATTGCAGTGGACGATGTAATCGTTCCATTTGCAGGTACAGATGGAACTGAGGGTACTATAGCTGACGGTGACGTCTTAACCGTTTCAACCAGTGATGGCTTAACATATGATTTCACTTATGGTGGTTTTTCAACCAGTACAGCGCTTCCTATAGCTACTTTTGGTGGTGTTGCGGCTAATACTATAACGGCGGATACTCAGTCATTCTTTACTTCAACAACCGCTCCAACTGGTGATGATGCTGAGATTACGATTTCAACACCTACCATAGGAACTGTAACGTTTACATATAAACAAACTGCACCAAATCCATTTTTACAAGAATTTAATAGTTTGAGAACACTTGCTACAGCTATTGACGAAGTTAATGGCTTATCTGCAAGAATAGTCGGCGGGCAGCTATACATAGCTCCAGATGATGCAAATGAGGCAATGACATTTGCTAACGTGGGTACAGTTAACATAATAACTGGTGCAAACAGTCTTGGTTTTGCAGATACAACAACTGCGGGTGCTGGTGTTCAGAGATTTGCAACAATGCAGGATTTGGCAAATAAAGTTAACGATTCCGAAGGCCTCGATGCAGTTGTAGAAAGCCCACTTTCGGCGACTAGACTTACGATTAGAACCGATAATCCCTTAGGTACTATTACATTTGATGATAGTTATGGTGCTGGTGCTGGCGCAGACTACAGAATGTTAGTACAAATGGGGCTTGTTGATACCTTTACGGCAGGTTCTTCAACTGCTGCTCCTGAAAATCCACAAAGGACATTCGGCCCTGAATATGACCCTGCAAATCCAGCAGGAACTGGCGATAACATGGCATCTGGCCTTATTACTCCACACTTTAGCCGTGCCATTAGGGTTTACGATTCATTTGGTACAGGGCATGACTTTGAAATGTCATTCCTAAAAACAGGAATCAATACATGGCAGGTCGAGATATATGCGAAAAATGCTAGTGAAGTTAGCAGCAGCCTTCCAGATAATCAGGTGGCTTTTGGTTCCGTAGTTTTCAATGGTGATGGAAGTCTTAGAAATGTAAGCTCTGGTCTTACTAATCCAGTTACTATCGCATGGACAAATGGTGCGGTGGCAAGTGAAATTACCTTCGATTTTGGTACAGCGGGGCAGCCATTCGGTACAGCGGGTGCAACCTCAATTGGTCTAACAGATGGTTTAAGCCAATTTGATGCTAATTATAACGTTGCTTTCGTAAATCAAAACGGTGCAGCGGTGGGAACCTTGTTGGGTGTTACGATCAGTAAAGAGGGTTTCGTAATTGCAAACTATAGTAATGGTGAGGCGCAATCACTCTATCAAATTCCTATAGCTGACTTCTCAAACGTGAATGGGCTTACACCGCTTACTGGTAACTCATATCTTGCAAGTAATGAATCGGGTATCGTGAACTTAAGACAAGCTGGTGAAAACGGAGTTGGAACCTTCCAAGCTGGTGCGCTTGAATCTTCTAACGTTGAACTGGCGGAAGAGCTAACCGATATGATAGTTGCACAACGTGCTTATCAGGCAAGCTCTAAGGTTATTAGTACCAGTGATGAACTTCTAGAAGAGCTAACTAGATTGTAGTGACTTCATATTATAGCGCATCTCAAATAATTAGCTAACAGTGCCTAGCAGTTTTCTCTTACACGCAACCGCTTACGGCTATTACCCAACCCCAATTCTGGCTGGTAGAAATACCAGCTTTTTTTTATCTTAAATTATACTTGCAAATGATAATGACTCGCATTATCAAGTATGGCATGACTAATGATAATAATAAATTGCAAACACCATTTCAGAAATATATGCAGCTTCAGAGGGTTGCTTCTGGTGTAATTTTATTTTGGGAATATCAGGCTTCCAAAATATTTCCTGAGAATGATACTTTTCTTACGTATGCTAAGCGGAGTGCAAGAATTTTATGGCTTAAGGTTCATGACACTGAAATGATTACTCCCATTGTGAAGGCAGTTAGACAGATTAACCCTAAATCTGTTGATGAGTATGATGAAGCAACAGTTGAAAGGCGAAAAAACAGCGCACTGATTAAGGATAATCAACATGGTTTAGAAGATGCTGTGGTAGGATATGCAGAATCTTATCATCTGCTTTCAGATGATGTTTTGAATGAGTTAATTGTGCGCTGTGAGGGTGCGCTTAGAATGTATGAAGGTTTAGTCAAAACAACTCTATATTTATCAGATATATACGGCAAGGCATCTAGTGAACACGATCCATTAAGGGTTAGTCCCACAACTTCGATAAGCGAATATTTTGAAGAGAATCAAATAGACAATGCTATTAATTGGCAGCAAGACACAAAAGCCTTTAAGGCAAATTTATCAGGTGCGATTTTTTCCCTAGCTGCCGTTCTAGAGCGTTGCTTTGTTGATGATAAGAAAACAAAAAAGCAAAAGCATGAGACTGAAAAAGCGATAGCAGATAACTGCGGAGCACATGTTTCAGAAACAGCAATATCTATGTCTTCTAAGTTTGAGGTAGCTAATAACTCTGGAATTAATAACAACCATGTCACATCAACAATTTCTGCTCTTAGAAGAATGGCAGATAAAGCCAGAAATTCAGAATCTATTGCTGATTATGTTGATGAATGTGGAACCAGTCTTGGCCATAGGCCTCTAGATAACTGGCTTAGATATATCAGACCACTAGAGCAGACAATAAGACTTTTGAAGGAAATTGAAGGGCAGGGAGAGTATGAAATTTCTGGAGCTTTAGATGCAGCAAAAAACTTGCTTGGATTACTCTCTGAGAAAAAAGGGAGAGTTATTGGGCAGTCCATCCGCCATCTATAGAAATTGCTGCACCTGTGATGGATGCTGAGTATTCTCCAGAAAGGAAGGCAACCATAGCTGCAATATCTGCTGGGTTTACAAATCTGCCGTTCGGGTGTTTAGCTCTTATTAAGTCTTCTTCTGCGGTGGAGATGGAAATTCCTTGAGTTTCTGCATTACTTTCTATTTGTTTTCTTACTAATGGAGTATCTACCCAACCAGGGCAAATTGCGTTGACGGTTATGTTATAATTAGCTGCCTCAAGTGCAGCCGTTTTAGTAAGCCCGATTATTCCGTGTTTTGCGCTGACATATGCGGATTTTTTTGCTGAAGAAACAAGGCCATGCGCGGAAGAGATGTTTATGATTCTACCCCAATTGCGTTTTTTCATTCCTGCAATTACGCACTTTATGCCATAAAATGCAGCAGATAAATTTAGGTTGATAACTTCTTGCCATCTATCTATGGGAAAGTTTTCAATTTCAGCAACGAACTGTATGCCTGCATTATTGACTAATATATCAACTGTTCCAAATTCATCTTCTGCGGCCTTAACCATCTGAGCAAATTCATCATAAACATCTACTCGTGCGGGCGAATAAATAACTTTGGAATTGGGGTTTTTGAGCTTCAGTTCTTCTATTAATGAGTTAATTTTGGATTCATCTCCTAAACCATTGATAACGACATTTGCTGAACATTTAGCGAGGAAATCTGCAATGCTAAGGCCAATTCCGCTAGTTGAGCCTGTTACGATTGCAGTTCTTCCACTTAAATCATACATTAATTGATTGCCTCAACGGCTATAACTTCAGGAACGTAGTGCTTAAGCATGTTCTCGATGCCAGACTTTAGTGTAGCTGTGGAGCTTGGGCATCCTGAGCAAGAGCCGTAAAGTTCTAGTTTTACAATGCCATTTTCAAAGCCACGATATATAATGTCGCCGCCATCCATTGCTACTGCTGGTCTAACCCTATTATCTATCAATTCTGCAATTTGCTTCTCAATCTCATCTAATCCTTCATAGTTTGTTGTGGTATCACTTTGAAGTTTTGAATCATCTGCAATAACTGGTTTATTTGAGCTGAAATGTTCCATAATTACAGAAAGCAGCGATGGTTTCATTAAATCCCAGCTCATTTCTTCGGTTTTGGTAATGGTAATAAAGTCTTGTCCAAAGAAAACGGACTTTACGCCTTTTTGAGAAAATAGTGACGCCGCTAGTGGAGAATCTTTCGCGCCCTCTTCGGATTTAAATTCAATAGTGCCAAGAGAATAGACATCTCTTCCTGGAAGGAATTTAAGTGTTTCAGGGTTTGGTGTGCTTTCTGTTTGTATGAACATATGTATCTATCTCCACTAAAAAATAATAACCTACTTCAGAGATAAACTATTATTGAAATCATATCCACAAAAATCAGCGAAGAGCACGCTCTATTTCTTCTATTGTAAAGGGTTGTTGAACAACAACACCATACCATCCAAGGCCGTCATATTGTTCGTAGCCAATAGTTTGGGCAAATCCAACCACTTGTCCCCTGCCATCAGTATAGGAGCCTTGCTTTTTGCCTTCTGTCATTAAATCGTACTGCGATAGAAACCCACTGCCATCTGATGAAGCTATAATTCTAAATTTAGAGTCAAGCAGCATAACTCTAGTTCTCTTCCACTCTTCAGGGCTAAAGTTTGGCTCATTCTCAACTATAATACGAGATTGCTCACCCCAGTCGAAAAATACACCCATAACACCGACAATCTTGCCATTTAATTCTCCACCTTCCCTTACGGCTGTGGAATATATCGCAACTGCTTTGCCATTATGGATTGGGTCAACATGAATATCATCTACAATGTAGTCATCACCGCTGTTTGTGTTCATTGCCCCAACAAACCATTTTTCGCGAGAAACATCTGAGCCTATTGCATTATAAAATTCGTCTGGCTTAGAAACCGCAACTACTTTGCCATTTACATCCGCCATTACTAGGTTCAAATATACGGTATAAAACCTGTTGATTACGCCGAGTCTTTTTATAGCATGATTAACATTAGACTCTGATGGTTCTTGTAGTGCCTTATAAAATGATTCATCAGTTGCCCACCATCTAACATCAGCGGTTCTTTCGTAAAGGTTACGAACAATGAGCTGAACCATTGTGAGAGCCGTATCTTTTAGTCTTGTACCCTCTAATTATTGAACCAGTTCGCCTGCAAGATTAAGACCTAATTCTATTCTGCTAAGAACCATTTTGCGAAAATCTACAGAATTATTTTTAGCCTGATTTGCAAGGTTTTTAACTTCTTGAGCAACGACTGCAAAGCTCTTTCCCGCTGTGCCTGCACGAGCAGCTTCTATGGTTGCATTAAGTGCTAGAAGATTGGTTTTACTTGCAATATCCTCATTGGTTTTAGCAAATTTATGCACATCTTCTTCAACCAATTGAATTAGTCTTTGTAACTTGCGTGGCATCTAAGAACACCCTGTTTTTATTTTGCTATCTATAACTTTTGAATAGGATATTGAACATTACAAAGGTATTCAAGTAAATAGGGGTTTATCCACAAAAAAAGGCGAGCATAACCCGCCTTTTAGTTAGTGTATCATGTAATATACAATCTATACTATATTGTGAAGTCGTAAGTTGCAAGAACTGCACCTGAAGTATTAACCACTTCTAGTAGTTCAATTCCTGCTGTATGCAAGTGGAATGTATGTGAACCAGAAACACCAAAGCTATAAACTAGCTGATAGCTATCAATGTTTGCAAGGCCACCTGCAAGTTGAGCTATTCCAGCTTGATCAAACGCTGAAAGGTTAGCAAATTCACTTGATGCACCAAATGATGAAATTGTTCCATTAACTTCTACAACAATTTTATCAACACCTGCGTTATTACCAATTACGGCTCTATGATCAACATTAGCAGGGCCTGTTACTGGTGTAAGATCAAAAGTATCTTGTGAGTTCCAAGCATGCATAATGACAGTGTCATCAATACCTTTTAGCTGGATTGCTTCAAAGTTTGAAGTAACTGGGCCATCAAAACCAGAATCACGTGCTCTTAGCGGTCCATCAACAGTATTTCTTGTTGTTGCGCTAAGATCAACCAAACCATATGAACGAATAACGTCAAAACCTTCGCCACCATCATATACAACGTCTTCAATATCATATACAACGATGTCTTCACCTTGACCTGCATAAACATGATCTGCTCCGCTTTGATCAACTGAAAGATGAGCCGGAAGATTGTAAAGAACTGCTGCGTTTGGCTCAACTAGTTCGTCTCCAAATATTCTATCGTTTCCTGCGCCGCCAACAAGTGTATCTGCACCGTTGCCGCCAATTAGGTAGTCGTTGCCTGCGTTTCTATCGATATAATCATCTCCATCACCGCCTGAAAGAACGTCGTTTCCTGCACCGCCATTGATTGTATCTGCACCTTCTTCACCGTAAACAGCATCGCTGCCAGCACCAGAGAAGATAACATCATTGCCAGAACCTGCAAAAACTCTATCACCGCCTGCTGCTGTATCTATATAATCATTACCTGAGCCACCATATACAGTATCTGCACCAGCATTGCCCTCGATTGAATCGTCACCTTCATTGCCGATAAGAAGATCGTGACCTGCTTTACCTTGAATGTAATCGTTTTCTGTTCCGCCAGTTAGTGTGTTGTCACCAGCATTCCCTATTAAAATAGCCATTGTTATTTACGCTCCTAGATTAAAAAAAAACTTAGACTAGTCGTTTAGTTACATTTTTTCATAAGCGCAAGTAAAAAATTCATATAAAATTAATTACTTTGCCTTTTTATATTTTATATATCTGCTAAGGCATTGATTCTATTTTCTAAAATCCAATCATTTGCCTTGTATATTTCCATCGATAATTCGGGGGAGGCTAGGTGGTCAAGAAATCTTGATAGGCTTTGAACTGGCCTTATGATTCGCTTATCTTCATCCGCGTAATGTGAAGACGCCCGAAGTGCTAGCTTAAGCGTTGCATATCTAACTGCTATAATTACTGCTTTATCGTATAAACTTTCACCAAGCCCTGCAAATGGATAGCTTGCAGTTGAGAGTTGCATTTTCAGCCAATTTTTCAAAATATCCTGATAATTTCCTTCGAGTGCAGTGGATTTTTTATCTCTAAGCGCGAGTATGCTCATTGAGGAAAAATCGAACTTAATGCCTAGGTAATCTTCAATATCTGAAAATACTGCGGTTAATCTATCACTTATCTTGTTTTTACTGACATTCATCAATATAGCTAATGACATTAGTAGTTTAAGTTCATCATGCTCTTGATTTTCTGATGGAATTATTCGCGCATCTGCCATTTTAAATAAAAAGTTGCTCGCCTCACACCATTGATTTTTATCGAGCATATCCAGCGATCTTGAAACCGTAATGATTCTTTTTATGATAACATCTGCTGATGAATCTGTACTATTTGCCTGATTCATGAAAATATTATGTATTTCAAGCATTTGAGATGAATTAAGCTCGCCGTGAGTATAGTTTTTAATAGTATTTGGCAGTCTATCAATAAGTTGCTCTTTGTAAGTATTTGATTTACCTTCTAATAAGGCGATCCTGGCAATCTCAGGACAAGACATTGTAGCAGTCATTAGGGTTTGTTCATCGGCAAATATTCTTGAGACTCTAGGATAAAAATTACAAGCATCGCCAAGAAATTTATCGCCATATTTTTTATGTATGCCACACCAGCCATCTTCAAATTTTACGCAATATCCGCTATTTGAATCTCTTTTCATAATCATTGAATCGTTATATTCGCTAACTGAATCTAAAAGTTCTGGTGCTTCTTTTTTATATAAATCAAGATGTTCAGTGTCTAATTGCATATTCCAGTTTTTGCAGCAAGTATCGATGCATTTATCGCCCAAACATTTGAAATCTAATAGCGATTCGTGCATATGAGTGTTTGTTGTCATTGCTTCCCTGTAATTTTTTTGATAAAATTAACATAATTAATTGTTTGTTTACACGAAATTGTAAAATTTGTGTTGTATAATAATAATTGTGACAAGAAACTAAACAAATAAAAATAAAATTGGGTGGTTTGCGGATAATGCTATGAAACAGCTTATTCTAAAATATTTGCGAAACGAAGAAGGGGCTACAGCAATTGAGTATGGGCTGATTGTCTCGATGATTGCAGTTGCAAGCATTGTGGGGATGCAATTGGTTGGCAATAACTTGAATGTGACATTCATGAAAATTGCCAGAGAGCTTGATTCAGCCTTGCGCGCCTTTTAAGAAATCGCAAAATTGACTAACAGGGCAAACGCCGCATAGAGGCTTTTGCGCCTTACAAGTATATCTTCCGTGTAAAATCAACCAATGATGGGCGTTCTTACGATATTTCTTGGGTATTATTTTTTCTAGTTCATCCTGCATTTTTTCTGGAGTAGAGGCGAATGAAAGGCCTATCCGCTTGCTGGTTCTAAAAACATGAGTATCAACAGCGATTTTATCTTGTCCAAAAAAGGTGTTTAAAACGACACTTGCCGTTTTGACCCCAACTCCTGATAAGCTAGTTAAATCATCAATGTTATCAGGAACTTTGCCGTTGTGCTTTTCTATGAGTTCTTTGCATAACGATATAACATTTCTGGCTTTATTATTATAAAAGTTGATGGTTTTAAGATAGTCTTTCAGCTTTCCCTCACCAAGTGCGAGAATTTTTTCTGGGCTATCTGCATCTGCAAAAAGTAATCTGGTAGCTTTGTTTACGCCAACATCAGTCATTTGTGCAGATAAAACAACTGCGATAAGCAGTGTGAAAGCGTCTTTATATTCAAGCTCGGTGGTAGGTGAAGGTGAGATTGACTCAAAAGTTGCAAATAGCTTCTCTATTTTCTGCTTAGTTAACATTGAAAAGGGGCTGATAGATAGACATATTCCCGTTTTATTGAATCAATCTTTTCAATAGAAGGGTCGTCTTTTAGAAGTTCAATATATAAGCTCTTCACAAGTTCGGGTAGCCAATCGTTAGATGATTGATTTCTATATAGTTCTGGGCGAATAAAGTTTTTAATCTCATCTTTTATGGAGTTATCTGCGAGATTAAACTCTAAACCTAGCTTAGTAGATATTAAGTTAAGCACAGAGAAGCAATCGCTCATAGTTTGATTGTAGCTGACAATTACCCTTTGTAGATTTCGAGAATGTTCTTCGGCTTTGAAGTTATATTGCATCCATAATGCTATGCCGTGTTCGATTGAAATCCCGTTTCTTTTATTTAGAGACATTGCCACTTCATAGGGATTTCTAACACTGATGATAATTTTAGAGGAAATTCCTAATTCTTTTGTGGCTAAAAGCCAAAGTGGAAGAACTCTTGAAAATCGCGGATCTTTAATAGCGGGTAGTTTTTTATTTGCTGTAAAGCTGTTAAGAAAATTCTTCGCATTATCCAGATAAGTCTTGCTTTTTTCATATATCTCAAAATCTTCTGGAAGTTCTTTTAATGAAAGATGCGCGCTTTCAAATGATTCCAAGAGAGATTCATTAAGATTAACTGCAAAACTATCTTCCCAGAAGCCAAGATCGTTATCTCCTGCGGCGGGGGGGATAAGGTTATCACCAAGTTCAAAGCCCGCAATGTTACATATTCTAGAAAGAGCGGAGGTTCCACTTCTATGCATTCCAGTAATTATAAACAAAGAGCCATTTTTCTCAGGAAGATTACCCTTCTGAGATGAAAATAAATTTTTGAAGTTATCAAGAATTTTCACGATAAAGCTAAAACGGCATTAGGCAGCAGCTTTATTTGCTTCAACTCTCTTTTCAATTTGCTTTTTCAATTTTTTAGCATCTTCAGTGAGACTGCGAGCTGGTGTCGTGATAAGGAAGTTATCAAAACCGCCATTATGTTCGATGGTTCTTAGTCCCGCAGGGGTAACTTTTAGAGAAACGTTTCTCTTAAGAACTTCACTATAAATAGAAAGCTCTTGAATGTTGACCATAAAAGTTCTTCTGGTTTTACGGTTTGAGTGTGAAACGTTATTACCATATTGTGCTTTCGCACCAGTTACAAAGCATTGTCTTGACATAATATTTTTCTTTTTAGTTAACTCTGGCAAAATATACAAGCGACGGAAAATAGTATCTAACAATCGATTGGTCAAGTAAGATTTGCATTTAATCGAATATTTCTTTAACGAAGGCATATGAAAATATCTGAGGCATTAGCTTATGGGCAGGAGAAATTAAAGGAGGCCGAGATTCCTACGGCTTCTCTTGATGCTAGAATATTGTTGTGTGAGGCCTTGTCATTCTCTAGGGAAAAGCTAATTTCTAGTTATAACGACTCGATTTCTGAAGATAAGCAGAATTATTATAACTTCTTAATTGAAAGAAGGCTTGTCAGAGAGCCAGTTTCTAAAATAGTTGGAGTAAAAGAATTCTGGGGAATGGACTTTGAAGTCACTCAAGATGTTTTAGATCCAAGACCAGACAGCGAAATTATTATTGAAGCGGTTTTGAAGAGCTTTCCGCAAAAAGATTATCCTTATCGTGTATGTGATTTGGGTGTAGGTAGTGGGTGTTTGATTATTTCTCTGCTCAAAGAATATCCTAAAAGTCTTGGTGTAGGAGTTGATATAAGCAACGAAGCTCTGGCTGTTGCAAAAAAAAATGCAGAAAAAAACAAAATTGATAACAGATTATCTTTATTTTTTTCAAATTGGTGTGCTAGTATATACGATAGATTCGATGTGGTTGTTTCAAATCCACCATATATCGCTGAGAAAGATAAGTTTTTTCTTGAACGCGAGGTTTATGGATTCGACCCTCATCAGGCTCTTTTTGGCGGCGAAGATGGACTGGATTGTTATCGTGCAATAGC
Source organism: uncultured Rickettsiales bacterium (assembly GCA_964484565.1). Classification (GTDB taxonomy): domain Bacteria; phylum Pseudomonadota; class Alphaproteobacteria; order Rickettsiales; family CAZAGG01; genus CAZAGG01. The sequence continues at coordinate 121,750 of CAZAGG010000001.1, read as the reverse complement.
TGGGAGCTTAAAGAATATCCTGAAAAGCGATGGGTGTGCCTTTATAGAAATAGGATACAACCAGAGGGATGACGTGGTTCAAATAATGGAATCAAACGCCTTAACGCTTAAAGGTGAGTATAATGATTTGGCTGGCATCACGAGATGTCTGGTTTTTAGCAACAAATAAGTTTAAGAGTATCCATAAATATATATGAAAAGAAAAAACAGAAACCATAGTCACAACAATGGTGGCAATAACTCTGGCGGCGGACAAAAGAGATTTCCAAGAAGATTTGGTGGAAGTAGTAATAATCACAGAAATGCTGGTTCAGCTGGCTCTTCTGGGCCAGATAGAAAATTGCTAAAACGCGCCTATGATATGCGCGATAAATATACCAATATGGCTAGAGATGCAGCTTCAGCAGGTGATAGGGTTTTATGTGAGTATTATAACCAGCATGTTGATCACTTTTTTAGAATTATAAAAGAGATTGAGGCAGAAATTGCTGAAATTGAGCGCGAAAAAGCCGAGCAAAGAGAGCGTCACAGAGCTATGAGAGCAGAGAATGGAGACTCTCCAGATGGTGTATCATCGGAGGATGGTGCAGATTCAGATATGGATGAAGCAATGGAAGCATCAGATTCTGACAATGAATCTGATAACGATTCTGCTTCATCACCAGCAGATTTGCCAAGAGGCTTTGATCACATTCCAGCATTTTTATCTGGTGCAGCCGTAGTTGCAGATAAGGCAAAACAAAACCAAGTAGTTGTTGAAGATAGCGAAGATTTATGACCAAAAAAGTTAAAGTTGCGATTGTTGGAGCAACTGGATATACGGGCATTGAGCTGGTTAGAATCCTCTTGCAACATCCATATGTTGAAATATCGATTGTAACTTCTGAGCGCAATTCTAAAAAGCCTCTTTCAGACATATATAGAACTATAACTGATTATAATCTGCCTGTTTTAGAGAACCATCTAGACGCAGATTATAGTAAGGTTGATTTGGTTTTTTGTTGCCTTCCTCATGCTACTACTCAAGAGTTTGTTTCAAAATTACCCCGCACAGTTAAGGTAATAGATCTATCGGCTGATTTTAGGCTAAGAGATGCAAATCAATATGAGGAATGGTATGGGCATTCACATATTGCGGTAGATATTCAAAAAGAAGCTGTTTACGGTTTGAGCGAGCTTTATCGAGAAGAAATAAGGGATTCTAGGGTTATTGCGAATCCAGGATGTTATCCCACATCGGCAATATTGCCTCTTGCACCGTTGCTTGCTGCAAAAATTATTAAGCAAGAAGGGATAATTGTTGACTCAAAATCTGGTGTGAGTGGGGCAGGGCGTACCCCGAAAGAATCTAGCTTGTTTACTGAAGTCAACGAGGGAATATATGCGTATGGCTTTAAAGATGCGGTTCAGGCACATAGGCATACTCCAGAAATTGAGCAAGAGCTTTCAGTTGCAGCGAAAAACAGTGTTAATATCGCTTTTACACCCCATCTTGTTCCAATGAATAGAGGTATAATATCCACAATCTATGCGGATGTTTGTGATGGTAAAACCGCTCTTGATGCTGAGTTAGAACTTAAAAGCCGATATAAAAATGATGCCTTCATCAAGATAGTTGATTTTGAGCCTTCAACCCATCACGTTAGAGGAACAAACAATGTGATGATTCGCGTTGCAGCAACAAGGCTTAAATCTAAGCTAGTTATAATATCGGTGATAGATAATTTAGTTAAGGGTGCTTCTGGTCAGGCTGTGCAGAACATGAATATCATGTTTGGAATGCCAGAAAATACAGCTTTAACAGCAATTAGTATTTTTCCATAATAGATTCGTCTTGCCACTGGTTTTAATTTATATTATTCGAGTGGCTGCAAACAAACATAAAATAAGAATGTAGAGCGTGATATGAAAATTCAAGGCGTCGAGATAAGACCAGGTAATATTTTAGAGCATAATTCAAGACTTTGGGTGGTTACAAAGACACAACATACTCAACCTGGTAAGGGCGGTGCCTATATGCAGGTTGAAATGAAAGATATTAAGACGGGCACAAAAACTAATGAACGTTTTCGTTCTTCCGAAACAGTTGAAAAAGTCTTCCTCGATCAAAGAGATTATCAGTTTTTATATGTTGATGGCGATCAACTGGTGTTTATGGATAATGAGAGCTTTGAGCAAATCACGATGTCAACAGAGCTGCTTGGCGATTCGCTTCCATTCCTTGTGGAAAACATGAATGTAAAGATAGATACATATGAAGGCACTCCTGTGGGAATTCAATTGCCTCTTACAGTGGTGCTTGAAATAGTTGAAGCTGATGCTGTAGTTAAGGGGCAAACCGCTTCGTCTTCATATAAACCAGCGGTTTTATCAAACGGTGTAAAAACTCTTGTTCCTCCATTTATTGAATCTGGAACTATGGTTGTTGTGAATACCGCCGATGGATCTTATGTAGAGCGTGCAAAAAATTGATAATACTTCCTGCAAATGTTAAAGTTATGTCTGACGCTGCAATTGCAGCGGCAAGGGGTTTAAGGCGAGATTTTGGTGAGGTTGAGAAACTTCAGGTTTCAATGAAGGGACCAGGTGATTTTGTCTCAAATGCAGATACAAACTGTGAAAAAAAACTTGTTCAGGCTTTGCAAAAAGCAAGACCAGATTATGGTTTTTTGCTAGAAGAAGGCGGAGAAATTAAAGGAAAAAATAAGGATTATAGATGGATAATTGATCCACTAGATGGTACTTCAAACTTCCTGCACAGCATTCCATATTTTTGCATTTCTATAGGTCTTGAAAAAACTCTGGCTGATGGAGTCACTAAAGAAATTATATCAGGTGTAATTTACGACCCGTTGAGAAATGAGCTGTTTTGGGCAGAAAAAGGTGTTGGTGCATTTTGCGATAATCAACGTCTGAGGGTTTCTAAGAGAGCTAAGATTGAAGACTCGATGTTTGCGTCTGAAAGCCCTTCACAGGCTCATTTATCTGATGAATTTTATTTCCCAATGATAAAAGCAATTGGCAGCAAAGCGTTTGGAATAAGATGCACAGGCTCTGCCGCTCTTGATTTAGCTTACACGGCAGCGGGCAAATATGATGGGTTTTGGCGTTCACGCACAAAGGCTTGGGATGTAGCGGCGGGAATCCTTATGGTTAAAGAAGCTGGAGGAATGGTTACAGAAATTGGTGGTGGAAATAATCCCCTGCATGGTGGAAATATAGTTGCAACAAATGCAGTTTTGCATAAAACAGTAGATAGGCTAATAAGTGAGAAATTTTTCGATATAACAGCTCAACAAAAAAAGCAGGTATAGGCGTTGAAAAAGATTTGCATTATAGCGGCAGCAACCGCAATTTATCTTGGCTCTACAATCAATGTTGTAGCTCAGGAAGCATCTGTTGAAATAAATATGAACGCGCTTGAAGAGCTTAGAAGATCTTCAGAGCCGAAGATTGTTCCATTCGGCAAGGCATCTCCAAGTTTAGAATCAGTAAAATCTGAGCCGCTTAAGAAAGAAAAATCTCAAGTAAAAAAGGCCACGAAAGATAAAGAAAAAATTGCAGAGCCTGTTGTTAGTAAAACTGTAGAAGCAGAGCCGAAAGTTCAGCCAGTTGCTACTCCAGAGCCAGTTACAGCTACAGCCCCAGTTCCTCCAGCAAAACTTCCAGAGCCTAAGCCCGTGACGGTAGAGCAAAAAGCAAAAGAAGTTAAGGAAGTTAAACAAGAAAAAGAAGTTAAGACTCAAGAAAAACTTCCTGAAGAAACTAAAGCTGTGAAGCAGGAGGTCAAAGAAGTTAAGGATGTAAAAGCGGAAAACGAGTCTCTACCAGAACTTCCAGCACTTCCAGCAGCTAAAACAAAAGCGGCAGATCCTGCACCAACTTCACCTGTTATTCCTGAATTAAAAGAGCAAAAAGTTGAGCCTCTAAAACCAATTGATGCTTCTGAAAAGAAAGTAGAAACTGAATCTAAAGCTAAGGTTGAAGAGAAAAAATCTGAACCTATGCTTCCTCCAGTAATTCCTGCACCAAAACCAGAGCAAGCATTACCTGCCGAGAAGCCCGCTGAGATTAAGCAACAGCCTGAGATGAAAAAAGTTGAAGAAAAAGCTCAGGAAAAGGTACAAGATAAAGTACAAGATAAAGCGAAAGACGTTACGCCAGCTACATTGCCACCTCTTCCTATAGAGCCACCAGCAATGAAGGCTGCCCCGATGGTTCCACCACAGCTTCCAAAAGCTCCTGAGATTGAAAAACCAAAGGCGGATGTTCCACCTGCGCTTCCTGTTCTTCCACCAGCTTTGCCTGAAAAAAAGGAAGCTGCAATAGAGCCAGTCAAGCAAGTCCCTGAAGTTGTGCCTCCTGCTGATAATCAGCCTTTACAGCCATTAAAGCAAGGAGAGAAAGCTCCTGAAGTTAAAGAGCAAAAGCAAGATAAATCTCAGGATTCTTCTGCAAGCTCACTTACTATAAGGTTTGTTGCGACTGAAACAGAACTGCCTCTATCTGTAGAAAAAGATCTGAAACCGATTATTGAGGCCATGCAGTCAGATAAAAACAAACGCCTTGCAGTTGTTGCTTACGCTAGTGGTGGCAATGAGGGCAGTGAAGCAAGATTCATTTCTCTATCTCGAGGCCTAGCGGTTAGAAGCTATCTGATTCAAAACGGCATTGAGACAACCAGAATCAATGTTCAGGCTATGGGCAATAAAAGCGGAAATGGCGCACCAGACAGAGTTGATTTAATATTTAAATAAATAGTGTTTTTTATAAAGTGAAACCAGTAGTTCTTTGTATATTAGATGGTTGGGGGCATTCGTGCTCTAGCAGCATTGAGTATAATGCAATAGCGAGAGCTAAAACACCAAACCTTGATGCAATATTTGCAAAGTATCCATCTAGTCTTCTTGATGCTTCAGAGTTATATGTTGGCCTCCCAGAGGGGCAGATGGGTAATTCGGAAGTTGGCCACATGAATATCGGGGCGGGAAGGGTGATTCTACAAGACCTACCAAGAATCGATAAGGCAATAAATGATGGCTCTCTCAAAAATAATAAAAGCCTAGTTGAGCTTATTAAGAAGACGAAAGAGTCTAAAAATGCGGTTCACATCATAGGTCTATTATCAGATGGAGGAGTGCATTCCCACCAAAGACATATGGATTATATTGCCAAAGTTTGCTTAGATTCTGGCCTTGATGTGAAAGTGCACGCTTTTTTAGACGGTCGAGATACTCCACCGAAAAGTGCTCTGCAATATCTCGAGCGTTTTGAATCAAGAGACTTCATTGCAACGATAAGCGGCAGATACTATGCGATGGATAGAGATAAAAGATGGGAAAGGGTTGAACCAGCGTTCAATGCAATCATTCATGCATCTGGAGATATATATAATTCGGCTGATGAGGCGATTAGAAAAGCCTACACTGATTCTATAACGGATGAGTTTGTAAAGCCATGCATAATCGGCAATTACGCAGGTTTGAAAGATGGTGATTCAGTTATCATGATAAATTTTAGGGCAGATAGGGCAAGGCAAATTCTAACTGCACTTACAGAAGATAATTTCGCATATTTTTCGCGTGGAGATATGCCAAAAGTTAATCAAGTTGTTGGAATGGTTGAGTATTCTTCCGAGTTGTCAAAAAAGATTCCCGCAGTTTTTCCTGCTGAAGAAGTTAAAATGACGCTTGGAGAGGTTGTGTCAAAAGCAGGAATAAAACAGCTCAGAATTGCTGAAACTGAGAAATATCCACATGTTACATATTTCTTTAATGGGGGATATGAAGATGTTTTCTCAGGTGAAGAGCGAATCATGATTCCTTCACCAAAAGTTGCAACTTATGACTTAAAGCCTGAAATGTCAGCTCCAGAACTTACAGAAAAATTAGTGGAAGCAATCAATTCTAAAAATTATGGATTAATCGTAGTCAACTATGCCAACACAGATATGGTTGGCCATTCGGGCGATGTTTCTGCTGCCATAAAGGCAGTTGAAGCGGTAGATGAATGTGTAGGAAAGGTCTTCGATGCTGTAATAAAGTCAGGTGCCTCAATGATTATATCCGCAGATCATGGTAACGCTGAAACAATGATGGATGAAGAAACGAAACAGCCGCACACAGCGCATACGTTAAATAAGGTTCCATTTGTGTTGATTGGAGAAGAATTTGATAAAAGCAAAACTAATTTGCAAGATGGCGTCTTAGCCGACATCGCACCAACAATATTAAAACTAATGGAATTATCAAAACCAGATCAAATGACTGGAAAGGTTCTGTTTTAAAAGCATTTGGTTTTTGGAGGCCGGGGGCGGAATCGAACCGCCGCATAGAGATTTTGCAGACCTCTGCATTACCACTTTGCTACCCAGCCATTAACAAAAAAACTACCAAACGTGTGGATGTTTTATTCCCTAATTTTATAGACGTCAAGCGTTAGGGGTGTTATATAGATAAAAAATATAACAACTAGAAAATATAAGCAAAATGGCGGCACAAACAAAGACGAAGAGCAATAAAATATCTGATGTAAAATCAAATGATTCAGTTGATATAAAAAACAAGTTGGCAGTTGCGCGCAGGAATATGGTTTTAGGCCAACTGATGCCTGCTAACATTAACGATGCCAATATTCTTTCTGCGATGGATGAAGTGGCGAGGGAAGAGTTCGTTCCAGAAATTTTCTACTCAACTGCTTATCTCGATGAGGATGTAAAGCTAGAGAAAGATAGATTTTTGATGAACCCAGTTGCACTTGGTAGGCTTATTATGGCTGCTGAGATAAAAAAGACAGATAATATTTTAGAAATTGGCTCTGCAACTGGTTATTCAACCGCAATACTTGCTCGTCTTGCAAATAGGGTTATGGCCGTTGAAACAAATCAAAACTTATATTCTCAAGCAAAGAATAATCTATCTGTTTACAAGAATATAACCTTATTAAATGATTTAAACGGCAACGATTTAATCAAGAAATCTCCATTTGATGTTGTATTTATAATGGGATCTGTTGATTTTATTCCTGATTCAGTATTTGATCTCTTAAAATCTGGTGGAAGGCTGATTACATCAATGCGCTCGAATAATGTTAGCACAGCAAGAATGTATAGCAGGTTAGAAGGCGACAACCACGCTGAATACATTTTATTCGATAATCACATTAAACCACTGCCAGAATTTATCAAAAAGCCAGAGTTTAAGCTGTAAACTTATCAACAGATGCTTTTTGGAGATAATTCTTTTTTAATTTTTTAGTGGTTTAAGAATTCATAATTATGATTTTAGTTTGAAAAAAGAAAGTTTGAGATGTTTAGAACTATAGCTTTGGTATGTTTTTCTCTATTGTTATATAGCCCGTTAGAGGTTAGGGCACAATCTTTTGAAGATGCTCTTAAATCTGCGTATCTTAATAACTCGACTCTCAATGCTGAGAGAGAAAACATGGCTTCTATCGATGAAAGAGTGCCTCAGGCGTTTTCTGGCTTTATGCCATCTGCAACCTATAATTATACCAAAGCAAAAGATACTACTAAATACGGTTCTAGGGCTGAAGACACAACCTATCCAAAGACAAATGGAGTTACCATTACCCAGCCAATTTTTAATGGTGGTTCAACTGTTGCTAGGGTTCAGAGCGCAAGAAATCAGGTTAAATCTGCCAGAGAAGGATTAAGAAATACAGAGCAAAACACTCTTTTAGATGCAGTTACAGCATATATGGATGTTGTGAGAGATCAGGCGATAGTTGAGCTTACTAAAAGCAATTTGGATGTTCTCAAGAAAAGACTTGATATGACTCAAGAAAGATTTGATGTGGGAGAGTTAACCAAAACAGATGTTGCACAGGCTAACGCGAGATATTCATCGTCTGTGGCTGAAAACATAAGGGCGCAAGGTAATTTAGAATCATCAAAAGCGTTTTTTGAAAAAGTGATAAAGATGCCAGCGGGACAACTTAAAAAGCCAACAACTCTGCCGATTGTTCCTTCAGTGTTTGATGAAATAATCAACATTGCATATGATAATAATCCACAGTTTAAGGCGAGCTTTTATCTGCAAAAATCTGCTGATAAAGATATTTATGCGAATGCTGCCGAGCTTCTTCCTGATGTTAGGGTTGTAGCCAGAAAATCAGATCAAGATGGGCTTAATAGCTTCAGAGGTGGCTCTATAGATGAAGAATCAGTTACACTTGATGTATCCATTCCGCTTTATCAATCGGGTGCCGAGTATTCTCGCATTCGTCAGGCAAAAAGAACAGCGGAACGCAGAAAATATGAAAGAGATGCTTCAATTGATCAAATTAGGCAAACAGTCACTCAATCATGGGAAAGACTGAATACTGCTAAGGCGAGTATAAAGTCTATCAAAGAGGCAATTGCAGCGGCTGAAATGGCACTAGAGGGAGTTAAGCTAGAAGCCGAATTCGGAACACGGACAACTTTAGATATTTTAGATGCCCAGCAAGAGTTATTCAGAACTCAGGTTGAATTAGTAAGGGCAGAAAGAGAAGAAATTGTTGCACTTTTTGCACTAAAATCAGCAATGGGTGAACTATCTATGGATAAACTCGGCATAAGTGTTGACATTTATGACCCGAAAGAAAATTATAACAAGGTAAAATATCAGATGATAGGGCTGTAGCCTAACTAAACTGCTCTTATCATCCTGAATAATAACAGGAAGGGAGCACCTGTAAGGCATGGCTGAAGCCGACAAACAGAAACTGGATGATAATGATCCTTCAATGCAGGAGATTTTGCAGTCCATTAAACGCATTATTTCAGATGATGAGCCTCAAGACTCCGAAGGAGAAGATGCAACTGGTCGCGAAAAGAAATCACCAAATGCTGAAATTACCTCTGAAGAAGTGACGGAAGAGACGGAAGTAAGCCCTCAAGGTGAAGAAGATGATGATATTCTAGAGCTGGCTGAAACCGAAATAATTGAGAATATAGATATTGATGATGATTCTCTTAGCTTGTCTGAAGAGCAGGTGACAGAAAGCCATGACGATATTTTATCTGCAATTGATAGTATAATAGGCGATGAGCAAAGCGATATTGAAGTCAATCCAGAAAATGAAGATCAGCAAGAACCGATAGATGAAATTGAGCTAACCAATTCTATCGAAGATGAACAAGTTGAAGAAGAAATAGAGTTGCAGGATGTAGTTAATAATGAGCCTAATGAAGGCTTAGAAGAAGCTATAGATGCTTCATCATCAGATAACTTTGAAGAACATCTGCAAGAGGTTTTAGAAGAGCCATTAAAAGATGATATTCAGGAAATGGCGCAAGAAGAGGAAATAGTCGAAAATACAGAGCAGGCTGTGGATTTGGAACCTGAAAATGAAGTTCCAAATATTGAAGAAGAAATTCATCAACAAGAATCTCTCGCAAATGGTATCGAAGAGAACTATGATATGCAATCAGGGCAAGATATGACTAACGATGAGCCAACAGAAACAAATCAACATATTGATTCAGAAGAGATAATTTCCAATGAGACTGCAAGTGCGACATCGGCTATGATAGATAGTTTTATTAAGAAAATATCTGAACAGCAGGCACAGCAAACAGTTGAAAGAGTTATTTCTCCTTCAATGAGTTTTAGATCTGGAACAACAGTTGAAGATTTAGTTATTGAGGCAATTAAGCCTGTCATCAAAGAGTGGATGGATGAAAATCTACCAAAAATGGTTGAATCAATAATAGAAAAAGAAATCAGGAGGTTAATTCCACAATGAAATATAACACAAAACAAGTAGCACTACACTGGATAATGGGAGCAATTATCATTTGCTTAATAATCAGTGGTTTCATTATGGAAGATTTTCCTGAGCCATTTAAATTTACAGCCTATGATATACACAAGTCTTTTGGTGTATTAATCCTAGGATTGTTCTTTGTAAGGCTATATGTGAAGCTCACTTCCGCGCCAGTTGCTTTGCCAGAGTCAATTGCCGCTTTACAGCAAAAAGTTGCAAAACTCACTCATATTGTTTTTTATGTATTCATGATTACAATGCCTGTAAGTGGCTATTTGATGTCTAATGGTAAAGGCTACGGAGTTGCTTTTTTTGGAATTGATTTACCCAAAGTGACTGAAAAAAATGACTTTATATATGAAATAGCTCATGAGGTTCATGAAATAGTCGGAATTATATTCGCAGTTCTTTTAGCTCTTCATATCTTAGCTGTGGTTATTCATAAGAAGGCGCACAAGGTTAATTTGCTTGAGAGAATGTCATTTAAATCTAAAGAATAGGTATTATGGAAATTAAGAAAGAAAAAGCATCTCAGTGGTTTAGAGAGCTGAGAGATAAGATATGTGCAGAATATGAATTAGTTGAAAGCGAATATGCGACCAAGTCTGGTGGCAAAGCAGGCAAGTTTGAAAGGACTGCATGGGATCGAGAAAAGGGCGGTGGTGGAGAGATGTCCATCATGGAAGGGCAGGTTTTTGAAAAGGTTGGTGTTAATATCTCGACTGTATTTGGTGAATTTGACGAAAAATTTAGAAAAGAAATTCCTAACGCCGAAGAAAATCCAACCTTTTGGGCAAGTGGAATTTCGTTAGTTGCTCACTCTAAAAATCCCCTTGTGCCATCGGCTCATTTTAATACTCGTATGATTGTGTTGGGTGGAGATAAAAAACAATGGTTCGGCGGAGGAGGTGATTTAACCCCCACTTTTGAGTTTGATGAAGATACCGCTGATTTTCATAATGAATTTAAAAGTGCGTGCGATAAACATAATTCAGAATATTATTCAAAATTTAAAAAGTGGTGTGACGAATACTTCTTTATTAAGCATAGAAACGAAGCACGAGGTGTTGGCGGAATTTTCTATGACTATTTGAATACAGGCAATTGGGAAGAAGACTTTAATTTTACTCAAGATGTTGGAATGGCCTTTCACATAATATATCCAAAGTTAGTACGTAGAAGGATGTATTCATCTTATGATGAATCTCATAAGCAAAAGCAGCTAATCAAACGCGGCAGATATGTTGAATTTAATTTGGTTTATGATAGGGGAACTAGATTTGGCTTAATGACAGATGGCAACGTTGATGCTATTTTAATGTCGTTACCACCCCTTGCGGCTTGGTAGGATGATTAGGCACTGTTAGCTAATTATTTGTCTCAAATAATTAGCTAACAGTGCTTAACAGAATCCTAAAATCTGCCTTTTCCTGAGCCTTTGCCCATGTCTCTGCCTGATTCGGTTGCAACAAACCTTCCTGCTATATTCAAGCCTTTAGCAGCCATTGATTTTACAAGGTCTTGCGAGTTTTGATATACCATAAGCTGGCCTGCAAGAAAATTGAAGTGTGCTTTTTCAACGGCATCCATCTCCATATCGCGGTTTTTGGATAGCTTTTCCAACTCTTTTATGATTGAAGCAACTATCTCTTCTTTTTGATCTTTTTTATCTCGTTCCGCCATCTGCACAAGATATTGAAGAATAGATTCTTTTAAGTCATCGTTTGGAGTGTGTTCAAGAACTTCTTTTAGCTCTGCTATATCTATCTCACCTTCTGCAAGAATTTCTTTTAAAATTTCTTGTAATTCAGATGCATCAGAAACAAACTGGTTTATTTCTGCTACCTTCTCACGATAGTTTATATCAACAGCTTCTTGTAAGAGTGCGGCGAATAAAAGAGTGTAAGTTCCATATAAACTATATAGCTGTCTTGAATCACTTTTCTTACGTTGTAATTCTGCACCTGTAGATTTTTTGTTAGCTTTAACAAGAGCGTTCGCCTGAGCTTTAGGAGATGCAGACTTATCAACCGCAGAACCAACTTGCTTTTTATCGAAAACGTGCGCCCCTGTGCCAACCCAGTCGGTATATTCCCTTAATCTCTTTAAATCATAGGATATTATTGGAACTGATAGTCGTTCAGGGCTTGTATCGCCTATATAAGCTCTAACGGCATCTTGAAAGTATTCTATTGGTGCGCGAAGGTCATTCCCACCAACTTGCATTTGCCAGTAGTTTTCAATTTCCAGTATCTCTTGATAAACTGAATCTATGAATTTTAAGATTGCAGCTTTCTGTGAATTCATTTTTGCAATATGTTAGTTATTTCTCTAAGCTGAGTTCTTGCTCTCATGAGATAAAAGCCTTGTGTTGCAAGGTGATTTGGAACAATTGATCCATGTGGATCACCGTTAAAAACAAAGAAATGACTAATACTTGCAGCTTCTGCAAAACTTGAAAGCATCTGTGCCCATGCGTTTGAGGCATCCTTTTCTTTTATCACAACTGCAAAATCTTTTTCTAACTCGCGCAAGATTAAGTAATAGGCATACATTCTGCCTTTAACGTTATAATACAACTCATCTGCATCAGTATTAATAAACTCAGATGATCTAGTTGAGATATAGTTATCTATTGAAGCTGATGAAGAACCAATATCAAGAGCAATTCTATCTAGTGCTTGCTGAAGGTTATCGGCTCTTGTCTCAAAAATTGCTGTGCCCTCAGTAAGACGTTTGTTATAGTTTTGCAAAGCCTTAACGGCTGATCTATATTGCTTATCAGAAGAAGTTGTCGGGAAGATGGAAACATCAAAGTTAAAAAGCCAAACATTTGGCGAATAACTCAAAAGACTCGCAGCGGATTCGAGATCGTTATCAGCTTGGCTAGACCCCCTAGTTCTAGCTATTTCATCTCTTAATTCCAGTGTAAAACGTGAAGATGCCGCTATGATTCCTCTTTGAAAAGATGGCATTCTATCAAGCATTGCACCTGGAAGAAAAAATGGATCGTTTGGAGTCCACGAATTTTGACTCACTTCTCTATCAACTAGGCTTGCAATAACTGCAACAGCTTTGCTTTCTCTAGGATTCGGTGCAGTATTTGCCATAAAACTAAGATCATCATCTACCTTGTGCACAATTAGCATTCCAATCGGGTAATATAAAAGCATTACGGCTGCCATGAAGCCAGATAGGCCAACCCAAAATTGGCGTGGCAGAGATAAGATGTAAGTGAATATGATTTTCAAGTTTTTCATAATTGCTTTTGTTAGATGTTATAGAAAGATTCTATTACACTGCTCTGATTATATCACGCATTTTTTTAATGCTCTCGCTCAGTCCGCAAAAAATTGCCTCACCGATTAAAAAATGCCCAATATTTAGCTCTATAATTTGAGGGATTCTTGCAATTGCAACAACATTTTCATAGTTTAGGCCGTGCCCTGCGTGAACTTCTAGACCGACGCTTTCGGCATATTCAGCGGCCTTGATAATTCTTTCAAGCTCTCTTTGATGATTTGAAGGAAATTCCTCACTGTATTTTCCTGTATGAATTTCTATAATGTCTGCACCACATTGAGTTGCAGAATCAATTTGTTTTTTGTCAGCATCGATAAAAAGAGAAATTCTAATGCCACATTCTTTAAGTGGTTTTATGTATTCACTCAGTGGTTTTACGCTTGAATATACATCAAGGCCACCCTCTGTAGTTAGCTCTTCTCGCTTTTCGGGTACAATGCAACAGGCATTGGGAAGTGCATTGATTGCAATTTCTTGCATTTCTTTAGTTGCTGCAATTTCTAGATTAAGAGGAAGTTTAATCTCTTTCTTGATGTTGAATACATCGCTTTCTTTAATATGTCGCCTATCTTCTCTGCAATGGATTGTGATTCCATCGGCACCTGCTTCTTCGGCAAGTTTTGCAGCCCTTAAAACATCTGGATGAAAACCTCCGCGAGCATTTCGTATGGTTGCCACATGGTCAATATTGACTCCGAGTCTAATGATGCGTCTATTCATTCTATAAAGCACTTTCCTTCCATATAAAGCCGAGCTTCGCCAGATATAAAAACTCTATCATCTTTTTCAGACGTTCTGCAACGCAACTCGCCAACTCTTACGGGCAATTTACTGGAAGATTTTGAATATTGATAAGCAAATAATTCGTTTTTAGTTAGCTTTTTGTTCCAGTACGGTGCTAATGCACAGTGAGCTGAGCCAGTTACTGGGTCTTCCTTGATACCAAGATTTGGAAAGAAAGCTCTTGAGACAAAATCAATATTATTAATCTCTGATATAGATGTAATTACTAATCCGCGATAATTTAACCTCTCAATCATATCTAAGCGTGGATTTACAGATAGAAGGTCTTTCTCGCTTTTTAAAACTGCGATTAAATCAACAGATTCAATTATTTCAATTGCATCAATTTCAATGATGTTAACCATATCATAATTTTGTGATGCAGGTTTTATATTCCATTTTGGAAAATCAAGTTCATAAGTATCATTTTTGTTTGAAACATTCAGAAGCCCAGAACGGCTGTTAAATTTTATATTATCACTCGGATAATCAGTTTTATTAAAGATGACATAAGATGCAGCAAGTGTTGCGTGTCCGCATAAATCTACTTCATCGTAGGGGGTAAACCATCTTATCTCAAAGTTATATTCTGATTCATCAGATTTCGTAAAAAAGACCGTTTCGGAAAGGTTGTTTTCTGCTGCAATTTTCTGCATTAACTCATCAGAAAGCCAGTTATCTAGAGGACATACAGCAGCAGGGTTTCCTCCAAAAACTTTGCTAGAAAAAGCGTCAACATAGTAAATTAGCAAAGATTTATGCATTATATTCCCTTCTGATTAGATATAGTATTGCCAACTGGTTTTGGGGCATTTGGTTTACTAACATCTTTTACATCACTAAGCATGTTTTGCATATTATTTTTGATTTCACTTTGCTGTGCTAAATTATTATTTCTCTCTGCTGCTCTTCTGAAAAAAGCCGTTAGAGAATTTTGGTTTTCTCTGCCAAATAGCCTTGAAACTGGGGCTTTGGGACGATTATCTACTATTCCATCATTGCGATTCTGACGCTCTTGGCGTCTTGCATCTCTGCGTTCTTGACGGCTTTTGTCATTTTTCTCCGCCTCTTCCTTTGCTTGTGATTCTTTGCCTTCTTTCTCTTTTTCTTCTGCGCGTTTAATTTCTTCTAAATTATTTTTCTCATTTTGCTCAGATCTTTGAATTCTTCTAACTTCTCTTCTTTCCTCTCTTCTTTCTTGCCTTCTAACTTCTCTGCGCTCTTGGCGTTGCTGGCGTTGAGCTTGTCTTTGCTCGCGCCTGTTGCTTCTTCTGTCTTGATTATTAGACGAATCTTTTCCAGCTTGGTTTGTATCTTTCTGTTCCTGCTTTGCTTCTACTTTCTCTTTTAAGTTTTTATCTTGGGCAATTTCTCGAAGTTTATCATCATAAAGTGATTCTAGAATTTTATGGTGTAGTTTTTCCCCGCTATCTGCTGGATTAATACTGTGAGTTGAATTTTTCTCGCCGCTATAATGTTTGACTTTTCCAGCATGTTTATGACCAGTAAAATCGTTAAATGATTTCATTTGCGCTTTTGAAGTAAAAGCTACTTGTTTTCCAGCATTGATGGCTGCAACTATTTCAATAGTTTTAAGTAACTTCTTCTCGTTATTATCAAGAATGACTTCAAACTCGGCTTTTAAAATGTCTCTCTCATCGGCTGGAAGTTCTTGGCTGTCATCATTAAAATCAGATGAATCATCGGTTGAAATACCCTTTTCTTGAATTTCGTTCGAAGCCGATATTTGAGAGTTTTTAAGAAAGTCAAATATGATTTTCCCCGCATCGAGTAGCTCATTTTCCAGATTCTTTTCTTCATAGTTATCAGTATTTTCATCATTACTGATATTATAATCAGAATCTCCATTGAAAATTTGCCTAACGTTATCCAGAAATATTGGCAGATAATCATTTGATAATTTTAGATATATCTCTTCTTCCAGCTCGTCTCCTTGATTTTCGGATGATTCTGCGATTTGAGAGGTTTCTTTTTTAAGCTCATCAAAAGTAGAGGTGATTAATTTTTCAAATTTCGGGCTGTAAATTTCTGCATTAATAAAGGGAACTGATTTCACAATAAAATCATATGCTAATCTCACACCTGCGGTGTAACTTGAAAGGTTGTCATCGAGATAATAGGAGCATTTTACTGATAGATTAGATATTGCCCATAATGAATCAAAATTATCTCTTCCATAGATTTTAAGTTCTGAAATATCGGTTGATTTTGGATAATTGAGATTATCCAAATAGTGTAGCCAGCAAATTACCTCACTATCAAGAGTAGGCTTAGGCTTAAGATTTTCAAAAAAAGTTTTTCGAAAACTAAAGTATAACATCTAATTTTCAGTTATGGGTTTATTGGCATCCACGCCATTGTTAGGTTGGCTCTGAGGAGGTTTTGGAGTTGACTGAGGTGCTTGCGGTTTTGGAATTGGCGCAAATAATGACTCTGGTTTAGGAGGAACTGCACTGCCGCCACCTGCAACTGGTGGTTTGGGGGGCATGGCAACAGGCGAGGCGCTCTGTGGAGCTTGAGGCTTGGGAGGTAAACCCGCGCCTCCAGCAGGAATATTGGGATTAGTCGCACCTTGCTGTTGAGGAGGTTTGGGAGGGGCAGGTGGTCTTGCTCCAGCAGGAGGAGGTGCCGCACCCATTGGTTTTTTATCACCGATTATTTTCTTGGTTGCATTTGATGCGCTATTAGATTCACCGGGTTTATCATCGCTTGCTTTATAAGCTGCACCAAGTGCATAAACACACAGCTCTTCAAATGAGACGTTGTTATCGATTGATATTTTATGGAGTTTCTCAAATGCTTCCATCACCTCTTGAGGAATAGTTCCACCACGTTCTTTTGAAAGCCAATGCGCCTGATTTTGCAGTGGATGCGACTTCGGATGAGGCTCTCCAATATACAAATGGAATGGAGCTTTTTTTCCGCCAAAATCGCATGGAACAGTAAATCTCTTCATAGTTAAACCAATTATTGCATTAAATGGTTACAAATGCGTGAACACTGCGACATATTATAGACTTAATTATCGGCTGTGACCAGCGTTTTCAAGAGACTGAACTGAATATATTGTTCTAATATTCCACTTGCCATTGTTTATGCCGTATCCAAATGGTGGGTTATTGCTAATCTCCCACATTTCACAATTTTCTGGATTCGGTGTAGCATTTATCCAGCTTGCGGGAAAGTTCATGAATTGTTGGGCGAAAACTCTTGCAGTTTTGCCATGACACACGACAACAAAATAATCTATACCCTTTTCTTTATTATCACGAATCATACTATCAATCACATGCTTTACTCGAATAGAAACATCAAAATCACTTTCACCAAATGGGTGAGTCGCATAATGTGCCGCTGAATCAGTTTGACGCATTATATTATTATAAGTATTCAATGCTTGGATGACAGGGTTGTTTTTTAGGTCTGGGTTTTCCTCGCCATTACCTGCAAAAAGTCCAAAGTCTTTTTCTGCAAGCATTGCTTCATGGTGGTGTGCGTTAACCATATCTCCCAGATGCTTGGCAATAGTATCTGCTGTCTGAATGGCTCTCTTATATTCGCTTGATAAAATTCTTATTGGTTTTTCTGATGGTTTGGGTATGGTTATTTCTGGAATTGGAAATAAATCCATCATTTCTTGTGGATCAATATCAGTTAAATCACCTAAATCATCTGGAGCTACTCTTTTAAGAAATCTAAAAGACTTATCAAGATTCCCTAATAGCTCGCCTTGTCTTTGAATTGCTAGCTCACGTTTTGCTATTGCATCTTCATATCTATTTCGTGTGTTGCTTATTTCACTGCGAATTTCTGACTGAAGAAAATAATCTCTCAAGAATTTGCCAGCATTTCCTGCTTGCTGAAAGCCTTTATCAGTAAGGCTAATCTCGCTATCGGCTTGTCTTTCATAAATTGACATATCAACATTAGCTTCAGATTCTCCATGCCTTACAAGTATTATTCTCATTGATTTGCCCCACCTTAATTATATTATTTTAAATAATATTAATAAGTAATTTTTTGTTAACAGCAATAAATATTTGCTGTTTAAAGGCTCAATGTATGTGTTATATAAAGCTCTGGTAACAATTATCTAGAGCCACATGCATCAGATTGAAGATAAAATTAATTATCATTTTAAAGATAAAAAAACATTAGAAATGGCTTTGACCCATCCAAGTCTTAATAGCAGGCGTGATGGGGTTAAGGGCAGTGTGAATTTTGAAAGGTTAGAATTTCTAGGCGATTCAGTCTTGGGTTTGTTAATCGCAGAGTATCTTATTAGCGAGTATCCTAATGAAACAGAAGGTGAGTTAGCGAGAAGGCATTCTGCATTGGTATGCGGTGAAACTTTAGTTAAAGTCGCTTCAGAAATTGATATTGGAAGTAGTATCATCATGTCGGCAGGGGAAGAAGCAACAGGTGGGAGGATTAATAAAGGCAACTTAGAAGATGTATGCGAGGCATTGATTGCTGCAATTTATTTAGATGGTGGGCTTGAACAAGCAAGAAATTTTGTTATGCGCTTTTGGCATCCACTAGCGTCAAAAATTTCTGCACCGCCAAAAGACGCCAAAACCGCTTTGCAGGAGTGGGCGCAGGCTAGGGGGCTTCCACTTCCGTCATATAAGGTAATATCTTCTTCTGGCCCAGCTCATTCACCTGTTTTTGAAGTTGAAGTAAGCGTTATTGGTGTAAAACCAAAAATTGCAACGGCGGGCAATAAAAAAGCTGCTGAGCATCTAGCCGCTAAAATGCTTTTGGATGATTTGTAGGTGTTGAAGATTAAGAATTTTGCCCTCTACCACCACGGCCAAACAATCTAAATATTAAATTTGGTCTGCCAGCCTCGTTTGCATTATTTGGGTCAAAGTCAGGATTCTGCAAGTCTTCCAAGCGAATATGTTTTTTCTTTTTATCTGTGCCAGTGCCCAATATAAATCTTTCTTCAACCTCTGGAGATAAAACTATGAAATGATTGAAATCGTCGCCAACTCCTCTAGGTTTAAGACCATTTTCGAAAAATTCAGGAAGAATCTCTCTATTACGTATGGGAGTTAGTATATCTGGCGATTGTGATGGGATTATGTAAGTTTTTTGATTGCTATTATTAACTCCTAAATCACTAATACTAAAACCATGTAGCATAACTTTGTAAGTACCTAAACGAGTTACTGGAATTCCATATTCTTCAAATATTTTAATAAAGTTTTTTAATCTTCCTAAATTTCCTTGTCTATACTCTTTTCCCAATCTTCGCTCCCAAATCTCAAAATCAAGAATAAGCGAGCCATTTCTAGATGACGTTCTACGATTATCAGATGCGTATCCGCTACTCCTAGAAAGCCAATTGCTTTCTTCCCGATTATAAATATCAATTTTTTTACCTAAAATGGTAATATTATCAACTACATCGACATGCCCAATGTTGTAACGTTCATAAATCGGTGCTATTCCTCCCTCAGTCTTCTCTCCATTTCGACTAGGAATTCTTAGATCTCTTAATCTAAGCATCTCACTATAGCTAAGTATTTCTGGTGCATCACCTATCTCATCAAGTAATAAATCCTGTATTTTAGGGGTTAACTTAGAAATCTTCTTCTTATCAACTGTAAAAGATGAAGCCTCATAGACATCTTTTATTCGTTTAAGTGAACTGGCTCTCAATTTTTCCATTTCTTCAATAGTAGAGAGTGTTGATTTTTGAAAGTCTTGTAAATCTCTGATTATAGAATCATAATTACCTGCTGGATCTGATTCGATTTTAGCTGTAATTCTAACATTCTGATGATCTACATCTCCGCTTATTCGTGTGGCTTGGGTTAGCAAATCACGGTTTGTACGTTCATAAAGTGTATATTCTTCTTCGAGAATTACTTTGGACTTTATATTTTTTTGTATCTTTCTAATCGGCTCTATAAGAGCTTCTTGTATTGCTTCTGCACCTCCAAGATTTTTCTCGTAATCCTTTGAAATTTGCACAATTTTAGCATCCAACTCTATCATAAAAGATTTTACGTTAAATGACTCTAAAAAATTTGGATATCCAATTAAAGCAATCGGCGGAATATCTTCAGGTAAACCATAAGCAAATTCTCCATCTGAAATTTCTACCAAAGGTAAATTGCTACCTTGATAACCAATATCATAACTATGACGCGCACAATGAGCTTTAATATGAATATTATTTATACGAGTAATAGCATTATAAATATCGCTATGGATGCTTCCTCTAAGATGTTCGGCGGTATATTGTGCGCAAGATGCTTGATCTTCAAAATAGGCAATCATCGATTGCAACCTCTGTTGCAGAGGGGATAGAATAGCTTGTTGTTTATTTGCTAGTTCTTTAGCAAGTTGTTGATTTGTTTTTGCTTCTACTTCTAATCCATCCCTGATGCCAGCCATGTAATGCCTCATTCAAATTATTAAAAATTTGCAAGAATTAGTACACGGTATGTATTACGATTTTATGACAATTGTTAACTCAACTGGATTAAGCAATAGAGTTGTTATTTGTTATAAACGCATGATACGGAAGGTTGCGGACATAGTGGAATAAAGCTATTGAAGTCAGTAAGAAGGTTATTACTGATGAAATAAAATAGCCATATCCATAAAATTCGAAGCCTTTACTCATTGACCATAAAGTAAACATTGTATTGCTCACAAGGAATACCAACTGAATATACATAGTTATCTTTCTGCTATCAAAGTAAGAAAGAATAATCATCTGAAACAAAACCAGCACATGGAAAAATGCGGCTAATGTGCCAATTCTGAAAATTCCTATCTGAGCGTAGTTAATACCTAATAAATTAAATATTTGTGGAGCAAGAAGAATTGCAAGAACGCAAACAGTTCCTTGCACGATAATGAAATTACGCGAGTTAGAAAAGATACTTTCTATAATTGACTTATGATTTTCCTGAACTTTTCTAAATGGGGCGTGCCCCAAAATATCTGCATAAAACCTGCGATATTTTTCAAAGAAATTTGTCTCAACACTAAACACAAAAACCGCCATTGATGGAACGATAGTTAGATAAGCCAAGAACATCGCGCTATCATAATCTGGATACATCACCATTTTACTAGGAAGGGTAATTGCTTCTGGTGCGAACCACATTATCCATTTATCTACCCAGATTGCGGCATTATAAAAGATACCGCCAAGAGCTAGCTCCCAATATCTTCTAAAATATGGCATCATTGCAAAGGGTTTGCTGAATTTATAGTTATACTCTGCAATGATTTTTGCAGTTAGTGAAAATACAACAAACGCAAGGCCAATGCTGAACCCATTTACCATTCCAGCATCGCGGTATGTATCTTTTAAGATGTCAGATAAAACCACAGCGATAATCATTCCTATGCCGAATGCTTTGGTTATAGCGTTATAGTCTTTAAGAGCAGTTAGGAATACGCCAAGAAGCCAAACAGCGGTAATTAGAAAGAGGTTTATAAATGCACTCAAGCGCATTTCAATTGGCATATCAACGTAGAAAAAGTAAAATAATCCAGCAACGGGAAACTGCATAAGGTAAAGTAAAATAAGGCTTCCAAGCATTACACTCGGCGTTTCCGTAACGTTTTGTTTATGAATGCAGTCAGCCAAATATCTTGTTACCACCATGAACACAGGCGCAGAGAGAACTAGCGAGAATGCAAAGTTATAAATAATGATAACGCGGAAATTAAGTAATTGATCTGCCGCAAAGAAATCGGAGTAAAGCATCGCTATTCCACCAAGTGCCATAACTGTAAACAGCCAAGGCCCTGTGGAGGCAAGCGCAGAGTGAGTATAAGCCCTAAACACGCCTAATATATCGTCGCGTTCAACAAACTTCTTTAAAACAAATCCAATTCCAGCCATTTTTATTACTTCTGAATATAGTGATTATATAATTCCTTGTAGGCAAGATATTGATCTTGCTTATCATAATAGCGTTTAGTTCTTTCATATAGCGAAACACTGCAAGTTGAATATCTTTCCTTATCAGTTAGCAATGTAATTACAGATTGAGCAATTGCAGTAGGATTTGAAAGCGGGGCGACGATTCCACCTTCTCCAAGCCAAGGAGTTTCATCTTTATGACCATATATAATTTCTCTACATGCACCAACATCGGTTGCAACAACTGGAATTCCTGATGCTCCAGCTTCAAGAAGAACTAGAGGTTGTGCCTCGCTTATACTGGTTAAAACGATTATGTCTATTTTACCAATATAATCTTCAACATTAACGCGACCTGTAAAAATAATGGACTCAGCAAGGCCTAGATGCTCAATCATTGAAACACATTCGCCGTAATACTCTTCATCCTCATCGGTTGGACCAATTATATAGACTTTGACATCAGGAATGTAACTTCTAATAACTGCGCTTGCGCGGATGAAGTTTTTAATATCTTTAATCGGAACAACCCTTCCAATAAGCGCAATAACAGGTGAATCATTGGAATGCTTGGGAATTGCTGAGAATTTCTCAATATCAACGCCATTTGAGATAATTTGCATTTTATCTTGCGACGCTCCATCGGTGATTTGAGATATTTGATTGCCTTCGTATAATGTAATGATTCTATCTGATGCTTCGTAACATATTCTAGAATAGCTTGAGAAAGTATCTATCCACATATCGCGAAGGCTTCTTCTGGTTTTGTCGATGGTTAGTGCTTTTGATGCTGTCTCTTCAAGCCAATCTGCGGATGCAACTTCAATTCTACGTTCGTTGGTATATATGCCGTGCTCTGTTATAATTGCAGGTTTTCCTGTCTCTACTTTTGCGCGAGCAGCCATAAGGCCGCCATAGCCAGTACTCATAGAGTGATAGATTTTTGCTTTTGGCAGATCTGCAAGAAGAATCGAATATAAACTTCCCATAATTGCGCGCCATGACCAGAAATAATCTAGAAATGAGCTTTCTGAGAAGAAATCTTGATACATATCTACTAATATTTCCCATGTTTCCTGACTATCAAGAAGTATCTTAGAGCCGAGTTCATCGCGGTTTTTATTGATAATCTTGACTAATTTCGCAAAGTCTTCTGAGTGGGCTGTTGTATTAATAGCAGTTAGAATCTTTTTGAGTTGGTCTTTCATGTCTTTCGCATATGAGCGTGACTTTGACTTTCCAAGAGGAAGTTTTTGTAAGCGAACAATGCTATGCCCGACTACGTTTGAAGGAAAATTATAAACAGATTTTTCTTCAAAATTTTTGGGAATAATTGAGACAACATGGAATGTTAGGTGGCTTTGTTTTTGTATTAAGTCATGTGTCCACGAAGAAACGCCACCTTGAACAAACGGATAAGTTCCTTCCAGTAAAAGGCAAACATCTGCATCTTGACTAGTAATGCTATTGCTCACTCTGAACCTTCCTGATTAATATTTCTGTTGATGGCAATTTCGTCACCTGTCCATATTCTAATTGATTCAATAAACGATGGGGAAAGGCGTTCATCTTCTGATAGTCTCGAATAATAAACCGAGCAAACATTGCGAAGCTCTGAATATCTTCCAAGTTCATAAAGGCACTCGATATACCAAGTTACAATTACATCGGTTACAAATCCTTCATCAAGGCATTTCTTAAACCATTCACATGCAGATGAAAAATCACCACTTCTTTTGAGCAATCTTCCTATAAATAGCCTGACATTAGAATCATCTGGCTTCATTTTTAGGTATTCTTGATAATATTCTAGGGCCTTTGCTCGATTTGCCTCTTCTCTTTCTGAGTCTAATATTCCAGTGTAAGCATAATCATCATAGTGCTTCGCCTGAATTAGTTTGATGTTGGCATCATAAGGTCTTAGGCCTGCAATTTTATTTATTGTTATGCTTTTTTCTAGAAAAGAATTCTCAATTCTGGTTATAGCAGTTGCTGCTTGAACCCTGATTGCATTATTTGGATCATTAAGTGCCCTGTTAATCGCACTTGCAAATGATGGGTGAAACATTGAAGTCATCTTACTAAGAGCTTCGCGCTTCTGAGCCTCTGAACCAACAGACATGACATCCATAAAAGGAATAACGCTATATTTTTTGCTGCTCTCATCTCTGCCTGAGATGATATTTTCGTTAATTTCTTCGGGAAGGCTAATTTCCTTGTGCGGGAATATAGTTTCAAACCATTCTTTAAATGACTGTGAATAGCGATTGTAAATAATATTTAAAATCAAAGTTAGCAAAGAGCCAGCTGCCCCAAATGGGCCAGTAAGTGCAACGGTGATTGCAAGTAACAGAGCCATTCTAACATCAAGATTTCTGTTAAATGCCATTGTAACATATAAGAAACCTGCAAATATTGCGATGATATGAAAAATGAAGGCAAGAAAAGGCGAGATAACGTCAGTAACTAACAAATAAACGTTATAACTTTCAAATAGGAAAAGCGCGATTGCAACTAAGCTAAAGATAACTTCACCGCCAGATTTTTCACGGTTTAATTCATGAATATCTATATTATCAATGTAAGATTCAATTGTTGCAGGAAGTGGACTCATATTGCTCTTTTACCCTTTATTGTTTTGTTGAACAATATGTAGCGGATGCACTGTGCAGGTGAAGTCTATGTTCTTAAGAGAGCGTCTAATAGATGTCTGGATTATCTGCATAATCTTATTAACTACGATATTTGCACCATCTATATTAGTAGATGGAAGAACAATTGCATATTCTTCTCCATTTGTACGGTAATCAAAAGCTAAGTCAACCTTACGCAGGGTTTTATTAACCGCATCTGATAAAATAATTGCAACTTGCTTGCGAGTTTCTTCAGATAATAATGATGGGTTTGACAGCTTGATAATTACCATTGAAACATCAAATCCAACCCTTTTTGCAAGGGTTGCAATATAATCAGAGTGACGTTTGAAATAATTGTAAGTCATAAGTTGGTGATCTGGATTAACCACGCTATCTGATTTTATAACTTGGTGATTGCGGGCATTGGTCATTGCCATGCCTATCCACTCACATATAGCGGTAAAAGTTTCGATACTGCCAAGATTAAGATCAAGAAAGCCAAGTTTCTCAATTTTGAGCATACCAGTAATTTCGCCAGTTTCACGATTAATGAGAGGGCCTGCTAACACACCTTGTTCTGCTAAAATTCTTTCATGCTCGCTATTAACAACTGAAATTGTATGCTGCTTTCCTACTATCTCATTATAGATTGGTGAGTTTGCATCGTAAACTCTGGTGTATTGTTCAGTATCGTTCCACCCAGCGGTAATAGTGCATTCCAAGCCTTTTGCGGTCATCACATAGACTGAGAATTTTTGTGGATTAATAACAGCTCTAACTAATTCGTCTATTCCCTGCAAAACATCAGTAGGGTGCAGTTTCTCAATTGCCTTTGCAGCCTTATAGGCATCTATTGAAGAGCGGAACTGCCCAGCAATTCTTAGTTCCATTGTTTCTTTTAAATCTTTTAGTCGCTTGTATGCTTCAGAAATGTTTTCTTCGCGTTGGTTTGCGGCCTCCAATTCATCTTTTAGTCTGTCACGTTCCCTTATATGTCTTTGGCGAAGTTCACCCAGAATAACGCTAGCGGTAAACCACATTAGTGGATGCTTTGCGACAAAAAGAATATAGTCATATTTATCTTGATATATTGTTTGATCTGGCATGCTGCCAGCAAGAAGGGCAAACGATGCTATAATTGATGCAAGAACGGCTTCTGCGGTGCCATACTGAATTGCCATCAATAAAACTATAATCCAATATGGATGTGGACTTACATCGAAAAAGCGATTTCCAGAAAATGCAAAAATATCTAGTAAAACCATAATGATAAAGAATATTATGATTTCTAGCAAAGCTGATTTTCTAAAGCCCAGTAATTTGTTGTTAGCAGTCATTTTCTAAGACCTTTAAGCCAGTTATGATTTCATTATTATTACTTTGATACAGATTTAGCATATCAAAACCTCCATAGCAAATGCCCACCGAAGCGAGTCACATCACTTCCACTATCGCTGAAGCTAATTCCATGACTTCCTCTAATTTGAGCATCAACAGTTTCTGTTATTTCATGTGTAAGTGCAAAGCCGAGTGAAGGGCCTGCTCCTTCTAGCCTATCAATTGCAAAGCCTGCGTAACCATCAAGATAGGTTCGCTCGGTAAAGTCATAATGGCCAATTAAGTTAAGAAAATGCACTTCGCGCGAAACAAATGGGAATGGAGAATATTCATCTCCGACAATATCAATTAACTTGGTCTCATCAGTTCTATATTCTGCATCAAGTGCATACCCCACAGCAAGATAAGGTTGATCGAGAAATGCATAAATTACTGAACCATTAAATGAAACGGAAGTGGCGACACCATCATATCCATCAACATTATAACTATTTGCAGCGATTGCACCTGTGATTGTAAGATCAGTTCCGATTTTAGCTTTTTGAGAGATTTCTATTCTATCTCTTGTTGCATCATCTAGAATGCCTTCTACAAATTCCCAGTAAGGCTTCTGATATTCTGCTGCAATTTCGGTTAGACCCAACTCACTTAAGAAGCCAAATCTTAATCCAACACCATAATCATCATTGTTAGTATAAAGTGATGCAGTTAAGCGTTCTCCATTCTCAAAGTCGTGTCTTAGATATAGCTCAAAACGTTTTTTATCATCATCAAAGTCGCCAAAGGCTCCATTAGCACGTCTTATTTGTTCACCATCTACTGAGTTCATCTCATAGTTAAATCCAATGCGAGTGTATGGCTGAACATAGGCAAAACCTGAAAATCCAGTTATAATTTCATTGTTATCACCTAGTGCGCGCCAGTCTGAACTTAGCTTAAGATGTTGGGCATTAGCCTTTTTCACATCAGCTAAAAGTTCGGAAACGTCTTCGTTTTCTGGAGTTAGTTTGTTAGCTTGCTCAAGTGCTTGAACTGCACCTCTCCAGTTGCCATCAAAGTTTTGAGCGTTACCCATAAAGCCAAGAAGCTGTGCATCGCTTGGATATTCATTGAGTAATGCTCCTAGATTCTTTACTGCCTGATGCTGCCTTCCAGTTGCAAGATCAACCCTCGCTTGCAGAAGATGCAGCCTTAAATCAGCTTGTTTTAATGCTTCACCTTCAAGAATTCTGCCGTTCGTATAGCCTCCAATATTGATATTTGAGGCGGTTTTTTCAATGCTGACAAAATAGTTTTCTTTAGCTGATACATATAATGAGTCGTAAGAAATTCTATAATATCCAAGCCATTTAGGTGGATTATGTCTAAGTGATGAGAGTATGTTTACTTTCTCACTTTCAGTATTAAACGTAACTGTGATGCTTCGCTTATCTTGACTGATTTTTGAACTTACAACTCTCGATGAGGGTATTGATATTGAGCCAGCCGCAATTATCTTTTTAACAGAGTTATCAGGAGAATTTAATATTTCACGCGCTTCTTTGAATCTCTTTGAATCTATCATAGTAGCTGCAAAGTCAGCTTTGATGATTTTATCAGTTTGATTTTCATCTTTTAATTCATTAAATCTTTGCTTTGAAGAGCCAATGTCATCAAGCCTTGCAAGAGAACGAGCAGCGATTGTTTTTCGCTCTATATTCTCATCTTCTTTTACAGAATCTGCCGACTCAAGAGCCATGCTGTAAAATGGCAGGGCAGGGTTATCTTGAGGCTTTTTAGCCTGTTTCAGCTTATTATATTCTCTGCTTAGGCATTCCGCGTAATAAAAATAAACTAAATAATCATCTGGATTTACGGAAGATTCAACTTTCGATGCCGAAATATATTCACCTAAAAACTTTTGCGCGCTGCTATAATCAGCTTGGCTGTATGCGATTATTCCGATTTCTCTTCTAGCTTTCAAGTTTTGAGGATTAACATCCAGAACTTTTTCATATATTGCCCTAGAAACCCTAACCCTAGAATAGTTATTTGCTAATTCTGCAAGTTTAATCATATTTTCTTCTGAATTACTTGAAGATGCTATGTCAGATATAACTGAATCAAATCTCGACATATTCCCAGAGTCATTTGATAGAGCTATCTTTGCAATATTTCGCAAATAAATTTCTGCCGTTTTGATGTTTTTAAGTTCGCCACGCTTTTTTTCAACGGTATTAACAACACTTTCAGAGTTGCCGCTTAAATCTATATATTCAAGCCAGCCTGTGAAGTTGTCTCCACTCGCAAAAGCCGCCTGACTTTCAAGCCATTTAACCTGTTCTTTACCAATATCATTGCCCCAGATATAAATTAACTGCTTTGCATCTTTATCACGAGAATTACCCTTGCTTGCCAGTATTTTAAATACATTCGCTGCATCGGCCTTATTACCCTCATTTAAGAAGGCGAATCCATAATTTCTTTTTTCAGCAATTGTGGAATTTGGTTTTTCAATTCTTGCGAATCTATATTCTCGCAGCTCAGATATTTTATTATTATCTTTAAGGTATTTTTCGTAAACTGAACCCCAACTTCCGCCGCCTGCAAGGGCATAAGAGCGGATATATGGCATTGCAACATCTGCTCCACCATTTTCAAGAAGAGCAAAAATCAGACTTTTTCTTCTGTCTTCGCTAAGATCCTTCTGAGTTAGAACTTTAGCAATAAAATCCTTTAGTTCTTGCCTGTATTTAGGATTTTTGCGCGATAACTTATATAAAACTGTAAGATAATTATCCTCATCTAAACGACTTTTAGAGCGAGTTTCTCTAAGTAATGGCAAGGCATCTTCATAACGTGATGCATTTAAGTAAGCAGTTGCGAGAATATGTGTGTTTTTTTCGTTTTTTTCCCTTTTCCATAGAACTTCGGCAATTTTTGCGGCTATGTCATAACTTTTTGCGTTAGATGCATAATAATAAATTTCGGATATTTGATTTATATCAGCAGTTTCTTGATGTTTTTCGAGCCAACCTTCTACAAACTCTAGCATTCCTGAAGCTGCTGCAAGTTTTGCCTGAATGAAATCTAGCTGAGGCTTGTTTCTTTTGGCATTAATATCACGAATAAACTTATAGCCTTCCTCATATTGCTTATTTTGTAAGTATAGCTCACCAATATCTGCAATTAGCTGGTCGCTAAGATTGTCAACATCAGGTAATTGCTTGAGGATTCTAAGTGCGCATGCCGCATCTCCAGATCTTGCGCAGGAAGTTGCAAGCTGAATTCTTTGATGGCTGGAGGTATTGGGATTAGCTTCAATTTTTGAGACTTTATCAGGGTAACTCTGCTCTTTATTTGTAATCGCGAGTATCGCATCAAAAAGCGGTTTTCTTGCCCTTGTTTCTGGCTGTATAGATTTATTTATCTCAGATAAAATTGATAAGTTTTTATTGGTTGCTCCAAGCTCTGTGAGGCCAATTAATTCAGACTCTCCCAATGAGTTAAGATCTATTTCTTTTACTAAGTTTTCTGCAATTTTTGTCTCACCATTTGCAATCGCAAGATTAATGTAATCAATATAAAGATCAGAGCGTAAGTTGTTTGCTTTGTATAATTCGGTAAGTTTTTTGTAAGCAACATCTCTTTCGCCGTTAGTAATTTGTAGTCTAATAATTTCTGCCTGTAGGTTTGAACCTTCTTTAGCAAGTTCGATATATGGATTTATAAGTTCAAACGCTAACTTAGGACTACCCTTATAATGAATGATATTAGCAAGTCTTGCCACATGTTCTGGATTAACTCCTTGCTGGATTTCTTCTTCTGGATTTGCAGATTTTTTTGCTGGCATATTCTTTTCATGCAACAGCCATGCTTCAGCTTCTTTAAAAGCATCATCATATTTTCCCAAATCCATCATTAGGCTAACTGTAAGCTCAACTTGTTCATAAGAATAGTTTTCAGGATAAGCCTGCTTAAAGGCAACCAAAACGCCAAGTGCTTCTTCAAATTTTCTCTGTGCGGCAAGAAGATTCGCAAGGTCAGTGTAATATCTTGGTTCTCTAACCTTTCTCTTCTCAATCATGTCTTTGATAATTGCAATCTGTTTATCATATTGAGAATTTGAATTATATATATCCGATAGTTCTTTTAATATCGAATCATCTGGAGAAATTACGCTCATCTCCTCAAGGTTGCGCTGATAGTCTTCAGGTCGCTGGGCGTATTGATATAAAGTTCCGAGTTTTCTTCTCGCATCAACATTGCTTGGATTCAATTTAACAAACTGCTCCATAACAGCAATCGCATCATCTATTCGACCATTTTGCAGGTATAAATCTACAAGCGAGTGGGCAACTTCTGGCTCTAAATTACCTTTAAGTAACTGCTTTTCATAAGAAGCCTGCGCTTCAGCAAATCTTTTGTCTTTTAAGTTTATGAGCGCAATTTCACTTTCTTTAGGTATAAGAAAATAACCAGCAAAACCGCCAATTGTAACTAAGAGAAATGTTATAAAATAAAACTTGCGCATCAAGAATCTATTGGTATTCGTTAACTTTAATTAGGTATGTTTTTCCTGAATCTATATCAAATTTAATATTTAGGTAATTATCATTGGTAGCAGAATTTTTTAAATTATAAACTACTATTTCACTATTTAGCTGTTTTTCTGATACTTTTATATCAAAATTTTTGCCTGTGGGTATTTTCCACAACATATTTGCGTCTTTATAGCCAGATAATTCAAAGCTAAATGTAGATGGATTTGAAGGGTCTATATGCAAAAATTTTACTTCTGCATTACTCTCTATAAGATATGGGCGTTTTGCTGCTTCATATTCTGAAATTTGCATAGAATTCTTTATTGATATGTCGTTTTCATTGCAACTTTTATCAAGGTAAGCATAAAGGCTTGCTTGATGATATTTGTGGCCAATAATGCATTTTGAGTTTTCGTAATCAATTGTTTTATCGGATGCATAATCAAAGCGAATTGTTGCAAGGCCATTTGAATTTAATATTTTCCATGATTTATCTGAAGTTTTGACGATGGATGATTTATAAAATCCATCGGCAATTTCGGCATATCTTTTCGCGCTTATTGATATTAAATCAAGGCTTTTAGCAAAATCCAGATTCTCTCGTAGCGCTTTAAGGCTCGCATCTTTTTCGCCAGAAAACATGTGAAAATATAAGTTGAAAGGCTTAATTCTGATTGGAGATTCCGTGTTCATAACAGTGTTTTGCAGATATTTCAGGCCGTAATATCTCTCTGTCCATAGATTGGTATAGGTGTTTTCATTACTGTTTGATGAATATATCTGAGTTTCAGAACCTATATTAATTCCTATAGGAGAAACCCATGCATAAGACGAAAATTCTGGATCAAATCTACTGTCACCGCCATTTAGATTAAGAACTCCTGCTTCTCTTGTTAGTTTTATTGCTTCTTCAAATGGCGCAGTATCGCCAGACCATTGATATAGACCCACCTTCTTTCCTTCGGGTGATATACTATTTACGAAATCAATAGAGTCTTTTATTTCGAGATTTTTATCAAATGGCTCACATGCATAACTTCTAGGAGTTTTGAAGAATTTTTTGACGATATAATCAAGTTTGTTGGCCTGTTTTTCGTCGAGTTTTGTTTCTTCTTGTAGGGCTTTGTTTAAGTCTTGTTCGCTCCAATCAATATCTTTGGTGAAGGTAAATAATGAGCGAAAAAAACCAATATCTGAACTAGGTTTGGAAGGGTAAAACTTTAGAAATTCCTTTTCTCTTAATGCGTTATTGCCATGAGCAAAATATTCCCAAAACAAAGGATGACTATGTGTATGGCTACTTGGTTCGACATTCGGAAGCGTAAGAATTTTTTTTGCAATATCAAGACTCTTCTCAACACCGTAACATTTAGGATCTATTTCAGAGCGAATAATGCCAACATTAAAGGCAATTTCAGGATAGCCCGCGAGTATTTCTTCTGCAATAACTTCAGATGCAAATAGCTTTTTGCCCCGAAATTTTTCAACTGACGATAAATTATTCCACCCATCTCCATCTATATGACTGTATAATATGCGCTTTCCAGCAAGGGTTGTTACATCAGGGATAGGCGAGATTTTATCTTCAATTCCAAGCGCCAATCTTAGGAACTTAAACGGGTTAATATACCATAGCTTGAGGCTTGATTCTTTATCTAAAGTTCCATAAATCGCCAGTTTATCTGCTATATAGCCGCCCTTTTTAGAGGTTACTATTAAATCAATTTCAGAATCAGGAGCCGAAACATGGGCAATGCTTAAGTGACTTATGCTATCATTGCCTATTTTTCGCATCTCCATGAATGGTGGAATTGAAGTCTCAATTTTGCGTTCAAAGTCGAGAATATTATTATCTTTACGTTTCACAGAATATTCATAGGTCATTTCAACCCACCTGTTGTTATCGCGCAAGCCAATGTTTTTCAAAAGGCGATTTACTTTCTCCATGTTGTCGCGTTTTATGCGATATGTTGTGGGAACCCCAAAATTCTCAAGGATTATAAGATTCCTTCCAGCTTCGACGCCGTTTAGCAACCAGTCTAAGTAAGCATCAGGATTTTTAATTTTTGTTCCCGGTAAAAACCAAATTGCAATAGCGAAATCATTATTAGTGAAAGCTGGCAGCGCTCTATTAACATCATGATATGTAACTGTATATCCTAAATAATTTAGTGGCATCTCTAGGTATCGGTGAATTCTGTTTTCTCTCACAGATTCATCTTGTTCAGAGTCGTATAAGGCTATAACATTGCGCGGAAGTCTGTTTTCTGAAGCATCAGCGTTTGCAACTTTTATAAAACAAAGAGCAGTCACGAAAGTAACCAGCAAAAATGCAATAAGTTTATTCTGCATATATATCATCCAAAGTTATCTTTGAAACATATGGAATAAAGCCATTCGCTCTTTGTGTTTTATATATTTCTTTCATTCCTTTTTTGTCGGTTATATCCCAATAATCTAGGGTATATACTTTTAAATGCTCATTCTTTGCCTGATATTGTTTTAAATAATCTGATACAGATTTATATATAGCCTCATCAAATGGCTTAGAGGTTTTATTTGCAAAATTGTATTCTGCAAAAATACTCTCTGCAAGCAGCATATCTATCATTGGAGTTGTTTTATCAAGAACCTCAAAACCACGATTAAGCATGATTTTAATATGTGGATAGCGCATTCGAATGGCCTTTATTGCATTCACCGAGCTTTCGGTTAACCCTCGATATTTAGTGTTGTCATTTTTTTCTAATGCGATTGATGTATCTAGCGTATCAATCATTATGCCGTTAAAGCCGCTAAACAAAATATCTGGAATTTTTTGCTCTATAATTAACTCAGCCCAAGCAGAATTTCGTGTATCAATCGCATAACTTCCTTGCCAGTTAGGATTTTCTTCAAGGAGTAAATTATTGCTTTTTGCATATTCAAAATATTTTGAATTTGTTCTTACTTCCCCTATGCTTATGTATGCGAGTAAAGTTTTGTTTTGGTTAAGTAGCGGCCTTAAAAACGGATGTTTCTCACCATCAAAAACGATTAAATCATATTTTATAAAATTCTCAGCGGGAATTGAGTCTCCGTAATAGGCTATCCACCTTTTATCATCCTTAGCCCAAACTTTAGAGAGTGAGAAAAATGATAAAATCATAGTTATACCTAAGAATAATAAAACTTGCCAATGATTGGTTCTCATAATGAAGCCATATATCTTGTAAGACCGTCGCGCAAGCTGGTGTTGCTATTTATCCCCAAATGCTCTTTTGCAAACTCGGTTGAGCCATAAGATTTTCGTATGTCACCACTTCTTGGAGGGAGATATTCAATTTCTGGAATTAATTTTCCTGATGCGGAGAGAATTTCTATCATTGTATTAAGCAGTTGATTGATTGATGTTTCTTCTCCAGTGCAAACATTAATCACATTCGAGTCAATACGACATTTTTTCATAGCGGTGTAAAGATTAAGAGCAACATCTTTGACGTATATAAAGTCTCTGGTTTGCTCTCCATCTCCATGAATTGATATTTTTTCATAGTTATTTAGCTTGTTAGCAAAGATTGATATTACGCCCGAATAAGGCGATTTTGGATCTTGCCTTTCGCCATAAACATTGAAGAATCTAAGTCCGCATGAGGGTATGTTGTGAATATTCCATGCAACTCTTGAGTGTTGCTCGCAGGCTAGTTTATCTGCACCATACGCTGTGATGGGCTCGCATACGGAATCTTCTGAAGCTGGCAAAATCTCAAGGTTTCCATAAACCGCAGCAGATGAGGCATAAACTACTGGAATCTTCTTTTTAAATCGACTAATAGCCTGATATAGAGCAACTAATCCCGATATATTAACGCGGTGGGTATTAAGCCAGTTATGATTTGATTCCGTGATTGATGATATTGCCGCAAGATGGAACACTCCGTCATATTCATTTTTTGCAAGTATCTCGTCAAAGATATTTTCATAGGTAATATCTGATTGAATTATTTCAACTTCGAGGTTGCTGACATTAGATATTCTTCCGCTTGAAAGGTTATCTAATATAGTAACCGAATGGCCTTCGCTTAGTAATAATTCCACAAGATGAGAGCCAATAAACCCACACCCCCCAGTAACAAGATATTTCATAGTTTTTTATAATTGTTATTCACTATGAGCTATATTCGGCGGAAATATTTAACTTTCCCTTACAATGGATAATTTATTTGCAAGTTATGAGTGCTCTAATCCAAGAAGCGTTCAGAGCCATTCAAGCAGGAAGGGAGCTGCAAAAGCTTGAAGATATGCCCACTGGACATGGGCATTAGATTTTAGTTGTGACTACCTACTAATTGAGGTTTTTGTTTGTTCTTCTGCATCTTTCTCTACCTCACTTAGTTTTTTTTGGCACTGACCTTTAAGCCCCTGAATTTCTGTTAGTCTAGCTTGAGTTTCTGTGATTGCTGTATTAAGTGTTTTAACTGCAGGGCCTCTATCCACGTCAATATCAATATTAATAGCTTTTATTATTGATAGTGCACTTTCTGTAATGCCTCCTACGTTAAATGACCAGCTCTGACTTCGTAAATTTTTAATTTCATCATCATAACGTTTCTTTATTGAGTTAGTTTCCGCAACCTCTTCAGGAGTTGCTTTGTCAGGACCAATCTGGATACTTGTCATAACGGGGAATGTTGCAAAAAATGGAATTCTAATTGGCTCCTGTTCTTGTTGAAACCCCACGTCTGCCCAAAATTCTCTGCTTTTCTCAGTGGATATCAGTTTTCTTTCTATCTTATTATATTCCAAGATTGCAGATTTTAACTCTGTAAATTGCACTCGTGATTCTTCATCCATTTTTTTAATATATTCCTCCGGAAGGTTTTCAACAATTGCCTCTAGTGTATCAGCAACTAAATGTCCGAAATACATTTCATCTATTCCAAAGTTCCAATTTCTATCTCGTAAAGAACGAGTAATTTTTTCAATTCTTTTCGGGTTGTCTAACCTTCTTGCAGGTCTTATAAATGGAAGATTTCTAACTTCGATTCCTTGCTCAAGTTCTCTATCTAATCTTGCGTATGATGATCTTATATCGCCATAAGCTCTGTTGATATTCTCAAAAAGTCCAGTGACATAACCTTCAAATGTTTCACCCACACCAATTGGAGTAACTACATATTCGTCACCGCAGATTTTAAGTTTTCTATATTCAGTCATTCTGGACTCGCTTAATGAAGTTTAAATATTGACTGTAATATAAACATATTTATGTTTCTATTTTATTACAAAAGTAAAAAAATTGATTTTGGAAGAAAATTGGAACAAGAAATTAAAAAGGCAGCCAATTGGAATTACAACAAAATAGATGGAATTGCTAAGATTATAGCAATTGCATCTGGTAAGGGTGGGGTTGGAAAGTCTACTACAGCGGTTAATATTGCAGCAAGTTTAGCAATGAATGGCCAAAAGGTTGGGCTTCTTGATGCGGATATTTATGGTCCTTCAATTCCTGAGATGATGGGGCTTGCTCGTTCTTCGCAACCAGAAACAGAGAATGGCAAGATTATTCCGTTAGAGTCGCATGGTGTCAAAAGTGTTTCTATGGGAATGTTAGTTCCGCGTGATCAGCCACTTATGTGGCGCGGTCCAATGATTTCAAAAACTGTTAATCAGTTTTTACGAGGAGTTAATTGGGGTGAGCTTGATTTTTTGATAGTAGATATGCCACCTGGAACGGGCGATATTCATTTAAGTATGATTCAACAAGTGCCACTAGATGCGGCAATTATTGTTTCAACTCCGCAAGAAGTTGCTTTGGCAGATGCTAGAAGATGCTTGATGATGTTTAGGCGGATGAACGTTCCAGTTCTTGGAATCGTTGAAAACATGAGTTATTTTAAAGATTCAGTTTCAGGAAATATAACGAATATATTCGGCAGCGGTGGAGTAGAAAAAGCAGCAAAAGAACTTGATTCTAAAATTCTTGCAAAGATCCCGCTTGAACCATCAATAGTTTCGGCATGCGATAATGGTCAGCCAATTGTGCTTTCTAATAGTGAACTGGCTAAAATTTATTCAGCAATTATTGTTTTGTAAATTTCTTACTTGCAATTTGTTGATTGATATTAGACTCTGGCCGCAATAAATATTGAATAATAGGGACAGGAGAGTCTAAGAATGAGCGGAGCTTCATCACGTAAAAAAGTTGTGATTTCTGGAATGCTGGGCAACGGCCTAGAATGGTATGATTATGCACTTTACGGGCATATGTCTATGGTGTTTGCCGTTTTATTTTTTCCGACACAAGATGCGGGCTTGAGCGTTATTTTAACATTCCTTACCTTTGCTGTTGGTTTTATATCGCGTCCACTAGGGGCGGTTATATTTGGCCGAATTGGCGATAAATATGGAAGGAAGAAGGCACTTTCTGCCTCAATGATTTTAATGGCGATTCCAACAGGCTGTATCGGGCTTTTACCAACATATGCCGCAATTGGAGTGGCAGCTCCCATATTACTTTTGCTCATAAGAATACTTCAGGGGTTATCATTGGGCGGTGCGTTTAGTGGCTCAATGTCATATGTGGTTGAGCATGCAGACCCTAAGCACAGAGCGAAAACTGGAAGTGTCACAATGCTTTCGTTGGTGATAGGATTTTTAATGGGCTCTTTGGTTTCAACTCTGGTTGCATCTTCCATGAGTGAAGAGAATTTCATGAGCTGGGGATGGAGATTACCATTCTTCGTTGGCGTTCTAATTGGCTTTGTTGGGATGTGGATTAAAAATCACGGTGATGAAAGCCCTGTTTACAAAGAAGCAAAAGAAGCAGGAACTTTATCAGAAACACCTGTAAAAGATGCTTTTGTAAAATATCCGAAAGAGATGTTTGAGGCGTTTTCTTTATATCTATTTGTTACAATTCCCTTTTATACCATCGCTATATATATGATTGCGTATTCAAAGTCTCATCTTGGAATGACGCAGGAGGATTCTCTTCAGGTCAACTCTATTGCAATGGTTGCAATGTTCATTCCTATTTGGTGGGCGGCGAAAGCAGCAGATAAATATGGTAGAAAAGTTGTGCTTTCATCAGCAATTGTTGGAATGTTGCTTCTGACTTATCCAGCTTATTTGTTGATGCAAACGGGTAGTTTCTGGAATATTGCATTGGGTCAGGCTATGCTTGGGTTCATGCTTGGTTGCTATGTTGCGCCGATACCTGCTTTGTTGGTTGAGATATTCCCAACTCGCATTAGATATACGGGAATGTCACTTTCATACAATATATGCGCAATTGTTGGAGGGTTTACACCTACCATAGCTGAGTTATTGATAAGAGAAACTGGCAATAATATGTCTATTGCATGGCTGATGGTGATTGCTGGTGTGCCGTCACTAATATCTCTGTATATTTATAAGGATAAATTTAGAGAGCCACTTAGATGATAGTATTTACAAAGTTGTTTTTTCTAATCTATTCCTAAATAAAACAACGTTACTAATCATTTTAGTGACTTTGTGTAGCATTCTTATCTGAGCTTGAAAAGACGTATATATATGCTATAAAACTCTTCATGAAAGTTAGTTTGAGCAAGGCATCTCTCATAGATAAGCAGATTGGATATTGGCTTTTTGCCTGCTGCATCTGCGTTTTTATGATGGTTGTGGTCGGTGGGCTTACAAGGCTTACTGAATCTGGTTTATCAATAGTTGAATGGCAATTGCTTAGCGGTGTTTTCCCTCCGTTTACAGAAGATGGATGGAATGTTGAATTTGCTAAATACATGCAAACCCCTGAGTATATTCATAAAAATTTTGGAATGACTCTAGCTGACTTCAAGGCGATATATTGGCTTGAATATTTGCACCGCCTATTCGGCAGAATCACAGGTTTAGTATTTGTTTTGCCTCTAATTTACTTCATTTTTAAAAAGAAAATTGTTGGCCGAGAGATATTAAAGTTATTTTTAATTTTCACGCTTGGGGGAATGCAGGGCTTTATAGGCTGGTGGATGGTGCAAAGCGGCCTAATAGAAGATCCTGCGGTTAGTCATTTTCGCCTAACAATTCATTTGGGTATGGCATTTTTTATTTTCTTCTTACTTTTCAGAATGTTTTATAAATATGCTAATGGATTTGCAGATGGAAAATCAAATTCTCATCTCATAGTTATTTGCGCGATGATTTATGCTCAAATTTTGCTGGGCGGGCTAGTTGCAGGAATGGATGCTGGCCTAATTCACAATACATTTCCTCTAATGGATGGGCAATTCATGCCTGATAGCGCAATGGCTATGCAGCCGTTATATCAAAACTTTTTAAGCAATGCCTCGATGGTGCAATTTCAGCATCGACTTTTTGGCTATATACTTTTTTGTTACATGCTCTTGATTTTAGTCAAAATGTTATTTTCAAACTATGATAAAAAGTATAAGGCTTTAACAGCTATTGCTATTGGATTGCTTGTTTTTCAGATGCTACTTGGTGCGTTAACAGTTGTTTATAATGTTCCAATCACAATTGCATCGTTGCATCAAGCCAATGCTTTGGTTATGTTTGCCGTTGTCCTTTATCTAACCTTTGAGTCTAAGAAATACAATGCAATACGATCAGTTTTTTGATGATAAAATCAATTCTCTCAAAGAAGAGGGAAGATATAGGATTTTCACAGAAATAGCTAGAAAAGCTGGCCAATTTCCTGTTGCAAAGAATTTTAACAATGACAAAGATGTTGTAGTTTGGTGCAGCAATGACTATTTGGGAATGGGGCAAAAGCCAGAAGTTATTCAATCTATGCAAAAAGCTCTTGATGATATGGGAGCAGGCGCAGGAGGAACACGCAATATATCTGGAACAAATCAACCTCTAGTTGAGCTTGAAAAAGAACTTGCAGACTTGCACCATAAAGAGGCTGCATTAACTTTCGCTTGTGGATATTTGGCAAATGAAGCAACCTTAAGCACGCTTGCGTCGATAATTCCGAATTGCCATGTTTTTTCTGATGAAAAAAACCACGCCTCAATCATTCATGGAATCAGAAATAGCAGAGCGGTTAAGAAGATATTCAAGCACAATGATGTTGAACACTTGCGTTCACTTCTTGATGAGGCTGGCAGGGATACTCCTAAAATTATCGTTTTTGAATCCGTTTACTCAATGGATGGCAGCATAGGTAAAATCAAAGAAATATGTGAGCTTGCAGAAGAATATAATGCAATTACATACCTTGATGAAGTTCATGCGGTTGGCCTTTACGGCGAAAGGGGAGGTGGAATCGCTGAAAGAGAAGGCTTGATGGATAAAGTCACAATTATTCAGGGAACTCTCGCAAAAGCCTATGGCATCATGGGCGGATATATTGCAAGTAGTGCGAAATTAGTTGATGTTATAAGAAGTTATGCTCCTGGTTTTATATTTACAACTGCCTTGCCACCAACACTTGCCGCTGGTGCATTAAAAAGCGTAAAACATCTTAAAGATTCTAATTCTGAGCGAGATAAATTATTTCACAATGTGAATAAACTTAAAAATCTGCTCAGAAATGCTGGAATTCCGCTGATGGAAAATAGCAGTCATCTCACACCAGTTTTGATTGGCAATTCTGTAAAATGCAAAGCAATATCAGATGAATTATTACAAACTCATGCGATATATGTTCAGCCGATTAATTATCCAACAGTTCCAAAAGGCACTGAAAGACTAAGAATTACAGTTACTCCGCTTCACACAGACGAAATGATAGAAAATCTCGTTACAGCCCTAATTGCAGTTATGAGAAGTAATAGTGCGGCTGCGTCATTAGTAGAAATAGATTCTGATGAAAATGGCTCAATTGCTGCTTAGATTAAAGATTGGGATCATTAAGTCTATATTCTTGCTATTGCCGTTTGTTGCGCTTTCTTCTTGTGCGCCTCCTGTTACCAACACTCCGATGTATAGTCAAAATGAAGTTAGGCAAGAAGCCGCAATTCAGCAGAATATATATAATCAAAATAGATATATACCAGTTCCAGTAAAAAGTAATACACCCAATCGCGTTAGGCTTCTTGAGACCTCGAAGAGAATCAATGCAGCGGGAATGTCACTATGCGGAAGGATTATCAAAAATAGAGATAACTGCGTTTATGACGTAGTTTTAAGTCGCAAGCGCGGAATCAATGCCTATGCTGATGGAAGAAGGATTCACATAACATATGATATGATGAACTTCGCTTCATCAGATGTTGAACTAGCAACAGTTATAGCGCATGAATATGCACATAATTTACTAGGACATGTTGCAAATACACAGAAAAACGTTATGGCGGGTGCACTAGTCGGCCTTTTGATAGATGGAGTTGCAGCATCTCAGGGGTATAATACTAAATCTCAATTCACCGAGATGGGGGCGGGAATAGGAAGGCTTAGCTATTCACAAGATTACGAAAAAGAAGCTGATTATGTAGGGCTCTATATCATGCATCTTGCTGGTTATGACATAAGCTCGGCCCCTTATTTTTGGCGGAAAATGTCAATTAAAAATCCAGATAGCATTTCATTTTCATCAACACATCCAAGTAATTCAGAGCGTTTTATTGCACTAGAACGAACAGTTCAGGAAATTTTGTATAAAAGAGCAAGTAACGCACCGATGCTACCAAATATAAGGCCAACTCAAAATCGTTGACATCTTCACTCACTCAGCTAAATTTCTTCTAGGCTTACAACAAATGAGGTTTGTATGGAAAATATAATATTCGTTATGATTGCCGCTGGAATTTATTACAGTGTTAAGGCCGTTACCAGATTATTTTAAAATGAAGAGAATATGTCAGATAATACCGCAGAAAATAATAAAAACGTTAAAACTTATGGAAAATCACGTTTAGTAAGTAGACATGTAACAGATGGCGCAGAGCGCGCGCCTCACAGAAGTTACTATTACGCAATGGGACTATCTGAGAATGATATAAATCAACCTTTAGTTGGTGTTGTTTCAACATGGAATGAGGCTGCACCATGTAACATAGCTTTAAAACGTCAGGCAGAAGTCGCCAAGAAAGGCGTTGCCAAAGCGGGCGGAACAGCAAGAGAATTTACAACAATCACCGTTACAGATGGCATTGCAATGGGACATGAGGGAATGAAATCCTCTCTTGTTTCGCGCGATGTTATTGCTGATTCTGTAGAGTTAACAGTCAGAGGCCATTGTTATGACGCTCTCGTTGGTCTTGCGGGGTGCGATAAGTCACTTCCAGGATTAATGATGGCAATGGTAAGGCTTAATATTCCCAGCGTTTTTATGTATGGCGGCTCAATCTTACCAGGTAAATATAAAGGAAATGATGTCACGGTTCAGGATGTTTTTGAAGCGGTGGGAAAACACGCTTGCGGACAGTTCTCTTTAAATGAGCTATATGAGTTAGAAAAAGTTGCATGTCCTTCTGCTGGCTCTTGCGGCGGGCAATTCACAGCGAATACTATGGCCTGCGTTTCTGAAGCTATAGGCCTTGCGCTTCCGAATTCAAGTGGCGCACCTGCCCCATATGAAGAGCGAGATAGGTACGCCTATTCATCTGGCGAGGCCGTGATGAAACTTCTGGCTCTTAAAATCAGGCCACGAGATATTGTTACACTCAAAGCATTAGAAAATGCAGCAACTGTAGTTGCAGCTACTGGTGGATCAACAAACGCTGCACTCCATCTTCCCGCAATTGCGCATGAGGCTGGAATTAGCTTTAATTTGGAGGATGTTGGTAAAATTTTCCGCAAAACTCCTTACATTGCAGATCTCAAACCAGGTGGAAAGTATGTAGCCAAAGATTTATTCGAAATTGGCGGCGTTGAACAAATCATGAAAACTCTCTTGCAACACGGTTATCTGCATGGAGACTGCCTAACCGTAACAGGTAAAACAGTGGCAGAAAACCTAGCTTCAGTGACATTCAATAGCAATCAGCAGATTGTTAGAGAAGCAAATAAGCCTATTTCTGCAACTGGCGGCGTTGTCACGCTATTTGGAAATCTTGCGCCAGATGGGGCAATCGTTAAAGTTGCAGGCCTTACAAATCAGAAATTTACAGGAAAAGCTCGCTGCTTCGATTGTGAGGAAGATGCATTTAAAGCAGTTGAAAACCGTGAATATGAAGAAGGCGATGTAATTATTATTCGTTATGAAGGGCCAAAAGGCGGGCCAGGAATGCGTGAAATGCTTTCAACAACTGCCGCCCTATACGGTCAAGGAACTGGAGATAAAGTTGCACTAATAACTGATGGAAGGTTTAGTGGAGCAACCAGAGGCTTGTGCATAGGCCATGCAGGGCCTGAAGC
This sequence comes from uncultured Rickettsiales bacterium, assembly GCA_964484565.1. GTDB lineage: Bacteria > Pseudomonadota > Alphaproteobacteria > Rickettsiales > CAZAGG01 > CAZAGG01. The sequence goes on along the minus strand of CAZAGG010000001.1, from coordinate 79,190 downwards.
GGCAGTTGGCGGGCCAATAGCACTAGTCAAAGATGGCGATGAAATTACTATCGACTGCGAGAAAGGAACCATTGACGTTGCAATTTCTAAGCAAGAAATGTTTGAAAGACATTCTGAATGGGTTAAGAATGGCGGCTCTAAACATATTACAAGGGCGGGAGAAAACCGTTTCGGCTCTGGAACAATCTGGAAATATGCACAATTAGTTGGCCCTGCCTACTTAGGGGCGGTGACACACCCAGGTGGTGAAGGCGAAAAATATGTCTATGCAGATTTATAAAAATTAAGGGGATGGTTTATATGTCAACTCCTCCCAGTAAGACTTTTTTTATAACATCAACAGGCACAGATATTGGTAAAACCTTTGTTACTTGCGCTCTGTCAAATCAATTATCTGCTTTGGGCAAGAAAGTAAGGGCAATTAAACCGATTATAAGTGGCTACTCTGAGAATATTAATACTGATACTTCAGAGTTAATGCTTGCTTGCTCGGAAGAAGACATTGAGAAAGTTTCTCCATGGCGACTTAAAGAGCCGCTATCACCAAATATTGCGGCTGAAAGGCAAGGCATTTCAATCAATATAGATGAAGTCAAAGATTTCTGCCTTAAAATGCGCGAAGGCACAGATTATCTGTTGATAGAAGGAGCGGGAGGTGTCTTAACACCTCTAACTAGTTTAAATGCAAATGCTGATTTAATAAAAATGTTGGGAATACCTGCTGTATTAGTTGCAGGCAGCTATTTGGGAACAATAAGCCACACGCTTACAGCAATAGAGGCTCTTAAGGCAAGGGGGATAACCATATCATCCTTACTTATCTCAAAAACTAATGATGAAGATGATGTAAATGAAATTATAATGACTATAATGAGCTTTCATGCACTTCCTATAATAGTTATTCCTAGAATCAAAGATTCAAATTGGAGAGAATCTCCAAACATTTTACATTCCATAGGTGTTTTTAATGAGCGATGAATCAAATGAGGTAAACTACTCATCATTTAATGCAAGAGTTATTGCCACAATGATTGATGCACTTATCTTATTGCTTATTATTAGATTATTTAGTTTTGCAATTGTTCCCGCAACAGAATTTATACATAGCCTGCTAAATATTCAGGTTAATATGGGATATTACAGACATAATCTTGCCTCTGTCATTACTTTATCTGATTTGTACATTTTAATATCAGAGTCAGGGTTACTAAAGAAAATGATTATTGATTTTATTATTTCATTTTTAATTTATTCGGCCTTCATTCTTCCGTTTTGGCTAAAATTTGCATCAAGCCCTGGTAAATTTTTAGTTGGAGCAAGAATTGTAGATTCCAAAACTATGCAAAAACCTTCCAATACTAAATTAATACTCAGAATGCTTTCATATATAATTTCTCTGTTGCCAATTATGATAGGGTTTATCTGTATAGGCTTTGATAAGAAGAAAAGAGGTTTGCACGACCACATCTTAGGAACTTATGTCATAAGTAAATTTGGCATTAAGGTTAATCAAGAGCCTCTATACAAAAAGGTATATAGCAAATACAAGGAATTATTGAAAAAGTAAGGAAAGCCTTTTTGCCACCTTTTCGAATATTAAAACAAATATTGTTTTTGTAATTAAACTGTAATAGAAATAGTGTATCACTCTTTTCAAACTGGAAGAATAAGCCAGAAATATAGCGTTTCTAGTTTTATTTGAGAGCAAGTGTTTCGAGGCGAGGCGCGCGGAGCTTATGAATAATAAGTGAGCACGGTGAGACCGATGAAATGCGCCGCTATCAGATAAAAATAGAAATACTATAATTAAATTATTTTCAAAATTAGTAGTAAAACTGAAACAATTTAATGTTATCATTCGAGCAGGATAGGCTAATTTTTTGTGAGAGTAGGTTTGGAAAGACAGCATCAAAACGTTGAGAACAGGAAGGATACGCCTGAGATATGGCGTCTATGGCTTACTCTTGTCGGAACTGCGTCGAGATATACTACAGAGTCAATCCTTAAATGGGAAAAAACTCAAGAGTTTATTAAAAACCATTTTCCACAGTTTAAAGATAAAGATAAAGTTACTTATGAAGATGTTGGCCATATTACTGATTTAGTAACTGGAAGCGTTGCATTGAGTGTCGTTGGTTCACACTACTTTAGAACTAGATCACTCGTCAAAAAAGGATACTCTGAAGCGGTAGGAATAGAATTCGATAAAGATTCAAAAGATGTAACTTGGAATGATCTTGCAAAGTCTCAAAATGTTATTGTTCAAAGAACTAGAAGTAATTTATTCAGCTATAATGCTCTTAGGGTAGTCGCAAGCTCAACTGCGTTTTTAAGACCAGTTTCAAGGTTATTAGGGCTCAAACTATTTGATAAACTAGACTCTACAATGCTTGCTTTGGGAGTATCTGGATCGCTTTACGCCTATGAGTTAGTTGGAAGGCCACAAACCTTTTTTGAAGCATTTCAAGCTGTTATTGGAGATGAATATAGCAGTAAGGAAAATTTGATTGTTAAAGGCGATGTAAACAATCTCTACAGGTTATATCAAAAATATTGTGATGATTTTGAGCCTTATAATGTTGATATAAAAGATGATAAAAGAATTGCAGAACGACAATTCAACTCAAATATTATTTTTTCGCACATTTCAAAATTATTCGAAAAAAGCTATAAAGATCAAAACTTATATCCAATCAAAAACGATTTTGACTTGTCGCACTTTATCTGCCTGCTTGGTACGCAAAAAGAAGTTCCAAGAGCAGAAAGAAAAGGCAGAATGGATTTCTTTGGAAGGGTTATGAATAGGCTTGGGTTTAGAAATGATCCATACGCAAAAGTTTCTCTAATAAATCCTGATAACCTTGAAGAAACAATGCTTTATATTGAATTACTTCATTTGAAAGATTTTAAAACAGTAATTCAGGCAAGAGATGATATTTCAAGTGGCAAAAAAACTGTTGAAGATGTCGCAAAAGAGCACTCGATAAATGTTTCAAGAGATTTTCTTATTGCAAGGCATAAAGGTGAGGCTGTAACACAGCAGCAGAATTTTGTAGAAGGTAAAACAAGCCATCAGCATAATATAACAGATAGGGATATTAACTCTGCGAATGCAACAGAACAATCTTCCAAACCTAAGATTGCTGGTTCTCCTAATATTCATAACAAAGACGTTGCTGTAACACAAAAATACGCTTAAGTTTTATTCTTTCTTGTTTGAATATATTAAAGATTTGCTATGAAAATTGCTATTGCTGGTTTTCACCATGAAACAAATATTTTAGCTAGCCGTAAAGCTAGTTTTGATGACTTTAAAATTGCGGATGGCTGGCCTCCACTCTCGATTGGAGATGCCCTAATAAATAATGTTGATGGCGTCAACATACCAATAGCGGGATTTATTGAAAAAAGTAAGGAATATAATTTTGAACTAATTCCAGTTTTGTGGTGCTCTGCACAGCCATCTTCTTATGTTGAGACTGATGCCTTTGAGCAAATATCAAATCAAATTATTGATATACTAAAGCAATCCCGCTCATTAGATGCCATATTTCTAGACTTACACGGCGCGATGGTTGTGGAAAACTTTCCTGATGGTGAGGGTGAGTTATTAAAAAGAATTAGAAAAATTTATCCGAATATTCCTATTTTCGTAGCACTTGATTTTCATGCGAATGTTTCAGATGAAATGTTTAATCTTGCTGACTTTATAACCTGCTATAGGGAATATCCACATATTGATATGGCGGCAACTGGCGCGAGAGTTGCAAAATTTATAAACAATTGGAATAGCTTAAGAAGGCCAATAATTCATAAAGCATTCAGCCGAGTTGATTTTCAGATTAGAGTAACCAGTCAGTGCACATTATCTAAACCTGCAATTCATATTAAAGAGCTTGTTGAGAAAATCTCAGAAAGCAAGGATATAATTATTTCTGCGAGTTTTGGCTTTCCACCTTCTGGTGGAGAATTTGCATACCCCTCAATTTATGCATATTCATTATATAAGACCACTCAATACTTAAGTGATAAAGTAAGGAATGTTGAAAACCTATTCAATGCTCATAAAGACAACTTTGAGACTATATTTTATAGTGAAAAGGAAGCTATTGATATCGCTTTAAAACATAATTCCAGCAAACCACTAATTATTGTGGATACTCAAGATAATCCCGGTGCGGGAGGTGATTCTGACACCACAGGAATTTTACATGAAATGCTGGCGGCTAACTTAGCAAATTCTGCTATCGCATTGATATGCGACCCAGAATCAGCAGCTTACGCCCATGAAATAGGGGAAGGAGGGAAGGCGCAATTCTCAATCGGTGCTAAGATTTCGCCTGAATTTGGAAGCCCTGTAACAGGTGAGTTTGAAGTCATTAAAGTCACTGACGGCTCATTTAAAGCAACTGGCAAGATGTATGGCGGCTCAAATATGAATCTAGGCAAAATGGCATTGCTCAAAAAAGGTGGTGTAAATATCTTAATTTCAAGCATTAAACAGCAAGCTGCCGACAGATCAATATTTAGGCATCTTGGCCTAGAACCAGAAAAGTTGAGAGTGATAGTTCTCAAAAGCTCTGTTCACTTCAGAGCCGACTTTGAACAAATTGCTGATAAAATCATCATTGCAAAGAGTGCTGGCAAAAACCCAACTTAGCCTTTGTGTTGGCTCTAAATCACTAATCTTCGTCAGAGTATTGCTTTTCCATCTTCTCGTGACGCTCTTGCGCTTCAATGGTCATGGTGGCAATTGGTCTTGCTTCTAAGCGTTTTAAACCTATCGGGTCGCCAGTTTCTTCGCAATATCCGTAGTCGCCATCTGCAATTCTTTTAAGTGCAGCATCTATTTTATCGATTAATTTTAAATAGCGATTGCGAGTTTTAAGTTCAACGCCTGCTTCCGTTTCTAGTGAAGCTCTATCTGCAATATCGGCTTCGTGCCAATTCTCATTTTTGAGGTTCTCTAGAGTTGCTCTTGATTCTGATAGCAACTCATCCTTCCAGCTTTGAAGTTTTCTTCTAAAATACTCTAACTGCTTAGGATTCATATATTCTTCTGAATCGCTTGGAGTGTAATTCTCAGGAAGTTCAATCACTGTCATTTTTGCCTCACATTTTTAAAGTGAGCGAGGCTTATATAATGAATATATTGCATTTTCAATATAATTATTCAGTATTAACAGCCTGCATATTGGGGATAATGAGTTGCTTAGAAAATCGGAAAACGGCAAAAAATCATATAAAAACGGCGTTATTGCAGAGTTAGTTGCCGCAATATATCTGCTTTTAAAAGGATACAGAATTTTAGAAAGAAGATATAAAACCAAAGTTGGTGAAATTGACTTAATCGCCAAAAAAGGCGGGTTTATAGTTTTCTGCGAGATTAAATATCGTCCAAACATTGATAGCGCCTTTGAATCAATCTCGCAAAAGCAGCAAGGTAGAATCTTAAGAGCGGCTGAGTATTATTTGAATAGCAAAAGTGAATATGCAAATTATAATATAAGGCTTGATGCGATTGCCATATCGCCTTATAAACTTCCACATCATATCAAATCAGCGTGGACTTTATAATAATATGTCATCATCTAATAGTTTTGGAAAAGTTTTCAATTTCACAACATGGGGCGAAAGCCACGGCGAAGCTATAGGCGCGGTGGTAGACGGCGTTCCGTCACTCATAGATTTGTGTGAAGAGGATATTCAGTTTTGGCTAAACCGCCGTAAACCAGGAACTTCAAGATTCACCACTCAGCGCAGAGAGAGCGACACAGTTAAAATAATGTCGGGGGTTTTTGAGGGCAAAACCACAGGAACTCCAATAAGTCTGCTGATTTTCAATGAAGATCAACGCTCCAAAGATTATGGCGATATAAAAGATAAATTCCGTCCAGGGCACGCCGATTATACATATTTTATGAAGTATGGAATCAGAGATTATAGGGGCGGTGGACGTTCAAGTGCCAGAGAAACCGCAATGCGCGTTGCAGCAGGAGCAATTGCCAGAAAAATTCTAGGCTCAAACATCAAAGTTCGTGGCGCGTTAGTGCAAATGGGAACAGAAAAAATAAATCGCAATAACTGGGATTGGGGTGAGGTAGAAAACAATCCATTCTGGTGTCCTGATAAAGAAGCCGCAAAGCATTTTGAAGACTATCTCGATTCAGTTAGAAAGGCAGGTTCTTCCGTTGGTGCAATTATAGAGGTTGTGGCTGAGGGCGTTCCAGTTGGGCTTGGTGAGCCAGTATATGATAAACTCGATGCTGATATAGCAAAAGCAATGATGAGCATTAATGCGGTTAAAGCGGTTGAAATTGGTGAAGGCTTTGCTGCCGCCGAACTTCGCGGCGAACAAAACGCTGATGAAATTAGGGTGGATGACAATGGCAATCCAATATTTCTATCAAATAATGCAGGTGGAATTTTAGGCGGAATTTCAAGCGGGCAAGATATTGTGGTGAGATTCGCAGTAAAACCCACAAGTTCAATTCTGCAAAGTGTGGCAACAATAGATAAAAATAAAAACGAAACCAACCTAATTACTAAAGGCAGGCACGACCCATGCGTTGGCATTCGCGCCGTTCCAGTTGGTGAGGCTATGCTTGCAATCACTCTGGCAGATCATTTGTTAAGATTAAGAAGTTACAAATAAAATTCACAAAATAGTCATATTAATTTCAAAACCGCTTTCCCTCAAGTGCTCATTCCCCTGCATTTTATTATGAACGCATTGATTTTCGGAATTTTCACCACTCTGAGCCGACTTGTTAACCGAAGCCTTGGCGTAGGTTAAAGGCGAAGCAATTCAGAAAAAATCGTGCTTTTTGGATTATTACGCCGATAAAGCCGTCCGCTATCAGAAGAGCCTAAGCTATAGCATTAAGCCGAACCAGCGAGTTTGGCTTTGTTCCCTCATAAATTGAGGAAGGTAGAAAGGGCCCATTCCACCTTTTCCTGAGCCGCCTGAGCCTTTCCATCCAGTGAAGGTTTGAGTTCCCGGCCAAGTGCCTGTTGTTGCGCCGCTTGCTCGGTTGATATAGAGAACTCCAGCCTCTGCAAGATTTGTGAAAGTCTCAACTTCCTTTGAATCAAGGCTATAGAAACCTGCGGTTAATCCATAATTTACTGAGTTTCCGTCTTTAATTGCATCTTCAAGGTTATCATATTCTAGAATTGATAATATCGGCAGAAACAGTTCATCACGATTTAAACGATGCGACCATTCTAGTTTTTCAATAACCATTGGCTCAACGTATTTATCTTTTATTACGTTGCCGCCAAATATTATGTTGCCATCTTTTCTAGCTTCGTCTGCCACTTTCTTATATCTTGAGACTGCATTATCATCGATTACTGGGCCAAGATAGATGTCTTTATTCTCAGGATTTCCAATTTTTATCTGTGAAATTAATGATATAAGCCTTTCTTTAAATGATGCAGCGATTGATTTTTCAACATAAACTCTTGAATTCGCACTACACTTCTGGCCACACATGCCCATGCTAGAACGCATAACCCCATATGCTGCAGCTTCAATGTCAGCTTTTGCCGTAACGTAGGATGGGTTTTTGCCGCCCATTTCAACAATACAAGGCTTGATATAATTGCCTGAAGTCATTTTCTTGCATAACTCCATGCCAACTTTATATGAGCCTGTGAATACAATACCGTCAATATCTGGGCTATCGCTTAGTGCTTTTCCTGTTTCATCGCCTCCACAAACAAGATTTACCACTCCTTTTGGAAGGCCAGCTTTGTGCAGCACATCAACCAGAATTGAGGCGGTTAATGCAGAATTTGGGCTAGGTTTAAAAACACATGTATTTCCCGTGAGTATTGCGCCTGTAATCATGTTCACGGCCATTGCAACGGGAAAGTTAAACGGCGAAATAACGGCAAAAACTCCGTAAGGCTTTAAAATATATTTCGCATCTTCATTGGGATAAGCCCTTGAAGTATTTCCACTATAGCCATTATTTTTCTCCATTTCATCGCAGTAGTATTTCACAAAATCCGCGGCTTCTTCTGTTTCTCCAATTGCTTCCAAACGAGATTTGCCAACCTCATAAAGAGCTGCAAGACCTAAAATATATTTGTATTTATCAAGCTCATGTGCAACTCTTTGCATTATCATAACTCTTTCGCGCCAGTTAAGGCCGCTCCAAGTTTTATAGGTATTTTTTGCGGATGTAATAGCATCAGAAACAACTTGTTTATTTGCTGAATAAAAGCTGCCAAGTGTTATTTCTGAGCTTATAGGGCTTGAAAGTTTGTATAAATCGCCTGTTTTGCTTTCCAACCCATCAATTATATTGGGATAAGTCTTACCGAGATAATCTCTTTTAAATTCAGGAATTAACCTGTCAAGATAATCATGAAGTGGCGAAAAATCTACGTTGTAATTTGTATATGTTACTCTTGGTAGCTGCATTTTTTGCCCTGTTATCAATATTTTTACTATCCTTCACTAGTATAATATAAACTGAGAATATTGCCAATGATTGACTGCATAGAAAAAGTTAAAAAGTTACGAGATGAGTTAGAGCAAAGAGATCTATTTGCATTTGTTCAACCAGTGCATGATGAATTTCAGAATGAATACCTGCCAGCTCATTCGGCAAGGGTTGAGTGGTTAACTGGATTTAGTGGCTCTTCTGGAACAGTAGTTATAACTCGTGATAAAGCTGCAATATTTGTTGATGGCAGATACACCCTGCAAGCAGGATTTCAGGTTGATAAAACCATATTTGAAATACACAATGTTGCAGACCTAATGCCAGAAGAATGGCTTTCCGTAAACGCCTCATTAAATGATGTTGTCGCGTATGATGACTGGCTGTTTACTCGTTCTCAGCTTAGAAGATATGCAACTCTTAATATGCGAGCATGTGAAAATCTTGTTGATTTGATCTGGTATGAGAAACCAAAGGCAAATTCTAGCGAGATATTTCCGCATCCCCTTATATATTCTGGGGTTCATCATCAAGATAAAATTGCAGCTCTTGCATCACAGGTAAAAAGCTCTGGTGCTGATGCACTTATAATTACTGCACCTGATTCTTTATGTTGGTTATATAACATTAGGGGGAGGGATGTTCCATACACCCCATTCGTGCTGGGATACGCCGCAATAAAGGCGGATGGAAGTTCAACGCTATTTTTAAACTCTGATCATGATAAGTTAAAACCTGAATTACTCGAGCATTTAGGGCAGGGGGTTACGGTTAAGAATATAGGAAATTTCAAGAATAATATTAGTGAGTTGGGAAGAATTGCGCTTGACCCTTCAATCGCTCCATCAGCAATATTTAGTAGAGCTGCGGCATATATTGAAATGGCAGACCCGTGTCAAATGCCAAAGGCATGCAAAAATCAGGTTGAAATTCAAGGCATGCGAAATGCCCACATTAGAGATGGCAAAGCTGTAACTGCATTCATTAAATGGCTCAAGGAAGAGCTTAAGAACCAGAAATATTACAGTGAGAGTGAGCTTGCTGAAATTCTCGATTCTTATCGCTCTAAGCAAGATTTATATGTCTCTCCAAGTTTTGCAACGATTTCTGGCTATAATAGCAATGGCGCAATTGTGCATTACAGAGCGAAAAAAGGCGAAGATATTTTGGTTAAGGGAGACGGCCTATATCTTGTCGATTCAGGCGGGCAATATCTTGATGCTACAACTGATATTACCAGAACGATTTCTATAGGCACTCCCACAAAATCACAAAAGCGTAATTTTACATTGGTTTTAAAAGGGCACATTGCAATAGCGCGAATTAGATTTCCAGAAGGCACAACAGGAGCGCATATAGACATTTTAGCCAGACAATTTCTCTGGCAAAATGGCAAAGATTTTGATCATGGCACAGGGCATGGGGTAGGGAGCTTTCTATCCGTTCATGAAGGGCCGCAAAGAATAAGCCGTCTTGCAAGCAATGTTATTCTCCGAGAGGGAATGATACTTTCAAACGAACCTGGTTATTACAAAGCTGGGGAATATGGAATCAGAATTGAAAATCTGGTTTTAGTTATAGACTGCGGTAAAATGGAAAATGGTAAAAAGCTATTAGGCTTTGAAACACTTACCAAAGTTCCTATAGATGAAGAGTCGGTAGATTTCTCTATGCTAACTTCAGAAGAACTCGAATGGCTAGAGCATTATAATAAAGATTGTTTTTAGTTTTTAGCTCTATTTACGTCACAAAAGGTTAATATTGCTGTGTTATATTGCGTGTAATTTTAATAATATATATAATTTGCACTAAGAATGGCTAATTTAAAATTCTCACCTAACATCAGCGAAGAAGTAAAGAAAAGAACTGAAGAGTTTTTTGATCTTGTTTATAAGAAACATGAAAACCAAGACAAAAGTTCTAAAGAATATAAGGAAGAGCTTTTAGCAAGAGAAGATGAGTTATTAACTCTTGTTAAAAACATTATTGATTTTAAAGCATTTGATGATAATGGCTATACAGCACTAATCTGGGCTGCTACTAAAGGGTATACAAAAGTTGTTGAAGCTCTTATCAAAGCAGGAGCAGATGTTAATGCAAAAAATAATTTTGGTAGTAACTCATTAATTTTAGCTGCTACTGGAGGTCATACAGAAGTTGTTAAAGCTCTTATAGCTGCTGGGGCAGATCTTAATGATCGCAATACAGCACTAATGAGGGCTGCTCAAGAGGGCCACACAGAAATTGTTGAAGCTCTTATTGCTGCTGGAGCGAATATTTATTTAGCTGATAAATACAGCAAAACAGCTAAGTATTACATAAAAGAAAAACTTGGTGAAGATTATTATAATAAACTGCTAGATAAAGCTACGCAGTTTTATAAAGGTTATAAAACAAGCACAGAATGCCCAAATAATGTTGAAGATGTTTTAAAGCTACTTGCATTTCACCCAATTGCCCCATCAGATAATAGAGAGCCTTTTCCGAAAATGAAGATACTTAAAAGCATGTTTTGGAATAAAGATTGGGGTTTAGATCAAGCGTATAATCTCATAGACGCACTAAAGGAACGCAAGGTTATTAATGAGGATGAATCAGCAAAGCTAATAGAGTCTTGTAAATATAAAATCGCCGCACAATATGCATCGCAAAAGCAAGCTAGATCAGATGAAAATGCACGCGAACTCAGTGGACGTTAATTTTATTTTGTTTACTCATTCTTCCTTTTCAACCTATTCAATTATCCATTTTTACAACACTCATAATTTGTTCTCACCCCACCCATTTCTTCCATAATATATATTATGCGACTAACGCAAAGGTGTAAAGAATTAAGAAAAAAAAGAAAAAAAATACAAAAAAGTGTAAGAATATAAGAATAAGTTATTCTTTTGATGAGTGTGCAGAAATTCTGTATGTGTCAATTCGATAAAACTAAACGGCGTTTATGCCTAGTTTTACGAATAACTTTGCATCTTTATTTTGCTCAGGGTTTTTCGTTGTGAGAAGTTTTTCTCCATAAAATATAGAGTTTGCACCTGCTATAAAGCATAGAGCTTGCGCTTCCTCAGCCATATTCTCTCTTCCAGCTGAAAGTCTTACATAAGACTTGGGCATCATGATTCTTGCTACTGCAATGGTTTTGATAAAATCAAAGTTATCGAGTTTTTCAGCTTGTGATAGAGGAGTTCCCTCAACCTGCACCAACATATTAATTGGCACACTCTGCGGATGTTCTGGAAGATTGGCTAGAGTAATCAACATCCCTGCCCTGTCTTCAAGAGTTTCGCCCATTCCTACTATTCCACCACAGCAAACCTTCATGCCTGAGTTGCGCACGTTTTCTAAAGTCTCAAGTCTGTCTGAGTAAGTTCTGGTGGTAATGATTTTATCATAAAACTCTTCAGATGTGTCTATATTATGATTGTAATAATCAAGACCAGCATTTTTGAGCTTTTCCGCCTGCCCTTTTTTGAGCATTCCAAGTGTCATGCATGTTTCAAGTCCCAGAGATTTGACAGCTTCAACAATTTCTGCAAGTTTATCCATATCTCTATCTTTGGGCTCTCTCCACGCTGCACCCATGCAAAAACGAGAAGCACCAGCATCTTTAGCATTTTGCGCAGCGGATACAATGGAATCTTTATCCATCAATTTATCGGCTTTTAGGCCAGTGTCATACTTTGCGCTCTGTGGACAATAAGCACAGTCTTCAGCGCATCCACCAGTTTTAATGCTAAGAAGTGTAGATAGTTGAACCGAATTTGCATCAAAATATTGCCTATGAATACTTTGCGCTTTAAATATCAAATCTATAAACGGCATATTGAACAAAGCCATAACTTCGTTTTTCTTCCAGTCATGTCTAATATTTTCATCGTAGGACTTATCCCCGCTGTAATGGGAATTATCAGTGACAATATCTTGTTTCTGCTTTTCTTCGACTAGCATTTTTAATCCGCTTAATTTTTTGTGAGCTAACATATATACTCAAATCGAACTATGTGATAACACTTTTTTATGAAAAGTATTGATGAATTTGCCGTAAAATCTTTAATAGCCGCCGAAAATAAAGGCTGCAAAAGAGTAATCAGGCAATTTAACCGAGCTGAATATCCCTATATCAAAACCGATGATGGAAGAATTCTAACATCGTTTTCCTGTAATGATTATCTGGGACTCACTCAAAATCATGAAATAAAATCATTAATGATTTCTGCCATTAATGAATATGGAACTGGTGCGGGTGCATCTCGTCTGGTTACAGGCTCTTGCCCATTATATGGCATACTGGAAGATAGACTTGCAAAATTGAAGGGATATGAAGCAAGCCTAGTTGCGGGAAGCGGTTATCTTGCAAATCTTGCCGCAATTACATCTTTGGTTTCTTCTGGCGATATAATAATTTTGGATAAGCTCTCACACGCCTGCATGATTGACGCTGCAATATTGTCAGGCGCGAAAATATTCCGCTATCAACATAACGATATTGCTCATCTCGAGAATATTCTTAAAAATGAAAGATATAAATATAATAAGTGTCTTATTGTAACTGAATCGGTATTTAGCATGGATGGCGATAAAGCTGACATTGATAATATATCAAACCTAGCAAAAAACTTTGATGCATGGCTTTTAGTTGATGACGCACACAACTTAGACTTTGGATGCAGCAAAGCAGATATATTAGTCGGAACACTCTCCAAAACTTTCGCATCATATGGCGGATATATATGTTCTAGTAAAGTTGTAAAAGATTATTTTATAAATTCAGCGCGCAGTATAATTTTTACAACCGCACTCCCCTCTTCTGCGCTAGCTGCTGCAATTGGAGCCGTTCAATATATTGAACAAAATCCATCCACTCTTAAAGAGCCTTTAAGAAAAGCTAAAATGCTGGAAAGTATAGGACTTAAGGTAGAAACCCAGATTGTGCCAATAATCATTGGAGAAGCGACCAAAACAGTCGAGATTTCAAGAAAATTAGAAGAATATGGCTTTCTTGTTTCGGCAATCAGACCCCCCACCGTTCCCGCAAATACTTCGCGCCTTCGTTTAGCATTTTCAGCAAGCCACAACGATGATGATATAGTGAGATTTTGCAACACTTTGCAAGAATTTTTGTTGTCATAAATAATTCACTTAACAGATATTTTTACACAAAATATACTAGACATGTTTTCAGCGCATATGTGTTATGCCATAATTCTTACAAGGAAAAGAGTATGTCTACAAAAAGAAGAGATTGCCTGCTAATTGAAGAATATGCAAAATTGAAACTTGAATTAAATGTTTTGGCTTCTTTTATAAATTATGAATCAACACTGTTTCATCCAGTTAATGAATCAGCTACTGGAGATGACAAAATAGGCCATAAGAATATATCTTATGCTAGGAGTCAAAATAACAGAGTTCCTGATCTTGGAAGAGATTCTGCACATATAACTATAAATGCCAGAGAGCAAAAAGTAAGTGATTTAATAAGTGGCAGACAATCAAACGGATCTATTAGATCTTTAAAAGATCATATTGCTACTCATTTCATATTTGCTTTAAATAACAATGAGGAAGCGCGAACTTTAAAAGAATTTTTATCAAAAATTGGACTTAAGGTAGAAGTAGATAATTGTAACGTAATACTAGATATACTTTCTAATCCTCATTGTCTTAAACTATTCATGGGCGAGCTAAGTAATGATGTTGCAATGGCAAAGCAAAGCGCACGAAATAGATAGCAAATAATCTGTCTTCTCACTGCCCTAAGTTTGCGTGAAGAACTGAGCCGTTAATTACTGGGTTATTTGCTGCAAAGAGAATGAGAGAGGCTATTTCCTCAGGTTTTATGAGTCGCTTCATTAAAACCATTTGCTTAACAGCCTCTATAACTTCTTTATCATTATTTAGATGTGCCATAAGCATTTCTGTTTCTGTAAAACCAGGGCAAACTAAGGCTGTGTGTATGTTTTTACCAGAAATATCTTGCGCGAGTGACTTCATAACCCCAGCGATTGCATGTTTTGAAACGGTGTAAGAAGTAGAATTCGGAGCCGCCTTCTCAGACAAAGTTGAGCCTACAAAAATCACAGATGAGCCATTTGGCAGCAAATCAACAAGTTGCATGTTAATAACTTGAGCGGAAATTACATTTACCCGCATGACTCGCTCAAAACTTGCCTGATCTAGATTCTTATAGCTATCCTTCTGAAGTATAGATGCATTATGAACTATAGAAACCTTCGAATATTCTTTAATCTCGCTAGAAATTTCACTGCAAATATCTGCAACTGATTTTAAATCAGCCAAATCTATCTGATAGTTTTTAACGGAATCTATATCGCAGATAGAGCGTGAGATATTAATAACATCCCAACCGCTATCTTTAAATAATTCTGCTGTTTTCAGGCCAATGCCCCTGCTCGCTCCCGTGATAATGAGAAGGTTTTTCATGATTTATTCTTCACCCATCTTGCATTTGAGCACTGCCCTGGCCCTGAAAATACCTTTACTTCTGCCGCTCTAATAGCAAAATTATTCTTTAGAACAAAGTCTTTGACGATAATATCCAGAAAATATTGCGAGAGATCCTCAACGGTAATATTCTCAACTGGTAGAAATTTCACATCCCTATGCAAAAACGGAATTTTTTCGTTATTAAAATGCAGATATGTATAGTTAGAATCCTTTTCTATACGTAAATGTCTAGATTTCTCAGGAACTAAGAAAAACTCATTATACTCCCCGCATAAATTTTGAATGTATTGCTTGGCAAGGCTGTAATCAAAGATAATTCCGTCTCTCTCAATTAGGGCATCAAAGGAAACATATAAAGAGAAGTTATGACCGTGAATATTTTCTCTATTCTTTTCATCAAAAATAGTAAAATGCCCCGCAGAGAATTTGAAACTCTCTTTAAAAAGCTCTATAGTTGTCCATCTTTCAGTCATGATTAAGCTATAAACCCTATTGAGATTAAATCAATTCAGAAATGAAAATATCACTTATATACTCTACTTTTCCAAATAAAGAATCTGCTGATGTCGTGGCAAGAGAGATTATTGCCGAAAATGCTGCTGCATGTGTTAATATTATTGCAAATGTTTTTTCATCATATCGCTGGAATGACGATATAGTTGAAGACCAAGAGGTGATTATGCTTGCCAAAACCACTGCCCATAAAGTAAATGATGTTAGGAATACGATTGAAAGGCTTCATCCTTACTCATGCCCCGCAATTATTGAAATATCAGCCGATGCGATTAATGAGGGCTATGCAAAGTGGATGGTTGAAAACACGGTAACAAAGTAAATTTAGAATAAAAATAATAATCAAATGACCAAGATTGCAATTATAGGAAGACCTAATGTCGGAAAATCGACTTTATTCAATCGCTTAACAGGTAAGCATCATGCTCTTGTTCATGATGAACCAGGGGTTACGCGTGACAGACGTTTTGGCGAGGCATCACTAGGACAGCTAAAATTTCAGGTGATAGATACGGCAGGGTTAGATGATGGAGACAAAGGAAGCATTCAAAAACGCATGATGGAACAAACAGAAATTGCGCTTAACGAATGTGACTTTGCTTTCTTTGTAGTTGATTCAAAAGAAGGAATTACTCCGCAGGATAAGTTCTTTGCCAACTGGCTTAGAAAAAGTGGCAAGAAGATTATTCTAGTTGCCAATAAAGCGGAAAAGCAGTCATCATATCAAACGGCAATCGCAGAATTTCAGAAACTTGGCTTTGGAGAGCCAGTCTGCATATCAGCAGCACACGGCGATGGAATGTTAGACTTATATCAAGCAGTTGCAGAAAACCAACCCGAAGAAGATGATGCAGATTCAGATAATTTTAGCTCAGAAATAGATGTGGATTTAGATGATGATTCAGATGAAGAAAAAGCTATTCAAATTGCAATAGTTGGCAGGCCAAACGCTGGAAAATCTACACTTCTGAATGCTTTAATCGGTGAAAACAGAGTTTTAACTGGCGCAGAACCGGGTTTAACCAGAGATTCAATAGCGGTAGAATGGGAATTTGAGGGAAGTAGGATTAAACTTGTCGATACCGCTGGAATGCGAAGAAGAGCCAAAGTAAACGAGGGCTTAGAGCGCATGGCTGTGAAAGATACCCTCAGAACAATTCAATATGCACATGTGGTTATCCTTCTGCTTGATGCGGAAATTCCCCTTGAAAAACAGGATTTAAATATTGCAAGGCTAGTTATTGATGAAGGAAGAGCCTTAGTAATTGCAATTAATAAATGGGATAAAGTTGAAGTTAGCAAAGAAACTTATATGCGTGCGTTAGAAGGAAGGTTGAGCAATGTCCTCCCGCAAGTTAAGGGTGTACCAGTCATTACAATTTCAGCAAAACAAGGAAAAAATATCAAGGAACTTGTAAGAAGCTGTCTAAAGTTTTATGAGATATGGAACCGAAAAATATCTACAAGCCAGATAAATCAATGGCTTTCTGAGGTTGAGACTAATAATCCCCCTCCTGCTGTGATGGGTAGAAAAGTAAGACTTAAATATGCTACTCAAACCAAAAGCCGCCCACCATCTTTCATTATTTTTAGCAGCAGACCTGAAAAACTTCCTAGCTCATATATAAGATATTTGCTTAACTCTCTGCGTGAGTCATTTAAATTACCTGGCGTGCCGATAAGGTTAAGCATTAGAAAAACTGATAATCCTTACAAAGATAAATAGGTAATCTATGAATAACTTGCCAAACTGGAATTTAACAGATTTCTATCCATCTCATACCCATAAATCTGTTTCAGAGGATATTGCAAAACTTACGAGACTAGCTGAAGACTTCAAAAATCAATATGTTGGTAAAGTTGAAAAACTCGCTACAGAAGATTTATATTCAGCAATTTTGCAGTATGAAATAATTCAAGATATTGCGGGCAAATTATCTAGCTATGCCTATCTCCTATTTGCTACAGACAACTCAAAAGATGAAATTACGGCTTTTTATCAGAACATTAGTGAAAAAGTTAGCGATATATTTTCTGATCTAATATTTTTCACGTTGTCTATAAATAAAATAGATGATTCAAAACTAGAACAAATGCTCTCAGAAAGCACAAATCTAAAAGCCTATAAATCATGGTTAGATGATGTAAGAGCATTAAAACCGTATCAGCTTTCTGATGAAATAGAGAAAATCTTATTAGAAATGAATGTTAGTGGCAGAAGTTCATGGATTCGCCTCTTCGATGAATTCGAAGCCTCATTAAAATTCAATATAAGTAATGAAGAGCTAACGATAAGCGAAGTGCTAAATCTTATGTCTAATCCTGATGCGAATAAAAGAAAGATGGCAGCAAAAGAAATTGCCAAAGTTTTTGCAGAAAACATCAGAACTTTTGCACTAATTACCAATACGTTAGCCAAAGATAAGCAAACCGAAGATAAATGGAGAGGCTATAAAAAGCCTATATCTGAAAGAAACGTCTCTAACCGAGTTGAAGATGAGGTCGTCGAAGCATTAGTTCACTCTGTTAAATCTAATTATCAAAAACTTTCTCATCGCTATTATAAGTATAAGGCAGGTTTATTTGGAAAGAAATCAATAGATTACTGGGATAGAAACGCTCCGCTACCAAACGAAGATGATAAAAATATTGATTGGAACTCGGCAAAAGAAATTGTTCTTTCGTCATATGATAATTTCTCGAAACAACTAGGAGAAATAGGCCGCAAGTTTTTTGATAATGCGTGGATAGACGCCGAACCACGAAAAGGTAAGGCAAGTGGAGCTTTCTCACACCCTACTGTGCCATCTGTTCATCCATACATATTAATGAACTATCATGGCAAAGTTAGAGATGTAATGACGCTCGCACATGAGCTTGGTCATGGTGTGCATCAGGTATTAACCGCACAACATGGCGCGTTGATGGCTGATACCCCATTAACGCTTGCAGAAACTGCATCGGTATTTGGCGAACAGCTTACATTTCGTGAGCTATTAAAACGCGAGCAAGACACAAACAAACGTAAAAACCTTATCGCTCATAAGGTTGAAGATATGCTGAACACTGTAGTCAGGCAAATTGCTTTTTTAGAATTTGAGCGCATTTTGCATGATGAGAGGAAAAATGGCGAACTAACAGCAGAACGAATCGGCGAGATATGGATGAGCACTCAAAAAGAAGCACTCGGAGAGGCAATAACTCTCCACCCTGAGTATAATGTATTTTGGGCATATATTCCGCATTTTGTTCATAGCCCATTTTATGTTTATTCATATGCATTTGGTGATCTTTTAGTAAACTCACTTTATTCAGTATATCTTAACAATGAAGTAG
The DNA here is from genome assembly GCA_964484565.1 of uncultured Rickettsiales bacterium. Classification (GTDB taxonomy): domain Bacteria; phylum Pseudomonadota; class Alphaproteobacteria; order Rickettsiales; family CAZAGG01; genus CAZAGG01. Next base: position 60,414 of record CAZAGG010000001.1, on the reverse strand, counting down.
ATAATTTTGAGAGCAAATATATCGAACTTCTAAAAGCTGGCGGAACATTATCTCACAAAGAGTTATTAAAGCCATTTGGGTTAGATGCGACAGATCCCAAGTTTTGGGATAAGGGAATCAGCGTAATATCTGGTTTCATTGACGAACTTGAGAAATAATATTTGTTCTGGACTATTAAAAATAAGTTAATATATTGATTGTTCATGAAACAATAAGAAGGTTGCATTGATGATTTTGCATATCTATCCCAAATCGTTTGAGATTGATGATAAACTGCACACTCCGATAGAAAGAGTTGATGTAAACCCTTATGGCCATCAGATGACAATTCGCCCTAAAGATGACAATTATGGAGTTTATTTCTCAGCCATAGAAAAGAAATTGAACGGGAATGGCAAGAATGACAACAGTAAGGATTCAAGAATACCGTATATTGTGGAGGTTGATAAAGATGGGAATTTGGGTTTCATAGTTAATACTGATAGCTTAAGTAGAATTAACGAGAGAATTGGATTTGGTCATACAAATGGCATAATTATCTATGGCGAAATAAAGAGTTACATCGACAAAGCTAAGGAAAGTTATGCAGAATTATGTAAGTTAAGGCTTACTAAAGACTATAAACAAAGATTATCAAAATTCCTTCATGCAATTACATTTAGAGAGAAACTAAACCCTCATTGGAGATTCGAAGCAACTGGAAGAGCCACACTGCACATCGACTCGATAGCGTCACTAGTTACAAGCGGAAATCAATTTCGCGGCCCTCATGACGAATTTATAGAATTCCTTCCAGAAGATCTTTACAATTTGGGATACGGCTCAGAAGTTCACACTAATCCTATGGCGTGGGATAACTTTCTGGGATTTCTATCAAATATAGGCCTGAGTCCTAAGGTTGATGATGACAAAGGAATTTTAAGTATAGATGCGTTAAAGCTGCATTCTTATGCCTCAGTTTTAATTAAGCCAGATTCAGTAAATATTGAACCAAAACAAGATTGGCTAAATTATATCAATGAACATTATAGGCAATATAATCCTCGAATCGCAGCTTATCCACCAACTAAACCGCCCCCAGACAGAGATATTTAGTTTCTAGATATTTCTTCTAAGCCTTGCGTCGCTGGTCTTCACGTTCACTGGAAATCTTTACCTACCTCTATTACCCGATTCTTTATATTTTGGGTTATCAACTAACTCACCCTCTAGATTAATATAAACTCCAGAATCAGGCAATTCAGTGAGAACTTCCTGATTATCATTTATAACCTGCTGAACTCCAGATGATATTAGGTGAGCTAAATCAGGATGTCTAACTGTAAAATTTGCCAAATACTCATTCATTTCTGCCATTGAGGGAGTTTTTAATGAAGGTAGATTTTCAGTAGCTAAACGGAGTTTTCTTTGATTAAATCCATCAACAACTCCATTATGAAAACTCTCTGCAAAACCCATAACTATATTATTTAATAATGCATGCGCAGGTTGTAAAACTTTAAATGGATTATCTTTAAAATCAGACATCTCAAAAGAAAGGGATGCAGCTAACATTATTGTAACTAAGAATGTAATATCTCTAACTCCAGACGGTAAACCAAATAAAGAGGTTACCATTATGGCGGGCGATGAAAATATAGCAGCCCGTATTAAAAAACCTGCTGCCTCGTCAATCTCATAAAAAGAATCATCTTTAATTTCTAATTTCCTTAAAGATAGACTTCCCTTATAACTGCCTCCATCACGATTTATTATCTCATCTCTAATCCCGCTATATATTTCTTGTAATATCTTCTGCATCTCTTCTGGTTTTTTGGGGTCTATATTTTCAAGTAAGTTAGTTGCCATTTCTTGAAATCGCCCAAAGTTATCATGAATATTTGCTGCAAAACTTTGTAGAGAATTTATTTCTGACTGTAGATTATCAATTCGCTCTTGTGCTGAATTCTTTCTATTTTCTTTACGTTTGCGCTGTTTTTCTAATCTTACAACATGCTTATTTAAATGTTTTTGTGCATCTTCAGGTGAAGAATCTAAATTTCGCGCGATATGCTCTCTAAGTGCATATTGTTTTGCATCATTACCAAGCTCTTTACTTAGTTCTTTGATTTCTTCTTCCAATTTCTCTATTCTTGGAGATAAGATATCTTGGAGCCTCTCTAAACGCTCTTGCAAAAATTCCTGACGGCTCATGTTTTTAGCAAGTGCCTGCTCTTCGATTCTCTCCAATGAATCAATGATTTGGCAAATTGCATATTTTAGTGCAGTTTCTAGATTAACTCTTTTATCTTTCATTATACCAAGAACCTATAAGTTGACATAATTTAACTTATAAGGCGAAATTTTCGTCACGCAAGTTAATTCTTTGTTACAACTGCACGCATAGTCGAAAGATTAGGATATGTTATAGCTTATCCGCCAACTAAATCCCCCCCCAGACAGAGATATTTAGTTTCTAAATATTCCTCTAAGCCTTGGTGCGCGCCTTCCCTACCAATTCCCGATTCTTTGAATCCACCAAAGGGGGCAACTTCGGTTGAGATTAATCCTTCATTGATTCCAATCATTCCATACTCAAGAGCTTCTGAAACTCTAATGATTCTTCGATAGTCTTCTGTGAAGAAATAGGCGGCTAGTCCATAGTTAGTGTCATTTGCAAGTTTAATTGCTTCTTCTTCATCTTTAAATGTAACGACTGATGCTATGGGTGCAAAAATTTCTTCTTTAAAGATTCTCATTTCACAGGTCACACCCGCAACAACTGATGGATTATAAGATAATCTACTATGAGTGCCACCTAATAACACTTTCGCACCTTTTGTAACGGCGTCATCTATAAGTGAATTTGCTTTTGAAACCGCTTTATCTGATATGAGAGGTCCAATTGATGTTGATGAATCAAAACCACTTCCAGATTTAATAGTTTCAACGGCGGCAACTAGTTTTTCTAGGAAGTCTTCATATATGCTTTGCTCAACCAATATCCTATTTGCACAAACGCATGTTTGTCCAGAGTTGCGAAAACGAGAGGCCACAACCGCCTTAATTGCCATATCAATATTTGCATCGGCAAACACTATAAAGGGAGCGTTGCCACCAAGCTCTAAAGATATTCTCTTAACATCACCTGCCGAATTTGCGTATAGTTTTTTGCCAACCTCAGTTGAGCCAGTAAAGCTGATTTTCCTGACTATTTTATTGGTGCAAAATACATTGCCAATTTCTTCTGCATTTCCAGTGACTACATTAAAGACACCAGCAGGAATTCCTGCTTGTTCAGCGAGAACCGCCAGCGCAATACTCGAAAATGGAGTAAGCTCAGATGGTTTAAGTATTATCGAACACCCAGCAGCAAGTGCGGGCGCAGTTTTTCGAGTAACCATTGATGAGGGAAAATTCCAAGGAGTAATCGCCGCAGATACTCCAACTGGTTCTTTAATTGCAAGAATCCTTCTATCAATTGCAGGAGTCGGAATTACATCTCCATAAGCTCTTTTTCCTTCCTCTGCAAACCACTCAACAAAAGATGCAGCGTATCTAATTTCATTTGCCGCCTCAACAAGAGTTTTACCTTGCTCAGAGGTCATAATGTAAGCAAGGTCATCAACATTTTGTAAAATAAGAGAAGCCCATGTTTTTAATAAAGCCGAACGTTCTTTGGCGGTAGTTTTTCTCCATTTTAGATATGCTCTGTGAGAATCATCAATCAGTTTATTAACTTCATTTGCCGATATAACAGGGACGTATCCAACAACTGTGCCATCAAATGGATTTGTAACGGTAATTTTTTTTGCACCACTGTCACTAACATTAACATCCATCCACTTGCCGTTTAAATAGGCCGCTTGTCTGAATAAATCAGGATTCTTTAAGGCATTTTTCACTTGCCTATCATTCCCCTAAGCGAGTTTATTGCATCATCGATTGCAGCAACGTTTGCACCGCCACCTTGTGCCATATCTGGTCTGCCACCGCCACCTTTTCCGCCAAGTGATTCTGAGGCAGATCTTGCGAAATCTATTGCGCTATATCTATCGGTTAAGTCATTTGAAACTTTGATAACGAACCCTACTTTATCTTCATAATCAGTGAAAATTGCTGCTATGGTTGTTTTTTTATCTTTGGTGATTTCATCAGCAACGCCTCTTAGATCTTTTGCTGGCAAATTAACTTTTCTTGCAACAAAGCTAACACCATTAATATTTTCTAAGCCAGCATTATCATTTCCAGCAGATGCACAAGAGCCTGATAATGCGCCCCCTCCTCCACTAGCTAATTTTCTTTTTAAATCCTGAACTTCTTTTTCAAGTTTTTTCTTTTCATCAACTAAGGCTGAAACTCTTGAGTTTACTTCTGCAATTGACGATTTTAATAAACCTGAAATTGAATATGCTAACTTTTCATAAGCTCTTACATGTTCAATTGCTGCCTTGCCAGTTTTAGCTTCGATTCGCCTAACCCCAGATGCCACAGAGCTTTCGCTAACAATTTTGAATAATCCAATATCTCCTGTTGCATTAACATGAGTTCCGCCGCATAGCTCTACGGAATATCTCTTGCCGTCATCCGAATCACCCATGCTTACAACTCTGACTTCATCGCCATACTTCTCGCCGAAAAGTGCCATTGCACCTTCTTTTACTGCGTTATCGGGTGTAGTAATTTTTGTTTTTACTTCAGAGTTTTGAATTATATAGGCATTAACCCTATCTTCAATTTGGGTTAGCTCGTCAGAACTTACGGCTTTATTGTGGCTAAAATCGAATCGGAAAGACTCTGCGCTAACAAGTGAACCTTTTTGGGTTACATGTTCACCAAGAATTTCTCTTAATACCTTATGCAATATATGAGTGGCGGAATGATTTGCTCTTAGTTTTAATCTATATTCGTTATCAATAGATAGATTAATGCTATCACCTTGTTTTAATTCCCCTGCAACAATCGTTGCATGATGAACTATCAAATCACCAAATACTTTTTTGGTATCAAATACTTCTGCTTTGAATCCCGCAATATTTGACGCGGTTCCAATGTCGCCAACCTGCCCGCCAGATTCACCATAAAACGGAGTTTGATTGGTTATAAAAGCAATTTTATCACCTTTAGATGCCTTATCAACCTGCTTGCCATCCTTAACAATAGCAACCACCATAGCCGCAGCATTATTAGTTGAATAACCAATAAATTCAGTTACGCCAACTTTCTCTTTAATCTCAAACCAGAGGGTGTCAGTTGCTTTTTCACCAGAGCCAGACCAATTTTTGCGAGCTTCAGCTTTTTGTTTTTGCATGGCATCATTATAGCCTTTCTCATCAAGTTTTAAATTTCTACCGCGTAAAATATCGGCTGTTAAATCTAGCGGGAATCCATAGGTATCATATAGCTTAAATGCCACTTCGCCTTTCATTACGCCGCCACTTGGAGTGCGTGAAATTTCATCTTCAAGCAGTTTTAACCCACGATCTAGAGTTTCTCTAAATTTTTCTTCTTCAAGTTTTAGTGTCTCCGTAATCATCGCCTGTGCGCGTATAAGCTCAGGATAAGCCCCGCCCATCTCTCTTGCAAGAGCTGGAACAAGTTTATACATCAGCGGTTCTTTGCATCCCAAAATATGAGCATGACGCATTGCTCGGCGCATAATACGACGAAGAACATATCCCCTCCCCTCATTTGAGGGCATAACACCATCAGCAAGCAAGAAAGATGATGCTCTTAAATGATCGGCAATAATTCGGTGCGAAAACTTGGCCTCGCCTTCTGCTTTTTTGCCAGTTAAATCAACCGAAGCGGCAATCAGGTTTTTAAATAAATCTATATCAAAATTATCATGCACACCTTGCAAAACATTGGTTACTCGCTCTAAGCCCATACCTGTATCAATACTAGGTTTGGGAAGGTTAATGCGCTCACCACCTGCGAGTTGCTCGAACTGCATGAAAACCAGATTCCATATCTCGATGAACCTATCGCCATCCTCATCAGGGCTACCAGGAGGGCCACCTGCAATATGCTCGCCGTGGTCATAGAATATTTCTGAGCAAGGCCCGCAAGGACCCGTATCCCCCATCGACCAGAAATTATCTGTTGTAGCAATACGAATTATTTTTTCATCGGGAAGACCCGCAACCTTTTTCCACGCACTATAGGCCTGCTCATCGTCATGATAGATTGTAACCAGCAGTTTATCTTTGTTAAGCCCCATCTCTTTCGTTACAAGATTCCATGCTAACTCAATAGCCATATCTTTGAAATAATCGCCGAATGAGAAATTACCAAGCATTTCAAAAAAAGTATGATGGCGGGCTGTGTAGCCAACATTATCTAAGTCATTATGCTTGCCACCTGCACGTACGCACTTTTGCGAGCTAACCGCACGGTTATATGGACGCTTTTCAAGACCCGTAAAAACATTTTTAAACGGAACCATTCCAGCGTTTACAAACAACAATGTAGGATCATTTTGCGGCACGAGAGGGGCAGATTGAACCTTCTCATGACCATTTTTTGCAAAATAATCTAAATATAACGAACGAATATCATTTAAACTAGCCATATAGCTTTATTATCAGTTTAAGCGATAAATGCAAAAAGATTTTATTTTAATAACAAAATGTATGTTTATTAAAAATTGGCAGCAATAACGCGATAATTTAACAAAAACTTAACATGACATTCTATCTAATTAGATATATTGAAACACGAGTAAAACAACAAATTAATAGGATTAATAATTATGCCCAATCAAGCTAATTTAGCAGACCATATTGTGAATTTAATTACAGAAGAAGAAGTTGGTGGAAATCCACTCGTAAAAGCAAGATATTTCCCGACTACAGGAAATTTAGCAATTAACATAAATCCAACAGTTGAAGGAAATTATGACAAATTTGTTGAAGCCAAACTAAAGCAGTTAGGAATAGACATTGAGCACTCTAAATCTAATGGAAACCTGACAATTAATAATTATAAAACACAACCTAATTCATATATTGTTAATATTAGGGCGTTCTTTAACAACGAGACAAAAATTATGAATATAGGACAGCTTATCCCTATATTTGATTTTGAAAAAGATGAAGAAGTTATTGTTAATGGAGTTTATGACCCTGAAAAAGATAGATTCAATCCTAAGCTTTTAACCATCAAAGCTCAACCAACAAATGGTAATGAGTTAATAAAATAAATCCCTTCAAATATCCATTCCCGTAAGAAGGCTGCGGATTTACTCCGTTGTCTTCGTGATTTACTTTAGCGATGAGGCGATCCAGAAATAGAAAGCTAGTTTCTTTGGATCGCTTCACATTTAAACTACGCTAAGGCTTCGTTTAACAAGTCGATCCGCAATTTTGTGATGAAAGTGAGTTGTATATATCCCCAGCCTTTCACTATGCCATATAGGTTACCCAAATATTTTAACTTTTTTAACATCAGTGAGGCTGAAGTCATCGCCCTTAAAAAGCAGGGGCATTTTCATATGCTTTGCTAGCGCGTATGAAAAGCAATCAGCAAAGTTTAATGCGGCTTTGTGCCTTCCTTTGCCATATTTTTCATAGGCTTTTGCGGCAATATTGGCAAGATTTTGATTAACTTCATAAACTTCAATATTAGACTCAATTAAAAGTATATCTATGCGAGATTGAATGTAGTCAATTTTCTTACCAATCATCACAATTTTAGCTTCAAAATAGTTTACCGAAGAAATATATTTTTCTTGTGAATTATAAATAGCTTGTGCGTATTTTTCATAATCATGCTCATTTTGAAGAATTGCTATAATCGCTGATGTGTCAATAATCATTAATTTACATCATTAACTTCATCAACAATTTCTTGGATAGAGCGCGAATCACGATCTGGCAAGGCAGCTACTTGTTCTTGAATAACCTTTATTTTAGCGAGAAATTTATTATAGCTTTCCTTATTTTTTTCATCTGCTTCTTTTTTTAAGGAACTTCGCAAAACTTCAGTTATACTAACTCCTCTAATAGCTGCTAGTTCGCGAGCTATTTTGCTTACTTCTTCATCTTTGATATAAAGTGGCATGGTATATACTCCTCGAAAAGAGTATATACTTTTATGATTGATATATCAAGCGGTGAATAACAAGAACCTACACCTTACTCACCCTGCCCCATGCTGAAGCCAGCTTCGTTATCATTAAATAAGAAAAGGCTAAAGCTATGGGTTATTTCAATATTTCTATCGGTTAGTGTTGAAATCAGCTCAACAATATTTTTTTGCGTAATAACTTTAGCAGTTTCAGTTGCCATGAAGCGGCAACGCCAGATAGAATCCATGTTTGCAGCGGGTGCTTCCGACGGCCAAACAACAAGCCCTCTATTCACAAGGCTTTGCAAAACAACCTTGCTGCTATCTGGAAGTTTTAGTGCATCTGCTAATTTTTTAGGATCTTTTGATTTATCATCCCATTTTACAAAAACATCAACGCCCACTAAGTCGCGTTTTGAGGCTTTGTGTTCAACGCTCTTACTTTTTGTTTCCTTTATATCGCGATTATATTTCACTACTGGAAGCATTGTTGGATTTTTAAGCATATTTTCTATAACGGCGTCTGCGAATTCTTTTGTTCCCACTTTTTGTTTGCTTAAGCCCTCTTGATAAATATCGGCGGTGTGAATGCCTTGCTCAAGAGTGTATCTCCATGAGTTTTGAATCTCTTCAGCAATATCAGGTTGACCGATGTGCACAAGCATCATGCACGCGCCATTTAATAATCCCGCTGGGTTTGCTATATTTTGCCCCGATATGTCAGGAGCCGAGCCATGAATTGCCTCGAACATCGCGAAGTCATCACCGATATTGGCAGAGCCTGCGATTCCAACCGAGCCAGAAACTTCCGCAACTATATCTGAAACTATATCGCCATAAAGATTTTCGGTAACGATTACATCAAATATTTGTGGTTTTACGGCTAGTCTTGCTGAGCCTATATCAACTATGTAATGATCTTTTTCAATCTGCGGATATTCTTTGCCGATTTCATCAAAAACACGGTGGAACATGCCATCCGTTATTTTCATGATGTTATCTTTAGAGAAACAAGTAACTTTCTTGCGGCCATTTTTTACTGCATATTCAAATGCATAACGAACGATTTTCTCACTTGCTGGCCTTGTTATAACCTTTAGAGCGAGAGTGTCGTCATCGGTGAATTTATATTCCATGCCTGCGTATAAATCTTCTTCGTTTTCACGAACAATCACCACATCCAGATTAGGCGCGTTAGTTTTCACAAATGGCGGATATGAAGCACACGGGCGGACGTTTGCATATAGCCCAAGCGATTTTCTAAGAGTCACGTTAAGGCTTTTATATCCCTTGCCTTGCGGCGTTGTTATTGGTGCTTTGAGGAGAATTTTATTACGTTTTACCGTTTCCCACGCTTCAGGAGTAATGCCTGAAGAATAACCGTGCGTATATTGTAATTCGCCTATTTCAATAGTTTCAACGGTAATTCTAGCTCTGAATTCTGCTAGTATTCTAAGAGTTGCCTCCATAATTTCAGGGCCAATTCCATCACCATACGCAACTGTAATTTTTGTAGTATCGCTCATAAGCTCAAAACGCCTTATTTATTTTTAAACAAAACGAATTGTTACAACCGCAGGTTAATATTTAATTAGCATGACGCAATTTTCTTGTGAATCTCTATGAGCAATTAGCTAAAACTGCTATAGTTCCAGTTATAATCAAGGCCAATATCAACCGCAGGAGCGGAATGAGTAATTTTGCCAACTGATATATAATCAACGCCTTTGAGAGCGTAAGCCCTTATATTATCAAGATTAATATTACCAGATACTTCAACTTTTGCTTTGCCGTTAATCATCTTGATTGCATCTTCAATCGTTTTAATGCTCATATTATCTAGCATGATTATATCAGCACCTGAATTTACAGCTTCATTAACTTGCTCAAGATTATCACACTCAACTTCAACAGGAATTTTAGAACCCGCTTTGACTCTTGCGACCGCCTGAGTAATGCTTCCAGCAATTGCAATATGATTATCTTTAATAATAATTCCATCATCAAGGCGCATTCTATGATTCTTTGCCCCACCAATTTGGGTCGAATATTTATCAAGAACGCGTAGAGCTGGCATTGTCTTGCGCGTATCCAGCAATGTAACGCCTGTGCCTCTAATTGCATCGACATATTTTCGGGTAATGGTTGCAACGCCAGATGCCCGCTGGATAATGTTAAGCGCAACCCTCTCGCCTGTTAATAATGTTCTTGCATTCCCAGAAGCTGTGGCTAAAACCGAGCCAGCTTTTGCTATTTCACCTTCTTTGAATTTAGGTTCGCATTTGATAAAGTTTGCTTTACCAGATAACTTATCATATATCTGATTTATAAATGGAATTCCGCAAACCACAATGTCTTCTCTGGTAACAAAAGATAAAGTTGCATCTTGCGATTCTGGAATCGTCAGGTTGGTTGCTATATCCCCCTCACCAACGTCTTCTGCGAGCGCTAGTTCTATAATCCTCGAAATATCTACCACTAAAATCTCTGCATCACTTCAAATGGCTTTTAAGCATCCAGATATTTTTCTGATGCAATGTTACTCTTTCAACAGTTAGGTCAACTGTTTCATCGTCTCCAGCTGTCTCGGCTGCTTTTCTTGCAAGTTTAGCAGATTTTACAATTGCCTCATTTGCTAATACGAGATTTTCAACCATCTGCATCGCCACCTTATCGGCATCTTTTCCAAAAGGCAATTTTGCCGCTTTAAAAGTTGTAGATGCAAGCATATCTTGATAACCCCCAACAAAAGCATAAGAATCTAAAGCTCTTGCTCTTTCTGCAATTTCGTCAACGGCTGCAAATAGCTCGTTATATTGCTCTTCAAACATTTTATGCAGGGAATAAAACAGCCTTCCTTCAACGTTCCAGTGATAGTTGTGGGTTAAGAGTAGTGTTGAATATGAATCTGCTAAAAGTAACTGCAATTTTTCACTAACTGTATCGACTGAAGGATAGTTTTTACTAACCGTAACAAGATCTTTTGCCATTTTTAAACTCCCAAATTTTAGTGATTTCGTTATTATAACATCAATTCGAGATAAAAAACAGAGCATTATACGCTCCCCCTTTATGGGGGAGCGGAAGAGCTAAGATTGCTAAGCAATCGAAAGCGATTCTGTGGGGGTTTTCGCATTCCTTTCAAAACATTTGAAAAGAATGTTGAAAGCATGTAGTACCCCACCAAATCGAGCGGCAGCTTCGCCTTGCTCATCATGGCTCCCCCATAAAGGGGGAGCGTTTTTTCTCATCCTTATTCCGAATTTAGGTGATTTCATTATTTCCTTTTTAAATACTCCTGTATTCTAGCATCTTTATCTGATTCAATCCACCATGTATCAACAAATCCTAAATCATATTTTGCTGGAACTTGAGGTCTTCCAAATCTATCCCAATAAACAATACGCCAGAATTTTGATTGCCAATTAGGAATTACATAGTGGTTAAACAGCAAAACTCTATCTAGAGCGTGGGTTGATGCGAGAAGTGTGTCATAATCCTTAGCGGTGATAATTTTATTGACAAGTTCATCTATCACAGGATTTTTGATTCCTGCCAAGTTGCGACTTCCTTTAACATCTGCACGACTGGAATGCCAATAATCTATTTGCTCATTACCTGGTGAAAGGGATTGAGGAAACACCCTGACGGTAATATCAAAATCAAATTCTTCTAAACGTTTTTGAAATTGTGCGCTATCAACATTTCTAATATTTGCCGTAATTCCAAGTATCGCAAGGTTCTTGACGTAATTTGAAAATACCCTTTCAAAAACGGGTGAATCTATTAGAAACTCAATACTAAAATGATTGCCATTTTTGTCATATAACTTGCCGTTTTTTAGAACCCAACCTGCATTTGCAAGAAGTTCACTAGCCTTTTTAAGGTTTTCTCTATTATTTCCCGTACCATCTGTCTCGGGATTTTTATATTCCTCTGCAAATATTTCTGGCGGAATTTTATCTTTATATTTCTCTAAGATTTCCAACTCTTTTCCTTGAGGCAATCCAGAACTTGCAAAAACCGAGTTAGTATAAAAACTCTTCATTCTATTGTATAAGCCGTAGAATAAATTCTTATTCGCCCATTCATAGTCGAAAGCTAGAGATAGAGCTTTTCTCGTGTTAATATCGGAAAACTTCTCTCTCCGATTATTAATAATGAAAGCCTGCATTCCGCTTGGGACTTGATGTTCTATGACTTCTTTTTTAAGCATTCCAGCCTTAACCGCAGGCACTTCATAGGCTGTTGACCACACACGAGCAATATTTTCTAGTCTCATATCATAGCTTCCAGCCTTGATTGCCTGAACAGCAACCGTTTCATCTCTATAATAATCATAAGTTATTGTTCTAAAATTATAACGTCCCTTTTGCACAGGTAAATCTTTGCCCCAATAGTCGTCTCTTCTAACATAGGTGATGCTTCTTCCAGCGTCTGCCTTTTCAACTCTATATGGTCCGCTGCCCATAACTCTTTGCATTGTGGTTTTAGTGAAGTCATTTGTCTCAAAAAATTTCTTTGAAAGAACTGGCAAATCTCCAAGTATCAATGGTAGCTCTCTGTTCTCTTTATTTGCTATGTTAAAGCGCACGCTGTGATTTCCAACTTTTTCGGCATTTGCAACATCTTTATAATAACTGCGATATGCGGGATGGCCTTTTTCTTTCAATATGTTAAAAGAGAAAATAACATCATCAGGGGTTAGCTGTGTGCCATCTTCCCACTTGGCTTCTTTTCTAATTTTAAAAGTTACAGATGATTTATCTGGAGCAATTGAAATATCTTCGGCAATCAATCCATATGCGCTAAATGGTTCATCCTTTGATTTTTCTAATAAAGTCTCAAATACAAGATCACTGCCAGTTGCGGCAATTCCTTTAAGAATAAAAGGATTTAAGTTATCAAATGTTCCTATTACTCCAAATTTTATATCACCTTCTTTGGGAGCATCTGGATTAACATATTCAAAATGCTTGAAGCCCTCTTTATACTTAGGTTCACCGAACATTGCGATTCCAACTGAAGCATTGGCAGAATTTAGAGAAAGCAACGCGACAATCAAACCATATAAAAAGTATTTCTGCATAAATTATTCAAACCCTAAACTACGATAATAATTCTAAGTTACCACCAATTGCAGCAGTATTAACAGTAAAAGTTCGCTCTGTTACAAAGCGCATAAGATAATTTGGCCCCCCAGCTTTAAAGCCAGTTCCTGAAAGGTTTTCTCCCCCAAATGGATGAGTTCCAACAACCGCACCAATCATAGACCTGTTTATATATAAGTTGCCAACCCTTGCATCTTTCCTAATTTTAGTAGCCATATTCTCAATTCTTGAATGAACTCCTAATGTTAAGCCGTATCCCACTGAATTTATTTCGGATATTACCTTGTCAATATCAGATTCTTTATATCTTATAACATGTAGAATTGGCCCAAAGACCTCCCCTCCAATATCATGTATTGATTTAACCTCAAAAACATGCGGCAAAACATAAAGGTCGCCAGATGGCTTAATCCTCTTATCTGAAGAAAACAGCAACTTTCCTTTGCTTTTCATCTGATAAATATGGTCAAACAGCTTGTTTCGTGCCTCAATATCAATCACCGCGCCAATATCGGTAGAAAGATCGTTGGTATCTCCTATTTCTAGTTCTGCAATCGCTCCTTCAAGCATTGCAAGAACAATACCCGCAATTTCTTCTTGCAGATATAAAACCCTAAGAGCCGAACATCTTTGGCCTGCACTGTTGAAGGCAGATATTATAACATCATCCACAACTTGCTCTGGAAGGGCGGTTGAATCAACTATCATAGCATTTAGTCCACCTGTTTCTGCTATAAAAACAGGTATGGGATATTTACTAGAACGACTTGCAAGCGACTTGTTGATTATATTTGCAGTGTCAGTTGAACCTGTAAAAACCACCCCAGAAACTTTTGCTGAACTTGTTAGTTTTGCACCAATTATAGAGCCTTCACCATGTAAAATATGTAAAGCCTGCTTAGGAATTCCTGCTTCATGCAAAATATTAACCATGAAAGATGCTATTAGAGGAGTTTGCTCAGCAGGTTTTGCAACAACTGTATTGCCAGTTACTAAAGCTGCTGCAATTTGCCCTGTAAAGATTGCTAGAGGGAAGTTCCAAGGACTAATACAAACAAAAACGCCTCTTCCATGATAGGATAACTCATTGCGCTCACCTGTGTATCCGCCCATTAAAGCAGGTTTAGACATCATGCTTCTTGCAAGATTTGCATAATAACGCATGAAGTCTATAGCCTCTCTGAATTCTCCCATCGCATCCGATAAATTCTTGCCTGCCTCCTTTATGAGCAAAACAACTGCTTCGTCAATTTTATCATCCATAATATCGGCTGCTTTTTCCAATATCTCTGCTCTTAATGATACATCAGTTAGGCACCACTCATGAAAAAATTCTTCTGCTGAGTTTACAGCTTTTTCTGCCGACTCTGGGGGTGCTATGTAAACCGTGCCAATCTTTTCGCCAGTGGATTTATCGCAAATAGTAGCAGGAATTGCCGATGTTATATTTTCGCCATTAATAATCGAGTGAGCTTCCCAGTTATTTTTTCCGTTATAAACTGCGAGCGATTTTGTAATGATTTCCAGATGTTCTTTATAGCCAAGTTCAAAGCCCCTGCTGTTTAGCCTGTCCTGATAGATATTCTTTGGCAACGGAATTTTAGGATTAGGTGACTCATTGCCCAAAACCGCAAGATATATAGGATTTTGTAGCAATTCCTCATAAGGCTTTGAGTTATCAACTAAGAGATGCACAAAAGAGGTATTTGCCCCATTTTCTAGTAATCTTCTGATTAAATAAGCGAGTAACTCTTCGTGCCTTCCCACAGGAGCGTAAACCCTGCATGGATAATTATTCTTTATCTGGTCGTATAATTTTTCGCCCATTCCGTGAAGTCTTTGAAATTCAAATTCACGACCCTTAGAAATCTCTATTGCGGCGGCTATAGATAATGAATTGTGAGTCGCAATCTGCGGGTAGATATGCTTGTGTTCTGCAAACATTTTTTCCATCACTGCGATATACGAAATATCGGTATGTTGTTTTACAGTGAAAACGGGATATCCCTCTAAACCCATTATCTGAGCGCGTTTAATCTCATAATCCCAATACGCGCCTTTTACTAACCTAACAGGGACTCTGCGAGAATATTTCTGCGATAGCGAAACGATATGCTCAACGGTTTGATATGCTCTTTTTTGATATGCCTGAACTGCGATACCTAGTCCTTCAAATCCTTTTAGGCTATCAAGTTCGAGTAATTTATCAAAAAGCTCCAAACTAATTCCTAGTCTAAAAGCCTCTTCTGCGTCTAGTGTGATATTGATGTTATGCTTTGCAGCTTTTTCAACTATCTCAACCAAGCGTGGAAAAAGGTTGGAATATATTTGCTCTCTCTTAAGAGGCTCATAACGCGGATCAAGGGCTGATATCTTAACTGATATTCCACTGTTTGCATAAAGCGATTTTGCATCGCCATAGTGAGCAGAAATTACGTCAATTGCATCAAGATATGCCTGATGAAAAGAGCTTGCCTGCGCTTGAGTTCTTGCAGCTTCTCCTAAAATATCGAAAGAATGTAAATAGCCCTTATCTTTTTTGGCATTACTGATTGCGCTTTCTATCGTTTCACCTAATACGAATTGACCGCCAATAATTTTCATCGCGCTTTTAAGTGCATTTCTAATTACTGGCTCACCCAGCTTTGAAATTAACCTGCCAAAGGTTGCGCTCACACCTTTTTCTTGAACTTCACCAAGATTTACGACCTTTCCAGATAACAAAAGCCCCCAAGTGGATGCATTAACTAGCAGAGAATCGCTTTCTCCCATATGTTGTTCGAAGTCGGCATATTTTAGTTTATCATGAATTAGTTTATCTGCTGTTTCAGAATCTGGAATTCTAAGAAGTGCCTCAGCAAGACACATAATCACAACGCCTTCATTCGTCTCTAAACTATATTCTTTAAGAAACGCCTCAAGCTGACTCGATGCTTCGATTGAGCGCATATTCTCAACTAATGCTTTTGCCTGCTCATAAATACTTTGAAAATTATCATTAAACACACTTATTTTATCTATAAGTGAATTTACAGCCGTCGCTTCGCTTATTAATGCACTTGCAAACACTTTTTTATTTTGTTGCATATGCACTACCTAATCTTATTTTGAAAGAGGAATTGAGTAATTCAAAACAAGAGATTCCTGACCTGGGTTATGTTCATATAAACTTGCGTTTGACATATGACTATATGATATGCCTAGCCTTGACATATTCTTAAACTGATAGGCAAATTCAAGTTGAGATCTGAACTCGAGTGTGCCGCCAAGATCTTTGCTGTCGCCCTCTTCATATGCGCCGACAGCAAAAGCTGGGATAATTACGAAACTATCTCCTAAATAAAAATCGTAGGCAAGCCCACCAAAGCCATAAATTCCGCCATCTGTGTTTGCATTTATCCCCGCAATTGGATAAAGCTGCTTCCATATATTGCTATGTCTATATTCTGCGCGATATTCACCGCTGGAGTAATCATCTCCAATTTCATATATGCCCGCACCAAGCGTTAAGTAGTTGCTCTCACCAGCATTCGATAGTTTTGGTGTAAATATCGCAACCAAAGCGAGCAATAGAATATATACTTTACTCATTATATAGACCCCTGTTATCATTATCTAGCAATTAGCTATATCGTTAAAAAAAATGTGCGTCAAAGTGATTTGTGATTTTTCTTGCAATTGTGGTTATCTTGAAGTAGAAACCCTCGTTCGTAATTATAAAAATAACTTAAACTGAGAGTATTAAGTCAATGAAAGCTGGAATTCACCCAGATTATCACAAGATAACTGTAGTCATGACAAATGGAACCAAATTTGAAACTTATTCCACCTATGGAAAAGAGGGGGATACCCTTCAATTAGATATTGACCCAATCAGTCACCCAGCATGGAATGGCGGCGGCTCGTCTGTAAACCAAAAAGCTAGCCGTATTGCTAGGTTCAACAATATGTTTGGAAGCATTGGCTCTGCATCTTCTGCTAAGAAAGAAGAAGAGAATAAAAACGAAGAGGAGAATAAAAACTAGTAAGATAAGTTTTTATTTTTTAACTCATATATAAAAGGCCTCACTATCAATTTAGTGAGGCTTTTTTGTATTTGGCTCTGGGTTTTGTTCTTATGCAAAAGGATTTACTGCGCCGCTAATGCCACCAGCTCTACTTTCTCTGCCAGCTATTGTAACATTAGCTGATTCGACAATGTCTTTGCCTTGCAGTGCCTCAATTTGTTTCTGTAATTTTTTCAAGATGGCGTTGATTCCATATTTTTCTTCAGAATATTTACCTTGAAGACCAGAGATATTATTATGGATGTTTTCCATTATGTTATTTAGCTTTTGAACTGCAAGTGTAGCTGCACCTTTTGGTGAAGTTAACTCTGCAATATCAACCTCTCCTCTCGATGCAGATTGCATCATCCCATAAAGCTGATTAAATTGTTCGGCGGCGTCAAATATATAGGTTTGGGTAACGCGCAAATATCCAGCGTCACGAATTCCAAATTGTTCTATAAATCTGAGTGCTTCGCTCATAATTTCAGGCAGTTTTATAGTTGCTTTCCTACCTTGATAAGAGACCCTATCAGCAGATTCTTCTAATATGCGATAAATATTACTTGGTTTCATACCACCGGCCAAAATTTCTAAAGCAAGACTTTCATTAATAATCTGGGGTGATTCTTCATAAAGAAATTTTACTGATTCAAGAGCTTGATTAACATAAGCTGCTAACTTATTTACATCGGCGTCTCCGTTAAACTTTTGTCTAAATCGTCCAATCTCAGACTTTATATCTGTTTGGATAGAGGGAATTGCTATTGGATGGCGATAGGTTACAATCTCGCTGATAATTTCTGAAAAATCAGTCGTCATTGAACTAAAATCCTGTTGTATTTTACGAACTCTTTCGTATTGGTTTGTGCTAAAAGTTGCATCCTGTGCAAATTCATCAATCGCATCTTTACATGCATATAATTCCTCGTGATATTCACAAAGTTTGCTCACTAAATTAGAAAGGATATTAATATCAGATTCAATATCTTGCCCTAATAAAATGTTAATATCGCTAGATATACCTTTAATTCTCTCATAAATAACATCTAAACTTGGTATATTAATTTTATATTCATCCCTCGCCATCTCGGCTAAATAATCACCAATAAAGGAATCTATTTTAATCAATAAATCAGAGCAGCCCAAAATAGATAACTTAATAATCTGATGGAAGTGATGAAGTCTTTCAAATTTTTTAATGTCTAAACGATCAGAGAGTTCTTTTTCAATCTGCTCGTAAATGCTTGCAGCTTGTCCATTTGAACTCATAAAAAACCCTCCAAGAAATGTCTAAAGATTAAACATTTATTAGGGTTTATAATTAATAGCAAGTATTAATAATTAAAGTTTAATGTTACAACTCTCTTACGTCGGTCATTTTGCCTGTAATTGCCGCTGCAACCGCCATTGCTGGACTCATTAGGTGAGTTCTGCCACCTCTTCCTTGTCTTCCTTCAAAGTTGCGGTTTGAAGTAGAAGCACATCTTTCTTCAGGCTCTAACTTATCAGCATTCATTGCAAGGCACATGGAGCAACCTGGCTCGCGCCATTCAAAACCTGCTTCAATGAATATCTTGTGTAAGCCTTCTTCTTCTGCTTGTTTCTTAACTAGCCCTGAACCTGGAACTATCATTGCAAGTTTAATGTTATCTGCAACTTTTTTGCCTTTTGCAACCGTTGCTGCCGCCCTTAAATCTTCAATTCTGCCGTTGGTGCAAGAACCTATGAACACTTTATCAAATTTAATCTCTGTTAGCGGTAAATCAGGTTGTAAGCCCATATAATCGAGGGCTCTTTCAATTTGTTTGCGGCGAGACTCATCTTTTTCTATCGCTGGGTTTGGAGTTTTACCCGTAATTGGCAGAACATCTTCTGGGCTAGTTCCCCAAGTTACTTGAGGTATAATTTCTGATGCATCGAGCTTTACAACTTTATCATACTTTGCACCTTTATCAGATGGTAAAGATTTCCAGAAAGCAACGGCCTTATCCCAATCGCTTCCGTGTGGAGAAAGCGGCCTGCCTTTAAGGTATTCAAATGTTTTGTCATCTGGCGCAATTAAGCCTGCTCTTGCGCCTGCTTCGATAGACATGTTGCAAACGGTCATTCTTCCTTCCATAGAAAGACTTGTGATTGCATCGCCTGCATATTCCATGACGTATCCAGTGCCGCCAGCCGTGCCGATTTTACCGATAATCGCAAGAACAATATCCTTCGCGGTAACACCTTGAGGTAATGTTCCTGTGACCTCGATAAGCATATTCTTTGCACGTTTTTGAATAAGAGTTTGAGTTGCAAGAACGTGTTCAACTTCTGTTGTTCCAATCCCAAACGCGAGTGCGCCGAAGGCTCCATGAGTTGAGGTGTGACTATCTCCACAAACTATTGTCATTCCTGGTTGTGTAAGACCTTGCTCTGGCCCTACAATATGAACAATTCCCTGCCTGATATCACTTAAAGAATAATATTCGATTCCAAATTCAGCGCAGTTTTTCTCTAGTGTCTCTACCTGAATTCTGGATGTCTCGTCGGCTATACCTTTTGATCTGTCTGTGGTTGGAACATTATGATCCGCAACGGCAAGAGCTGCATCTGGCCTTCTAGGTTTTCTGCCAGCAACTCTTAAGCCTTCAAATGCCTGTGGGCTGGTTACTTCATGAAGAAGTTGCTTATCTACATATAAAAGGCAGGTTCCATCCTCCGCCTCGTGCACTAAATGATTATCAAAGATTTTATCATAAAGCGTTCTTGCAGAGGACATCCTATAACCTTATTAATTTTATTATCGATTTTCTTATATCAACCTTAATAAACAAACTATGCAGATTCAGCTTGTTTTTTGCCGCGATTAAAGTCCATTTTCTCTTTAATTCTTGCAGCTTTACCTGAAAGGTCACGAATATAATAGAGTTTTGCGCGGCGAACATCACCACGACGAACCAATTGGATGCTCTCTAGACGAGGAGAGTAAAGTGGGAAAACCCTTTCAACACCTTCACCATGACTAATTTTACGAACAGTGAAAGAGGAATTAAGGCCTCTATTACGTCTTGCTATGCAAAGGCCTTCATATGCCTGAACGCGTTCATTATTTCCTTCGATAATTCTAACGTTGACGCGCACAGTATCACCTGGTTTGAAATCTGGAAACTGCTTGCCTGCGCTAACTTTCTCAAGTTGCTCTTGTTCTATTTTTTGTAAAAGGTTCATAGCTCTATACCTTGCATAATTTTAACGTTCTATGTAACTCTGCTTTGTTAGCAGAACTTTACTTATTTTCCAAATGCTTTTTAAGCAAGTCAGGTCTGCGAATCTCTGTAATTTCCAGCGATTTTTCATATCGCCATTTGTTAATTAGAGAGTGATTTCCTGATAGCAAAACTTCTGGAACCCCAATTTCATTCCAAACGGGCGGCTTAGTATATTGAGGATATTCCAAAAGGCTAGAAAAATTTTCATCTAAACTAAAACTTTCTTCATTTAAGGAGTGATTATCACCCACAACCCCTTGAATTAACCTTACTGAAGCGTCGATTATTACCATTGCTGCTATTTCTCCGCCTGTTAATACATAGTCTCCAATACTAACTTCTGAGATTCCGTAATGATCTAGAAATCTTTGATCTATTCCTTCAAATCTTCCACAAATAATAATCAAGTTATCTAGCTCGGAAAATTTCTTCGCCATTTGCTGCAAGAAAACGTTACCTTTGGGAGATAGATATATCGCATGATATGACTCTAAATCCTTGACGGCCTCTTCAAATGCATCACCTAGAACATCTGCTCGCATTACCATTCCCGCCCCTCCACCGTAAGGGGTGTCATCAACGCTTTTATGTTTATCGCGGGCAAAGTCTCGAATATTAATTGCCTGCAAGCTCCAAAACCCTTTATCCATAGCCTTTCCAGTAATGGAATATGCCAATGCGCCAGCAAATATATCTGGAAATATAGTTAGAACTTTTATTTTGAGCACGAGCTTATAAACGCTTCAAATATTTTAGTATCCGCATTTGTAACATGATATTCAGGATGCCACTGAACGCCCAAGCAAAACTTATTTGCTGGATATTCAATTCCTTCAATAACTCCATCGGGGGAGTAAGAATTTATCACAACGCCGCTTCCAACCTTTTTTACTGCCTGATGATGGGCTGTGTTTACCTCAATAATATTTTGATTGGTTATTTTATGCAGCAAAGTTCCTTCAATTATTTCAACACTGTGGCCAGCTTCGCTTCTTGGGTTTGGCTGTTCATGCTCTAAACAGTTTTCAATTTCATCAGGAATATGCTGAATTAGTGTTCCACCGAGAACTACGTTTATTAATTGCTCGCCGCCACATATGCCTAGAACTGGTTTATTGCTATCAATCATTCCTTTTGTAAGAAGATATTCAAAGCGAGTACGGTTTTCTTTTGGCGATGTCTTTTCATGTTTATTACTCTCACCAAATAAGGATGGATCAATATCAAAAGCCCCGCCAGTAACAACCAATCCGTCGAGCATGTTTATATAAACAGAAACATTATCTAAATCATATGGAAGTGGAAACGGCACTCCGCCAGCATTTGAAACGCTTGTGCAATAATTTTCTCTTATTGCATACCAAGGCATTTTTGAATATCCGCCACCGTTTTCGTGATCAAGTGTGAGGCCAATTAATGGTTTGCTATGTTTCATTATTGTTTATCCGTTATCACTAGTGAGGTCGAGAGTAATTACATTATCGTGTTTAAAGCCATATTCATCTTCCATCTTTTTTATTTCTTCGGGAGATGGATTAGTGCCGTATCCCGAATATAAAATCTCAGCATATTGCTTTAGGTTTACATCCTGAGAGCCAAGCATTCTTTTTTTAAATTCGGGAAATTTACTGGCTTTCATTGCAAGATAATAAAATGCATCTTGCCCAGTTGCATCTTGCGTTTTTAGAAAAAGGTAAATCGTAACCTTTTTCATCTCTAACATCTCGGTGTGCTTATTTTCCAAGTTATACTCTAAATAAAATTTACCTTACAATTCATTATGGAGAATATATATTGAAAATGCTTTTATCAATTGATTTTTAGAAACGTGAAATCACTGCTCTAGAAAGGTTGCGATTATATGCAAGCTCAGGTGTACAGATGTTGTATATTTGATTTTTTGTGAGCTCTGAAATAACGCCAGTTTCTCTTATTTCATCCAATATATTCGCAAGTCTTTGATTGCCATCTGGAAGTTTTTCCCACTCCACATGCCTCATAATCTTAAGAAGATTATCAGAATAATTAATTTTCTGCCTCCTATCACAAAACGGAATTGGATACACTGACATTAAGCGAAAAACATCAGAAGCACATTTGGGTATGTAGTCGCCCTCTTCTTCTACGCTTTTTCTTTCATAAAAATTTTTATAGGCCAACTCTCTTTCTTTTAAATCAGAAACTACTCTTTCCGAGCTACTTCCATCAAAATCTTGTGCATATACATTTGCACCCAAACTCAAAAGGCACGGAAAAAGTTCTTCTAAATGTTTTGAAAAGGTGGTGTAAATTAAAATAGTTCTATTGTTCACTCCCCTAGATTCTAAATCGGAACCTTTCTTAATCATGACAGGAATTAAATCAATATAATAGTATGAGATGTAAAACAATGCATTTAGCCAAAAGTCTCCACTGACATTAAAAATAGCTTCATGGCATATAACTTGATTGATTAAATCTTCTGATTCTTCTTTATCACAATTGCCACAAAAAAACTTGATAGTTCTTGCCTCCGTTTCAGGATCAATTGAATTAGGGAATATAATTTTATTTTTTAAGTCTACGCGCACAAATAGCTTTGCAATATGTTAAGAATTGGCATCAGTTATATTAACCAATTGTTGCAAGATGTAAATTATATATTTCTATAAACAGTTAAACAGCCCATTTACAAAGCATATCAATCACTTGATTTTGTTTTACTGGCTTGCTTAAGAAGTCATTCATTCCTGAGTTTAAACAGGCTTCTTTATCTTCTTTTAATGCACTTGCCGTTAATGCGATTATTATTCTATCTTTTGTTTTATTATTTGAACGAAGTATTCGGGTAACTTCTTGCCCATCTCTTTTAGGCATGTGGCAATCCATCAATATAATATCAAACTCCGCAGATGTTGCTTTATTGAGAGCTTCTTCACCATCGTTTGCAACTGTAATTTCACAACCAATATTAGTTAAAATCTGACTAATAACCATTTGATTAACTATGTTATCTTCAGCAATTAAAACCTTAATTCCTTGTAACTGATTTTTTGCTCGCACGACTGAGCTATTATCTTGAGAGGATATATTATTTTCCTCTGCAATAGGCATTGTAACGGTTACCTGAAAAGTTGAACCTTTCCCGACTATACTATGAACGCTGATTTCCCCTCCCATCATGGTGACAAGGTGGCGACATATGGAAAGCCCTAAACCTGTTCCACCAAACTCGCGGGTGGTGGAAATATCAGCCTGCATAAAATCTTGGAATATTTTTTCTTGAACTGCGGCACTCATTCCAATTCCAGTATCTTCAACTTCAAGTTTAATTGTTGCATTATCGATGTTTCTTGCAATTTGCTTAATTCGAATTGCAACACTGCCTTTATTGGTGAATTTTATCGCGTTACTTAGCAGATTCATTACTATCTGCCTAATTCTTAATGGATCCCCCTTAAAGTGTGAGACAACTTCTGCTGGGTAATCAAGAATAACTTCAATTCCTTTGTCTTTAGCCCTCGGCTTTAAAATCTCGACAACCTCTTTTATAGAGGAAAGCATATCAAAACAGATGGAATCTAGCTTTAACTGATTAGCCTCTATCTTAGAGACATCTAGCACATCATTAACGATTTCAAGAAGTAATTCACCTGAATTAATAATCGTTTCGGTATATTTCTTTTGCTCTTCATTAAGATTGGTTGTTTTGAGTAGATCGGCCATCCCTATTACACCATTTAAAGGAGTTCGTATCTCATGACTCATATTTGCTAGAAATATTGATTTTGATTTCGATTGATCAGCAAGCTCAATATTTGATAAATGCAGTCCAAGCTCGTCTATAACAACTTTTCCAAGTGATTTGAGAAGGTGAATCTCATCATCACTTAAACTAGCTCTAGGCCTTGTATCAATAGCACAGAGAGTTCCGAGTTTATATCCCCTTTCGGTGATTAACGGAATTCCCGCATAAAAACGAATATGCGGCGCGCCACTCACAAGCGGATTTTTACGAAATCTTTCATCTTCTAGCGCATTAAGAACTATAAATGGCTCATTTCCCCATATCGCATGGGCGCAAAATGCTTGATTTCTAGGCGTCTCAACTGCATCAATTCCACATGCTGATTTAAACCATTGCCTATCTGTATCTATGAGTGAAACAAGTGCAAATGCAGTCTTAAGCTGTCTGCTTAACAACTCTGTTATGTTGTCAAAATTATTAGAATGTGGCGTATCAAGAACTTTATAGCGATATAATTCTTTTAGGCGGTGCTTTTCTTCTGGCGGATTTGCAGCAGCAAGCCAGCCATCTTCTATCTTTATACAGCGTTCAGCGTCAATTACCATAACACAACCTGTGGTTTACAAAGTTAACATTATAGCAATAACAAAGAAGTGTTAAAAATTAGTTCAACTTTCTATGAATCTAAAATCAGCAATCACATTTGTAAGATTTACCGCTGCTTTTAGAATTGATAGTCGGTTATTTCTAACTGCCATATCATCAGAATTGACCATCACGTTGTTAAAGAAACTTTCAAGTGGTTTATGAACCTTTGATAGCTCTTGCATTGCTGCAATATAATTTCGCTTTTTAAGATGCTCATCTACACTAATTTGCAGTTCTTCAATGGCCTTAGCTAATTCTTTTTCATGAGTATCATTACAAATCTTCACATCTATTGCCTGAAATTCCTTATGCTCTGCTGAAATGTTATCTGCACGTTTATATGCTGATAAAAGATTTATCCCTTCATCTGTTTTCAAGAATTCTTTAAGAGCATTAGCTCTGGTGTATATGTCATATATATCAATAGATTGCTTGTTACTTCCAATTACTGAATCTATGTAATCATGTCTAATTTCCATATCCTTTAAGATAACTTTTAGCCTATCTATCATGAAGCCTTCTATCTCGTTTACAATAGAAGGTTCGGCGGCTAAAAACTCGCGTAAATTAAATGATAGTTTATTAGTTATGATTAGCCTTATAATAGCAATTGCAGAACGTCTTAGAGCAAATGGATCTCTTGAGCCAGTTGGCTTTTCGCCAACGCTCCAAAGTGATACTAGAGAATCAATTTTATCAGCAAGAGCAATAGTTACACTAACTTTATTTGTGGGAACATCGTCATTCGCACCCTGTGGTTTATAATGCTCCTTTATTGCTATAGCAATATCATCTGATTCGCCTTGCGCTTTTGCATAATATCCGCCCATTATACCTTGCAGTTCTCCGAACTCTCCAACCATTCCAGAAACAAGATCAGTCTTTGCTAAAAGTGCCGCTTTTTCTGCCGTCATAACATCACATCCAGTAACTTTACATAGTGCAATTGCAAGAAAAACGATGCGATTTACCTTCTCCCCTACACTGCCCAATTTGGCGTGATAAACTATGTTATCTAGCTTAGATAGATTATCCATAAGTGGCGTTTTAATATCACTTTCCCAAAAGAATTTAGCATCCCACAGGCGAGCGCGAATTACACGCTCGTTACCCTGAATAATCGCCTGCTGATTGTCAGCCGTTTTCACATTTGACACGGTAATGAAATATGGAGCCATCTTGCCACTCTTATCGCTAACGCTCAGATAACGCTGATGGTTTTTCATAACTGTCATTAAAACTTCTTCTGGTAAGGCCATGAAATCGTTATGAATGCGACCAATAATAGCAACGGGATATTCAACGAGATTATTTATCTCATCAAGCAGATTAGCATCTTCACGGAGAGTTACATTATTTTCTTTGCATATGTCTGCAATTTGCTTTGATATTACATTCTTTCTGTCATTTTGATTTACAATAACTTTATTTGCGAGCAGTTTTTCGACATACTCAGAAGCATGATTTATAGTAATGCTATTTGCACTCATAAACCTATGCCCAACGGTGTGATTTGAAGCCTTTATATGGCCATAAGAGACATCTAAAATCTGTGTTCCATATATTGCAATAATCGAGTGTAACGGCCTAACCCAGCGAACTTCATATTCCCCCCAACGCATTGATTTAGGCCATGTATAACCTGCAATCGCCGAGTTTGCTATTTCTGCAAGAACCAACTTTGAATCACGTCCTTTTTGTTCAATCTTTGCGAAATATGTATCTCCCTCAACGGTAAGCTCAGCTAGGCTTAAACCTGTTGACTTCAAAAACCCTTCTATAGCTTGCGCAGGAGCATTAGTTCTTGGGCCTTTGCGTTCTATTGTTACATCTGGTTGATTTTCAGGAATATCCTTGATAATAAGCGCAATTCTCTGCGGAGAATAAAAGACTTCGCTCTTGCCATGCGATAGCTTTTGCTCTGATAACTTCTTGATTATAGATTCACAAATTGATTCTGCCGCCGCCTTTTGCAGCCCCGCTGGTATTTCTTCTGAATATAATTCAATTAGTAAATCTTGCATGTTTTCTTTTCAGTCAATATAAGTTCAATTCGCCACATATATGGCACAAGGAATATTCAAGTTCAAGAGCGCAAATGTTAGACAAACTTAAAGATAAACTCGACGCAATTACAAATCGACATAAAGAGCTGCAAGATATGCTTGCAAGCCCAAATCTCTCAGCGGATGAGTTTGCAAAGGCTTCAAAGGAATATTCCGATTTAGAAACAATTGTGGAACGAATTAATTCATATAATCAAACCATAAGCGATATAAAATCTTCTCAGGAAATGCTTGCAGATCCTGATATGAAAGAGCTAGCTCAGGAAGAGCTTATCTCGCTTGAGGAAAAACTTCCTGATATTGAAAAAAATCTTCTGCTCGCGCTGATTCCAAAAGATGCCGATGACGATAAAAACGTTATCATAGAAGTTAGAGCTGGAACTGGCGGTGACGAAGCAGCATTATTTGCTGCCGATCTTTTTAGAATGTATCAACGATATAGCGAAAAGAAGGGCTGGCGTTTCGAGATAATGGATATATCTGAAATTGGAATTGGTGGATACAAAGAGGCATCGGCAAACATTACGGGCAATGGCGTTTTTGCAAGACTCAAATATGAATCTGGAGTTCATAGGGTGCAGCGCGTTCCAACAACCGAATCCAGTGGAAGAATTCACACATCAGCAGCAACAGTTGCAGTGCTTCCAGAGGCAGAGGAAGTTGATATTAAAATTGAAGACAAAGACCTTAGAATAGACGTTTATCGCTCATCTGGTGCAGGTGGCCAACACGTTAATACAACAGATAGTGCCGTTAGAATTGTCCACCTTCCAACGGGGTTAATCGTCACACAACAAGATGAAAAATCACAGCATAAAAATAAGGCAAAAGCCTTGAAAGTTCTTAGAGCAAGACTTTACGAGATGGAACGCTTGGCCAAAGACAATGCCAGAGCCGAAGATCGCAAAAACCAAGTAGGATCAGGTGATAGATCTGAACGCATCAGAACCTACAACTTCCCTCAAGGCAGAGTTACCGATCATAGAATCAACGTAACACTTTACCAACTTCCAGAGTTTATCAATGGCGACATTGACGAAATAATCGACAATCTCATTACAGAAGATAATGCTGCCAAACTCGCCGACATCACCGAGATTTAGGGTTATCGGCTAATTAGCTTTACAGGCAATCTTGAGATTTATAAAATAATAGATTCATAAAAAATTCATGAATTAATTATAATGACTTAATCATATTCTGGCAGTGAATAATTTTATTGAGATAGAATAGCTTTGCGATATATAGTGCCTTCTTAAAAAGAAAATTAGGGAGGGTTGATTGGCGAAACTTTTGTTTGAAGATGGAAGCACAATCACAGATCTTAGCAAGATTAATCAGTATCTTGAGCAAATCAATGTTACTTTATCGTTTTGGGATATTGGAAATGATGCCGAGCTAGAAGGTCTTCTTTCTAAAAGTTCTTTAAGCGACAGCGAAAAAGAGATAGTTCTTGTAAAGCTCGATCACTATTTTGAAAAACTTAAAAATGAGCTTGGTTATCAAAGCAGAGATTTGATTGTTATTCACGACGGAATTCCGAATCTTGACGAAATGCTTGCGAAATTCACACCATGCCATACTCATGATGATGATGAAGTTCGCTATATTATTGACGGCGAAGGTGTGTTTGGTTTTGTAATGCCAGACAATTCACAGGTAGAGTTGACTGTTGAGGCTCGAGAGTTTATCAACGTACCCAAGAATGCAGAGCATTGGTTTCATTTAAGCGAAAAGAGACGAACCAAAGCAGTAAGATATTTTTCGGGTATGGATGGCTGGGTTCCCAATTATACCAATACAAAAGTTAGATTCTAAAATCGATTAAGAATAAACAAAGGTTGGATTTATGGGCGAAGACAGTTTTGAAATAGAAAGAATTCTAGGTGATGCGATTCCCAAAATTGAGGTGATGGATATTGGGGCTTCTCCCCTTGATGGAAAGCCGAGATATCAGGAAATGATGCTAAAAAAACTTTGCCGAGTTACTGCATTCGAGCCAAATACGCACTATCTTGATAAGCTAAAAGAACAAACCAAAGACTTTGACTGTGTTTTTATGCCATATTTTGTTGGTGATGGAAACGTTGCAGAACTTAGAATAACTTATTATCCTGGCTGTTGCTCGATTTATGAGCCATCTAGTCAAATCATTGATTTGTTTACCTCAATGTCTACTACGGGAGAAGGTAACTTTGCCGTAAAAGAAAAACATAAAGTTCAAACAAAACGCCTAGATGACATTGCATCCGAATTTCCTAAACCAGATTATATTAAGATAGATATTCAAGGTGCGGAACTTGATGCATTATCAAATGCAAAAGAAGTTTTAAAAAACGTTTTGGTAATTGAGATAGAAACAGAATTTCTGAAAATGTATGAAAATCAGCCTGTTTTTGGCGATATTCAGTTATTTTTGCAGTCTCAAGGCTTTTTGTTCCACAAATTTGTGGATATGGCTGGAAGGTGCTTCGCCCCAATGTATATGAGCTCAGAGCCAAATCAACCGATAGACATTACAAACCCTGCCTTTTTGAGAGATTATACAACTCCTATGAGTCAGGTTTTATGGTCAGATTCAATTTTTGTGCGTGACTTTTCTCGACTTGAGTTATATTCAAATGAAGAATTATTAAAAGCAGCCGTGATATTACATGATATGTATCACTCGTATGATCTTGTTTCATATCTCCTCAGGGAATATGACAATAGAACTGAAAGAACCGCGTTCAATGCAAAATATCTTCATGCAATGAACAAAGGGCCAATTTCTCCAAGATTCATTTCGCTGCGGTTCGGTTAAGAGATTTAAAAACTATAAATAAAGATATTATGCCAAATCAATTAAGACATTTTTTAGACCTGCATTTGCAGGAAGCAGAAACACTCTCAAGAATTATAGACTTTGCTCTTAAAATGAAGAAAGAGTTTAAGTCTGGCACAGATCACAGCAATCTTTTGCCTAACAAGCAACTCGGAATGATATTCGAGAAAAATTCAACCAGAACTCGTGTTTCATTTGAGGTTGGAATGCGTCATCTTGGCGGAGATGCTCTTTATCTTAGCCGAAGTGATTTACAGCTTGGTAGGGGTGAAACTATTGGGGATACTGCAAAAGTTTTATCTCGATATTTAGATATAATAATGTTGCGCTCGATGTATCATGAAACGTTAGTTGAACTTGCAGAGAATGCTACAGTTCCTGTGATAAACGGGCTTACAAATAAAAGTCACCCATGTCAGGTAATGGCAGATGTAATGACTTACATCGAACATAGAGGAAGCATTAAAGGTAAAACCTTCGCGTGGATTGGCGATGCAAACAATGTTTCTGCTTCAATGATTCATGCTGCGGAAAAGTTTGATTTCAAACTTAACATTGCCTGTCCGAAGAAATATCAACCTTCTCAAGATATGCTTAATGCAAATGTTAAAGTTACTGATAATCCCTATGACGCCGTTGATTCAGTTGATTGCGTAATGACAGATGCTTGGGTATCAATGGGCGATGAAGAGCCAGAACTAAAAAAGCGTACATTCCAGAGATATAGAGTAAGCGAAGAAGTTATGAAATTTGCGGCAAAAGATGCTTTGTTCATGCACTGCCTTCCTGCTTACAGAGGAGAAGAAGTAACTTCAGAAGTTATAGATGGTTCGCAGTCAGTGGTATTAGATGAAGCTGAAAATCGTCTGCATGTCCAAAAGGCAATTATTCTCTGGTGTTTGGGGAAATATTAGTTTTTTATAGCTATGACAGTTATTGATTTTAAGCCACATTCTGAACGCCGCCGCAAGGAAAAGCACAATGATATAGTGCAGCCATTTATGGTTGACAAAACATCTATGCGCGGCAGAATCGCAAGACTACAAGATAGCGTCACAACCATTATATCGCGTCATAACTATCCTGATTCTATCTCAAAATTGCTTGGCGAATTGATAACTATTTCATCATTACTTGGTGCAAATTTAAAGATAAATGGAATTCTAACCATCCAACTTAAATCTGATGGAATCATTAAAATGATGGTTGCAGATTCCACCTCAACTGGCGATGTTAGAGGCTATGCGGAATATTCAGAAGATGAATATGAAAAGAGTTTTCCGAATAAATCTCGAAAAAAACCTTCCTTTAAAAACCTACTCGGTAAAGGCTATCTGGTTATTACATTTGATCCTGGTGCAAATATGGATAGATATCAAGGAATCGTTGAACTATCAGGCAAATCTTTTTCTGATTGCGTTCATCAATACTTCATTAACTCAGAGCAACTTCAGGTTACTGTTAAAACTGCAGTCAAAAAGTCAGGCAAAAAATGGATAGCGGGTGGCATAATGCTCGAAAGAATGCCTGAAGAGGGCGGAACGAATGGCGATAACCAAAAAGCTAATAACAGATATGATAGCCAGAAAGATGACGATGACTGGACAAGACTTAAGCTATATATCGATACAGTTACAAGCGATGAATTAACCAGCAATAATATTGAACCTAAGCAGCTTGCATATCGACTTTTTCATGAAGATGGGGTTTGGGTGTTCGATGAGAAAAAAGTCTCATTTGGTTGCAGATGTTCAAGAGAAAAGATACAAGGAATTCTGGATTCAATGCCAGAGCAAGACATTGAAGATATGAAAGTTGATGGCAAGATTACCGTTACATGCCAGTTTTGCAATAAAGCTGAAATCTTTTCATGAAATTTGATAGAGTCATTCTTGGACTTGGCTCAAATTATGGCGATAGAGAAAGTTTTATAAATTCTGCTATCAACCTAATTTTAGAAAACAATATTTTTAGTGAAATTTATAAAACCTCATCTTTATATATTTCTGATGCAGTTACGCTTCCTAATTCACCCAGTAAGTGGCAGTCAATGCCCTATCTAAATGCCGCAATTTCGGGATATACTAATCTTTCACCGCATTTACTTCTTCAGGCAATCAAGAATCTGGAACTTGAAATTGGAAGAAAAGATAGGGGGACATGGGCACCCCGTGAAATTGACATAGACATATTGATATATAAAGATAATATTGTTACGGAGAGCGAACTAATAATACCTCACGCCAGACTTTTTGAGCGCGCCTTTGTGATGCTTCCTCTTGCAGAAATTGAGCCAGAACTTATACTTGAAAATCCATTTCATGAAAAATATAGTGCAAAGCAAATCGCAGAACTTGTAAAGACAAAAGATATTTCTAATACCGTGATTTTTAGAAAGTTTTAGATATTTGATGACATTTCCTAAGATTGTTGGGGTGGTAAACTTAACACCTGATTCTTTTTCAGATGGTGGAACAATTGTTCATTCCGAAGAATCGATAGAAAAGTTAATAGGTGAAGGCGCAGATGTAATAGAGCTTGGCGCGGAATCTACTAGGCCAAATGCGGTGGCTATTTCAGTTCAAGAAGAGTGGCTGAGACTAGAAAAATGCATCGATTTAGCTTCTTCTATCTGCATCAAAAGAGGAAAGTTACTAAGCATCGATACCAGAAATGCTGCAACGGCAAAACTCGCAATAAAGCATGGAGCCAATATAATCAACGATGTAAGTGGCGGTAAAGATAAAGAGCTGCTCTCAATTATTGCTGAAAATCCAGCGGTTCATTATGTTTTGCAGCACAGCCTCAGCATTCCAGTGAAAATTGGCGAATATGTGGATTGTAATGATATAATTCAATATCTTATTAAGTGGCGTGATGATAAAACCCTTGAGTTAAATCAGCTTGGAATTAAAAGCGATAGAATAATATTCGACGCAGGCATTGGCTTTGGCAAAAGTTCAGCACAATCCGTTGAGATAATTAAAAAGGCCTCTCAACTAAAACATGCTCAAATTAAAACTATGCTAGGGCATTCCAGAAAATCTTTCATCAAAGAATTATCTGGCAATATCGATGCGAAATCACGAGATGCTGAGAGCCATGTCATATCAGCTTATCTTGCAAACGAAGAAATAGACTATCTTAGAGTGCATGATGTTAAAGGCAATCTTAATGCCATTAAAACTTGGTATGGATTATGTCAAAACACATAGCAAGTAAAATCAATGACTTACTGGCAGGGTTTTACCATCCTGAATTAAAGGAAATCGATCTTTCTCTATCTCGTATGTATAGGTTTATGGATTTACTTGGAAATCCCCATGAGCGAATTCCAAGAGTCATTCATGTTGCAGGAACCAACGGAAAAGGCTCGCTGATTGCCTATATCAAATCAATTTTGAATGCAGCGGGTTTGTCCACCCATGTTTATACCTCGCCGCATTTGGTTAAGTTTAATGAAAGAATAGTTGTTAAGGATAAAGAAATTGCAGATGAATATCTGCTTCCAATTCTTGAAAAATGCAAAGAAGTTGCAAGAATTCAGCCTGTCACATTCTTTGAAATTACAACCGCTGCTGCATTTATAGCATTTTCACAAACACAGGCAGATTTTACCTTGCTAGAAGTCGGAATGGGCGGAAGGCTTGATGCAACGAACATTATAAAAAACCCTTCGCTAACTGCAATTACGCCAATATCTTTCGACCATATGGAGTTTCTGGGAGATACCCTAGAAAAAATAGCCTCTGAAAAAGCTGGAATCATAAAAGCTGGGGCTGAATGCATTTCTGGCTTGCAATGTGAAGAAGCACTTAGCGTTATAGATAGAAAATGCGATGAACTTAACGCGGCAAAGTTTTTTCATTCTAAGCAATGGTTTTTAGATGGTAACTTATACAGCGAAAAGCGAAAAGATGGTTTGCGGATGGAAATCCCCCTACCCTCACTTAATGGAGGTCATCAATATCAAAATGCAGCAACTGCAATTGCTTGCATAAGCAGGTTAAGAGAAATTCATAACCTAAATATATCTGTTGAGCATATAAAAACAGGAATTCAATCAGCTATCTGGAAGGCCAGAATGCAAGACATATCAAATACTAAACTTGCAACTCCACTTTGTGGAAAAGCAAAATTATATCTTGATGGCGGCCATAATCAATCTGCTGCAAAAGTTATTGCTGAAAACATTTCTCATGGTTCAATTGCAATAGTCGGAATGTTAAAAGGAAAAGATGCAAACTCATTCATCAAAGAGCTTGCCAAGAAAATCTCAATGCTAATTGCGGTTGATATACCTAACGAGAGCAAATGTTACCGCAAAGAAGAGCTAGAAGAAATTGCCATCAATCTAAAGATAAATTTAAATGTAAAAACTGCAAATAACATTAAATCAGCCGTTGCCTTAGCAAGCGACAATATCAAAAATGCAGATGTTATAATATGTGGCTCACTATACCTTGCGGGAGAAGTCTTAAATGAATGCCAATAATCAATGCGAATTGTATCTAATCACTCCTGAGAAGTTTGTTCTCTCAGATTTTACTAAGCAATTAAAAGATGCATTCAGCGGCGGATACATCGCAGCCTTGCAACTAAGGGTTAAAAACCTTTCTGAAAATGAAGTTGAAGAATATGCAAAGGCTATAATGCCAATAGCCCGCGATAATGGTGCCGTTTTTATTCTCAATGATTACATCTCAGTTGCAGCAAATATTGGTGTAGACGGCGTTCACTTAGGCATTGATGATATGCCAATCAAAGATGCAAGAAAACTTTTAGGCGAAGATGTCGTAATCGGAGCTAGTTGTTACGCAAGCCGAGACCTTGCATTTGATGCAGGTGAAGCAGGTGCAGATTACGTTGCATTTGGTGCATTTTATGACACCCAAACCAAAACTCCGCGAGGCAGACCAGAGCCGGAAATTCTAAGCTGGTGGAGAGAGTATACCGTTCTTCCAAGTGTTGCAATTGGTGGAATCAAGGCTCACAACCTCGCACCACTCGTTAAGGCAAAAGCAGACTTCATCGCAGTTGTCACAGCCGTTTGGAATCACGAAAAAGGCTCTAAATATGCCGTGACTGAATTAATCAATAGCATCAAACAAGCTGAAGTAACTACATAAGAAGTCTAATGGTGGTGGTTACAGCCTGATCTGTGTTCCATATACTGACGAAGGCCTTCTTGCCAATCTTCTAATTCTATCTTCATGATTTTCTTTAGTTTTGAAGAATCTAACCTTGAATTTAGAGGACGCTTCGCAGGTCTTGGAAATTCATTTGTTGAGATAGGAATAACCCTTTTAACCTTAAGTGGAATACCATATTTCCTTGCTTCGTCAAAGATTGCTACCGCAAAATCATACCAAGTTGTAACGCCTGCATTACAAAGGTTATATATTCCAGATTGATTGAATCGGGTTCTTACAAAATCGGTTGCATATTCAGCAGCGGATGCAAGATGTGGCGCGTATGACGGTGCACCAAACTGATCATTAACCACTTTGATTTCTTCATTCTCTGCACCAAGTTTTAACATGGTATCAACAAAGTTTTTGCCATGATCGTCATAAACCCAGCTTGTTCTTAGAATAAGATAAAACTTAGTTTTCTCTTTAAGAATCTCAATAATGCGCTTGTCGCCTTCAAGTTTAGTTCTTCCGTATGCACTTAATGGAGCAGGCTGATCAACCTCGCGCCATGCTTTTCTACCCACTCCAGAATAAACGTAATCGGTTGAGAAATGAACCATACCAATTGCATTATCGCGCACATATTTTGCCATTGCTTCAGGCGCAAGAGCATTGATTTTAAAGGCTAGTTCTTCCTCTTCTTCCGCTTTATCCACCGCAGTGTATGCGGCCGCATTAACAATTATGTCTGGTTTTATATCATTAAGAATCGAGTAAATTGCATCGGTATTAGCAAGATCAACATCTTTTCTTGTTAAAACTGTGAGTTTTTTATCTTGAAACATTCTTGCCAAATGCTTGCCAATTTGACCATTACCACCAAATAAAGCTACTCGTTCTGTAAGAAATAGAGACATAACCTTCCCTTGTATATTTTCATAAAAAAAGCTCCGACAAGGAGCTTTTTTTGCAATTGTATTTTAAATTATACTTGTGCGTATGGAATTGGCTTTTTTGTAACAGGATTCATAACCATATCTCCATTTTCAAACATAGCAGCAATATAATTGCCATGATTGCGATGTTTGCCGATATATTTAACTGGCTTTACAATTTTGCCATTAACTTTTTTAACAGCCGCAGCCTGACCACGATTTTCTGGGTTATTCTTACTTGACATAACAACTTACTCTTAAGAATTAGTTTTAATATAAAATGCTAGCCTGCTCTTTTGACTAAATATATTGAATTCGTCAACTAAATAATGTGCATTTACTGAATTTTTCCATTGTTTTTTGCAATAGAGTTCTTGATTTCTCAAACGCGATAGTCATATTGGCTTCATTGGCAAATAAATCTCTTTATGGAAATTATGGAAGAATACATTTCGGTTCGTGGCGCACGTGAGCATAATCTTAAAAACGTTGATATTGACATTCCTAGAAATAAGCTAGTTGTTATAACTGGCCTCAGCGGCTCTGGTAAATCATCTTTAGCATTTGATACCATCTATGCTGAAGGACAAAGAAGATATGTTGAAAGCCTTTCAGCTTATGCCCGCCAGTTTCTTGAAATGAATAATAAGCCAGATGTTGAATCAATCAGCGGGTTATCACCTGCAATAGCTATTGACCAGAAAACAACTTCGCACAACCCGCGCTCTACCGTTGGAACTGTTACGGAAATCTATGATTACATGCGCTTGTTATATGCAAGAGCTGGAATTCCTTATTCCCCTGCAACTGGCCTTCCAATCGAATCGCAGACAGTTTCTCAAATTGTTGATAGAATAATGGAGCTGAAAGAGGGCACGAAAATAATCATCCTCTCGCCCATCGTTAGAGGTGCAAAGGGGGAGCATAAAAAAGAGATTGAATCTCTACAGAAAAAAGGCTTTCAAAGAATCAGACTCGATGGTGAGATATATTCGATTGATGATGTTCCTGCTTTTGATAAAAACAAGAAGCACGACATTGAAGTAGTTGTAGATAGAATCGTAATTAAAGATGACTTGGGCAATCGTCTTGCCGAAAGCATTGAAACATCTTTAAGCCTCAGTAACGGACTTGTTTACGCGCTTGTTGAGGTAAAAGATAAAGATTCTGAGCTTTTAGTTTTTTCATCTAAATTTGCCTGCCCTGTTTCTGGCTTTACTATATCGGAAATTGAGCCGCGACTATTTTCGTTTAACTCTCCATTTGGAGCATGTCAAAAATGCGATGGACTAGGCAAACAGGTAACATTCGATGCAGATCTGGTGGTTACAGACACCACACTTTCGCTTTCTGAAGGCGCAATCATTCCTTGGAATGGCTCACAAGCCAGATTTTACCTACAGACATTAGAATCTTTGGCCAAGCACTATAAGTTTAGTGTTAATACGCCATACCGTGATTTATCGGATGAAATCAAAGAAATTTTAATGAATGGATCAGGCGAAGAAGAAATCAAAATAACTTACTTTGATGGACATCGCAGTTTTAATGTTAAAAAGCCATTTGAAGGAGTGCTCAATAACCTCGCAAGGCGTTATCGTGAGGCTGAAGCTCCTTGGTTGAAAGAAGAGCTATCTAAATATCAGTGCAGCACAGCTTGCGATGCATGTAACGGATACAGGTTAAGAAAAGAAGCTCTTTGTGTAAAAATTCACGATAAGAATATTGGTGAAGTATGCTCTTTATCAATTGATGAAGCTCTAAAATGGTTTGAGAGTGTTGAGTCTCACTTGTCATCTAAACAGGTTCAAATTGCAGAGAAAATTCTCCGCGAAATTAGAATGCGCTTGGGTTTTCTGGTGAATGTGGGTCTTGATTATCTAACTCTGCTTAGAGAATCTGGAACCTTATCAGGTGGAGAAAGCCAGAGAATAAGACTCGCATCGCAAATCGGATCAGGCCTAACAGGGGTTTTGTATGTGTTGGATGAACCATCTATCGGCCTCCATCAATCAGATAATCAGAGGCTTCTAGTTACTCTAAAACATCTAAGAGACTTGGGAAACACGGTTTTAGTAGTTGAACACGATCACGACACGATGATTGATGCTGATCACTTGATAGATATGGGGCCAGGTGCTGGCGTTCATGGAGGGAATGTGATTGCCGAAGGCACTCCAGAGCAGGTTAAGAAGAATAAAAACTCAGTTACAGGAAAATATTTAAGCGGCGAAAAGTTTATTCCAATTCCTGCAACCAGAAGGCAAGCAAGCAAAGGTAAAAGCATAAAAGTTAAAGGGGCGAGAGTAAATAACCTGAAAAATATAGAAGTTGAAATTCCCATAGGCGCATTTACAGCCGTTACTGGAGTTTCTGGCGGTGGCAAAAGCTCACTGGTTATTGAAACGCTATATAAATATGTAACCAGAAGACTTAACGGAACAAAAGTCACACCAGGTTTATGCGATAGAATCGAAGGTGTGGAATATCTTGATAAAATTATCGAAATCGATCAATCACCAATCGGCAGAACCCCAAGATCAAACCCTGCAACCTATGCTGGTGCGTTTTCACCAATACGAGATTGGTTTACAGAACTTCCAGAAAGCAAGGCCAGAGGCTATAAAGCTGGAAGATTTTCATTTAACGTTGCAGGTGGAAGGTGTGAGGCCTGTCAGGGAGACGGCGTTCTTAAAATCGAAATGCACTTCTTGCCTGATGTATATGTAAAATGCGATGTTTGTAACGGTGAACGTTATAACCGCGAAACATTAGAGATAAAGTATAAAGATAAATCTATCTCAGATGTTTTGAATATGACCGTTGAAGATTCGGTGGAATTTTTCGATAAAATGCCCTCAATCAGAGATAAATTATCAGCATTAAAAGAAGTGGGTTTGGGCTATATAAAGCTAGGGCAATCTGCAACTACTCTTTCAGGGGGTGAAGCTCAAAGGGTAAAATTGGCAAAAGAACTATCTAAAAGGGCTACAGGCAGAACCTTGTATATTCTTGATGAGCCAACAACGGGTCTACATGCAGAGGATATAAGCAAACTCCTCGTAGTGCTGCATAAACTAGTTGATGCTGGAAATACAGTAGTTGTCATTGAGCATAATCTTGATGTTATTAAAACTGCTGACCATATAGTTGATATAGGCCCTCTTGGTGGCTCACGTGGTGGAAGATTAGTTGCATCAGGAACACCAGAAGACGTTGTTAAAGTTGAAGAAAGCATTACAGGCAAGTTCTTAAAAGAATATCTTGTTGATGCTCACAGAGTCAAACCTGCAAAAACTAAAACGACTGGCTCTTCAGAAAAGAAAGTGGCTTAGGCCATTATCATCTATAGCAATATGGCCGTAGAGTATAGTTAAAATAAATTGCGAGCTTGAATCGTCATAAAAGGTTAATATTGCTGTGTTATATTGCGTGTAGCTTTAATAATATATACATAATTTGCACTAAGAATGGCTAATTTAACTTTCTCATCTCCAAACATCAGCGACGAAGTAAAGAAAAGAACTAATGACTTCTTCGATCTTGTTTATAGGAAATATAAAAACCAAGATGAAAGTTCTGAAGGATATAAGAAGGAGCTTCTAGCAAGAGAAGATGAGTTATTAACTCTTGTTAAAAACGTTATTGATTTTGAAGCATTTGATGTTAATGGCTATACAGCACTAATCTGGGCTGCTACTAAAGGTCATACAGAAGTTGTTAAAGCTCTTATCGAAGCTGGAGCAAATCTTAATGCACAAGATAAGAATGGCTATACAGCACTAATCTGGGCTACTAGAGAAGGCCGTGCAGAAGTTGTTGAAGCTCTAATTGATGCAAAGGCAGATCTTAATGCACAAGATTATGAAGGCAAAACAGCACTAATCTTGGCTGCTAGAAAAGGCCGTACAGAAGTTGTTAAAGCTCTTATCGAAGCTGAGGCAGATCTTAATGCACAAGATAAGAATGGCTATACAGCACTAATCTGGGCTGCTTATCAAGGACATACAGAAATTGTTGAAGCTCTAATTGCTGCTGATGCAGATGTCAATGCGCAGGATGATATTGGTAATACAGCACTAATCTGTGCTGCTAGAGAAGGCCGTACAGAAGTTGTTAAAGCTCTTATCGAAGCTGGAGCAAATCTTAATGCGCAGGATATTAGTGGCAATAGAGCACTAATGTGGGCATCTGAGTATGGACATTTTACAGTTGCTAAGATTCTGATTAAATCAGGAGCAAATATTTATTTAGCAGATAATCAGGGAAGAACTTCTGAAGGCTACATAAAAATTTTTTTTGGTGAAGATGGCTATATTGAGATAATTGGAACTGAAGAATCAGCATACGCTAAATATCTTGCAGGAGGTCTGCCAAGTAATGTGGAAGAGGTTCAAAATCTTCTAGCATTTCACCCAATTGCCCCATCAGATAATAGAGAGCCTTTTCCGAAAATGCAGATACTTGAAAGGATGTTTTGGAATAAAGATTGGGGTTTAGATCAAGCGTATAATCTCATAGACGCACTAAAGAAACGCAAGGTTATTAATGAGGAAGAATCAGCAAAGTTAAAAGGGTTTTGTAATTATAAAATCGCCACGCAGCAAGCAAAACATCAACGAAGTCAGTCACCTAAAGACAACAGTTTTATTGCCATTTAGTAATACTCTATGCTCGATGTGGTATTTTACGGCTCTTGCAAGAACTAGATTTTCTATATCACCACCAAGTGCGGTTAATTTATCAACGCTCATCGCGTGATCGACTCTGATAACTTCTTGCTCTATTATTGGCCCTTCGTCTAAGTCATCTGTTACATAGTGGGCGGTTGCTCCTATCAATTTTACGCCTCTGCTATACGCTTGATGATATGGTTTTGCACCCTTAAAACTAGGCAGAAATGAATGATGAATATTAATCGCCCTGCCCATTAGCCTTGAAACCATAAAGGGTGAGAGAATTTGCATATACCTTGCGAGAATCAAAAAATCTATATTAAGTTCTTCTAATAGCTTTAAAACTTGCTTTTCTTGCTCCTCTTTATCGTCATTAACTGGCATGTGATGAAAAGGTATTTTATAGAAATCAGCTAACTCCTTAAGATCTGGATGGTTCGAAATAACCGCAGGAATTTCAACTGCTAGATCTCCCGTATAATATCGGTGTAGCAAATCATTAAGACAGTGTCGCGCTTTTGAGACCATTATTACCACTCTGGGTTTACGGCTCATATCTTGAATCTGCCACCACATATTAAATTTTCTTGCAACACCAGAGCCAAATTTTTGCGATAACTCAGCAAGATTAGGAGATTTCTTGCCTCCAGAGAATTCTGTTCTCATAAAAAATCTGCCTGTTGAAGGGTCGCCGAATTGAGCTGATTCAATAATGAATCCATCATTATCTGCAAGAAATGTGGAAACAGCCGAAACAATGCCTTTTACATCATCGCATGAAATTGTTAGTACATAAGTCATAATTATATTGTATTGCTATATTATAAATTCTGGCTGATAGCTATATGACAATAATATATAACTCTGCAACACTATATTCAAAATAATGCCATTAATAATAATAATATGAATAAGGCTTCTAAATTTAAGAATCTAGCATCTATCATTGCATCTGTGTGCATATTTGGAGTGTGCGTTAGCTATTTTCTAGCGTTAGTCTCGGTGGATATGGAGCAAAAAGGATTTTCATCCACCCAAATTGGGATTAGTCATTCGGTCAACTTTCTTTCAATATTTGTGCTTGGAAGGTTCATTCCAAGAATCATTGTAAAGATTGGCAATAGAAACTCTTTTATATTAAGCGTTGCGATATTTATAATCTCGTCAAATCTTCATTATCTGGCAACCCCCCACTATTACCTAATGCTTTTATGCAGAGTTTTTACTGGTGCAAGCGTTGCATCAATATTTGTAATTTCTGAAAGCTGGATAAACTCAAATGTAAGCAGCAATAATCGCGCAAAAGTTGCTGGAATTTATATATCGATTTTACTACTGATGTTTTCGCTTGGTTCTTATATGCTTGGAGTAATTCCTTTATATGGATATAGCTCATATCTGGCAGTAACAGCTTATGCCTTAATCTCACTTTTACCGCTCATCTTTGCTTCAAAGCAAAACAAGAATAAGGCAGAAGAAAATCACGAACATTTTAAATTGTTTAGAACCATTAAGATGGTTCCTATGGTCGCAATTGTAGGAGCGGCATTTGGATTTGCAGAAATAACCCTACTATCATTAATGCCGCTATATGCGCTCGGTATAGGATATAACATTGAAACAGCAGCAAAAATGCTAACGATATTTCTGGTTGGAGGTTCAGCAGCTCAATTTGCAATTGGATATTTCGCCGATAAATACTCAAAGCAATCTTTGTTAATGATAAACCTGCTTATATGTTTTTTGTCATGTTTTGCGATTGAGAAAATGCTATCCGATAATCAAGTTGGATATGCGGAGTGGGCATTGTTATTCATATGGGGTTCATTTATGTTAACTATATATACACTTTTGATGGCATACATTGGCGAAAATTATAGTGGAAAAAAACTGATTGATTGCACACTTTTATTGGTAATGATGTATAATCTTGGCAGTTCAGCAGGGCCTTTCACTGTTGGCGTTTTGATGGATGTTATTGGAGGTGTCGGAATGACATATTCAATAGCCGCCGTTTTCGCACTATCTTTAGGTTCGTTACTAGTTTTAAAAAGCAAAGGAAGCAGAAATGCGTAAAATATCAATATTATCACTAGCCTTAATCGCTTTAATTAGTTTTTCAAGCAATCACGCATTTGCAGATAATAATGACAAAAGGCTCATAACAGTAACGGCAAATGGTGAAGCGAAGGCTTTCCCTGATAAGTTTACAATGAGCTTTGTTTTATCATCTGAAGATAAAAACCTTGAAGTTGCAAAAAAGCAAAATGACGAAGCCACTAACAAGATGCTTGCAACACTAAAAAATCTGGGCATAGAAGCTGAGGGAATCAATAGCACGGCGTTAAGAATTAACCCTCGCTATAGATATGAAAGAGATTCTGGAAAGCAGATATTTACAGGCTACAGAGTCGAGAGAAATATTATCATTACTTCAAAAAAAGTTGCGGAGTATGAAAGATATGTAACCGCAGTTGTAGAAGCGGGTGCCGAAAGATTTTCTGGTGCAAATTTCACAATATCAGATGTCACAAAACTTGAAGAACAGGCAATTAGCAAAGCAATAGAAAATGCTTCTAAAAAGGCAAAGCATATGGCACAAAGTTTTGGAGTAAAACTTGGTAAAGTAACAAATGTAAGTGAGGGAATATCCTCATCACAACCCGTATCAAATGTGATGGTTAAGGCCAGATATGAAGGGGCAACAATGGCGGATGCTGCAAACCCAAATTCTACACCAGAAACAATGACGGGCGAATATGTGGTTAATGCTTTTGTATCAGTAAGTTACGAGTTAGAGTAATGCTAGTTGAAATAACTAAAGAAGATCATGACGTTGAAATAGATATTAGATACGCAACTGAAAATAACTTTACTGGCAAACCAGTTTATAGAAAACCGTTGTGCTTTTTAAATCCAGCTGCAGAACAGAAATTTTCTGTAGCAATTAATCTTGCAAAGCAGATTGGTCTTAGATTCAAGATATTTGATGCTTTCAGACCAACTGAGGCGCAATGGAAGTTGTGGGCGCATACCCCCGATCCGAATTTTCTTGCTGATCCCACGAAAGGTTCTCCACATTCGAGAGGTGCAGCGATAGATCTCACTCTCATTGATTCTTCAGGAAAAGAACTAGATATGGGAACGGAATTTGATGCCTTCACTGAGCTTTCACATCACGGGAATGTCGAAATCTCTAAAGAAG
This sequence comes from uncultured Rickettsiales bacterium, assembly GCA_964484565.1. GTDB lineage: Bacteria > Pseudomonadota > Alphaproteobacteria > Rickettsiales > CAZAGG01 > CAZAGG01. The sequence goes on along the minus strand of CAZAGG010000001.1, from coordinate 16,738 downwards.
CACAGCAAAATCGCATAATTTTACTGGGAATAATGACAGCAGCGGGCTGGGATTTTTATCGCAATGAATGGTGGCATTATCAACTTTTTAATTCGAGAGACTATCCACTCATTTCAGATAAAGAAATGGGCTTTGGAATGATGCATCATGAATAGAGAAAGTGTTATTGATATTGAAAACCTGCGCTTTAGTTTTGGTCATGGTGAACTAACCAGAGAAGTTTTGAAAGGTGTTAATCTCAAACTTTATTCAGGAGAGATTGTAATTTTAACTGGCCCTTCTGGATCAGGGAAAACGACATTATTAACCATCATTGGCGCGCTTAGAGCGGCTACAGAGGGCAGTGTTAAAGTCTTCGGAGAGCAATTAATTGGAGCAAATGATAGCACTAGAAACAAAACTCGCCTGAATATAGGCTACATTTTTCAACAACATAACCTGCTTAAATGCCTTACTGCTTTACAGAACGTCTGCATGTCTCTTGAATTAAGAGAAGGCATGACTGAGCGTCAAAGAAAGCAGCAAGCCCGCGAAATTCTAAAGGCAGTTGGGTTAGAGAGCCATATCAATTATATTCCAGATAATTTATCTGGCGGCCAAAAACAAAGAGTTTCCATCGCTAGAGCGTTGGTTGCAAATCCCAGATTAGTTTTAGCCGACGAACCAACAGCTTCATTAGACAAGCTAAATGGCCAAGAAGCAGTTAATATTCTCAAAAAACTTGCCAAAGAACAAGAAGCAACCATTCTGCTAGTTACTCACGATTACAGAATTCTTGATATGGCGGATAGAGTAATCACACTAGAAGACGGCCAAATTATTGATGGTTAGACTCTGTTGCGAAATATAACTTTATATACACTCCCGACCCTTCTCGCGACGCGCTATATTTACGGAACGGGGTCGAAGCCAGAATCACCTAACGGGTGGCATCTCTTCACTCTTCTAAAAGTTAAGGTGAATCCCTTAATAATTCCATGTTTTTCAAATGCTTCAAGTGAGTACTGAGAGCATGTTGGAAGGAATCTGCATGAGTTAGGCAGAATAGGAGATATGATGTATTTATAAAAATATATCATAAACTTAATCAAGGACAGAGCAATAAATCTAAGAGCTTTGATTATTTGCATTTGCTTGGTTTATTTGTTTATAGAGATAATTGAAAGTTTTCAGTAAATCTGCCTTAATTTCTGTATATTCACAGCTATATGTTTTGCTTCTTGCTATGACAACATAATCATAACCTTTAGCGGTCTTTAATTTATCGCAAGATTCACGAAGTGCCGCCCTTAACCTTCTTTTGATTCTGTTTCTTTTTACGGCCGATCCATTCTTCTTGCTTACAACCAACCCTACCCTAAATGTGTTTAAGCAATCTTGAGATGTAGAAACACCGCATGAAACAACATGAGTTGAAGATACAGCTTTCAAAAGGCTCTTAGATAGCCTTTGATAATCTGAGCTTTTTTTTATCCACAATATATCTGAAGCATTCAATCAGATTATGCACTGAGCTTTTTTCTGCCCTGCGCCCTGCGATTGCGAATTACTTTACGTCCACCAACTGTGGCCATACGCGCGCGGAAGCCGTGTCTGCGCTTTCTTACAATATTGCTTGGCTGAAATGTTCTTTTTACCACTTTAAAATCCTCGTAAAAAAATAAGAGCGGAACTTATATTGATTTATATTTGCAAAGTCAACATTCTAAATTATCTTACTTGAAAACAAATTTAAGGCAAAGTTTCTAATAATGTTTTCATATCTCAAATACTTCTCTGCTATCAGTCTTGTTTTGGTTGTAATAGCTGCAATTTTACTGGGGAAATATTTCCGCGTAATGGCAAGTGATGACCTGAAATCTATTGTTGAAAATGGAAATATATCGCTTGCTCAGGGTTTTACTAATAGTGTTTGGAAGCCTTATAATGCTCACATCGAACTTTTCAAATCCAAGTCTCCTTCTGAACGACAGATTGACGAAAACTTTACAGCTTTCAGCAGGGCAGCCTTTAAATATTTTGAAGATATACCCATTGCCAGAGTTACAATATATGGCTCTGACTTTAAGCCAATCATTAACACTGATCAATCACATGTGGGAGTTCCAGAAACTGGCTCTGAGATTGATAATGCAACTGTGTTCATGGAATCAGTTAAAGGTGGCATATCAAGCAGAATTCTGCCAGACACAGCTTATAAATCTGCAAACGGAAGAATTCAAAAAGCCACACTAATTCAAACAATCTTTCCCATCAAAAGCGATAGTTATGTTGGTGTTGTTGCTAACAACCCTGCTCCACAGATTGAGGGATATATAGAGGTTTTATATGATATAACTCCACAGTGGCACCAATTATATATCTTCCAGCTAGTTGGAACTGCAGGAATCATAATTATATTTCTTATCTTACTCGCGGCACTTTACTACACATCTAAATATGCTGAATCTATTATATCAGCTAAGCACGAAGAAAACTTGGAGCTTATTGCAGCAAAAGCAAGAGCTGAAGCAGAAAGCCATGAAAAATCTCAGTTCCTTGCAAATGTTAGCCATGAGCTTAGAACGCCACTTAACGCTATAATTGGTTTTTCAGAAATAATGAAAAATGAAACATATGGCCCTGTCGGATCAGAGCAATATCAGGAATATGTTAGAGATATAAATACTTCTGGCTCACATCTTTTAAGTCTCATAAACGATATTCTTGATTTTTCAAAAGCTGAAGCTGGAAAACTAGAAATGGAATCAGGTGATTTAGATTTAAGAAAATTACTGAAATCTTCTCTTCGTTTTGTAATGCCAAGGGCTGAAGAGGCTGGTGTTGAACTCATTGAAGAAATTCCAGCTGAAAATATTGTGCTATATAGTGATGCTAAACGATTAAAACAGGTCATTCTAAACCTGTTATCAAATGCTGTAAAGTTTACACCAAGTGGAGGAAAGGTTACGCTATCTGCCCGCTATGGAATTACAGGTACAACCATGATAATCGAAGTTAAAGATACTGGCATTGGAATGGCTCCTAAAGATATATCAAAGGCGCTTTCTCCTTTTGGCCAGATCGACAGCGAACTTAGCCGCAAATATGAGGGTACAGGACTCGGACTTCCTCTAACCAAAAAGCTAGTTGAATTAATGGGCGGCAGATTCGATATAAAAAGCGAAATCGGGTATGGAACGTCTATCATAATAGAACTTCCCGTTAATAAATAATTAATTAAACTGATTGACAAAAATTAATTACTGTAATTAACTCTCCGTTTATAGATCAATTTATTTGGAGAAAAAACGGTGATTAACATAATCGACGGTACAATTGAAAGCGAAACCATTGATGATACAAGCGATGCAGATATAATTAATGCATTTGCTGGAAATGACATTATCAATGTTAGAGATGGCTCAGACACTGTTTACGCTGGAGAAGGTAACGACACAATTAACGTTAATCAAACCGCTAGTGTTAATGCTGCAATTTATGGCGAATCTGGTAACGATACAATAATCTTTGGCTCTATTACAAGAGATGCAGACGATTTAATCAATGATTATGGTTACTTTGCTTTTGGCAATGATATTTACAATGGCGGTGAAGGAAACGACAGAATATATGATATTTTTGGCGGAGATACAATTTATGGCGAATCTGGAAGCGACACCATTGATACTATAGCTCTTGCAGAACTTGGCTTAGAGAATTCTGCAGGAATTGATGAAGTTATCGAAGCAATGCGCGATATAAATCAACAAACATTTATCTATGCAGGCGAAGGAAATGACTTGGTAAGAGGTCATAGCTGGATATATGCAGGTGCAGGCAATGACACAATTTTTACGGCTTTTTCTAGTTCAGTAGTGATGGGTGAAGATGGAAACGATGTGGTATATGCGGGCATTTATAACGATTCTGTAATTGGTGGCGAAGGAAATGACAGAATTTTCGGTGATAAAGCTCCTGCTAACTCATCATTTGTAGATACAATTGAGGCTACAGGAAATGACTATCTTGCTGGTGCAAGAGGCAGTGATTTAATTCAAGGTATGTTCGGTAATGATACTATCGATGGTGGTATGGATTCTGATATGCTAACTGGTGATTCTGGAAATGATGAAATTCTTGCAGGATTCGGCAATGATGTAGCAATCGGCGGGGCTGATAATGATACAATCTATGGTGGACAAGGTAACGACAGAATCTATGGCGACGAATTAAGAGACAGCTCTTTCTTGGCATATCCATTTGAAACAGATCAGTTTACAGATGTTTCAGGTATTGATTATATATACGGCGAGCAAGGAAATGATTTGATTTTCTTTGATGCAAATGACGCAGTGGTTGATGGTGGAGCTGATTTTGATATATTAAGAGGAGCAGGCAATATCGACCTTCGTTCAGGTGCGGCGACAAGCAATTTTGAAGGTGTGCAGGGCATGGCTTCTAATGATTCTTTCTACATTCATGCGGTTGAATCAGAATCAATCTTTGCATTGTCTCCAACTGTTGGTGGTGGTGCTGATCACAGAGCATTCTTTGGTGGTGCAGGCACTGACATTCTTTACATCGAATTTGATGGAATACTTGTTTCATTTAATAGCAACAACACTGCTATCAACAACCTTTCAGCAGTTGATAAAAGCGGTATTATCGCAAGTGCTGCAGGCGCACCAAAGTCATTCGAAGTAACCGTGAATGATGGTGTTGAAAACCACACATTCTATTTGCATACTGGTAGCATCGAGCGCATTCGCTTTTTTGAAGGCGAATCACCATCCGTCTTTATTGCTGATTATTCGATATAAAAAGCAAACATCTGTAACAAATATTTCACAATGTGAAAAAGTGGCGTGAACATTAAATACCATGTTTTGCGCCATTTTTTATATTATACAGTGAATTGTGTGGATGAAAATAATGATTGCAATTAAAAAAAAAGTGAGCATTATATCACGACATTTATAAATAAATAGTTAAGGTGGTTCCAACTATGCCAATACTAGGTGCAGAATATTTCGACGAAGGCTATTACCTAAGTCAATATGCCGATGTTTTCAATGCTGTAAATAACGGCACATTCCCTACTGGGTTTGATCATTTCGCTTCAATCGGCGAAGATGAAGATAGAGATCCAAATCCATTCTTCAGCAACGTTTATTACGTTGTAAACAACCCAGACGTTTATGTAGCCATTCAAAACGGTAGCTTTGAATCAGGTTGGGAACATTTCATTCAGCACGGTATTACAGAGGGAAGAGATCCACACCCACTATTTGATGTTGATTATTACCTTAAAAAAAATCCTGATGTTGCAGAAGCAATTGCTAATGGTTTTATTGGCAGTGCGTTTCAACATTATTACTTCAATGGTGCAGAGGAAAATCGCAATCCGAACATTTATTTCGTATTTGATTACTATCTTGATAACAACTTAGATGTTGCACAGTCTCTAGCTGATGGCAGTGTGAGAGATTCTTTCTATCACTTTGCAGTTACAGGTAATCAAGAAGGACGCAGCCCAAATCCATATTTTGAAACTGCATGGTATTTGGAAAAATATCCAGATGTTGCAGAAGCAGTTAAAAATGGTGCTTTCAGAAGCGCATGGGAACATTTCTTCCTATTTGGTGCAAATGAAGGTCGCGATCCTGGTCCAAACTTTAATACATTGAACTATCTTAAAAACACCCCAGCAGCTGGTGAATCAGTTGGGCAAGGTTTTTATCGCAATACCTTTGAATATTTTATGGATAATGGTTTCCAATATAAAGGTGGTCAGCCAATTGCTCCAGTCGGTAACATCGTAATTGGTGGCGGCGGTGGAGGCGGCGGCTCTGGCGGCGGTGGCGGTGGCGGAGGTGGTGGAATCACCACTATCATTACGACAGTTACACCAACCGGTCTTCTTGTAGATATGGGTCCGAGCGATGGTTTCTTCCCAGGGAAAGACCAAGACAATAGTGGTTTTGATACGATATTTGGTGAAGCAGGTAACGATACTGTTTATGCTGGCGAAGGCAACGATGTAGTCGCTGGAAATGAAGGTGAAGATCTAATTTACGGCGAGGGCGGAGATGACGCTATCACTGGAGGTGGCGATAATGATACTATTCATGGCGGCTCAGGAAATGATTTAATTCATGGCAATAAAGGTAGTGACGCCCTGTTTGGCGGATCTGGTGCTGACACTTTAAGAGGTGGTGAAGGAAATGATTTCCAATTTGGTGGAGATGGAGATGACACCTTTGCAGCAGATGCTGGAAATGACTATCAGATAGGTGGTGCTGGAAATGACACTTTACAAGGCGGAGAAGGAAACGATCGTCTATATGGTGATCATTTAGTAGAGAGTTCTTCACTTTTCCCATATGCTTTGCCTGACAATGTTACAACTCCTTCTTCTGGCAGAGACTCAATTACTGGCGGAAATGGGGATGATATTATCTTCTTTGACCAGAACGACATCTTCTATGATGGAGGCAATGATTTCGACATTATCAGAGGAAATGGCGTAATCGACCTCCGCGCAACAACTCGCCCGATTGACGGCAGCGTTGTTGAAGGTAAAGGCACATTAGTTGAGGGGCCAATTGCTTCTGGCTTTGGTGCTGTTCAAGGTATGGCGAATAATGATACGTTCATTATGCATGCCTTTAACTCCCAAGATGTGTTTGACCTAGAAGGTGCAAGTTTTATTTCTTCGGGCATGGAATCATCAACATTAGAAGGCGGTTCTGGAAACTCAATGATAGAAGAAGATCATAGAGCTTTCGTTGGTGCGGCTGGAAATGATACAATAGTTATTGAAGTTAATGGTGATGCTGTTTTAAACAACGCTGCATATTCATTTTCTCACCTTGTAGCACCAGATCAAAACAGCTTGTTAGCACTTGCTGGTTCTGATCCATTACTTAGCTTTAGAGTTGATTATAGCTACGGTGAAGGTGGGTTGTATAGCTTCTATCTACACACAACTGGCGTTGAGACTTTACAAATAGTTGATGTGTCGAATCCAGCTTTGGTAACCAGAGAGTACAGCATATCAGACTACTTACTGGCAAGTTAATAAGTAAAATTAAACCCTTAAAAGCCCTGCCAAGCGCAGGGCTTTTTTTTATAGTGCTTCTAGTTTTATTAAAGCAAAAGTGTTTCGAGGCGAAGTGCTAATAATATGTGAGCACTGTGTTATCAATGAAACGCGCAGCAATCATATAAAAATAGATGCGCTATAATCATAAATCAGATTTTTAAAATGTTACCTACCAGAGAATGGATAGTCTAGGGGTGGGTATTGTTTTATAATCCGTTCCATGTTTTGATTAAATTCATCTCTTTCAAGTTGGGTAGAGTTTTTGATTTCGTCTAAATTATAGTTCTTTTTAGACATGACTGATTGCAAATATTCTCCATGTTTTATATTAAAGTATGGATTTCCTCTCTCTCCCCTAATCTCAAAGCCTCCTTCAATAAGAGCAATAAGAGGCTCATATATACTTCTTAATGCAGCGGCTAATTTCTTAATGCCATCACTGTTTGAATGATTATGCGCTTTTTCAAGAATTGAGACAAATATAGAAAAATAATCTGGCTTATTTCCTCCAAAATAATTTCTCACGAGCCCTTTATCTTTAAACGAGGCATTCATATGCCCCAAAGCCCGTGTGAGCTCATAATATTATCTATATCTTGGCTCATAAAACTCCATAATTTTTAGTAAATTTCGTCATCAATCATACTGCCTCTGTTTTTATTTGACAGCTTTATACTTCATCGGTTCTACCGTGCTCACTTATTATAAATACGCTCCGCGCGTCCTTTCGAAATGATTGCTCTCAAATAAAACCAAAAATACTGTAGTTATGAATCTATTACATAAACTCAATTTTATACTTGAAAAGTTGCAAACTTTATTTATAGCTTATCACCCTGCTTGCTGTGTTTGGCAAATAATATGGGTGATTAGCTCAGTTGGTTAGAGCGCTACCTTGACATGGTAGAGGTCACAGATTCGAGTTCTGTATCACCCACCACTAGAAATTTGTTTTTTGAGAACCCTTTAATTACGAACTTTATCCAATTCTAGCCTCACGTTAAATGTTGAGTTTATTGGATCAATAGCTTTTTTCGAATAAATAGTTAAAGCTGTTTCGCCAACTTTTTTATAATAACCGACATGTGATTCTTCTAATCTATCAATGTCGTCAGGGTGAAGAATTTCAGGCAATGAAGATGCATCTTTATCATTTTTGGCGTTTTCAGTTTTTCTATATAAAATAATATGTTTGACATATTGTGGATGACCATCAGGGTGTTTACCTTCATTATCTAGTTTAGGCTTATAACCTGATGAATCTATGAAAAACCCAGCTTCTTCCCATTTATCAAAAAATTCGGTTAAATTTATAGGCGGCTTTCCAGTAATATCAATTACTGCTGCAATCATCGCATCTAATACAGCTGCAAATGGAGTAGTTCCAACCATAAAATCTATATCTCTACCTACGCATATCTCTGCAAATTTGTGACCAATACGACTGGCTAAATAAAGATCTTCAAAAGATGGGTAAATCTTTGAAGAAGGAGGCTCTTCATAAATATTATCACCAATATTATCACCAACATGCCGCAATCTTAATAGTCTTCTCTCATGCCATGTATTTCCTCGACCTATTACACCTGAATATCCATGCTCTGACAGCTCATTAATTACTTTGTCAATATACAAATTCTTAATTTCTAAGCAAAGTGCTTTATCATTTTCATTAAGAGATCTATCACCAAAAACGCCCCAAATTACATTTCCTAGCGAATATTTGAATCCATTAATAATTGGAAGGGGTTCTAAATTTTTGTTTTTTAGCAAAGCATTGATTTCTTCTACAATTTCATTTAAAAATTCTTCACTAATTAATTTATCACAAAATACTATGTCATTACATGCATACTCAGCAAATATTTTTCTATTTTCTATATCATCCAACTCGTGATTGTATGGAATCTTTTTTAGAAGATCTGGCAAAATAACCGACTGGTAACCATAATTCATATATTCTGCAATTCGCTCAGAAACTGATGCATTCTGATATAAATCACCTTTTGTAAAAAGTGATTGCAGGATATGCTCATATAATTCATGAGCAAGGTCATAAGGATCGCCTGAAAAATCGGGGTTACCCCATACAATTCCATGAGCTTTTCCTGCATCAATGCAGCTTACCACTCCTACACGTTCATTCATATAACTATACTCGCATAATTAATATAATACTTAATTATATAATACTTTTATGAACATTTTATTAAACTGCTTATGTTTTATCATCTAAAATCCTTCCCATCTCAATACTTGACTATCTGTTTCCTACATTTATATTCGTGTCGTTAGAATTAAATACACTTTGAAGCCACGAAATTGAAAATATTATTCATACATCAAAATATGCCCGGCCAGTATAAACATTTATGCAAGGCTTTTGCTGCTAATCCTGATAATACCGTTGTTTTTCTTACTAAGCCCAAAAAGGATGTAGAAGTTCAAGGGGTTCACAAGGTTGAATTCATGCCGCCACGTGAGCCTTCCCCTCACACTCACCCATATATCATTGGATTTGAACGAGCAATTATTGAGGGGCAAGAAGTATGGCGGATGTGCAAAAAACTGCGAGATGAAGAAGGGTTTATTCCAGATGTAATCTGCGCCCATCCAGGTTGGGGTGATGCAATGTTTGTAAAGGATATATATCCTCAAACTCCGCTACTTAGCTTCTTCGAATTTTATTATCGCTCGCATGGAGCAGATGTTAATTTTGATCCGAATGATCAGGCAACTCCTGATGATTGCGCGAGAATAAGAGTCAAAAACGCAAATAATATTTTAGCCTTAGAAGCTGCTGATTGGGGGCTTAGCCCAACTTACTGGCAATATGTTCAAAATCCAGTTGAGTTTAGAAGTAAGATTTCAGTTATTCACGATGGAGTTGATACTGATATTGCTGTTCCAGATGAAAATGCTTCAATTACAATCAATAATCTCACGCTCACCAAAAAAGATGAGGTGATAACTTACGTATCACGCAATTTCGAACCATATAGAGGCTTTCCAACCTTCATGAAAGCCGCTAAAATGATTTTGGATAGCAGGCCAAATACACATATTATAGCCGTTGGAGCTGACGATGTTAGCTATGGCAAACGCCCCCCTGAAGGTACGACATATCGAAGAATATATATGCGTGAATGTGGACTTGAAAACCACCCTCGCCTTCACTGGGTTGGATATTTGGATTATGAAAGATTCTTGAAAATTCTTAGAATTTCTTCGGCACACATTTACCTTACTTATCCATTTGTTCTTTCATGGTCGATGATGGAGGCAATGTCTTCAGAATGTTTAGTCATTGGCTCTAACACCCCACCAGTTGAGGAAGTAATTACAGATGGCGTTAATGGATTAATTACAGATTTCTTCAATCCAGAAATGCTAGCCTCTCGAATTGACGAAGTTTTTGCCCACAAAGATAGAATGCTTGATATTAAGAAAAGGGCGAGAAAAACTGTATTGGATAGGTATGCTCTTTCAAAGCTGCTGCCACTTCACATGGATCTCGTGCGAGATGTAGCTAAGGGAATATACCCACCACAAGCGGCACTGAAAATTCAAAAGATGAATGAAGAGTTTGGCATCATCCCCAAACCCGATGACCAAAAACCAAAGCAAATGGCATTGCTTTAGCTGACTTTACACTCCACTAACGCCTTGATTGCATCGCCTTCTAGTTTATGAACTTGCCATTCGGTTTGTGGTTCTGCGCCTAGGCTTAAATAAAAATCTATTGAGGGTTTATTCCAGTTAAGAACCGACCAATTGATTCGGCCATAATCGTTCCGTAGTGCAATTTGCGCTATCTCTTTAAAGAATGCTTTGCCGATTCCAAGCCCTCTAAACTCTGGATCTACATAGAGATCTTCAATATAAATGCCTGTTTTTGACTTGAATGTAGAGAAATTGAGAAAATATAACGCCATACCAACAGGGAGTGAATCAATCTCAGCAATCAATACATATGCAACGGGATGCGCGCAAAACAACTGCTCTCTAATTGATTCTTCCGTTGCCTCAACGGCGTGAGATAGCTCTTCATACTCCGCCAGATCTTTTATAAATCGCAAAATGGCAGAGGAATCATCCTCTGCCGCTTTTCTGATAATAAAATTAGGCATTTACTAATCCTTTAGGTTCAAGAAGCCTTCTATCAACCATAGCTTCAGCAATTTGAACCGCATTTAAAGCCGCACCTTTACGAAGATTATCTGATACAATCCAAAGGTTTAAACCATGCGGAACACTAGTATCGCGGCGAATGCGTGAAACAAAAACTGCATCCTCCCCCGCTGATTCTATTGGTGTTGCATATCCGCCAGCTTCTCGGCTGTCGTATAAAGATACTCCCTCTGCGTCACTAAGAATTAATGTAGCCTGTTCAGGGGTAAGCTCATTTTCAAACTCAACATTCACTGATTCACTGTGCCCAACAAAAACGGGAACGCGAACGCAAGTTGCTGAAACCTTAATTTCAGGATCAAGAATTTTATGAGTTTCCACCACCATTTTCCACTCTTCTTTAGTAGAACCATCAGGCATGAACACATCAATATGCGGAATCACGTTAAAAGATATTGGTTTTGAAAAAACCTGCGGCGGAGCTTTATCAACATAAGATGCACCCTCGAATTGCTTTTTTGTTTGAGAGTATAGCTCATCCATCGCTTTTTTACCTGCACCTGAAACAGATTGATAGGTTGAAACAACGATTCGTTTAATTTTTGCCGCGTCATGCAACGGTTTTAAAGCAACCATCATTTGCATGGTTGAGCAATTCGGATTAGCAATTATGTAGTGATTTTTGTATCCCTCTAACGCCTCAGGATTAACCTCAGCAACTACAAGTGGAATTTCATCATCATAACGAAACTGAGAGCTATTATCTATCACTACACATTTTGCCGCCGCGGCTATCGGAGCGTATTGCTTTGAAACCGAAGATCCTGCCGAGAACAGAGCAAAGTCTGTATCCGCAAAGTCATAATCTTCTAGAGCTTCAACTATTAAAATATCTTCATCGCCATAGCTTACCTTTTTACCAGCAGAACTTTTTGAAGCGAGCGCAACAACCTTAGTTGCAGGGAAGTTTCTCTCCGCAAGAGTTTTAAGCATTTCACGACCAACTGCGCCAGTGGCACCAACTACGGCAACTTTATATGACATAACAACCTATCTAAATATTTTCGATTTATGGGCAGCTTCTAGCTCTTTACGAAGTAATTAATGTATCCCTTCCCCCTTTATGGCGGAAGGTGTAGGATGGGGGTTAAATCAGTAGTCAGAGGTCAGAAATCAGTTATCAGATTTTTTACTATCTTCTGACAACTGACTACTATTCAACACCCCCACCCGTCGCTATGCTCCGACCTCCCCCATTAAATGGGGAGGTAAAAAAGCGTAAATCAAAACCTACTTCGTATAGCAGCCTTAAGCCCGTATACGAATTATAACCAGATATTAATAGATTACCATAGCAAAAAATGCAGATATGGTAGTATGTTTAAAGCAGAGATCCAGCCTCAAACATTATTGCTTCGGAATTACGGCGGCGGATTAGACCTTTTAGGATTCTTCCGCCTGCGTATATCCATTTGCGAAATTCGTTTGGGGCAAGTTCATATTCATGGCGATTTATGACTTGTCTGAGTGTAGAGCGTTGCAAAGCCCCCTGCCCCAAGTTATAGGTGAAAGACACCAGAGCATCAAACTGATATTGATTTATGGGCGCATGAACCAACCTTGCCACTGAACGCTCGAATATCAGCAGATCTTTTTGTAAAATCTGCTCTGCTTCTTCTTCTGATAGGCTTTCAAATTTCTCATTGGCCTTGATTACATGGCCGTATCCGATTGTTAAATATCCTGCGGGGCAAAAATATGGCTCTGCCCTAAACCCCTCATATCGTTTTATGAGAGATATTCCATGTGATGAGGTTTTCATGTTAATATTCGTTTAGAAAAGAAATTAATTCCAAGGGTTGAATAGCGATAAACCTTCTATTCCTTCAAAATCCTTTGTATTACGAGTTACGAGTGTTAAATTATTATTTATTGCTGTAGATGCAATCAAGGTATCAATAATAGGAAGGGTTCTTTTTGCAGCACATTTTATATCTGCATATTGAATTGCAGTTCCTATATTTATATTCAGTATTCTTCTTGCAAAATTTTTGATGATTGTTTCACTAAGCCATAAACTCAGTTTATCTCTCTTATAATCATCTTTTAAATACAGAATGCCTGATTGTATTTCAGCGATTGTCATAACGCTGATGAATAAATTTTCAAAATTATCGTTAATGAAATTGATAATATGTTGATTAGGATTAGGTTTTGTTATTTCAGATATAACATTTGTATCGCACAAAAACATATTATCCAAAATCAGGATGATTAAAATCTATACTTTGCCTTGCAGATTCACTCTTAGTCCGCTTTTCGATGTTTAGTTCGCAGCGTGCATCAGATGGCGGTCGAAGTGCTTCGAAAAAGTTGTTATCAATCTTACCAGCATTTTTAATATCAGTGCAAAATAGACCATAATCTTTCTTTGAAATCAGTATAGCCTCAACTTCTTCCCCAATATTTATAATTTGAGGTTCGCTTTGACATAGCTCTATCAATCTATCAAGATTGGCTTTAGCATCACTTAATTTCCATACCTGCATACCCGCAGTTTAACATATTAAAGTGCGTTTATAAAGTTGAATTTTTACCACGAATTTTGCTCATTGCGCGCTGACCAAAGTAAAAGCTGATGATTCCTGCAAAGATTGCTTGATCTTCAATGTTCCAAATAATTGCCAAAAAGTCGTAATATGATGTTTGTAGATGTTCATAGGCTTTGTTAATTTGGATTAACTTAACTGAGGCATATAAAATGAAGAATGAATAAGCAAGAACAGGCCTAACACTTCCATTAAGCGCATCAACCCAGTGAACGCCCGTATTATAAGTTCTGTATATTGCTTCTGCTTCGGCAATATCTGCCGTTGTGCGAATTTCTTCAAGCCTTTGTGAAAGCCCTAGTTTTTGCAGCTCCATTTGCCTATCTAATATTGCAAGTTCATGCTTTTTATCGTGAAAATCTTTAAATAGCTTGATTATTTCAGGAAAGAGCGCACCAAAAAATCCTAATAGCGAACCTAATAACGTAATCATATCTTACCTCACAAACTGATTTTTAAACGCTTGCCAAAGTAAAACTAAAACTGCCGATAAAAGCATTGAAACAGTTACGGTTTTAACCTTTCCTGTCATTTCTTCACTGCCTCTTCTGAGTTTGCGAAGGTAATATAAATCGGCCTGCATATACTGCGGGTCTTTAGTGTCAAAGCCAAGCCCTGTTAAGGTTTCCACCACGGTTTCATGAATGACTTTTCGCAAAGTTTGCTCAGATATTTCCATAATATACTTCTCACTGCTAAATAATTGGTTTATAAAATCTTATCAATAAGTGAGCAGTATACTTCATCGTGACGCTCAAGCGCCGCTAAGGCTGCACTCACTTTGTTCGCTAGTCGCTTCGCTCCGTATACCTATTGCAAATGTTAAACTGCAATAGGTATATCCTCAAACTACAAATGCTTTGAGTAAGCTGATGCGAACTCCTGACGGAGTAAAACGAAGCTCGGCAATATCTGTAATGTTAGCCGATGTTGAAAGCGTTTTCACCCCCGCTTGCCAGATGATTGTTCCTCCACCACTTATTGCCCATGAGGTGATTGAACGAGTGCCAACGCCATCTTGCACGATTTCTAAGTTCATTTTGAATCCCTTTCCTGTTGCGGGAAGGGCGGGCAGAGTAAGCGTTGAAATATTACCAGTTAGTCTAACTCTTTGATAAAATCCGTCTTCTTTCAATACAGTGAATGCTGTGTTTTTATCACCAATATCAAAATATTTAAAATCAGTTATTTCATTGTGATTTAAGTGACTGATAATCCAATCGCTGCCATTATAGGTATAGTGCTTATCTTCATCTTTCACCCATAGAGTCATGCCCTCTTTTGGAACAATAAAACGCCAAACTTGCTCATAATATGCAATTTGCTTTGCCTTGCCGCTCCAGTCTCCTGTTGGAGAAGCTGCAATGATATATAAATCCCCCGCCGCAGGAGAAACAGGAGGAGTCGCAACATCCTTATCAATCGCGCCACAGTTGTGAATGGCATCAATTCTCACAAATGCCTCGTTGGCCGTCACCTCTTTCTGAGCTTGTGATGCTTCAAGCAAAGAGATATTTAAATTCAGAGTATTAGTCATTTTATCCTCAAATAAAGATTTTGATTATTGAAACATGCAAAAATATCTGCCCTACTATGTGAAAAATGTATAATAAAACAGAACAGGGAAAAATAAATGGTAAGCGCAACTCACAATCGTGAACAATATTACTGGAATGAACATGTTATTAATGGCGAGACTTTAATTATTGATACCTCATCGCTATTCAGATTTGCACAGGCTGGATTAGTGGAGGCATTAGGGTCACTGTTATCTGAAGCTCAGAGAATGGGATTTTCTCAGATATTGGTTCCTGATTTTTGTATTTTTGAAATATTCGGTGCTCTTGATACCCAACGTCAAACCCTAGAAAAAGCAGCGGATAGTTATGACCCCAGCAATGAAGTGATTATTGATTTTTTCAAAAATCATTCTGATGTTATCAAAATTGTAAAAACCAAAGAGTTTCGTAATTTTCGCGTTAATGTTTTAAATCATGTGTTATCGCATGATGAAACACCCGTAGAATTTCAAAACTTATCAGAAGAGGAAATAAAATATCTGGGTTTTATTTTGGGTGATGCAGAAGGCTATAAATACAATGAGAGCGAGATGCCAAGCCCAGATGTTAGGGTTAAAGTTGCAAAACGTTTTAATACATATCTTAAATCACACGATGGCGTGCGGAACGATGTAGTACACGGCAGAAATCAGGGGGGAGATAGAGCAATTGTTGAGCTAATTTTATCGCTAAATGAACCATGCCGTATCATCACAGAAGATGTGGGATTATTTAAAAAAGCAATAGCCGCCGCAGCTAAGGAGGGCAAATCAAAATCTGTTAGAGTTTCAACCTCCAGCAGTTTGGTTAGATACCTAGGTGATAAAATGGATGTTACGATAGATGAATATGAAGCTAAACTCAAAAACTATCACAAAAAAACCAAAGGTGCGTTTATGGAATATCAATTTCTTATAGAGCGCAAAACTGAAGAATATGAGGGCATAAGAAAATCTCACCACCCCCACACTGACAAAGAAGATAAACGCAAAGAAGACTCGATGAGGTTATATACTGCTATTTAAAATGATAAGTGAATTAGAATGAAAAAACTTCACTATGTAATAAAATGGTCATGTTTCTCTGTTATTTTATATTGACTAATAAAAGATATATAAAGGTTATAACTTTTGTTTTGAGCGCAAATAAAACCTTCCCCCTTTATGGGGGAAGGCGAAGGATGGGGGTTAAATCAGTAGTAAGAGGTCAGAAACCAGTTTTCAGATTTTTTACTATCTTCTGACTACTGATAACTGGCTGCTATTCAAGACCCCCACCCTAACCCTCCCCCATGAATGGCTTACCTCCCTACATTAACTATATATTAAGAATGAGGTGATTAAATCTCGATT